>SCRL01000026.1 GCA_004298065.1 Gammaproteobacteria bacterium | reverse complement strand
CAGGAGCTCGCGCTCAAGCGGCTCGTCGTGCTCGACGTCGCCGAGTTTCCGATCATGCGTCACTGGTACGTGGTGCATCGCAAGGGCAAGCGCCTGTCAGCGGCGGCCGAAGCGTTCAAGGAGTTTTTGCTCAAGGATGCCGTGGCGTTACTGCGCACCCAAGGGGGCGCGAGGCTCCGGGCGCCACGTCTCAAGCGCCGCTAGTCTGGGCCGGCTGCATCAGAACGCCGCAGCCTCGACCTCCAGATAGGCGCGGCTCACATGCGGGCCGAGCACCTCGTCAAACCCGGCCCAATCCTTGTATGCCGAGACGGCCCGGAGTACCGCCGGCTTCATCTCGTGATCGGAGAGATTTTCCGCATACAATTTCTTAACCGTCGTCAGCAATTTGTCCAAATAGGCGCGATAGGCCCGCACGATCTCGATCCCGCCGGCACGGCCATGGCCGGGTATGTAGTGTTTGAATTTTTTCTTCGCCATCCAATCCATGGCGGCGATGTTCCCCTTGAAACTCGCGTCCGATTCCATAAGGCCCAACGCTCCGTTTCTCACTACGTCTCCAGTGAACAACACCTTCTGGTCAACCACCTCGATCATGATGTCGTTGTCCGTGTGCGCCGGACCCGTGTGATGGATACGGAAGCTCGTATCGCCGATACCGATGACGTCGCCGTTGTTCAACGTCTTGTCCGGTCCGGTAACCTTCTTGCCGCCAGCGGTGCCCGCGGTAAGCCGTTCGATCATGGCGAGCCAACGCTCGCCCTCAGCACCGTCCACCAGCGCCTTCATGCCCGGATGACCGTAGATCACCGCCTGCGGGTAAGTTCTCTTCACACCTTCATTGCCGAGCCAGTGGTCACCGTGGGCATGCGAATTGAAGATCGCCACGACCGGATCCTTGCTGAGGGTGCCGATCTTTCTCACGACCATCTCTCCAGCATGGGCGCTGCCGCCCGGGTCAAACACCACCACGCCCTGGCTCGTTAGCACGATGACCGGATTGTTGCGAAAACCGCGATTTTCACTATTGGGCACGTCGAAGGGACCGTAAATGACATATACCTTGTCGGTCACTCGATGGAGCGAGTAATCGGGCGCCGCGATGGGCGCTGCTTCCGCCGACCGGCTTGGTTGCCAGACGCCCAAGCACATCACGACAGCGCCAAATGCCGCACAGGTTATTGCTCTCATATTAAACCTCCTTTTCATGGTTTCACCTCCATCCCGATCGTTTCGATTCTCGCCCGTTCCGGACCCACCGATTTCGACTCGATATGAAGCCTCGAAAGGTGGCAATAGAGATGGTTTCAACGTTTCCTTGATACCATGCGATGGGAGTAAAGTTATCGAGACGAGACGACGTTTTTGCGCTTTTTTTGCGCCGATAAAATATCGGTCGCCGCCGCCGCTATCGCTATGCACATGAACGGACAGGGAGCGGGAAAAACACCGAGCAACCCGGCGCGCGTATTCCGTGTCGCCGGGTGGGTGGTGGATCCGCCCAGTGGCCGCATTTCCCGCGGAGCCGAGGCCGCCCAACTCGAACCGAAGGCCATGGAGGTGCTGGAGTATCTGGCCTGCCGGCCCGGGCAGGTGGTCAGCCGAGAGGAACTGGAGGCCGCGGTGTGGCACAACCGGGTGGTCAGCTACGACGCCGTGACCAATGCCATCATCAAGCTGCGCAAAGCCTTCAAGGACGACCCCAGACACCCGCAGATCATCGAGACCCTCTCGAAAAGAGGCTACCGCCTGGTGGCACCCGTCGGCCAGTTGGAAGAATGCACCGAAACAACCGAAACCGCCAATCACGATCGCGCCCGCGCCCAAACTCGAAACCGCTGGATCCGAGTGGGCGCGGCGACCGCGCTTGTTGTGCTCGTGGCCGCGGTTGGCGCGCTCTTCTGGCAGAGTCCCTGGAAGGTCACGGTCGGTACCGGCGGCGACCAGGCCCGGCTCAAATCAATCGCGGTGTTGCCGTTCGCCAACCTGAGCGGCGACCACAGCCAGGACTACTTCGCCGATGGCGTGACCGATGACCTGATCACCGGGTTGGCGAAAAATGCTGATCTCCTGGTCATCGCCCGCGACTCTGCTTTCGTTTACAAAGACCAGCCGCTCGACGTTCGCCAGGTAGCCGAGAGACTTAAGGTGCGCTTCGTTCTCCACGGAAGCGTGCGCCGGGCGGGACGGCAAGTGCGAATCAATGCACAGCTCATCGAGGCGGCCTCCGGCGCCCATCTTTGGGCGGAGCGCTACGACGGTGAGATGGACGCGGTCCTCAACATGCAGGACAAAATCACCCAAAACATCATATCGGCGCTGGCGGTAAAGGTGGGCGGCGGAGAGCGCCAGGACCTGGGAGCGCCGCTCACCCACAGCGCCGAGGCCCACGATCACTTCCTGCGCGGCCGGCAGTATTTTTACCTTTACCTGAATAGAGCCGAAAACAAAAAGGCACGCGAGTTCTTTCACAAGGCCGCCCAGGCTGACCCGAACTTCGCGATGGCCTATGCCATGCTCGCCTGGACGCATGTGTTCGATGCAATGAACGGCTGGAGCGATAAACCGGAACAATCGCTGCGCAACGCCAACGACTTGGCGGCAAGGGCGATCACTCTGCAAAAGGCTCTGCCCGTCGCCTACTTCGTGGCCGGTCTTTCCTACCGGGAACGGGGGGAGTACGCGGAGGCGCTCGTCGAAGCAGAGAAAGCCATCCAGTACGATCCCAACTACGCCAACGCTCACGTGCTGTTGGCGACGCTTCTTTTTTATTCCGGCCGCCCGCAGGAGGGGCTGGAACGCATACAGAAGGCGATACAACTCAACCCGCATCATCCCTACAATTACTCATTCCACCTGGGGCAGGCGTATTACATCCTGCGACGCTACGACGAGGCGATCGAGGCATTCAAGAGAAGCATTGAGAGCAGCCCTACCTCCGAGCGGCTGCACGTGTGGCTGGCCGCTGCCTATGCGCAATCAGGGGCCATCCAGGAAGCCAAATGGGAAGCGACACAGGTCCTTACCCTCAACCCCGGCTTCTCCCAGGTACGCATCCAGAAGACCTTCCCCTTCAAGAATCCGGCGGATCGTGAGCACTTCCTTGACGGCCTGCGCAAGGCGGGGCTCGCACAATGATTTCGTAGTGCCTCCCACTGTCAGGGAGGAGAATTTTTTGCTGCTGTCGCGTGCCACCATCGACCAGGAGCTCGCGCTCAAGCGGCTCGTCGTGCTCGACGTCGCCGAGTTTCCGATCATGCGTCACTGGTACGTGGTGCATCGCAAGGGCAAGCGCCT
>SCRL01000025.1 GCA_004298065.1 Gammaproteobacteria bacterium | reverse complement strand
GCCACGGGGCCTGAGGCCGATGCTCGGGCATCTCGACGAGCTGTTCGCCAAACTCACCCTCGGCGGCCTGCGCCGCTGGGCGCTCTGGGGGGCGCAGGCACATCTGCGCGATTTCCCGGCGCAGCTTGCCTATTTCGACCTGAAAAGCGCCGACAGCCAGGCGATGTTGCAAAAAGAGCGGCGCGGGACGCTCTTTATCGACAACCAGCGCAAGCTCAACTTCTATCTGCGGGCCTTCTGGGGCCGGGATTTCTTCCTGCGCCCGACCTCGGGCGACTACGAGACGCGCGAAGGCTACCGGCCCTACATCGAAACACGCGTCATTCATCTGCCAGACGCCTATGACGATCTTGCTGCACAGGGAAGTGCGAACGCCGCGAGCGCAGGATGCGCAGGAGCGGCGGCCGGCACAACAGGCAAGGACCTGTACCGCGCCAGCGCGGCGCACGCGGCGGCGCATCTCGTGTACACCACGAAGCCGCTCTCGATGGAGCAGCTCAATCCGGCACAGATGTTTCTCATCGGCCTGTTCGAGGACGCGCGGATCGAAGGACTCGCCATTCGCGAATTCCCGGGCATGAAGCAGATGTGGGCCGCGTTCCATGCTGTTCATATAGCAAGACGAACGAGCAAAGCGAGTAGGGCTACATTATCCCGGGAAGTGAGTTGCCCCACGGAGCCAGTTGTGGGCCTGCTGGAGCGCCTGGCCTATGCCCTGCTCGATGACTCGTACCATGACGACGACGGCCTGATCCAGGAGTTGGCCGCCGCGTTTCGCGACGACTTCGCGCGGCGTGCGGAGGAGAACCAGCTTGCCTGGGACCTCGGGGTTACGCTCTACAACCGGCTCGGCGAGCGCGGCGCCATCCCGTCGCTACGCGTGCTGGAATCCATGGCGATCCCGTACCGCGACGACAACCGCTATTGCTGGGCCTCGGACGAGATTGCCTGGCACGCGGCCGAATATGTGCCCGCGCCGAAGCAGGTGCGCAAGTACGTTTCGGTCATGGACATGGTGAACGAGGTGGACAACGAACTGGCCGGCGACGACGCCCAGGAAGTGTGGGTGTTGGACACGCCGTTCTACCTCGATCAGGAAGGCCGCACGATCAACGAGCTCGAAGGCAAGGAGCCGGTTTCCGAGCCGTATCACTATCAGGAGTGGGACTACAGCGTGCAGCTGCACCGTCCCAACTGGGTCACGGTGCTGGAAAAGCGCCAGAAGAAGGGCGACCCGCAGGAGATCGACAAGATACTCACCGAGAACAAGCCGGTGGCCTCGCGCCTGCGCCACATCATCGACGCCATGCAGCCCGAGGGCGTGCAGCGGTTCCGCCGCCAGGAAGACGGCGAGGAGATCGATTTAAACGCCGCGATCCGCGCCATGATCGACATCCGCATGGGCCAGATGCCGGATCCGCGCATTAACATCCGCATCGAGCGCAAGGTACGCGATCTCGCGGTGCTGGTGCTGCTTGACCTTTCGGAATCCACGAACGAAAAACTGGGTGACAGCGACAAGCCCGTGATTCAGCTGGCGCGCGAGGCGACGGCGTTGTTGTCCTGGGCCATCGACCACGTTGGCGACCCGTTCGCGCTTCACGGCTTTGCCTCCGACGGCCGCCACGACGTGCAGTACTACCGCTTCAAGGATTTTAGGGATGCCTACAGCGACGATGCCAAGGCGCGGCTCGCCGGCATGCAGGGCGGGTTGTCCACCCGCATGGGTGCAGCGCTGCGGCACGCCGCGTCTTTCCTGTTGAAACAACCGGAACAGAAAAAGCTGATCCTGCTGGTCACCGACGGCGAACCGGCGGACATCGACGTGCGCGACCCGCAGTACCTGCGCCACGACACCAAGAAGGCGGTCGAGGAACTCGCCACCCGCGGCGTGCGTACTTTCTGCCTCACACTTGATCCGAATGCCGATGACTACGTCTCGCGCATCTTCGGGTCCAAGGGCTTCATGGTGGTGGATCACGTCAACCGTCTGCCAGAGCGCCTGCCGATGCTCTACGCCGGGCTTACGCGCTGACGACCTTCTCCCCGGCCGGCTTGGCCGGCAGCAAGGGGCATTCGCCCTGCTCGGCGTGGTGGCAGGGGACGTCCTGCACGTGTTTGGGCGCCTGCTTCAGATAGTCGAGAAACGTGCGCGCCACGACCGAGAGCTGCTTGCCCGAGGGATAGGCGACGTACCAGTGGCGCTCGATCGGAAATCCCTCCACGTCCAGAATCGCCAGCTGACCCATCGGCGCGTCCAGCGCCAGCGTGTGTCGCGACAGCACCGATACGCCGAGCCCGCCGACGATGGCCTGCTTGATGGCCTCGTTGCTGCCGAGTTCCATACGCACCTTGAGCTTGAGGCCGCGTTCAGCGAACAGACGCTCGACCGCCATGCGCGTGCCGGAACCGGGTTCGCGTAGCAGGAACGGCTCCTCGGCCACGCGCGCGAGGGGAATTTTCTTTTTTCCCGCGAGCGGATGATTGACCGGCGCCAGTACCACCAGCGGGTTTTCCAGGAACGGCTCGGCCACGACGTCGAGCCCTTCGGGCGGCTGGCCGAGGATGTAAAGATCGTCCAGGTTGTCGGCAAGCCGCTCGAGCACGCGTTCGCGGTTCGAGACCTTGAGCGACATCTCGATACCCGGGTACTGCTGGCAGAAGGGCCCGAGCAGGCGCGGCGCGAAATACTTCGCGGTCGTGACCACGGCGAGCCGGAGTGCGCCTTGCTTCAGGCCCTTCATGTCGGCGAGTGTCATCTCGAAGCGCGCGAACTGATCGAGCAGCTCGCGCGTGAACCCGTGCAGCGCGCGTCCGGCGTCGGTGAGATAAATCTTTTTCCCCACTTGTTCGAACAGCGGCAAGCCGACGGCCTCCGTGAGTTTCTTGATCTGCATCGAGACCGTCGGCTGTGTGAGGAACAGCTCCTCCGCGGCGCGCGTGAAGTTGCCAAGCCGGGCGATGGCCTCGAAGACCTCAAGTTGGCGCAGGGTGCTGTGACGCATGATGGTGGCCCTCTATAGGTACATAGACGATAGACTATGGATAATATCAAAAAGATTGACTGTTATTGATGCTTCCATTTCGGCAGCATGCCAACAACGTACTGAAATAAACCGCTTAAAAACGAAGGGTTACGATGCTCTGGGTCGGGAAATCCGCCCGAGAGCCCGGTGCGGACGGTTCAACAACAACTGGAGGCTGTCATGGGTAAGACCGAAACCATCAAGGACGCCAAGCAGCGCTATGCCGCCGGCGTCATTCCGTACAAGAAAATGGGCTACTGGGAGCCCGACTACAAACCCAAGGACACCGACATCATCGCGCTGTTCCGCATCACGCCGCAACCCGGCGTGGATCACGAAGAAGCCGCCGCGGCCGTGGCCGGTGAATCCTCCACCGCGACCTGGACCGTGGTCTGGACCGACCGCCTGACCGCCTGCGAGCTTTATCGCGCCAAGGCGTTCAAGAGCGAGCTGGTGCCGAACACCGGCCCGGGCACCAAGAACGAAGCCCAGTATTTCGCCTACATCGCCTATGACCTCGACCTGTTCGAGCCCGGCTCGATTGCGAACCTGACGGCCTCCATCATCGGCAATGTCTTCGGCTTCAAGGCCGTGAAGGCCCTGCGCCTGGAAGACATGCGCATCCCGGTCTCCTATCTCAAGACCTTCCAGGGTCCGGCCACCGGCATCGTGGTGGAGCGCGAGCGTCTCGACAAGTTCGGCCGCCCGCTGCTCGGCGCCACCACCAAACCGAAGCTCGGCCTCTCGGGCCGCAACTACGGGCGCGTGGTGTACGAGGCGCTCAAGGGCGGTCTCGACTTCGTGAAGGACGACGAGAACATCAACTCGCAACCGTTCATGAACTGGCGTGACCGCTTCCTGTACTGCATGGAAGCCGTGAACAAGGCCTCGGCCGCCACCGGCGAGGTGAAGGGCCATTACCTGAACGTCACCGCCGCCACCATGGACGAGATGATCGAGCGCGCCGAGTTCGCCAAGAGCCTCGGTTCCGTCATCATCATGATCGACCTGGTGATCGGCTACACCGCGATCCAGACCATGGCCAAGTGGGCGCGCAAGCACGACATGATCCTGCACCTGCACCGCGCCGGTAACTCGACCTACTCGCGCCAGAAGAATCACGGCATGAACTTCCGCGTGATCTGCAAGTGGATGCGCATGGCGGGCGTGGACCACATCCACGCCGGCACCGTGGTCGGCAAGCTCGAGGGCGATCCGCTGATGATCAAGGGTTTCTACGACGTGTTGCGTGAGACACACAACCCCAAGAACTTGGAAACCGGTCTGTTCTTCGAACAAGATTGGGCCTCGCTCAACAAGGTCATGCCGGTGGCCTCGGGCGGCATTCACGCCGGCCAGATGCACCAGCTGATCCATTACCTCGGCGAAGACGTGGTGTTGCAGTTCGGCGGCGGCACCATCGGCCATCCGCAGGGCATCCAGGCCGGCGCCACCGCCAACCGCGTGGCGCTCGAAGCCATGATCCTGGCGCGCAACGAAGGCCGCGACTACCTGAAGGAAGGCCCGCAGATCCTGGAGCAAGCCGCCAAGACCTGTTCGCCGCTCAAGGCCGCACTGGATACGTGGAAGGACATCACCTTCAACTACGAATCCACTGACACCGCGGACTTCGTGCCGACCACAACGGCCAGCGTCTAACGAAATTCTAAGGAGAATCGAACCATGATGACCAATCCAGGCAACCGTCTGACGCAGGGACAGTTCTCGTTCCTGCCGGACCTGACCGACGCGCAGATCATCACCCAGATCAAGTATGCGCTCAACAAGGGCTGGGCTGTCAGCGTCGAGTACACCGACGACCCGCACCCGCGCAACACCTACTGGGAGATGTTCGGCAACCCCATGTTCGACCTGAAGGACCCGGCCGGTATCCTCATGGAGATTAACAACTGTCGCAAGACCTTCCCGAACCACTACATCCGGGTGACGGCCTTCGATAGCACGCGCGGCTGGGAAACCCCGCGCATGTCCTATCTCGTCAACCGGCCGATGAAGGAACCGGGTTTCGGCTTGGTGCGGCAGGAATCGGAGGGACGCATGATCCGCTACACGGTGCATTCTTATGCCACCGATAAGGCGGAGATGGAGCGTTACTAAACGCGGTAATGCAGTGTCGGTCGGCGCGGTCTGTCACCGCGCAGACCGGGTTTTCCCCAGAACCTGAACGGATCATGTCATGAGCGAGGCACAGCCCAAGACCGTCCCGGCCACCGAACAGGTCGATTTGGAGGCCGAGTTTAAGACCTCCAACATTCAGGAGGTACTCGACAAGCTCGACCGCGAGCTGATCGGGCTGGTGCCGGTCAAGACCCGCATCCGCGAGATCGCGGCGCTGTTGTTGGTGGACCGCCTTCGCAAGCAATTCGCGCTCACCTCCGAGACGCCGACGCTGCACATGTGCTTCACCGGCAACCCCGGCACCGGCAAGACCACCGTGGCGATGCGCATGGGCGAGATCCTCAAGCGCCTCGGTTACGTACGCGAGGGGCACCTGGTGACCGTCACGCGCGACGACCTGGTCGGCCAGTACATCGGCCACACCGCGCCCAAGACCAAAGAAGTCATCAAGAAGGCCATGGGCGGGGTGCTGTTCATCGACGAGGCTTATTACCTCTACAAGCCCGAGAACGAGCGCGATTACGGCCAGGAGTCGATCGAGATCCTGCTGCAGGTGATGGAGAACAACCGCGACGACCTGGTGGTGATTCTCGCCGGCTACAAGGACAAGATGGACCGCTTCTTCCAGAGCAATCCGGGCATGCGCTCGCGCATCGCCCACCATATCGATTTTCCAGACTACAAGCCGGAGGAGCTGCTGGCCATCGCCAAGCTCATGCTCGCCGGCCAGAATTACCGCTTCAGCGCCGAGGGCGAAAAGGCCTTCGCCGAGTATCTGACGCTGCGCATGAAGATGGAACACTTCGCCAATGCCCGCTCGGTGCGCAACGCCCTCGACCGTGCGCGCCTGCGTCAGGCCAACCGCCTGTTCGGCCGGCGCGGGCGGCCGCTGAACAAGGATGACCTGATGACGCTGGAAGCCGAGGACGTGCTGGCAAGCCGCGTCTTCCGCGAGGGCCGGCTCGACCAGGACCCCGCCTAGGGATGCTCGCGACCGAGGCCGACATGCGACCCCTGGAGCTGTTGCGGGCCATCAGCAGCGTCGCGCAGACCGGCGGTACGCCGGCGCAATGTGAGACGCTGGCGCGCGAGGCCGCTCGGCTCGCAGACATGGTCGGCTGGGCGAACGGGCCGATCGATGCCGGCGGCCGGCTGCTGGAGCGCCTGGCGGCACTGCAGGACGATCTCGGCCTGCGACACGCGCAGACCCGGGAGCCGTCACTCCGGCTGCTGCACGATGCGCTCAGCGAGCTCGGACGCGCCATCGCCCGCCACGACGAGCAGCTCGATCCCGATGCCGCCGGCGAGGACGAGGGCGAGGATTTCGCCTGACGGAGAACGGAACGTTAAACGGGAAGCGCGGAGAAACGACATGCCACTGGTCGACATGCACGACATGCTGAACCACGCTTACCGCAACAGTTACGCGGTCGGTGGATTCGATCTGGTCAGCCTCGATTTTCTCGAGGCGATCTTGCAGGTGGCGGAAAACTGTCGCTCGCCGGTGATCCTGAGCATGGCCGAGTCCCATTTCGAACATTACGATTTCGAGCTGGCCATGGCCGCCACCGAGAAGGCCGCGCGCCGTGCCACGGTACCGGTGGCAATTCACCTCGACCGCGGCGCCTCGCACGAATCCACGGTGCGCGCCATCAATCTCGGCTGCAACGGCGTGATGGTCGACGCCTCGCACGAATCTTTTCCGGTCAACGTGGCCCGGACGCGGCGGCTGGTCGAGATGGCGCATGCCTGCGGCGTGGCGGTCGAAGGCGAGCTCGGCCAAGTCGCGGGGTCGGAGGGCCAAAATGGATATACCCCGGTGGAAGAGGCCAGAGCCTTTGTCGCGCGCACTGGCGTCGACTGCCTCATGGTTGCCATCGGTGCGACGACGGGGCATTCGCGCGGCAAGTCCAAGCCCGATTGCGAACGGCTCAAACGCATCAACGACGCGGTGCAAATCCCGCTCGCCATTCGCGCCGGCGGCAGCCTAACCGAGGACCAGTACCGCAAACTCATCTCCCATGGTGTGGCCAAGATCGACTACGACACCGTGCTCGCCGACATCGCCGGCGCGCGCCTGCGTGCCAACGCGCGCGCCGGCACCGGCGACTATGCTGGATTGATGGAGGGCGTACGCGAAAGCGTGCGTGCGGAAGCCGAACGCTGCCTGCGCCTATGGGGTTCCGCCGGGCGCGCCGCCGAGGTGCTGGTGCAATGTCGGCCGTGGCGGCCGGTGCAGCACGTGATCGCCTATAACGTCGAGGGCGTCGATGCCGCCGCGGTCGGGGCGATGATGGCGCGCGGCCGCGAGGTGCTGGCGAAAATCCCCGGCGTGCGGCGCGTGTTCGCCGGCTGGGCGCTGTCGGACAAGCCGCGCTTTCGCTGCTGCTGGCTCGTCGAATTCGCCCACGCGCAGGTCATCGCCAGCTACCGCGACCACCCCGAGCATGTGGCGTTTGCCAACCAGCTGTTCCGGCCAATCGCCGGCGATCGCATCAGCCTCGATTTTGCCGAGGCTGGTGATTTCACGGAAACCACGTTGGCTAACGGTGCACAACTTATCCGTGCTTGAGAAGCACCGGCGGACGGATAGAGTCGCCGCCAGACGCAGAACGAAACGACCACTGCTCTTTGCAGGGCAACGCGAAGTTTCCATCCCCATGAATTCCATCGAAGATCTCGTTACCGGTTTCCGCCGCTTCCAGCGGCGCTACTTCCACGACGATCACTCGATTTACGAACGCCTGACGCACCAAGGACAGGCGTCCAAGGTGATGATCGTCATGGACTGTGATCCGGGCGATCTGTTTGTATTCACAACGTGGCCAATCTCGTGCTTCCGTGCGAAGAAGGGCGCGGTTACCACGGCACATCGGCCGCGCTCGAATTCGCGGTGTGCTGCCTGCACGTCATACACGTTATAGTCGTGGGCTGTGCACGCTGCGGCGTCATCCGGGCGCTGCTCGGCGACATATGTTTCGAAGACGGCGTCGGGCAATTCATATAGCCATGATGTCTATTGCCGATGCCGTACGCCGCGAGGCGGCGATCCATACGGAAGGTCCAGCTAAACGGCGCGCCACGGTGTGTGAGCAGGCCGCGGTGCGAATTTCTATCCGTAATCTCACGACATTCCCGTTCGTGCAGAAGGCGGTCACCGTCGGCCGCCTACAATTGCACGATAGGTATTTCGATCTCGACGGCGGTGAGTTGCTCGGGCGCGACTCGCACTCCTGGCGCTTCAGCCGGCTGGCGCCGCCCGGTCCCGCCTAAACCAGTACCGGTCGGGATCTCAGGCAGGCTCGCCCAAGGGGGCCACGCGCCCGGCTTCCTTTAGGACGAATTGGACGAAGGCCTGTGCCGCGGGGCTCAGACGCTTTCCCTGGCGTTGCACCAGATACCATTGCCGGCGCAGCGGAAAGCCCTGTACATCGAGCACGCGCAAGTGCCGCGTCGCGAGTTCACCGTGCAGCGACACCACACCCACGCCGAGCCCCGCCTCCACGGCCTGTTTGATTGCCTCGTTCTTGTTCATTTCCATGGCGACTTTGAGCGTCAAGCCGTTTGATTCGAAGAATTGTTCCACCGCGCTGCGCGTGCCCGAACCCGGTTCGCGGCCGACGAAGGGCTCCTCGGCGAGGCGCGCGAGCGGAATATTGCGCTTTCCCGCGAGCGGGTGGTTCGACGCGGCGATCACTACCAGCGGATTGTCCATGAACGGCTGGGCTTGCAGGTCATGGCCCTCCGGCGGCCGCCCCATCAGGGCCAGGTCAATACTGTTTTCCGCCAGCTGCCGCAACAGCATCTCGCGATTGACGGCGTTCAGACTGATGCGCACATCCGGGTGCGCCTGGCGGAACAGCGCAATCAGTTTCGCTGTGAAATAGCTGGCGGTGCTGACCACGGACACGGTCAGCGTTCCGCCTTTCAGGCCCTGCAGGCCGGCGAGCGTGTGTTCCAGATTGACGAGCTCGCGGTTGATGGCACGACAGGTCTCGAGCGTTTCCTTGCCGGCCGCGGTGAGATGGGTGCTCTTGCCGATGTGCTCGAACAGCGGCAGACCGAGCGCGCGCTCCAGCTGTTTGATCTGCATGGACACCGCCGGCTGGGTCAGGTGCAGCTCGGCGCTGGCGCGCGAGAAATTCCCGCAGCGGGCCACGGCCTCCAGGATGTCCAGCTGGCGTAAGGTCGGTCTAACCATAAGTAATATTTTCATAATATATCATTAATTCTGAATATTACTTATAGACCACAACAAGTATAGTCCTTTCGTTTTTCAAGCCAATTTTGGAGAGCTTTCATGGCACACGATCAATCCAGCCGTTACGCGAATCTCGACCTCGAGGAAGCCGACCTGATCAAGGGCGGCAAGCACATCCTGTGCGCCTACAAGATGAAGCCCAAGGCCGGTTATGGCTACCTCGCCACCGCCGCGCACTTCGCGGCCGAGTCCTCGACCGGCACCAACGTCGAAGTCTGCACCACCGACGACTTCACCAAGGGTGTGGACGCGCTCGTCTACTTCATCGACGAGAAAAACGAGGATATGCGCATCGCGTATCCGCTCGAACTTTTCGATCGCAACGTCACCGACGGCCGCTTCATGATGGTCTCGTTCCTGACGCTCACCATCGGCAACAACCAGGGCATGGGCGACGTCGAGCATGCCAAGATGGTCGACTTCTACGTGCCCGAACGCGCGATCCAGATGTTCGACGGCCCGTCCAAGGACATCTCCGACCTGTGGCGCATCCTCGGGCGCCCGGTCAAGGACGGCGGCTACATCTCCGGCACCATCATCAAGCCCAAGCTCGGCCTGCGCCCGGAGCCGTTCGCCAAGGCGGCCTATGAATTCTGGCTCGGTGGCGACTTCATCAAGAATGACGAGCCGCAGGGCAACCAGGTGTTCTCGCCGCTCAAGAAGACCCTGCCGCTGGTGTACGACTCCCTGAAGCGCGCCCAGGATGAGACCGGCGAGGCCAAGCTGTTCTCGATGAACATCACCGCCGACGACCACTATGAGATGTGCGCCCGCGCCGATTTCGCGCTCGAAACCTTCGGCCCGGATGCGGACAAGCTCGCGTTCCTGGTGGACGGCTACGTCGGCGGTCCGGGCATGGTGACCACCGCGCGGCGTCAGTACCCGAACCAGTACCTGCACTATCACCGCGCCGGCCACGGCGCCGTGACCTCGCCCAGCGCCAAGCGCGGTTACACCGCTTTCGTGCTGGCGAAGATGTCGCGCCTGCAGGGCGCGTCCGGCATCCACGTCGGCACCATGGGCTACGGCAAAATGGAAGGCGAGGGCGGCGACAAGGTCATCGCCTATATGATCGAGCGTGACGAGTGCCAGGGCCCGGTCTACTTCCAGAAGTGGTACGGCATGAAGCCGACCACGCCGATCATCTCCGGCGGCATGAACGCGCTGCGCCTGCCCGGGTTCTTCCAGAACCTCGGCCACGGCAACGTGATCAACACCGCCGGCGGCGGCTCCTACGGCCACATCGACAGCCCGGCGGCCGGCGCGATTTCGCTGCGCCAGGCCTACGATTGCTGGAAGGCCGGCGCCGACCCGATCGAGTGGGCGAAGACGCACCGCGAATTCGCGCGCGCCTTCGAGTCGTTCCCGGGCGATGCCGACAAACTCTACCCGGGCTGGCGCAACAAGCTCGGCATCAAGGCGGCGTAACGTAACATCCGCTGTATCGCAGTTCAGAACAGGCCCGCAAGGGCCTGTTTTTTTATGGCTGATTTTGCGCCGCTATTTTAGGTTTCCTGGTGCCGAACGATAAAAGACGCACGGCGGCTTAACCTAGAGCCATACTCGTATCTTTGCGAAATCCCTCACTGAACTGAGAACGAGGCGGCAGATGTTGGGCAGGGCACGGTGTTTGCACCACCTAATTTGAGGAGTTCGCCATCCTTGTCCCCGGCGCCACGGCCGGAAACGCGCACCTGCTGGCGGAGAAACTGCGGGGCGAGATCGACCACAGCGAATTCGCCGCGGTCGGCAGACTCACGTGCAGCTTCGGCGTCGCGGAGTTCAGGAAACACGATAGCGCGGACGATCTGTTGCGGCGCGCCGACCAGGCGCTCTACCGCGCCAAACAAAGCGGGTGCAACCGGGTGGAAGCGGCCTAAATCTGAGGGCGGTTCCTGCGCGTTTTTATCCGGGAATTTCACGGCAGTTGGACATAGCTGCCCGGCTATTTTCCGGGGCTCTGGACCGCATCGGGGCAACCCCCGGATTTTGTAAGCCGGCTGCGGATTTTCGGCGAAATCCGTACTATAAATACATACCAATCGGGAGTAAGGCCGGGGCGGCGAACTGCCATACGCCCCGGGTAAAGCAGCGGGAAGCTGCCAACACGGGAGGCTCGTCGTGCCGGTATCCGGGAAACCGATCCGCGGCCGTTACTTGTTTGTTTCGGTCATCGGCTTGTGCATGTTCATGCTTGCGGGCACGGCCGCGGCTGCCGAAGCGCGCGTGCTCGTGCTCAATAACGCCAATGAGCCGCCATACACTACCGACGCACGCGATGGTTTTATGGACATCGTTGCGACGGAGGCGTTTCGCCGCGTCGGCGTCGAGTTACGGCTCGTCAAGCTGCCGGCCGAGCGCGGCCTGATCAACGCCAACGCCGGCATCGAGGACGGCGAGCTGGCGCGTATCGGCGGCTTGGAGAAGCAGTACCCGAATCTGATCCGGGTTCCCGAGAAGCTCGCAGAACTGGCATTTGCGGCCTTCGGCAAAAACGCCGCGATTCCAGGAAAGTGGGACGCGATCCGTCCGCGCGCGGTCGGCTACATCAAGGGCTGGAAGATCTACGAACAACAGATGGCCGGAGCACCAAGAATGACCACGGCCGACAACGCTGAACAACTGTTCCGGCTGCTGGCGCTGGGCCGGGTCGAAGTCGCCCTCTACGAACACTGGATGGGCCTGGCGCTCGTGAAACAGCAGGGAATGAAAGCCATACAGCCGCTCCAGCCGGCGCTCGCAACCCGCGAGATGTTTATCTATCTCCACAAACGCCATGCCGATCTCGTGACCCCGCTCGCGGCCGCGTTGCGCGCCCTCAAGGCGGAGGGGTTTTACGATCGTATCCAGCGCGAGCGGCTGACGCCTTACGCCCGGGAATTATAAGCAATGAACCGATCCGGCCCGACGCGCCGCGCGTGGCGCTCTCCGCTTGCGCGACGCCTCATCCTCGGCGTCATTCTTTTCAGCTCGACGGTCACGCTCGCCCTGACTTCGCTCCAGCTTTACGGCGAATACCGCGAGTCGCTCGGGGGCATCGAGTCCGAGCTCAAGCAGATCGAGCAGGTGCATCTCAAGGCGCTGACGCACTCGCTGTGGGCGACCAACATCAACGACCTCACGCTGCAGCTCGAAGGCATCGTGCAGGTTCCGAATTTCGAATATGCCGCGGTGAACGAAGAAGGATTGTTGTGGGCCCAGGCCGGCGTGCGTGCCGCGGGCAGCGTGGTGGAGCGCCGGTACCCCCTGGTCTACCGGCACCGCGGCGAGGAGCGCCAGATCGGAACCCTAACCATGGTCGCGAGCCTCGACGCCGTGTACCGGCATCTCCTGGAGCGCGCGGTGGTAATCCTCGCGAGCAACGCGTTCAAGACCTTCCTGGTCGCCGGATTTATCTTTCTCTTCTTTCATTGGCTGGTGAACCGCCACCTGCTGTCCATCGCCCGATTTCTGCACAACCTGGACATGCAGGGGCAGCTGGTCCCGTTCACGCTGGCGCGCCCGGCCCGGCGCAAGCCGGACGAACTGGACGAGCTGGCGGCCGCCGTCAACCGGATGCAGGAAAATACCTGGGTCGCGCTGCGCGCCCTGAACGAGAGCGAGCAGCGCTTCCGGGCGATCGCAGATTACACCTACGACTGGGAATCCTGGCTGCGCCCGGACGGGCGCGCCCAGTGGGTCAATCCTGCCGTGGAACGTCTGACAGGGTACGGCGTGGACGAATGCCTCGTCATGTCCGAGTATCCACTGCCGCTGGTACACGAGGGGGACCGGACGACGCTCCAGGCGATCCTGGGCAACGCCATCCAGGCACGCACCAGCGGCAGCGATTACGCGTTCCGCATCCGCCACAAAAGCGGCGAGACGCGCTGGATGGCGATGTCCTGGCAGCCGATCTATGCGACCGACGGGGAATGCCTCGGCATCCGCACCAGCGTGAGCGATGTCGACGAGCGCAAGCAGATGGAGTTGGTATTGCACGAGAAGGTGAGTGCGCTCGCCCAGGCCGAGGAGCAGCACCGGCGCCTCTACCAGCAGGCGCACCAGGAACAGGCCCGCATCGTGTCGCTGCTGGCGGCGATGAACATCGGCATCCTGTTCGAAGACGCGGCGAACCGCATCATCTACTACAACCCCGCGTTCCGGCGCATCTGGCTCATCCAGGAGTCGGTCGACCTCGTCGGCCATGCCACCAGCGACGTCCTGAACTACTCGGCCAACGTCCTGGCGCGACCGGACCATTTTTCCAAGCACATCCTGCAGGTGCCCGGGACGCACGAGGTGAGCGAGACCACCGAGCTCATGATGGCGGACGGCCGGATGATCACGCAGGTCTCGTATCCGGTGCGCGACCAGGAGGGACGGTTCGTCGGCCGCCTGTGGTTGTACGAGGACGTCACGCGCGAGCGGCAGACGGCGGAACAGCTCATTTACCTCGCCGAGCGCGATTCACTCACCGGCCTGTATAACCGCCATCGCTTCCAGGAGGAGCTTGGCCGGATGCTGACGACCGTCGCGCGGCGGCAATCGCACGGGGCGCTGTTGTTCTTCGACCTCGACGAATTCAAGTACGTCAACGACACCTTCGGCCACCGCGCCGGCGACTCCATGCTCATCCGCGTGGCTGGCGAGGTGAGCGCGCTGGTGCGCAGCGGAGAAATGCTCGCCCGACTCGGCGGCGACGAGTTCGCGGTGCTCATGCCGGAAGCGGACGAGTCCCAGGCCGTCAAGCTCGCCGACCGTATTATCCGTGCCATCGGGCAGATTCCGTTCCGCTTCGACAGCCAGAACCTGCGCCTGACCACGAGCCTCGGCATCGCGCTCTATCCCCGGCACGGCAGCAGCACCGAGGACCTCATCGCGCACGCGGACGCGGCCATGTACCAGGCCAAGGAGGCGGGCAAGAACGCTTGGCGCGTGTACCGCGAGGACCGCGACGCCTCGCGCGAGATGCTCCACCGCCTGACGTGGAACGAGCGCATCGGCAACGCGCTGGAGAACGACCTGCTGCGGCTGCATTTCCAGGGCGTGTACCGGGCCGCGGACGGGGAGCTGGCGCACCTCGAGGCGCTGGTGCGCATGCAGGACGAGACCGATGCCAGCCGCATCATCATGCCCGGTCACTTC
Organism: Gammaproteobacteria bacterium; assembly: GCA_004298065.1. Classification (GTDB taxonomy): domain Bacteria; phylum Pseudomonadota; class Gammaproteobacteria; order Acidiferrobacterales; family Sulfurifustaceae; genus SCRL01. The sequence goes on along the minus strand of SCRL01000025.1, from coordinate 7,385 downwards.
ATTACGGCGGCGGAGCGCACCGGAAAGATCCTCGGCATCGACCGCTGGGTGATCGGAGAATGCGTGCGCCTGCTGGCGCGCTCCGAACGCGTCCCGCCCATCGCGGTGAACATCTCGGGCCGCTCGTTCGACGATCCGTCGTTGCCGCAGTACATCACCGACCTGCTCGCCGAGCACCGCGTGGCGCCGGCGCGGTTGACGGTGGAACTCACCGAAACCTCGGCGGTTTCCGACCTGCACGACGCCCAGCGCTTCATCGAGGCGCTGCACGCCACGGGCTGCCGCGTGTGCCTCGACGATTTCGGCAACGGGTTCTCGTCCTTCGCCTATTTGAAACACCTCAACGTCGATCACCTCAAGATCGACGGGCTTTTCATCCGCGACCTGCCCCACGACCGCGACAACCAGGTGTTCGTCAAGGCCATCGTCGACGTCGCGCGCGGCATGCGCAAGAAGACAGTCGCCGAATTCGTGGAGGACGAGGAAACGCGGGACATGCTCACGGCGTTCGGCGTGGACATGCTTCAGGGGTATTATCTCGACATGCCCCAGGCGTGCCATCCGGCGCTCAAGGAATTCCTGTCCTGATTTCATTGTTTTATCTTTTCGCTTGCCGTTCCGCATGATTGCCACGAGCGATGATTCCTGGCCACGGTCCGCTGCGCCTGCGATCCGTGGGCAATTGCGCACCCGGCCGGAGGACTTCGAGGTCGAGGAGCAGTTGCCGTTCGAACTCGCCGGACAGGGCGAACACGCGTGGTTGCGGATCCGCAAGCGCGGCGTGAACACCGACCGCGTGGCGCAGGCCCTTGCCCGCGCCGCCGGCGTGCCGCGCCGGGCGGTCGGTTACGCCGGCATGAAGGACCGGCATGCCGTTGCCATCCAGTGGTTCAGCGTGCACCTGCCCGGGCGCGAGGCGCCTGCATGGGACGGGCTCGGGGCCGAGATCGAAGTGCTTGAGGCCGCGCGCCACACGCGTAAGCTGCAAACCGGCGCGCTGTCAGGCAATCGTTTTGTTATCACCCTGCGCGAGTGCGTGGGCGACCGGGCCGGTTTTACACAACGACTGGAAACGGTTCGCCAGGGCGTGCCGAATTATTTCGGCGAGCAGCGCTTCGGGCGCGATAGCGCCAATGTCGAGCGCGCGCGAGCCATGTTCGCCGGCGAGGCGATCCGGGATCGTCACCTGCATGGAATTTATCTCTCCGCCGCGCGCGCGTTTCTGTTCAATGAAGTGCTGGCGCGGCGCGTGGCCGACGGCACCTGGAACACGCCGCTCGACGGCGAAGCGTTCATTCTCGACGGCAGCCGCAGCTACTTTCTCGACGACGGCACCGACGCCACGCTCCCGCAACGCTTCGCACTGGGCGACATTCATCCGAGCGGACCGCTGTGGGGCAAGGGCGAGCCGCCGACGCGCGGCCTTGCCCGGGCGCTGGAGCAGGAGATCGCCGCGCGGCACACGGAGCTGGCCGCCGGCCTCGTGCGGGCGGACCTGCGGCAGGAGCGGCGCGCGCTGCGCGTGATTCCGCGGGAACTCGCCGCCGACTGGCTCGATGACGCGACGTTGCAATTGCGTTTTGCGCTCCCGCCCGGGAGCTATGCCACGGCGGTCATGCGTGAATTGGCCGACTACCGTGACGTGGCAGCCAAAGTTTGACCCAGGTCAGATCGGCACCCGTCCGGTTTTTCTATACTGCGGTCGGATTTCCACACAGGAGAGCGACCATGAGCAGGACATTCACCCGCGCCGTCGGTGTGACCGCCGCGTTGCTGGCACTCGGTCTCACCGCCGGTTGCGCTACCAGCAGCGATGTCGAAGCGGTGCGCAAGCTTGCGCAGGAAGCGAAGGATTCCGCCGACCGCGCCAACCGCGCCGCGACTGAGGCGAACGCGGCCGCGGCCGATGCCAAGAGCGAAGCGGCGGCAGCGCGCCAGGCGGCGGAAGCAGCGCGCGCGTCGTCTGAGCGCACCGGCGAGAAAGTCGAGCGCGCGTTCAAGAAGGCGGTGCAGAAGTAGTCAATACGAAATCGCGACCGGGATGCCCTGGGCCTCGGTCGCTACGCGTACGACCTCGTCCCAGTTGACGCGCGCCGCTCGCGCGCGCGCCGCCGCGACGACCGCCTGCACCGCGGGCGTGAGCCGGTTGCCGTCGCGCGCGCGGTCCTCATCGAGCGGCGGGTGGCTTTCGAGATAGAGTTTGCCGTCGTGCCAGCCGACCTTGTTCGGCTGGTTGAGGATGCGCACCGGCGTGCCGACGGGCACCTCGCGAAACAGCAATGCAATGTCCTCGGGGTAGAGCCGCACGCAACCGTGCGTCACGCGCATGCCGATGCCGTAAGGCCGGTTGGTGCCGTGGATGAGATAGCCCTCGCGCGCGAGCCGCAGCGCGTACTCGCCAAGCGGGTTGTCGGGCCCGGGCGGATAGATCTCCAGCAATTCCTCGCCGTCCGCCGCGTGCTCCGCCCGGATCGAGGCCGGCGGGCGCCACTCGGGATTCGTGACCTTGGTCTTGACGCGCGTAAGCCCGAGCGGCGTCGACCAGTCCAGACGGCCGATGCTCACCGGGAAGGTCATCACCGTCGAAGGCCCCCCGCGCTTGCGCGGCGGGTAATAGTAAATCCGCATCTCCGGCAGGTTCAGCACCAGCCCTGCGCGCGGTGCGTCCGGCAGCACGTGCTGCGTCGGCACGACCACGCGCGTGCCCGCGCCGGGCAGCCACGGATCGACCGAGGGATTCGCCTGCACGATCTGGTCGTAGCCGACGTGGTGCGCGCGCGCGATGTCCGACAGCGTGTCGGCGGCGTTCGTTTCCTGTGCCTGGATTTCACCCACGACCGACTCGCCCGGCGGCGGCAGCGGAAAGGCTTCGGCGCGGGCCTCGAGTGCCCCCGCAAGCGCTGCGCACAGCAGCCAGACAAATATGTTCCAACGCATTTTCATGCGCCTGATAAAATAGGCCAATTTGGCCCTTGGGGGAAATCATGGATACAGGCAATACGCTCGGCCTGATCGCCGGCACGCTCACCACCGCGGCGTTCGTGCCGCAAGTAGTAAAGACCTGGCGCACGCGCTCGACGCACGACATCTCGCTCGGGATGTTCGCGCTGTTCAGCACCGGCCTGGTGCTGTGGTTGGTCTACGGCGTCATGATCGGCTCCCTGCCGATCGTCGTTTCCAACATCGTCACCCTGGCGTTGGCGCTGACCATCCTGTTTTTCAAGCTGCGCTACAAGTAACGAACCGCGCCGGTTTGACTCGGGCGGCGGATTCGGCCAGATTGTCCGCGCCAGTTGGCCTTCCCCGTGCACCGCGAGCGCAAAAAAATTCTCCTGTTCTCGCTGTTGCTGGCGGCCTTCGTTGCCGGGCTCGGGCTGCTGTTGTACGCCACCGGTCTGCTCGATATCTTTCTCGACCGCGAGCGGATGCTCGAATTCATCGACGACCACCTCGCCTATGCCGCCTTCATTTTCGTCGGCCTGCAGGCGTTGCAGGTCGTGGCCGCGCCGGTTCCGGGCGAGGTCACCGGTTTTGTCGGTGGTCTGTTGTTCGATCCGTGGTGGGCCATCGTACTCTCGACCCTCGGGCTGACCCTCGGTTCCTGGGCGGCATTCGTGCTGGCGCGGCTCATGGGGCGGCCCGTGGTCGAGAACATCGTGCGCGCCGAAACCATGCGGCGCTACGACTATGTGATGAAGCACAAGGGGTTGTTTCTGGCGTTCCTCATGTTCCTCATCCCCGGTTTTCCCAAGGACATCCTGTGCTACATCCTTGGGCTCGGCCACATGCGGGTGCGCGATTTTCTGGCAGTGTCCATTACCGGGCGGCTGCTCGGCACCGTGCTGCTCACGCTCGGCGGCACTTACTTCCGCAACGAGCGCTGGGGCGCGCTGTTCGTGGTGATCGGGATCGGTCTCGGCATCGTGCTGGCGGTGATGGTCTATCGCAAGCGCCTGGAGCGCTGGTTCCGCCGGCTGCACGCGCTGCAACGGTTGAAGGCGATGGTAGAACGGCGACGTCGCCGCGCACACGGTCGGTAAGCCCGCCCGGACGCGATCCACAGGTTGTTGCGGCCTGTCAGTCGCGGCGCGCGCCTTCCGGCTTCTCGTCGTTCCGGCGCCACGCCGTCTCGCTGCGGCGCACCTCGTAGTGTGCCCAGTGCGCGAATTCGGCGCGCGTGCAGGTTCCGCTCGAGCGCTGTCCGTGCCCGGCGACTGTCTTGTAAACGACCATCGCGCGCTCGGGATCGCCGCCACCGGATTCGTCCACGACCTGGCGGATCGCCCAGCGCTCGCCGTACTGGCCGTTGCTGTAGTGATGCCCGACGCGGATGCGCGCCGGATCGAGCCCGCCCGCCTGGGCGTGGCGCGTGGCGATAGTGAAGATACGCACCAGGTCTTCTTCGGTCACGTCCACGTAGGAACCGAGTTGGCGCAGGGCGTGCTCGATGTCGCCATGGCGCAATGCGGCCTGGGCCCCGGGGCGTGGCCGGCGCAGCAGCGCGGCCGGATAACGCCGCCAGGCGAATGCATAGTTGAACCCGATGGCGACGGCGAGAATCACGGCAACATTGATTGCCACCGGCGCGAGGATGAAGAGATAGCCGAGATCGCGAATCTGCTGTCCGCCGACCACGGCCGCAAGCGCCGTGGCGCCGCCGGGCGGATGGGTGCAGCGCAGGTAGTACATCGCGCCGATCGCGCCGCCCACCGCGAGCGCCGCCGCGAGGATCGGGTCCGGGACGAACCGCGCCGCGAGCACGCCGATTACGGCCGAGACGAGATTACCGCCGACGAGTGCCCACGGCTGCGACATCGGTCCGTGGGGCACGGCGAACAGCAGCACCGCCGAGGAACCCATGGATGTCACGATCCATGGCGCGCCCTCGGGCCCGACCAGGGCGACGCTGGTCAGGTAAACCAGAAAAATGCCGAGGAAACCGCCGGCCGCGGAGACGAGCTTTTCGGTGTGGCCGACCGGCGCGGTTTCCGTGCCGAGGAAGCCGCGCAACCGACTGACAGCGTGACGCATCATGATTGCCGCGGAATGCTACCGGCTGCGGACGATCGTCTCAAGCGGCCGCCGACCGGTCAGGCCGGCCGGTACGGCGATTCGCGCAGCCACGCCTCGAGCGCGTCCGCCGGCTGCGGCTTGCTGATGTAGTAGCCCTGGATGCTGTCGCAGCCGATGGCGCCGAGCTTCTCCAGCACTTCCACGGTTTCCACGCCTTCCGCTACCACCTTGAAACCGAGGTTGTGCGCCAGGTCCACGGTCGAGCGCACGATGACCTCGTCGTTGGCGTCCGTGTCCATGTGCAGCACGAACGACTTGTCGATCTTGAGCTCGTCGAGCGGCAACTGGCGCAGGAATGAGAGCGATGAATAGCCGGTGCCGTAATCGTCGATCGAGAGCCCGGCGCCGAGGGCGTCGAGCTGGGCGATGACCTTGGTCGAGGATGCCGGATCCACCATCAGCGCGCTCTCGGTGATTTCGAGCACGATGCGTTCCGGCGGCACCGCCCAGACCTTTAGCAGCTGGCCGAACTGCTCCGGCAGTTGCGTGTCCTGCAGGTTGCGCGCCGACAGATTGAGCGACATGCGCAGCGCCAGCCCGCTCGCGTGCCACGCCGCCGCCTGTTTTAGCCCCAGGTTCAGCACCGACAGCGTGAACGGGCCGACGAGCGCCGTTTGTTCGATGACCGGGATGAACTCCGCGGGCGAAATGAAACCGTGTTCCGGGTGGCGCCAGCGCACCAGCGCCTCGACGCCGACGACCCGGCGGCTTTTGAGATCGAGCTTCGGCTGGTAGTAAAGCTGGAACTGATCGGTGTTGAGCGCCTGACGCGCCTCGCCGATGAGCGTCAGGCGCCGCTGGTTCTGCCGGTCGAACTCCATGGAGTAGACGCCGATGCCGCCGGGTACGGTGTGCGCGTGGTTCATGGCCGCCTCGGCGTGGCGAATGAGCGCGGCCGAATTGTCCGCGTGCTGCGGATGGAGCGCAATGCCGATGTGGGCGCCGAACTCGAACGGCTGGTCGTCGATGCGAAACGGAGCTTCCAGGTTGCGCTGAATGTCGTGCGCCAGCCGCTGCGCGTCTTCGATGCCGGCGACCTTGTCGAGCACGACGGCGAACTCGCCGCCGCTCAGGCGCGCCACCAGATCGTTTGTACCGACGAGTCCTTGCAGACGGATACCGACGTGCTGCAGCACTCGGTCGCCCATCTGGAACCCGAGGGTGTAGTTGATGTCGCGGAAGCGGTCGAGCGCTACCAGCAGCAGACTGGTCCCGACACCGCCCGCCCGCGCCAGCCGCCGCTGCAAGTGCTCCTCGAGCGACAGGCGGTTGGGCAGGCCGGTGAGCTCGTCGTGGTAGGCGAGGTAGCGGATGCGACCCTCGCGCTCGGCGATGCCGCGCGACATGTGATTGAACGCCTGCGCGAGCCGGCCGAGCTCGTCGCTCTGGGTCACCTGCATCTCGTGGCCGTAATCGCCGAGCGCGATGCGCCGCGCGCCCTCCGCGAGCGCATCCACCGGCTGGGTGACGCGCCGCGCGAGCACGATGCTGCCACCGAGCGACACCAGCAGGCCGGCGCCGGTGAGGGCGATGAGCAGCACCCGCAGCCGGCGGAACGGCGCCATGGCTTCGTCGAGCGACAACTGCAACACGGCCACGACCGAGGTATCGCCCTCGGCCGCGAGCGGGAGTACGCGCGTCTCGAATTCCTCGCCGCCCAGGTCCAGTCCCATCGGTTGGTTCTGGCCGACGATGCCGGGCGGCAGGCCCTGCATGAGCGACTCGCCGAAACGCGGCGTCAGCGTGGTGGCGAGCGTGGACCAGCGCCCCTGGTCGTCGGCGCGCAGGAAACTGACGTGCGCCGACGTGATCCGTTGCAGCTCCTGCGCCAGCCGCTCGTCGATGCGAAAACCCATGCACACCCACGCGATCGGGTCGGGCGCGAGCACCGGCACGACCACGAGCTGGAACGCGCGGTCGCCGAAAAACACGATCGAGGCGGCCTCGCCGCGCAGGGCGGCGACCTCGGTGAGGCGCGGGAACGGGAACGGCTCGGGCACCGCACGCGGGCGCAGCGTGTTGACCAGCAGCGAGTTGTCGAGTGACACCAGCAGGACGATGCCGGCGCCGATGCGCGCACCGTGGTTTTCGAGCGCGGAGAAGATGGTGTCGCGGTCGCGCGTGGCGATGGCCCCGCGCAGGGCGAAATCGCTCGACAGGATGCGCACGCTCTCGATCAGCCGGTCGGCGCGCGTGTCGTACAACCGCGTGAACACGCGGCTGCCGACGTTGAGCGATTCCGCGATTTGCGCGCGCGCGTGCCGGGTGTTGGCGCGGTCGACGGCCAACAGGATCGCCGCCAGCACCAGGAA
>SCRL01000024.1 GCA_004298065.1 Gammaproteobacteria bacterium | reverse complement strand
TGTGAATCCTGTGAATCCTGTGAATCCTGTGAATCCTGTGAATCCTGTGAATCCTGTGAATCCTGTGAATCCTGTGAATCCTGTGAATCCTGTGAATCCTGTGAATCCTGTGAATCCTGTCTATTCGGTTTAACGAATTGCCGAAATGCCTTCTGGCGGTATGATGCCGAAGTAAAATCCCGCCATGAGCAGCACGAAGAGCGTCAGCGACAGCCCGATGCGCCAGGTGAGCGCCTGCGCGGTGCGCGTGCCGCGGCCCTTGTCGCGGAACAGGAACACCAGCGCCGAGAACAGGCTCCCGAAGATGGCGACGAGCATGAGGATGACGAAGATTTTGACGATCATGACGGATTCCGGCGGAAACTGCGCCCAGTATAGCCGAAGGGAGCGTGCGGTGTGACGCGCCGTTTCCGCCCGGGGCTGTGGCCCACGCTCGCCGTCGCGGCGTTGCTGCCGGCGATGGTCGCGCTCGGATTCTGGCAGTTGCATCGCGCCGACGTGAAGCAGGCGCTGCAGGAGGAATACGACGCGCGCGCAACCGGCCCGGCGGTGCGCGTCGAGCCGCGCATGCAGCGCGCCGAGGACCTGCGTTTCTACCGCGTCACCGTTCGCGGCACCTACGAGACCGCGAACCAGATCTATATCGACAACCGCGTGCACCAGGGGCGCGCGGGCTACCACGTGGTGACGCCGCTTCGGATCGAGGGCAGCGAGGTGCGCCTGCTGGTCAACCGCGGCTGGCTTCCGCTCGGTCCCGATCGCGCGCAGCTGCCGCCGGCACCAGTGCCCGCGGGCGTCCAGGACGTGGTGGGGATCGCCACCGTGCCGTCGGACAAACCGTTCCGCCTCGGGGCCGAGGCGATGCTGCGCGACGACGGCCAAACGCTGTGGCAACACATGGACCTGGCGCGCTTCGCCGGCGATGTGCGCTACCCGGTCCAGCCGGTTCTCGTCCTGCTCGATCCGGATAGCGCCGCGGGCGGCCTCACGCGCGAGTGGAGCCGGCTCGATGCCGGCATCGCGGTGCATCACGGGTACGCGTTCCAGTGGTTCATGCTGGCGGCGACGCTGCTCGCGATCTATCTCTTTCTCGGTTGGCGCCGGCGCGGTGCGCAGGCAGGTGATGCATGAAATCGAATATCCGTCCCCAGGCAAGGCGCTCGCGTCGCACGCTTGTGTTGTTGTTCATCGTGTTCGCGTTGCCGGTGGCGATCGCCTATGTGCTCTACTTCTCCGGTTGGCGCCCCGAGGGATCAGGTAACTATGGCGAGCTGGTGCAGCCACCGCGCCCGCTGCCGGACCTCACGCTGACAACGCTCGACGGCGGCACGCTGCGTCTCGATGCCCTGCGTGGCAAATGGTCGCTGGTCATTTTCGCCGCCGCCGAGTGCCTCAAGCCGTGCGAGGCCAATCTCGACCGGATGCACCGCGTGATCCTGGCGCAGGGCGAGAACGCCGAGCGCGTGCGGTCGGTGTTCATGGTCACGGATGCACGCGCCCGCGACTGGTTGCATTACGCCATCAAGGATTATCCGGGCACGCTGGTGCTGACGGGCCCGTTGCCAGCGATGGGCGCGCTGTCCGCGCACTTCGAGCTTACGCCCGGCGCGCCGCCCGCGGGGTTGAACCGGATATACCTCGTCGATCCGATTGGCAATTTCATGATGAGCTGGCCGGCGGACGCCGACGCGAATCGCCTGCGCAAGGACCTCGCGCGCCTGCTGCGTGTGTCGCAGGTGGGCTGACGTGGAGCGGTTGCGACATTTCGTGGTGCCTGCGCTCGCGGTGTTCCTGCTGGCATTCGCGTGGATGCTGGCGAGCGCCTACGCGCGCCAGCAGCAGGCGCACGCGCAATGTCCGACCTGGCCGGAGTGCTATCACGCACTGTCCGCCGTGATCGCACCCGACTCGCCTGCGGCCGATGACATCGAATGGACGCAGGCGGCGGCCGACGGCACATTGTTGATCGCACTTGCCGGCCTCGCGGGCTTCGGTTGGAAACGCCGTGAGGCAACGCTCGATTGGCGCTGGGGTATTCCGGCCATCGCGCTGGTGCTGGTCGCGATTGGCTGGACGTTACGACTCGCGTATGCCGGCCCTGGCGTGTTGTTGTGGCAGTGGCTGGCCGCGCTTGGCGTGTGTGCGCTGCTGTGGTGGCTGGTGCTGCGTGAGCTTCGTTTCCTGCGCCCGTTGGCGGAAGCCGCCGCGATGCGCGCGTTGCGTCCGCGTGCGTTGACGGCGCTGTTGCTGGCGTTGTTCGCGGCCCTGCTTGGCGGCTGGGCGGGCGCGCACGCGATCGGCCTGCCGTGCCCGGACTTTCCCGCCTGTCGCGGTGCATGGTGGCCCGAGATCAACCTGATCGCGGTTGTGACCGCCGTTACAGCGCAGCCCGACGAGGCCACGGCCGTGGCGCTGACCGTTGGTCACCGCCTGGCGGCCCTGACGGTGTTGATCTATGTCATGTGGCTCGGGGTGCATCTGTGGCGTACTGGCACACAGGATCATCTCTGCCGCTACGGCCTGTTGGTGCTCGGCACGCTGCTCCTTGCCGTCGGCATTGGTATAATGACCGCCGTCACCCGCCTGCCGCCGGTGACCGCGGTGGCCCACAGTGCCGCGAGCGCGTTGCTGATCCTGAGTCTGGTGACGCTTTATTACGTGGTGCAGCCGGTGACCCGGCCCGGGAAAGACAGCGCATGAAGACGACCGTTGAAACCACCGATAGCCGCCGCGATGCGGCGCTCGACCACCAACCGCGTTCGCTCCGGCTGCTCGCGCGCGAGTATTTCGAGCTCACCAAACCGCGCGTGGTATCGTTGATTGTCTTTACCGCCGTGGTCGGCATGTTCCTGTCCACGCCGGGCGCGCTGCCGCTCACGGCGTTCGTCGCCGGGACGCTCGGCATCGCGCTCGCCGCCGGTTCCGCGGCGGCGCTCAATCATGTCTTCGATCGCCAGGCCGACGCCGTCATGGCGCGCACGCACGGCCGCCCGCTGCCGACCGGCCAGCTGACCGCGACCGAGGCGCTGGTGTTCGCGCTCGCGGTCGGCGTCGTCTCCATGGTGATCCTGGTCGTGTGGGTCAACGTGCTGACGGCGGTACTGACTTTCTTCTCGCTCATCTTCTATTCGGTCGTCTACACCGTGTGGCTTAAGCACGCCACGCCGCAGAACATCGTCATCGGCGGTGCAGCCGGTGCCGCGCCGCCGGTGCTCGGCTGGGCCGCGATTACCGGCGGCGTTTCGGCCGACGCCCTGCTGCTGTTCCTTATTATCTTCCTGTGGACGCCGCCGCACTTCTGGGCGCTGGCGCTGTACCGCGAGAAGGAATACGCCGCCGCCGGCATTCCCATGCTGCCGGTGACCCACGGCAGCCGCTACACGCGCCTGCAGATCCTGCTCTACACCGTGCTGCTCGCGGCCGTGACGGTGATGCCGTTCGCCACCAAGATGAGCGGCTGGCTCTATCTCGCCGGCGCGATTCCGCTGAATGCCGTGTTCCTGGCCTATGCCTGGAAGCTGTACCGCAACTACAGCGACCAACTCGCGCGCAAGACTTTCTTCTACTCGATCCAGTATCTCGCGCTCTTGTTCGCACTGTTACTGCTCGACCACTACCGCGTTTTCATCCGCGAAGCGATGCAGTCGGCGTTGTACTAGCCATCCGCTGTCAGTGAACCAATCAATGACTTCCGCTGTACGCTGGTGGCTTGTTGCGTTCCTCGCAGCATTGCTTTTTGGCGCCTGTGCCCCGTCCAAACCCGCATTCAAGGGCACGGACATTAGCGGCGTGGAATGGGGCGGCGATTTCACGCTCACCGCGCACACCGGCAAGCCCGTCAGGGTTTCCGACTATCAGGGCAAGGTCGTGGTGCTGTTTTTCGGCTACACCCACTGCCCGGACATCTGCGCGCCGACGCTCACGCGCCTTTCAGCCATGCTCAAGCAGCTCGGCCCCGAGGCCGAGCGCGTGCAGGTGCTGTTTATCACCGTTGATCCGAAGCACGACACCGTCGCCCAGCTCGCGTCGTTCGTGCCCAAGTTCCATCCCGCGATTCTCGGCCTCACCGGCACGGAGCAGGAGATCGGAAAGGTCGCACAGGACTACAAGGTCGCCTTCCAAAACAATCCCGGCAGCACGATCATCGACCACTTCGGCGGCATCCTGGTGAAGGATCCGAAGGGCAAGCTGCGGCTGCTGTTCAAGAACGACGCCGGCGCCGAGGACCTGGCGCACGACGTGCGCCTGCTGCTGGAAGGCCGGTAATGCCTTCTGCATTCCGGTAACATAGCCGGCATGAACCGAAGCGCTCTGCGGCATGGGTTGTCACTGTTGCTGCGGGTCGGCATTACCGCGGTGCTGTTGTGGTACGTCTTCGGCAAGGTGGACTTCGAGGCCCTGCGTGGCCGGGTCCTGGACTTTTCTCCCGCCCTGATCGCGATCGCCGTATCGATTCTCGGTGCTCAGGTTCTGGCCGGGGCCATGCGGTGGCGCAGGGTGATTTATGGAATCCATGGCCGGCTTCCATTCGCCATTGTATTTCAGTTGATGTTTGTCGGAATGTTCTTCAACCAGGCTCTGCCCTCGGCCATCGGCGGCGATGCCATGCGTGTGTGGCATGTCTATCGTTACGGCCTCCCGTTGCGCGCGGCGTTCAATTCGGTGCTGCTCGACCGGGTGATCGCCATGGCCGCGCTGCTGCTGGTCATGCTGGCCGGGCTGCCATGGTTGTTCCAGTTGGTTACCAGCAGCGGCATACGCATGGCCGTGGTAATCGCCGCCGTGCTGATGGCCGTCGGGTTGCTGGTGCTTTACTTGCTCAAATTTTTGCCGGCGGCACTGACCCGCTGGCGGATCATGCGCGCCTTGCAAAACCTGTCGAAGGACCTGCATGCACTCGTCGCCGCGCCGGGCGTCGTTTTCCCCGTCATTGTGCTGTCGCTGCTGCTGCACGTCATGACCAGCCTCGTCATTTATGCTATCGCCCGTAGCCTGGGACTCGGCATCGGTGTGGTGGAATGCCTGGTGCTGGTGCCGCCGGTTATTCTGTTGACCATTCTGCCGATCTCGCTGGCCGGTTGGGGTGTGCGCGAGCTCGGCATGATCTCCGCGCTCGGTTATGCCGGTATTTCTTCGTCCGACGCGCTGCTCATCTCCATCACCTTCGGCGTGTTGATCGTGCTGGTATCCTTACCGGGAGGCTGGTTATGGCTGGTGAAAAAGTACCACCAGCCACATACGGAGCTATCGTACAGCGATGCGACGGCTGGCAAGGCCCCGGACGCTTGAATGCCCTTCAGCCGTGCCCGGCGAAAGTGAGCTGCCGGACGATCAATCCGTAGAACCCGCCGTTTCCCCCCTCAAACCGCCAGCCCAGGTGCGTGCCGCAGCGCGCGCAGGCGGCAATGCGCCAGGCATAGCCCGGGAACCAAGTGTGTTCCGTCGTCGCCTCGCCGGCGACGGCGCAACCGGGCGCCTCGCGGAAGCAGCCGATGTGGAACGTGAGGCCGTGCGGGTTGATGCAGGAATGCGCGTGGGCGCCGAGCATGGCGATGCGCTGATCCTGGTCGGTGACCGGTAGCCGACAGGCGGCGCAGAACAGGCGTTTCTCCAGTTCCTCTTTCCGGTCCGCGCGGGTCTGTACGCGCGTCTCGGCTTCGCTCTCGCGCGCCGGATCGAAAAAAAGCCAGGGCAGGAGCGCGAGGTCCATGGCTAGCCGAACAGTGTCAGGACCCCGGTGAAGCCGTACAGCCGGTTGTGCGAGATTTCGCCGTTGGCAAAGAAGCCCACGAGCGGGAACTCGCCCAGCTCCTGGCGGATGGTGTTGAGCTCCTCGGAGTGGGGCCCGAACATGTTCTGGCCGCGACCGAGGCAGGAGTAGTACACGCCGCCCTTGGGCGTGCCCGGGTGGCGTGCGCGCACGTCGCGCAGCATGCGCACCAGGTCCTCGTAGGCACTGCGGTTGTCGCGCCGGCAGAAGTGCAGCGTGTCGCCCGCGTTCAGCGATTCGCCGATGGCAAGGAGCTTGCGCTGCGTGTCCACGCCGATGATCTGGCGCACCAGATAGTCGCCGGTGTCCGAGCCCTTGATCGGGAAACCGGCCATGATGTAACCGCCGGCGCGCGCGGGGTCGCGCGCGATTGCCTCGCCGACCTCCTCGTTGAACACGTCCAGCGCCGGGCGTCCGTCGAGCTTGACGACAATGTTGTCCTGGCAGTCGGTGATCTCGTGCTTGGCGCCGATCGGCGTGCAGCCCTGGGTGAGCCCGGTGGTGATGCCGATGCAATCCGCCAGCACCACGCCGGAGACGCCGCCCTCGGTGAGCTTGCCCGCGATCTGGGCGTGCGCCCCGCGCGAGGACGTCAGTCCGCCGACGATAAAGCCGCCGGCGAGCGCGTCCGACAGTTGCTCGACGAAGACGGGCGTTTTCGGGTTGCGTGGATCGCCGTGGACGATGGCGAAATGCGCGTGGGCGTGCTCGCACCAGGCGCGGTGCGGCAGCGTGAATTCGCCGATGTCGTTGCGAATCGTCTGGAACACGTGGAACGCATCCGGTGGAAACTCCGCGAGCATGACGCTCAGGGCCGGTTCGTCGTAGTACTCCTTGCCGGTGGCGCAGATGCCGATGCCGACGCTGCCGACCCAGTCCTCGATGTCGGTCTGTTCCTTGAGGTAGTCGAGCAGGCGCGGCAGGTGCTCGCCGAAACTGTCGGTCACGTACAGGAATCCGAGGTTGGCGCCGGGCGAGGCGTCGTCGAGCTGGGCGAGGCAGCTGTTGGCCGCTTGCAGCCAGTTGGGCGAGGCAGCGTGCGCGACGTGAAAGGTTTCCATGCGGAACCCTCGTGACAAGTGCGGGATTGGAACAACCGGCCTAGCAACCTACTATACGCCTGTCGGCCGCGTTGGGCGCGGCCGTTTGTCCATCATCGGCTAAGGCGCGGCATGCACCGAATCGTCAAACAGCGTTCCCGCAAGGCCGGGCTGCCGCCCGGCACGCCGGTGCACATCGGCGAGCGCAGGAGCGAAACCACCCACATCCGCTTGATGCACTACACCGCCGCGCAGGTCACGGAGCGTGAGACGGCGAATGTAGACGAGTGCGCGGTGCTGCGCGGGGCGGGTGTGTCATGGGTGCATGTGACTGGCGTGCACGACGTCGCGCTGCTGTCGCAGTTGGGCGGCTGTTTCGGCCTGCACCCGCTGGTGCTGGAAGACATCGCCAACACCGACCAGCGCCCCAAGCTCGAAGACTACGGAGATTACGTCTACATCGTCCTGCGCCTTCTGCACGACGGCGCCGAAGGGTACGCGGCTGCTGCAACAGAACAGGTCAGCCTGATTCTCGGGCGTGATTTCGTGCTGTCGTTCGAGGAGGCCGAGCCGACTGCGTTCGACGCGGTGCGCGAGCGCCTGCGCACCAACCGTGGAAAGATTCGCGAGCAGGGCGCGGACCATCTCGCCTATAGCCTGCTCGATGCGGTGGTGGACAACTACTTCGTCGTCCTCGAACGCCTCGGCGAACGCCTGGAGCAGTTGTACGACGAGGTCGGAAGCCGCCCGTCGCCCCGCACGCCGACGCTGCTGCACGCCCTGCGCCGCGAGCTGGTGCTGTTGCGCCGTGCCGTGTGGCCGCTGCGCGAGGTGCTGGGCAGCCTGGAGCGGGGCAGTACCGCCCTGGTCGCGGCCGAAACGCGCGTTTACCTGCGCGACGTTTATGACCACACGGTGCACGCCATCGAAACCCTCGAAAGCTTCCGTGACATGGTGGCGGGTATCCACGACATCCACCTGATGGGCCTGAGCAACCGCCTGAACGAGATCATGAAGGTGCTGGCCATCATCGCCACCATCTTCATGCCGCTATCATTCCTCGCCGGCGTGTACGGCATGAATTTCAGGCACATGCCCGAACTCGATTGGCCGTGGGCCTATCCGGCGGTTCTGGGCGTGATGCTCGCGGTTGGTGGTGGAATGTTGTACTACTTTAAAAAGAAGAAGTGGTTTTAGGGGCAGGTGCCATCCACATTTGGACACCACATGAAACAGCAACAAAAAGAAGCTCTAGACAGCGTGGAGCGCTCTCATCTGGCGGCTTATGGAGAACATGTTCACGCGTGGCACCGACAGCTTCTTTCTTTATCATCGGCAGGCCTTACACTTCTAGTCGCATTGCAACAGACCTATATTCCCGAGAATCCTCGTGATACTTGGGCATTGCAGCTATGTTGGGTCTCGCTTGCTCTATGTGTATTGTTTTCTTTGCTGCTTCTATGGGGTCGTGCCCAATCAAGACTTGATGGTGCAAATATCTTGCGGAAGAAGCGAATGGAAAGCTCGGATCAAGCTGCGATAGAGATGCTTCATGTAACGGGAGGTGTATATTTCAAAGAACGCACTATATTTTCTGTCGCGCGCTATTTCCAAACTGCAACTTTCCTGATCGGGCTCTGTCTCCTTACATGGTTTGCGATCGTGAATGTTGGGCAGATATAGCACTTATACATGCGCGTCGAGCTAACCCCGGATCCCATTGGCAGGTCCCTTGTGGCTACCTGTACGCAGCTCTAAATGAGAGAGACGGTAATTAAATCAAGAATAATTAGCGTATTCTTTTTAATTCTTGCTATGCCTTGCATGGCGGAAGAACAGAAGAATATCGTTTTTAAGAACATTCCCGAATTTATTCGGGCTGAATGGAAACTAGTTCTTGGACCAAGCTCAAAGGGTGGGATTGAGGCGACAAAAGGTTCAGTGTTTCTCGGTAACGGTATAGTAATGTTCAGTCAAAAAGAGAACGCGAAGGTTATCTCGGATTACTCATCCTTAGAAATCAATAGCGTCGTTCAATACAATCTTGTGAGCAACGATTCAGATACCGGCTATTACACCTTCTTCCACTTAATTTCTAAGAAGGGAGATGTGATTGTTTATCCCCATGTTGATTTCTGGTACGTGTGTATCCGTTTCGGAAAAGCGGGGCCATATGCAGTTTATTCAGCAATCCAGGCCAATCGCATAGAGTCTTTAAAGAGAAGCGGATTTTATGACAAGTATCTTGAGAGCGAGAGAAGTTTGCTACAAAAATCGTATAGCAATTTGTCGCGGGGGCTGGAATAACGAGTGGACGCACAGCATGCTGGCTTAAGCCGTTTCGCGATGACGGAACAGTACCCCCACCACGCAGATAGCTAATTAGTATTGTACTAACGCCTCCCTCCCAACAAAGAACCTAGAACCCCGCAGAATAATCTGCCATCCGATCTGGGAACCGATGGCGCGGGCGGCGCTTTTCATCATGGCCTCGGCCGTGCCCTCGCGCAGTAATCTTCGGACTGGCTAAATACTGTCGGTCTTTACCTCCGTATATTGCCTCGTGGCAATATACGGCCTAGAATGCAGTTTATGCGAAGGGCTATCGCGATCCTTAACCAGAGGAAGGTTCTCGGGGATGTAGTTATCGAAATGGTGGTTTGGCAGCTCCCGCAGCCTAGTTCAGACAGACCGCACGGATATAAGTATCGGCTTTACTGCGGCAGGGCAGGAAAGTGTCTGGTCCGGTACGACAATGAAACCGGCAAGGGAGACCATATCCACTACGGCGATCACGAGCGAGTGTACCGGTTTGTGTCGCTCGAAAAGCTCATCGCCGATTTCGAGGATGACGTGACGCGGCTGATCGAGGAGAAGTAACTATGGCGAAGGCAATTGTCGGGACGGAATCGGTGCGAGCCATGTTCAAGCGTGCGCGGGCGCTGGCGCGGCGGGCGGACGCCGGCGAACGGCTGCCGGAGGCGGACTTTCACCTCAGCTTCGCCGATGGCGCGCATCTGCTCGCGGAGTTCACGCCGGTACGCTTGCGGCTGATCGAGGCCCTGAAATCATCGGGACCGGTGACGATCTACGCGCTTGCCAAGCGTCTTAAGCGCAATTACAGCAATGTGCATCAGGATGTGACGCGTCTCATGGAGCACGGCTTGGTCGCCAAGGACAAGGCAGGACGTGTTTTTGTACCGTGGGCGGATATTCAGATTCGCCTGACGTTGCGCGACGCCGCGTAAAGCGTGGCGATCCGCGAATGCCTGAAGATCGCGGAACTAATTGCGCAAGAGGTACGAGATGAAAAAGTGGAAGATTAGAAGCGTCGAAGTCGAGATGGGTTCCGGCAACGTCTTTGCCGACCTCGGTCTGCCCGACGCGGACAAGTTGAAGGCCAAGTCGGCCCGTATGATCCAAATCCGCAAAGGCGCCCGCAGGGTAAGGCGTGGCGTTAGCCGTCCACGTTGCAGCAAATGAACTGGCGCGACGCCGGGTAATCAGCGCCTTCCGCCTAGCAGCGACCCCAATACCCCGCGAATAATCTGTCGTCCGATCTGGGAGCCGATGGCGCGGGCAGCGCTTTTCATCATGGCCTCGGCGACGTTCTCGCGCGGGCGTCCGCGGCGCGCGGTGGGCGCGGTTTCCGCTTCTGCCTCTTCTTTTTCCACCGTTTTAGCAGCGCGTGATTTGAGAATCTCGTAGGCCGATTCGCGATCCACGGCTTTTTCGTAGTGGCCCTTGAGCGCCGAGGCGTCGATGATTTTGCGGCGCTCGGCGTCGGTGACCGGTCCCAGACGGCAGGCCGGCGGGACGATGAGCGCGCGTTCGACGGGCAGCGGGCTGCCTTTCTCGTCCAGCAGCGACACCAGTGCTTCGCCGACTTCGAGTTCGGTGATGGCCTTTTCGACTTTTAATTTCGGGTTGGCGCGGAAGGTCTCGGCCGCGGCCTTGACGGCCTTCTGGTCGCGGGGTGTGAAGGCGCGCAGCGCGTGCTGCACGCGGTTGCCGAGCTGGCCCAGCACCTTGTCCGGAATATCCAGCGGGTTCTGCGAGACGAAATACACGCCCACGCCCTTCGAGCGGATCAGGCGCACGACCTGTTCGATCTTGTCGAGCAGTGCCTCGGGCGCGTCGTCGAACAGCAGGTGCGCCTCGTCGAAGAAGAACACGAGCTTGGGCTTTTCGCGGTCGCCGATTTCGGGCAGGTTTTCGAACAGCTCCGCCAGCATCCATAGCAGGAACGTGGCGTAGAGCTTGGGCGAACCCATGAGCTTGTCGGCGGCGAGGACGTTGACCACGCCCTGACCGCCCTCGGTCTGCATCAGATCGTCGAGGTTCAACGCCGGCTCGCCGAAGAACTTGTCCGCGCCCTGGGATTCGAGCGCGAGCAGGGCACGCTGGATGGTGCCGACAGACGCGGCGGAGATGTTGCCGTAGTCGGTGGTGAACTGCTTGGCGTTGTCGCCGACGTGTTGCACCATGGCGCGCAGGTCTTTGAGGTCCAGTAGCAGCCAGCCGTTGTCGTCGGCAATCTTGAATATGGCGTTGAGCACGCCTTCCTGGGTGTCGTTGAGCCCGAGGATGCGCGCGAGCAGCAGCGGGCCCATGTCCGACACCGTGGCGCGCACCGGATGGCCCTGTTCGCCGTAGAGGTCCCAGAACACCGCTGGGCAGGCGGCCGGTTCGTAGCCGTCGAGTTTTAGTTCTTTGATCCGCGCCGTCACCTTGTCGGAATCCCCGCCAGGCATGGCGATGCCGGCGAGGTCGCCTTTGACGTCGGCCATGAACACGGGGATGCCGATGCGCGAGAAGCCTTCGGCGAGGCGGGCGAGGGTGACGGTCTTGCCGGTGCCGGTGGCACCGGCGATGAGGCCGTGGCGGTTGGCCATTTTCGGCAGCAGGAATAGCTCCTGCTTTGCCTTGGCAATCAGGATAGGTTCAGTCATGGAGAGTCAATTCACAGGATGTACAAGGATTAATCAAGATAAAACAATTCACAGGATTTACAGGATTCCGCAGGATTAACAAGATTAAAACCAAAAAGCTTTACGTATTAATCCTGTAAATCCTGAAAAATCCTGTTAATCCTGTGAAACTTTTTTGTTTACGACATCACCTTGTGCGCGGCGCGTTCGGCGGCGCCCTTGTCCACCGGCATGCGCATCTCGCCCAGCACTTCTTCGAGCGCGGCCAGGCAATAAAGCACGTTCTTCACGTTCGCGCTGTAGCCCATGAGGCCGATGCGCACGATCTTGCCGGCGAGCGCGCCTAGGCCGGCGCCGATTTCGAGGTTGTATTCATTGAGCAGGCGGCTGCGCAGCTCGGCGTCGTCCACACCGTTCGGTATGACGATGGCGTTTAGCTGCGGCAGGCGGTGCGCTTCCTTGACGTAGAACTGGAGCCCCATGGCATCGAGCCCGGCGCGCAGCGCGAGATGGTGCTTGCGGTGCCGCGCCCAGGAATTTTCCAGGCCTTCCTCCTGCAGCATCACCAGCGCCTCGTGCAGGCCGTAGAGCGGATTGATCGGCGCGGTGTGGTGGTAGGCGCGCTTGCCCGAACCCCAGTAGCCCATGACCAGATTGAGATCGAGGAACCAGCTGGGAACCTTGTTCTTGCGGCGCTTGATCTTCTCGACCGCACGCTCGCTCATGGTCACCGGCGACAGGCCGGGCGTGCAGGAGAGGCACTTCTGTGAGCCGGAATAGACGGCGTCGAGCTGCCATTCGTCCACTTTCAGCGGGCTGCCGCCGAGCGACGTCACGGCGTCCACGATCGTCACCGCGTCGTGCTTGTGCGCCACCGAGACCAGGGTGCGTGCGTCCGATTCGGCACCGGTCGAGGTTTCGGCGTGCACGAACGCCAGCATCTTCGCATCCGGATTTTTCTTGAACGTCTCTTCGACCTGGTTCGGGTCCACGGCCTCGCCCCATGGGGTTTCGACCACGATCGGCACGCCGCTGCTGCGCTCGACGTTTTCCTTCATGCGCAGGCCGAATACGCCGTTGACGCACACGATCACCTTGTCGCCGGGCTCAACGAGATTGACGAAGCAAGTCTCCATGCCGGCCGAGGCCGGTGCGGAGATCGGGAGCGTGAACGCGTTCTGGGTCTGGAAGGCGTACTGCAGCATCGCCTTGGTTTCTTCCATCATGCGAATGAACGCGGGATCGAGGTGACCGATGGTCGGACGGCCCATCGCCGCGAGCACGCGCGGGTGGATGTCGGACGGTCCCGGACCCATCAAGGTGCGCACCGGGGGCTGGAAGGATTCGAAGCTCATGGTTCGGCCTTGGTGTTCTTTTATGGATGGGGAGAAGCCGAAAGTATATACCAACGCCCTGGCCGCACGGCCGAGGCGCAATGCCAGTTATCCGCTCAGGACTTGTTGTAACCGAGACGGGCGGAGACTTCGGCGCCGACCTTCTGGACCAGCGGGATCCAGGAATTCTGCCGCCGGCTGCGGGGCGCGGAGATGGACAAGCCGCCGACCATGGCGCCGTGGCTGTCGCGGATGGCGACGCCGATGCAGCCGACGCCGAGTTCGGCCTCTTCGTTGTCGAGCGCGTAGCCGCGGCGCGCCGCCGCCGTGGCCTCGTCCCAGAGTTTCTTCGCGCCGGTGATGGTGTTCGGCGTGTAGCGCGGCAGCCCGGTGCGGCGCGCGTATTCGAGGCAACCTTCCTTGCCGGCCTCGGCCAGGAACAGCTTGCCCACGGCGGTGACATGCAGCGGCGCGCGGCTGCCGATGAGTTGCTCGACGCGCATCATGCGGTTCGGCGCCGACCGTTCGATGTACACGACTTCGTCGCCCTCGCGCACCGTGAGGTTGACGGTCTCGCCCACCTGCGCGCGCAGGCGCGCCATCGCCGGTCGTGCCTCCTCGACCCAGTCGAGCTGTTCGCGCAGCCGGCCGCCGTAGCGCATAAGCTTGGAGCCGAGGCGGTACTGGCCCTCGTCGGTGCGCTCGACCAGCCCGTGCGCCACCAGCGCCCGCAGGATGCGGAACGCCGTGGACGGGTGCAGCCGCGTTTCCGCCGACAGCACCTTGAGGCTCAGGGGGTTGCGGGTGTCGGCGAGGGCGTCGAGCAGGTTGGCGGCGCGGTCAATGACCTGGATGGAGGAGGCGGCGGCGGTTTGCATATTTTCGTATCACGAAAACGATTGTGTATTGTGAAATATCCTAGCTGAGGGTATTTTCCCTGGCAAGCCCCCATCGTTTTTGGAGCCTGTTATGTCGAAGACCTCTCCGTCCGGCGCGCCGTCCGCCCCGGCGTTCAGCCGCGGTATCCAGTATTTTGGCGCCCTCTGGCCCGACGCTGCGCGTCATGCCGCCGCCCCCGCGATCGGCGCCAATGCGCGCGCCGTCGCGAGCGCAGCCGATCCGGCAGCGGCGTACCAAACGCTGCTCGGCGCCGACGCGCTGCGCTACCTCACGCTGCAGATCACCGGCACCAAGGCCTCCGGCCACCCGGGCGGCTTCGCCTCGAGCGCCGAGGCGTATGCGGCGCTGGTCATGCTCGGGCACATCAATATCGTGACCGAGGTCGGCCACCACGCGCCCGGCTACTACAGCGCCATGTTCCTCGACTCCTCGCTGGAAGCGATGGACATCCACGACGTCGAGCAGCTGCGCGCGCGTTTCCGCGAGCGCCATGGCCTGCTCGGACATCTCTCCGGCGCCATCCCGGGCATCCTGTCGCCGGCCGGCCCGCTCGGCCAGGGCCAGCACTTCGCCATGACCGGCGCTCTGCTGCACCCGGGCACGCTGTTCCCGGTGACGCTCGGTGACGGCGGCTTCGGCGAGCCGTACGTGATGAGCGCGCTCCTGCATTTCCACGTGGCCTATCCGAAGGTGACGAATTTCCTGCCGGTGCTCATCTGGAACGGCTACAGCCAGGAACACCATTCCATGGTGGCCACCTGGAACAATGCGCAGATGCTCGCCTACTGGAAGGCGCACGGTTTCGACGAGGTCGTGCTCGTGGATGCCAAGGATTTCGACGACGCCGGCCAGGATGGCGCGTACGTGGACAGCACGCGATTCTCGTTCGCCGGCCGCCTCAAGTTCGCGCAAGCGATGCTGGAAAGCGCCGACCGCGCCGCGAAATCGGCGCTGTCGGGCAAACTCACGGCGATGGTCGTGAAGCAGCTCAAGGGCGCGGGCGTGCACGCGCGCGGCGCCAAGTCGCACAACCTCTACGCGCAGCACACGCTGGAGCACGAGGACGTGGTCGGCGCGCTGAAAGAGCGCGCGCTCTGGCCCGAGGCCTGGCAGCTGGTGCGCGACAACTTCGCGCGCGCCGGCGGCGGGCCGGCGGTGCGCACCGCCGTGACCGAGTCGGTGCTGGAGCTGCCGGCGCTCGGCGACCTGCCGCTGACGGAATTTCCCAAGGGCGAATCGAAGGTGCCGTCCACCGCCATGGGCGCGCTCGTGGCCGAGGTCGGCCTGCGCGACCGGCGATTCGTCGTGACCAACGCCGACGGCAACGAGGCCTCGGGCATGGCCAACATCAACCAGGCGCTCAAAATCCGTCACCCGAACGCGGACGCGCTCTACCACCAGGGGCCGGAGGGCCAGGTGTACGAGCCGCTGAACGAGGACGCCTGCGCCGGCCTCGCCGCCGGACTGGCGCTGTTCGGCAGCCGCTCACTGTGGCTGTCGTACGAGAGCTTCGCCATCAACGGCCTGCCGATCTTCCAGACCGTGACCCAGGCGATGGCGGAGCTGCGCCGTCCGACGCCGAGCGTCATCGCCATGTTCACCGCCGGCGCGCTCGAACAGGGCCGCAACGGCTGGACCCACCAGCGGCCCGAGGTTGAGGCCTACTTCGCGGCGCTGATGCGCAACGGCAACGTCTATCCGCTGTTCCCCACGGACGCCAACCTGATTCAGGCGGCGTTCGACTGGGCGTTGAAATCCCGCAACAAGGGCGTCGCGATTTTCGGCTCGAAGAGCCCGCTGCCCGTGCGCACGACGCTGGAGCAGGGCGCACGGGCGATCGAGGACGGCGCGGTGATGCTGCACCAGAGCACGAACACCGGCAAAGCAACCGTGGTGTTCGCCGTGACCGGCGACATGGTGCTATTACCGGTGTATGAGGCGAAGGAACAGCTCGAACGTGACGGCTACCGCGTGCGCATCGTGTCGGTGGTGAACCCGCGCAAGCTGTACCGCCCGCACGACGTGGCGTGGGAGTCGTGCGCCATGCCGGACGGCAAGTTCCTGAGCGACGAGGCGTTCCACGCGCTCTTCGGCGGCGACGCCTTGATCGCCATCAGCGGCGGCGCGGCCGCCATGCTCGAACCGGTGCTGCTGCGCGCGACCGCGCCGCGGCGCGATGTGTTCGCGTGGAAGCGCGGCGAAACCACGGCCAGCACCGGCGAGATCATGGCGTTCAACGGTCTCACCGGCGCGGCCATGGCCGAGCGCGCCAAACAGATGCTTCAGGGATAGGCGCCCTTGGCGCAGACCAAGGTCATCGTCCTCGACGACGATCCTACCGGGTCGCAGACCGTGCACGGCTGCCTGCTGCTGATGCAGTGGGACACGGCGACGCTGCGCGAGGGACTGGACGACGCGGCGCCGCTGTTCTTCGTGCTCACCAACACACGCGCGCTCCCGGCGGCGCGCGCGGCCGACGTAACGCGCGCCGTGTGTCGTAATCTGAAGCAGGCGCTCGTCGGGTGCGAGTTGCACCCGATCGTCGTCAGCCGCTCGGATTCGACCCTGCGCGGGCACTATCCGGTCGAGACCGACGTGATCGCCCAGGAACTCGGGCCGTTCGACGCGCATTTCCTGGTGCCGGCGTTCTTCGAGGGCGGGCGCGTCACGCGCGACAGCGTGCACTACCTGCGCGCCGACGGGCGCGAAATTCCGGTGCACGAGACCGAGTTCGCGCGCGATTCCGTGTTCGGCTATCGCACGAGCTATTTGCCGGATTACGTCGCGGAAAAGACGAAAGGCCGTATCTCGGCCGCCGCGGTCGTGCGCCTCACGCTTGCCGACATCCGCGCCGGCGTGGCCGAAAAATTGCTGTCCCTGCGCGACAATGCCTGTGTCGTGGTGGATGCCGAGACCCAGGCCGACCTCGACCGCTTTACCGACGACGTGCTGCGCGCCGCCGCGGCCGACAAGCGCTTTTTGTTTCGCAGCGCCGCCAGCCTGCTCACCTCGTTCGCGCGTCTGCCGCCGCAGCCGGTGGCGCCGGAGGCGATGTCCCAATGCGTCCGTAGCGGGCACGCCGGCGCCGTGATCGTCGGCTCGCATGTGCCCAAGTCCACGCGCCAGCTGCAGGCGCTGCTTAAGGAGCCGGACATCGTGCCGATCGAAGTCGACGTGGCGCACCTGCCGCACGACGCCGGTGCGCTGCTCGCCGCCGTAGTGACGGGGGCGGAACGCGCACACCGCGCCGGCAAAACGCCCGCAATCTACACCAGCCGCGTCGAGCGCACCTTTCCTGACCACGCCGCGCGCCTCGCCTTCGGCGAGCAGGTATCGCAGCTGCTGATGGACGTAGTGCGCAATTTGCCGCTCACGCTCGGCTGGCTCGTGAGCAAGGGCGGCATCACCTCGAACGACGTGTTGAGCACCGGCCTGGGGCTGCGGACCGCGCGCCTGCTTGGCCAGATTCTGCCGGGGGTGTCGGTGGTGCGCTGTCCCGCGGACCACGCGCGCTACTCCGATATGCCGGTGGTGATCTTCCCGGGCAACGTCGGCGACGACCAGGCGCTGGCCACGGTCTACCGGCGCCTGAGCGCCGTCGGCGCGAAACCCGTCGCTCCAAACTGATTTTCCCGCGCCGGGCAATTCCGGTATCGTTCCGGCGAGGCTGACCATGCAGACCGCACTCGCCGATTTCATCCGCGACACACCCACCGGGCGTGAGGCCGATAGTATTCTTCGCACCTGCGTGCACTGCGGTTTCTGCAACGCCACCTGCCCGACCTACCAGCTGCTCGGCGACGAGCTCGACGGCCCGCGCGGGCGCATCTATTTAATGAAGCAGGTGCTCGAGGGCCATGCGCCGACGCACGCGACCCTCACCCACCTCGACCGCTGCCTCACCTGCCGCAACTGCGAGACCACCTGTCCCTCGGGGGTGCGCTACGGCGCGCTGCTCGAAATCGGCCGGCCGCTGGTCGAAAGCCGCGTCGCACGCCCGTGGCACGAGCGCCTTTTGCGCGCGCTGCTGCGCGCGGTGATTCCCTATCCCGCGTGCTTCACGCCATTGCTGCGCTTCGGTCAATTTCTGCGCCCGCTATTGCCGCGGGCGATCGGGCGTTCGATCCCGGCGCGCCAGGAACCATCCGCCTGGCCGGGACCACACCATGCGCGCCGGATGCTGGTACTCGAAGGTTGTGCGCAGCCGGCCCTCGCGCCCAACATCAATGCCGCCACTGCACGCGTGCTCGACAAGCTCGGCATCTCGCTTATCCGTGCCGCCCATGCCGGCTGTTGCGGCGCGTTGCATCACCACACCTCCGATCCCGCCGGCGCGCTCGACTTCGCCCGGCGCAACATCGACGCCTGGTGGCCGCATATTGAATCCGGCTGCGAGGCCATCGTCATGACCGCCAGCGGTTGCGGCGTGCATGTGAAGGATTATGGCCACCTGTTGCGTGCTGATCCGGCCTATGCCGCCAAGGCAAAACGTGTTTCCGGGCTGACGAAAGACGTGAGCGAAATCCTGGCGAAGGAGGATTTATCGCCGCTCAAGAGAGATATCCGGCCCGGCACGAGGGTCGCGTTCCAATCGCCGTGTACGTTACAGCACGGACAGAAACTGAACGGCGTGGTGGAGAAAATTCTGGTGAACCTCGGCTTCACGCTTACGCCGGTGCCAGACGGCCACCTGTGCTGCGGCTCGGCCGGGTCTTATTCGATTCTTCAGAAGAAACTATCCCAGGAATTGCTGGCGCGGAAATTAGAATCACTTCAATCGGGAGCCCCGGAAGTAATAGCCACGGGGAATATCGGCTGCCTGACCCACCTCAACAGCCGCGCGCCGTCTCCGGTCTGCCACTGGATTGAATTGTTGTCCGGGAAAAGAGACGACGACAAATCCTGAATTTTTCCGTCGGTGGCGACCGGGTGTCCGCGACGGCTATGCCCGTGCCGGCTGATTCCGGTATGATACCGCCGAGGTAGATTGTGCCCGCTGTACTTACCAACTTCATTCGCACCACTCCCCTCGGACGTGAAGCCGGGGAGTTGCTGCGCGCCTGCGTGCACTGCGGCGCCTGCAAGAGCACCTGCCCGACCTTCCTGCTGCTCAACGACGAGCTCGACAGCCCGCGGGGACGCATTTATCTGATGAAAATGGTGCTCGAGGGTCGCCTGGCGCCGACCTACGAGACTGTCGTGCACCTCGATCGTTGTCTTAATTGCCGCAATTGCGAGGCCGTCTGTTCCTCGGGCATGCACTATGGCGCGATGCTCGACATCGGCCGTTCACTGATCGAAAGCCAGGTCGAGCGCCCGTGGCGCGAGCGCCTGGCGCGGGCGTTGGTGCGCGACGTGATTCCCTATCCGGCGCGCTTCACGCCGTTGCTGCGCCTGGGACAGTTGCTGCGGCCGTTGTTGCCGGGTGCGCTGAAACGCAAGGTCCCGGCGCGTCAGCGCGCGACCGCATGGCCCGCGCCGCGCCATGCGCGCACGATGCTCGTGCTCGAAGGCTGCGCCCAGCCCGCCATCGCGCCCAATATCAACGCCGCCACCGCGCGCGTGTTGGACCGCCTCGGCATCTCGCTGGTGCGCGCCGCCAACGCCGGGTGCTGCGGCGCGCTGCATCAGCATACGTCCGATACCGTGGGCGCGCTCGACTTCGCCCGGCGCAACATCGACGCCTGGTGGCCCTACATCGAAGCCGGCTGCGAGGCCATCGTCATGACCGCGAGCGGCTGCGGCCTGTTCGTGAAGGAATACGGTTACCAGCTGCGCCACGATCCCGCCTATGCCGCCAAGGCAAAGCGGGTTTCCGAGCTGACCCGGGACCTGAGTGAAATATTGGTGCGAGAGGATTTTGCACGGCTTAAAACGGGCATCCAGGCCGGCACGAAAGTCGCGTTCCATCCGCCGTGCTCGTTGCAGCACGGGCAGAGGCTGAACGGTATCGTGGAAAAAATCCTGACAGACCTGGGTTTCGTCCTGACCGAGGTGCCGGACAAGCATCTCTGCTGCGGCGCGGCCGGCAGTTATTCGCTGTTACAACCCGAGCTGTCAAATCAACTCAAGCGCAACAAGGTCGTCGCGCTCGAATCGGGTCAGCCCGCGGTCATTGTCACCGCCAATGTCGGCTGCCTCACCCACCTGCAAAGCGGCTCAACCGTGTCCATGCGGCACTGGGTCGAACTGATCGCGCCGGCGTCCTAGGCCCGCTGGCGCAGCAGGTCGCGAATTTCGGTAAGCAGTTCCTGCTCCGGGGTGGTTTTCGGTGCCGCCGCGGCTTCTTCTTTCCTGGCTTTCATCACCCAGCCGAGGAATTTAACAATGAAGAAGAACAGCGCCGCGGCGACAATCAGAAAGTTCACCACTTCGCCGATGAACAGCCCGTAGGGGATTTCCTTGGCGCCAATGACGAATTTCCAGCCGAGATAGCTCTGCTCGCCGGGCATTAACACGCTGATCGTGGGCATGATGAGGTGCTTCACCAGCGAGTCGATGATCTTGCCGAAGGCGGCGCCGATGATGACGCCGACGGCGAGGTCGATGACATTGCCCTTGAGCGCGAAATTCCTGAATTCCTGCAATAACGCCAGCGGTTTGTCGGTTGGATTCATGGATGCCTCCAGGGTAAGGCGGATCGAACAAATGTCAGCCAAAACGTGCCAGCGTCAACCCGTGCGTGTCAATGCCGGGCTGCCGGCCGGAAATGACATCGGCAAGCACCTTTCCGGAGCCGGCGCTCATGGTCCAGCCGAGCGTGCCGTGGCCGGTGTTGAGGAATAAATTTTTGTAGGGAGTTGATCCGATGACCGGCGGATTGTCGGGCGTCATCGGGCGCAGGCCGGTCCAGTATTCGGCGCGGGAAAAATCGCCGGCGTCGGGAAAGAGATCGCGCACCGCGTAAGCCAGCGTTTCACGGCGCGCGCGGGGCAGCGACAGATCGTAGCCGGCCAGCTCGGCGGTGCCGGCGGCGCGCAGGCGGTCGCCCATGCGGGTAATCACTATTTTATAAGTCTCGTCCGTGAGCGTGCCGACGGGCGCCGCGGCGGAATCGGCGACCGGCAGCGTGAGCGAATAGCCCTTGAGCGGGTACACCGGCAACCTGATTCCAAGCGGGCGCAGCAGCAGCGGCGAGTAGCTGCCGCAGGCGAGGACATAGGCGTCGGCGGTAAATTCTCCCTGGTCGGCGATGACGCGTGCGATGTCGTTGTCCGACGCTTCCAGCCGTTGAATCGTCGTCTGCATCTGAAACTGCACGCCGGCTCTCTCGGCCAGCCGTGTGAGAGACTGTGTGAACGCATGACAGTCGCCGGATTCATCCTCGGGGAAGTGCAGCCCACCGACGATTTTGTTCGTGACGCGCTTGAGCGCCGGCTCGTGGCCGAGGCAGCCGGCACGGCTGAGCAACTGGTACGGCACGCCGAAACGTTCTAGCAGGGCGGTGTCGGCCGCGGCGTCGTCGAGGTCTTTCTGGGTGCGGAACAGGATCAGCGTGCCGCGCGTCGTGGCGTCATATTGAATGCCGGTGTCCTGCCGCAGTTGTTTCAGGCACTCGTGGCTGTAACGTGCCAAGCGCAGCATGCGTTCCTTATTAATGGCATAGCGCGCAGGGGTAGCGTTGCGCAGGAACTGGAACAACCACGACCACATTGCCGGATCGAGGCGCGGGTGCAGCACCAGCGGCGAGTGCGGCTTGAACAGCCATTTGAAGGCGGTGCCGACGATGCCCGGCGCGGCCCAGGGACTGCCCGCGCCCCAGGATATCTGTCCGCCGTTGGCGAAGCTTGTCTCCATCCCCGGTGCCGTGGCGCGGTCGAGGACAGTGACCTCGTGGCCGGCTCGGCTCAGGTAATACGCGGTGGTGACGCCGATGACGCCGCTGCCGAGGACGAGGACTTTCATGGGTCGTTATATATCAGACGCTGCGCGCAATGCGGAAGCACTGGTGGATGCGCGGGTTGCGCTCGAAATCGGGCGGCAACGTGCGGCGGGTGATGTCCTCGATCCTGAGGTCCGTGAGTGCCTCGCGGTCGAGCTTGAACTTGCGCAGATTCGTCGAAAATACCAGCGTGCCGCCGGGCGCGAGCAGGGCGCAAGCGTCCCGGATCAGTTCCGCGTGGTCGCGCTGGATATCGAGCGTGTCCTCCATGCGCTTGGAGCGCGAGAACGTCGGTGGATCGAGGAAGATCAGGTCGTACCGTTCCGGACGCTTTTCCTTGAGCCACTTGAGCACGTCGGTCTGGATGAATTCGTGCTGTTTTCCGCGCAGGCCGTTTAATTCCATATTGCGCTCCGCCCAATCCAGATACGTCCACGACATATCCACGGTCGCGGTCGAGCGCGCACCGCCGAGCGCCGCGTGCACCGTCGCCGAGCCGGTGTAGCCGAAGAGATTGAGAAACTTCTTTCCCTTCGCCATCTCGCCGAGCATCTGGCGCGTGAGGCGATGGTCGAGGAACAGGCCGGTGTCCAAATAGTCGGTAAAGTTCACCCACAACCGGCACGGACCCTCGCGCACTTCGTGGAATTCGCCGCTCTCGGCGAGCTTTTCGTACTGCGTGCGACCCTTCTGGCGCCGGCGCACCTTGAAGAACACCTGTTCCGGCGGGATTTCGAGCACCAGCGGGATCACGGCCAACGCCTGGTTCAGGCGTTTCTGCGCCAGGCGCTCGTCCACGCTGGCCGGGGCCTCATACTCCTGCACGTGCACAAAACGTTTCTCCCCTTCGTAAACGTCGATGGCAAGGTTGTATTCGTGCAGATCGGCGTCGTACAGCCGATAGGCGTATATCTCGCTGCGTCGCGCCCAGCGCCCGAAGTGCTTGAAGTCCTTGCGCAGCCGGTTGGCGAACATTTCCGCGCCGGGGCCGAGCTGGGACGGTTCGGTGATGGGCACTCGCTCGCGCATGAACCATTCTTCCGTGATATCGAAGTGCAGCAGCTTGCATTCGATGGCGCCGTTGAAGAGTACGTGCATCTTTTTGGCGCGGATGCCAAGCTCCTTGCCGAGCTCTGGGTTCCCCGTGAACACCGCCGCGCGCCAGCCGGGGAAGCAGCGCTTGAGGGCGCTGCCCAGTTCGGCATAGAGCGCCGGCAGTTCGCGCGCTTCGCCCAGGCGCTCACCGTAAGGGGGGTTGGCGATGACCAGGCCGGGTTTTTCGAACGCCTCCGGCTCGCAGGCAGAAAGCTCGCGCTGACGCACGCGTATAAGATTGGAAAGATCGGCGCCGACGATATTTTCCTTGGCGGCGCGAATGGCGCGCGCGTCGCGGTCGTAGCCGTGGATCGGCGGCAGGTTTTTCAGCCCCGCCTCGCGCCGGTCGAGCGCTTCGTCAAGCAGTTGCTTCCAAGTGGTCGCGTCGTGCAGCGGCCATTTGAAGAAGCCGAAGGACGGACGCTGCAGCCCGGGCGCGATGTCGGCGGCCATGAGTGCGGCTTCGATCGGCAAGGTGCCCGAGCCGCACATGAGGTCCACGAGCGCGCCGCCCTCGCGCGCGATGGCGGGCCAGTCGGCGCGCAATAAAATCGCCGCGGCGAGATTTTCTTTCAGCGGCGCTTCGACCGCCTGCGCGCGGTAGCCGCGCCGGTGCAGGCTCTCGCCCGAGAGATCGATACTCACCGTCGCCTGATCGCGCTGGATAAAAAGATTGACGCGCAAATCCGGGCGCTCGGTGTCCACCGACGGGCGCACGCCGAAACGGTCGCGCAGCTGGTCGACGATGGCATCCTTCACCTTGAGCGCGGCGTAGTACGAATGGTTGATGGCGGAATTGAGGCAGGCCGCATCCACCGCGAGCGTGCCGTCGGGAGCGACGTGGTCGCGCCAGGTGGTTTGTTGCACGCCGTCGTACAGCGCCTCGGGCGTGGGCGCGGGGAAGCGGGCGAGCGGCATTAATACGCGGCTCGCCAGGCGCGACCATAGACATACGCGGTAGGCGGTGGCGAGGTCGCCGGCGAAGGCCACGCCGGCGCGGGTTTCCTTTATTTTTTCCGCACTTAAGCCGCGCAATTCCTCGGCCAGCAGGCCTTCCAACCCCTTGGGGCAGGGGGCGAAAAATTCGAGCGTGGGCGGCATGGGGGCGAGGCGGCGGGTGGGGTATGTTAGCTTTTTGCGGACCGCTCGCGTATAGTGCCTCGCACTGCACGATCTTTCTACGCCCAGTTCGGAAGTCCCTCCAGTTGTTTCGGTAGTGCTCCCGGAATTCGGAACTCAAGAACGAACGGCAGTGCTCCATTAACTTAGCTAGAGGTAGTTTTCCATGATGACTGGAACCGTGAAGTGGTTCAACGAAGCCAAGGGCTTCGGTTTTATTACTCCTGACAACGGCGGCAAGGATGTGTTCGTGCACTTCTCCGCCATCCAGGCCAGCGGCTTCAAGACCCTGACCGAGGGTCAGAAGGTGAAGTTCGAGCTGCAGCAGAGCCCGAAGGGCCCGGCCGCGGCGAACGTTTCCGCCGCCTAAGTTCAGCCCGCCACAAGCAGGATGAACATGAACCCCGCCCCTGTGGCGGGGTTCTTTTTTTCTAAAGGCCTGAAACCGCAGATGAACGCGGATGTACGCAGATCCAAATCAGACCTTGGTTGATTTCTTATCCGTGTTTGCGTCCTCGGCTCTGTAGTCGGCGCATCCCTGCGCCACTTCTATCTGCGTGAATCTGCGGTTGCCTTGTTTTTTGGCCGGTAGTCGCGCCATGCGACAATAGCGCCATGACCCGCATCGGCCTCGATCCCGAAACCAACGTCGTGAAGGAGCAGTTCGCGGTGGTGTACGCCCCGCGGCGCCAGCGTGACCGGTTTCCCGACAACTGCGTGCAGGTGGTGGCGTCGCGCGAGCAAGCGCTGGCGCAGGCGGACGCCAAGGTCAAGCGCTTTCCTGCCATCGTGCTCGGGCCGTCGCGCTCGTCGGAAGGATTGATGCTTTATTATCTGGTGCAGTGGCTGGACGAGGACTCATGAGCAACAAGCAGAACGAAATCTACGTCAGCACCGACATCGAGGCCGACGGCCCGATTCCGGGTCCCTACTCGATGTTGAGCTTCGCCTCGGCCGCTTACGCCGCGGATAAGAGCTTGCTCAGCACGTACAGCGCCAATCTTGAAACCCTGCTTGGCGCATCGACGCACCCGAAGACCATGGAATGGTGGAACCAGTTCCCGCAGGCGTGGGAGCAGTGCCGCCGCGATACGCGCGCACCCGAGGTCGTGATGCCCGAGTACCTCGCGTGGCTCGAATCGCTTCCCGGCCGGCCGGTGTTCGTCGGCTGGCCCGCGACCTGGGACTTCATGTGGATCTACTGGTATCTGGTGCGCTTCACCGGTGAACGCCCGTTCCGCGAGAACGCGCTGGACGTGCGCTCCTACGCCATGGGCATGCGCAAGACCGATTTCCGCCTGACCACG
Organism: Gammaproteobacteria bacterium; assembly: GCA_004298065.1. GTDB lineage: Bacteria > Pseudomonadota > Gammaproteobacteria > Acidiferrobacterales > Sulfurifustaceae > SCRL01. The sequence continues at coordinate 4,011 of SCRL01000024.1, read as the reverse complement.
CGCACCTATCTTCCCCGGCGCTGGTTCGACGAGGGACTCCCGCACACTCACGTCGCGCTCGACGACGCGCTTGAGCAGGGTGCGCTTTTCTGCAACATGCATGCGGAAAACCTAAAGCCGCCGGCATAGCGCCATGCGTCGCCCGGTCCTTCTGTTGCTGTTCCTGCTGCTGGCACCGCCGGCCTGGCCGGTAGAGGCGCCCGGCGCGCGCCACGATATCAATGTCCCGTTCGAAGACGCGGAATACGAGCAGTGGGTCGGCATGTTCGAGCGGCCTGGCCGGGAGGTCTACGATCGCCGGCACCAGATCGTGGAGGCAACCGGCGCCTGGCGCGGCGCCGTCGTGGCCGACATCGGCGCCGGCACGGGGCTGTTTACCCGCCTGTTCGCGCGCGTCGTAGGGTCCGAGGGAAGGGCCTATGCCGTGGACATCTCGCGCGGGTTCGTGAAGAACATATTGCGCACCACGCGCGCCGAAGGGCTTAGTAATGTCGAGGGCATCGTTAATACTCAGACCGAGACGCTCCTGCCGGCGAATTCGATCGATATTGCTTTCGTCTGCGACACTTACCACCACTTCGAGCAGCCGAGACCCATGTTGGCCTCGATCCGTCGCGCCTTGCGCCCGGGCGGCATGCTCGTCGTCGTGGACTTCGAGCGTATCGAGGGCAAAAGCTCGGTCTGGGTGCTGGAGCACGTGCGCGTCGGCAAGGAAGAAGTGATCCGCGAAATCGAGGCGGCGGGTTTCCGCTTCACGGGCCAGGGAGATTTCCTGCGCGAGAATTACTTTCTTAAATTTATGCGTACCGAGTAGAGCGCCCTTCGTTGGTTTTTGGCAACTGTGGAATTCCGGGCTTCGAAGTGTAATACGCGGGCCGGTGGAAGCCGGCCCGCGAGGGCGTACTACCTACTTCTTCTTGCGGAATAAGCCGTTGAAGAATGCCTGCATCTCTTCCCAGGATTTCTGATCCGCTTCCTTGTTGTAGGCCAGCGGCATGTTGAACTTCTGGCCGAAGGTATCGGCATCGGGGTTGGTGAAGCTGTGCCTGGCGCCGGGATAGTTGATGAAGCGGTACTTGGCGCCGGCGTCGTCCATTTCCTTCTTGAACGCCGCAATCTGATCGGCAGGAATGAACGAGTCGTCGGCACCGTTCAGCACCAGCACCTGCGCCTTGACCTTGCCGTAGCGCGCCGGCTCGGGTGTGCCGAGGCTGCCGTGGAAGCTCACCACGCCGGCGAGCCTCTCGCCCTGGCGCGCCATGTTGAGCACGACCGCGCCGCCGAAACAGTAACCGATAGCGCCGAGACGGCCGCTGTCCACGGTCTTGTGCTTCTTGAGAACCTTCTCCGCAGCCTTGAAGCGCTGCTTCATCAGCGGCAGGTTTCCCGCTACCTCGTTCATGAACTGCTTGGCGTTGTCGGGATGGTCCGCGGATTTGCCGCCGCCGTACATGTCCACCGCCAGCGCGGTGTAACCCATCTCGGCGAGCATGCGGGCGCGCATGCGCGCGTAATTATTGTGTCCCCACCATTCGTGTACCACGAGAATGCCGGGCCGCTTGCCCTTGATCGCATCGTCGTAGGCGAGATAACCCTTCATCGTCACGCCGCCGCTCTCGTACGCCACTTCTTCACCCTTGACCGCGGCGAGCGTCGCGCCGCTGAACAGCAGCATCAGTACAGCCACAAGCGGACGAAACATCTGAGCCTCCTGTACGTTGTTGTGGTTCCGGGGGAGGAACAGCCTACGGCGGGTTTGGATGCCGGTCAAACCGTGGTACATGGATGTAGCGCCCGATGCCCGAGGCGAATGCTCCTTCGGCAATGGGCGCATCTAGCCGCAATGAGCAATGTTGCTATGGACGCAATGCCGCCGTCTCCGAAAGAGCTTCGCCACGGGAGCCGGCGGCTACCCGTTTACGGTGCCGAGGGATGCCAAACGGCCGGTTCGATGAGGCAGGCTCGATGTGAATACGGCTCAGATGGCGCAGCTCACCCCGGTACCGCCGAGGCCGCAGTAGCCATTCGGGTTCTTGGCGAGGTATTGCTGGTGGTAGTCCTCGGCGTAGTAGAACGCGGGCGCGTCGAGAATTTCCGTCGTCACGGCCTCGTAACCTGCCGCGCGCAACGCCTGCTCGTAGGTCTCTTTCGAAGCCAGCGCGATTTTTTTCTGCTCGGGCGTGAAGGCGTAGATGCCGGAGCGGTACTGGGTGCCGACGTCGTTGCCCTGGCGCATGCCCTGGGTCGGGTCATGCGCCTCCCAGAAGACCTTGAGCAACTGCTCATAGCTGACGGTCTTGGGGTCGTAGACCACGAGCACGACCTCGTTATGGCCGGTCATGCCGCTGCAGACTTCCTTGTAGGTCGGGTTCGGCGAGTATCCGCCGGCGTAACCGACGGCGGTGACATACACGCCCGGTATCTGCCAGAACTTGCGCTCCGCGCCCCAGAAGCAGCCCATGCCGAATATCGCCTGCTGCATTCCCGCCGGAAACGGCGGCTGTAACGGATGATCGTTCACGAAGTGGCGCTCGGGGACCGGCATTGTTTCCGCGCGCCCCGGCAACGCGGCGTCGGCGGTTGGCATCTCGATTTTCTTGCGGTACATGAGCATGGCGCTTTCCCCGGTTCCGTGGACGGGCATTATGACCGGCAGTTTTTCAAAAAGCTCCCAAAGCACCACGAAGTGCACGGATTTATAAAATGAAAGGGCCGACGGATATTCCGCCGGCCCGGGAGAAGCGTAGCATCGCGCTAGCAGGACATGATATCGGGGTGCAGACCGCGGCGTTCGAGGCGCGACATCAATGTCATGGGGACGTTGTGGTGCGGCTCGAACTCGACCAGCATGTCGTGCGGGCTGCGCGCGCTGTATTCGACGAAAGCAACGTGCGGGAGTTTCGTCAGCTCGCCCTTGAGCTCGCGCATGCGCTTGGCGGTCAGGCGCTCGTCGATATGGATGTAAACGGTATTCATATTTCACCTCCCGGTTGGCGGCAACAAATCACGTTTTCCACATGATCCAAGCTTAGACCATGCATGCTTTGACCTCTGTCAAACGCGATCATTCCGTCGCTGGCCGGGCGGGGAACGGTGGACTATCATTAATGGATAAATTTCTTAAATGACGGCTTCGTGCCATCCGCAAGAAGCCGGTAGCCGACATCATGCCCGCCCCTGACGCCCTGCTCCTCATCGCCACCGGTTGTCCGCATTGTCCGACCGTGCTCGCCGGCGTGTCCGAACTGGTGAAGCAGGGAAAAATCGGCCGCCTCGACGTGGTAAATGTCACGACGCATCCGGAAGTCGCGGAACAATACGGTGTGCGCGGCGTGCCGTGGCTTCGGCTCGGCCCGTTCGAGCTCGACGGCCTGCGTTCGCCCGCCGAACTCAAACTGTGGGCCGAGCGCGCCGGCACGCACGAGGGGATGGCCGAGTATTTCCGCGAGCTGCTCGATACCGGTCAGCTCGCGAGGGTTATCGACGCGCTTCGGCGCGACGACACGCAACTCGATGCCTTGCTGATGCTCCTCGCCGATCCGGAAACGGTGCTCACGGTGCGCGTTGGCATCGGCGCAGTGATGGAGGAATTCGCGGGGGAAAAGACGCTTCAAAAGCTCGTGCCGGAACTCGGCAAGCTGACGCAAAGCAGGGATTCCCATATCCGCGGCGATGCCGCCCACTATCTGGGTCTGGCGCGGGACCGTCGTGCCGTGGGTTACCTCAAGCCGCTGGTGAACGACCCGGAACAGCAGGTGCGCGAGATCGCGCAGGAAAGCCTGGCGCTGCTGGAGAATACTGGCAGCGCTTAGAGAAAGGAAAAACCGCGGGGCGCTCCGCCCCCTGCACCCCCGGGTGACTTTCCTTTCGGGGAAAGTCACCAAAGCCATCTTGCCCCGGAAGGCTCGCCGGCAGACAACGCCGGTCCCTCGCGTCTCAGGTCGGCCTCAGGAGGTGCGCATACGGCGCATCCCTGCGCCGGATGCGCACGTGCGTGATCCCTCACGCACC
>SCRL01000023.1 GCA_004298065.1 Gammaproteobacteria bacterium | reverse complement strand
CTCGATGTCGGCTCATCACATCCTGGGGCTGTAGCCGGTCCCAAGGGTATGGCTGTTCGCCATTTAAAGTGGTACGCGAGCTGGGTTCAGAACGTCGTGAGACAGTTCGGTCCCTATCTGCGGTGGGCGCTGGAGATTTGAGAGGATCTGTCCTTAGTACGAGAGGACCGGGATGGACGTACCTCTGGTGTACCGGTTGTCATGCCAATGGCACTGCCGGGTAGCCAAGTACGGTCGGGATAACCGCTGAAAGCATCTAAGCGGGAAACCCACCTCAAGATGAGATCTCCCCGGGAGTTCGACTCCCCTGAAGGGCCGTGGTAGACCACCACGTTGATAGGCTGGGTGTGTAAGCGCCGTAAGGCGTTGAGCTAACCAGTACTAATTGCCCGTGCGGCTTGACCATATAACACCCAAGATATCCGGGTGTCTGGTGAAGCCAATGCACAAACCCAACACCTTGCTTTACTAGATCCGAACAGGGGACGTCGTCTGACGACGGCGGCCCGAACAGTTTGCCTGGCGGCCATAGCGAGTGGGAACCACCCGATCCCATCCCGAACTCGGAAGTGAAAACGCTCAGCGCCGATGCTAGTGTGGGGCTATCCCCATGCGAAAGTAGGACACTGCCAGGCTTTATACACAAAGCCCGATGGTTAAAAACCATCGGGCTTTTCTTTTGCGTTCCTTGGCACCGTAAACGGCACGTCCCTATGCCGCGGTTTTTCTTTATCTAACGTTCCGCCAACAGCTGGCGGATCTTCTGTTCGGTCTCCGCGTACCCGCCTTCCCCGATGTGCACCGAACAGATCGCCCCGTGTTTGTCGATCAGATACATCGCCGGCCAGTAGCGGTTGGCGTAACGGTTCCAGATGACGTAATCGTTGTCGATGACCACGGGGTAGCGGATGCCGTGCGTGCGCACGTATTCCTCGACGCGCCGCAGATCTTTTTCATAATCGAACTCGGGAGTATGCACGCCGACCACGACCAGGCCCCGGCCGGCGTATTGCGCGTGCCATTGCTTCACGTACGGTTCGACGTTGCGGCAGTTGGAGCAACCCAGCGTCCAGAATTCGACCAGCACCACCTTGTTGCGCAGTTGTGCGAGATGCAGCGGTTCGGAATTCAGCCAGAGCTTGCCCGCGATATCCGGCGCCGGCGTCCCGGTGCAGCCCGCCGCCGCGGCCGCCGCCGGAGCGGTTGCCGCGGTCAGAAACAGCATCGCCACGAAGCCTGAAACGGACATGCGCATAAGGTTTCTCCTGAAACGTTCCGGATTCGCCACCGGGGGGATTTGCGCCGGTTCAGCGAATATCGCTGAAAAAGATCCGCGCCGGGATCGGCAGGCGCAGTTCGTGGCAGGTAAGGATCAAGGCCACGCGCCCCAGGCTTTTCCAGACGCCCATCTGCGCGAATTTGCGCCCGTTGGTGGTGACGTGCAGGTCCAGCAACCGCGGGCGCGTGACCTTTCGAAGCCGCTCACCGAACACCACGTCCTCGAGCGGATAGTCTTCGGGAAATCCGCCGAGGCGCTCGAAGAGATCACGGCGCACAAACAGCGCCTGGTCGCCGTAGAACACGCGCGTGAAGCGGCAGCGCAGGTTGTCCAGCCGTGAAATCAGTCGCAGGCGCCAGTCGTTGCCCGAGAAGCGGTGACGGAAACCGCCGGCCTGAACATCGCCGGGCAGCGCGGCGATCGCCGCAAGCGCACCGTCTGGCAGCAGCGTGTCGGCATGCAGGAACAATAGCCATTCGCTGCATGTTTGGCGCGCGCCGGCGTTCATCTGCGACGCGCGACCCTTCGGCGCCGCGATCAGCCGTACGCGCGGATCGGCCGCGGCGATTTCGCGGGTGCGGTCGGCGCTGCCGCCGTCCACGACGATGACCTCGCATTCCACGCCTTGGGAAAAGACGCGCGCGAATGTCGCCGGTAGCGCCTTCTCCTCGTTGTACGCCGGGATGACGATCGTGATCATGCGGGCCTTACCCATGCGGGCAGGCGGTGATGGAGCAGGCGCCGATAATCGGCGGGATTTTCATCGAAGCGGGCAAACAGCTCGGTCAGTTCCCGGAACATATGGTCGATGCATTCGCGATAGACGTCGGACCGCTTGCGTAAACGCTCCATCGAATCCCGACCGTCGGCGATCAGACGATCGAGCGCCAGCACGCCGAAGGCGTGGTGCGCCTGTTCCTGCGCGCGCAGCGCTTGTCGTAGCCGTGTGAAGCCGCCGCCGCGCCGTTCGATACCGGCATCGATGGCGTGCAGCACGACATCCCCAAGCGCTTCGAACAACACCTGCAGCGCGAGCAGGCTTTCGGCCAGATCGCCGTGCGCGAGCGCCGCCTCGATTTCGGCACGGTAATGCGCCAGTGGCGCGGGTGCCGCCGGGCGAATACCGCGCGGCGCGAGCCAATGCGCGGCACCCTGAAATACCGCCGCATGGAACGCTTCCTGGCGCGATTGCATCGCGAAAAAGCGCCGCAACGCGGGCGCCTCGGCGAGGCGCGCCTGCTTCGCGGCCACGTCCCGCGCCAGCCACTCGCCGTGCTGCAGGAACCCCAGCAGCCGCGCGATCTGCTGCGGTTCGTCAGGGCGCAAGTGCATGCGCGGATCCAGGCGGGGTTCCGTTCAGCGACCAGTCGTACGGCAGGTATTCGACGGTATAACCGCCCTGTTCGAGCTCGCGGGCGAGCGCCGCGTCCTCCACGTAGCGCGCGACATACCTCAGAACCGAGCCGGCGGCGGCCTCGAATTCGTCGTCATACCATTTGAAAATCATGGAGAGGCGAGCCACCTTCCGCTCGCGGTCGAAGCGGTTGCGCTGCGGATCGTTGACGAATTGCCGCGCCGCTTCCTCCAGCCGGCCATCGAGCCCATCGGTCAGGTAGACGCTATTCTGCAGCTTGGGACAGGACCATGAGGCGCAGTTGATGGCGAAGTGCACCCGCGGCTCGCCGAGCGGGATGAGCAGCTTGTGTTCCAGCCCCCAGAGGTTGAGCTCGCCGCCGCCGACGCGGTAGGTGCGCTTGATGAAATAACGGTACTTGCCCACCGCCGTAAACGGTGAGTCGCCGATCAAAATCCCCTGAATGGCGAGCGCGTTATAGGCATTTATCCAGAAGGCGAGTTTATCCTCGCGTGAGCGAAGTTCGTCGGGATTGAGACGATCGAGGTTTTGCACATAGGCCGAGAATCGAGCATCGGTCGCGAGGCCGGGGTAGTCCACCTGGCCGTCGCGTACATGGGTGCGCAGCGCGGCATCGAATGGCTGGTGACTGAACTGCGTCGCCGGTATTGGGTCGGCAGGCGCAAAGCGCGTCGGGACGGTGCTGCAGCCTACGAGCACCAGCATGACGAGCAGTATGGCAATGGCGGGACGGCTCACTTCGCGCCCGCCTTTTTAAAGACGATGTCCCCGTACCAGGCGGTGGCGGCCTCACCGGTGTTATCGGTATCGGTCATGATGGCCACGCCCACCACCGGCGGCGGTTCATCCTCGAACGCCGCACGGTAATCCTCGAGCAGGTTGCGCTCTTCCGTGACCCAGCGATTGAGTTTCGTGGCACCGCTTTCCACCACGATCATGCGCACGCGTGCGGTATAGGCATTCGGGGCAATCGTGCCCTTCAGGGCGCGGGTGTCCCAAATGTAATTGATGGCACCGGTGGGCGGTTCCTCGCCATAGAGCAGGCGGTAAAAAAATATTTTGACCTTCTCCCAGACGCTCAATTGATCGCGGTCGCTACGAAAGATGACATAGAGGCGTACCGGGTGATCGTCGCCGTCCTTGCGCGCGACATCAGCGCGTTCGAGCAGGTTGGCCACCTTCCAGCGCCACTGGACGACCGGGTACTCGCGCGGATCGATGCGGATGTCGCGGATCAGGCCCGAGGCCGCGGCTTGGGCTTCGGCGCGCACGACCACCTGTCCGCCGTCGCGCACGAGCTCGTAACGCGTGTGTTGCGCGACCTTCCGGAATGCCAGCGGTTTCCATTCCGGTGGCAGGCCGCCGGGTATCTGGCGCGAGAACGAGCCGACGTCGATGTACGCGTCGTCGTTTCCTGCCGATACCGTGGTGGCAAACAAGGCGCTCGTGACGCCGAGCAGCAGCGGGCGCAGACGTTCCATCTCTTCTCCAGGCGGCGGCGTCGTTGTTGAATTTTGTTTATTAGAGCCCCATTTTCCGGGGCGGTTCCGTCGCGTGCTCACGCGCTTCCGATGGAAGGAGAACGGTCGGGTTGCATTGCTGACAAAATAAGCTAAGGTAGTAGTGTTTTTGCGGTATTCCGGTCCGGTACCGTGCGTCAGGGGGGGAGTTCTACATCAAATCCATGTTCAAGAGCTGCATCCGATGAGCGCATCCGCGGTTCATTTTTCTTCGGGTTGCGCGGCGGACACCGCCGAGACCGATGTGCCCGAAGGCGCCCGCCGCCTCCGGCTCCTCAGCTACAACATCCAGACCGGCATCGCGACCAGCAAATACCGTCATTACCTGACGCATTCCTGGAAGCATGTCCTGCCGTATCCCGAGCGGCTTGAAAACCTCGACCGCATGGCGCGCCTGCTCCATGGCTTCGACATCGTCGGTTTGCAGGAGGTGGATGCCGGCAGCCTGCGCAGCGGCTACATCAACCAGACCGAATACCTCGCGCTGCAGGCGCACTACCCCTTCTGGTACCACCAGACCAACCGCAATCTCGGCCGTCTGGCACAGCACAGCCTGGGGCTGTTGAGCCGCCTGCGCCCGAGTGAAATCCGCGAGGAGAAATTGCCGGGTCGCATTCCGGGACGCGGCGCGCTGGTGGCGCGCTACGGTTACGGGAAGGACACGCTGGCGGTGATCGTCCTGCACCTCGCGCTCGGCCGGCGCGCGCGGTTGCAGCAGCTCGAGCACCTGAGCGACGTCATGCGCGACTATCGGCACATCGTGCTCATGGGCGATTTCAATTGCGGCACCGCGAGCCAGGAGATGAACTGGTTGCTCGCGCGCACGCCGCTGCGCGAGCCGGTGCACGGGCTGCACACCTTCCCGAGCTGGCGCCCGGCGCGCAACATCGATCACATCCTGGTATCGCCGACGCTCGATGTGCGCAACGTCTGCGTCCTGAACCACGCGATTTCCGACCACCTGCCGATCATGATGGACGTGGTCCTGCCGCCGGAAGTCTCGCTGCCCGACGCTGCTCCTGCCGTCGCTGAACGCGCCGTCGCCGTCGGCGCCTGATCTTTTCTACTGCAACCGCAGCGGCCGCAAGGCCTGCCGGTCGTACACGAGCCTTCCCGATTCCGTGCGCGCCAGCGGGTTGAGCCGGTGTTCCCGGGTTTCAGTCGCATCGATCAGGTGCATCACCGTGATGCCCTGCAGCGTCAGGTAGTCGGCGATCAACGAGCGGTGACATTGCTCCGGCATTTTCTCGGCGCACATAAACGCCGTCAGCGCCTTCATCCCGAGGTTCACGAGCTGCGACACACCGCGCTGGAACGCCTCCGTTTCCATGAAATCGGCGAAGCCGCGAAAGCCTTCGGAGTCGAACGCAATGTGCGGCGAGTCCGGCTTCGGTTGGCGAAACCCGCCGAGCCATCGACCGGCCCAGTGGTAGACTATGCCTTCCCGTTCCAGTGCCGTTCGCAGCGCGTCCATTGCGAACTGCGGATGGCGCGCGGACGCCGGCCGTGTGCGCACGTCCACCAGCGTGGCGATGCCCGCCGACCGGAGCAACCCGATCAGTTCCGTGATCGTGCGGTTGCTGTGGCCGACGCTGTAAAGGGTGACGGTATTCATGGCGTGGACCGTTATACTACGCGCCCAACAACAATTCCGCCGCGATTCGCCTACCGATGATCGGACTATTACAGCGCGTCAGCCAGGCTGCCGTGAGCATCGACGGCAAGACCGTCGGTGCCATTGGCCGCGGTCTGCTGGTGCTGGTCGGCGTCGAATGCGGCGACGACGAGTCTCGCGCCGACCGGTTGCTGGAACGGTTGCTCGGTTATCGCGTGTTCCCGGACGCGGACGGCAAGATGAACCTGAGTGTGCAGGACATCGGCGGCGGGCTGCTGCTGGTGCCGCAGTTCACGCTCGCCGCGGATACGAACAAGGGCATGCGCGCGAGCTTTACCCCGGCGGCGCCGCCGGCGGAGGGGCAGCGGTTGTTCGAGTATTTGCTCACGCAGGCGCGCCGGCAGCACGCCAACGTCGCGAGCGGCGTGTTCGGCGCCGACATGCAGGTCATGCTTACGAACGATGGCCCCGTGACCTTCTGGCTGCAAGTGCCGCCCTCGGGCTAATAGCCCTATAGATATCTTGTAGTCACCTGCTCAGTTGCTGTTCCTTATAATCTCCCGCCATAACTACGATTACGCGGTTGGGAGAGATTCCGTGGTAGATGTCATCGTTTGGCCGGGCTGGCTCGGCGGGCTCGGTATTGGACTTTATTTACTGGCCCAGCACTGGACGAGCAATCGCCCGCTCGGTTGTTCGCTGTCCTACGGCAGTTTGTGCGCCCTCGGTTCGCGCGCGCCGTATTTCACGAGCGGCGAATTCGAACGCCGCGACAACTGGCGCCTGTGGTTCGTCCTCGGCATTCCTCTCGGCGGTTTTCTCGCGCTGCTGACTTCCGGCGGAAACTGGCAGCCGACGCTGTCGATGGGCGCGATGTACGACGCGGTGCTGCCGCAGGCGTTGTGGGCCAAGGCATCGCTGCTCCTGGGCGGGGGCATGCTAATGGGTTACGGCGCGCGCCTCGCGGGCGGGTGCACCAGCGGCCACGCGGTGGCCGGCGTGGCGCTGCTCAATCCGCCGAGCCTGCTGGCGGCGGGGCTGTTTTTTGCCAGCGGTCTCGCCACCGTCCAGATGCTGTTCCGCGTTTTTGCCTGAGTCGCCGATGAACTACGCATTCCTCCTGTTCGGCGCTGTTTTCGGTTTCCTGCTGAGTCGCGCGGGCGCGACTACGTTCGACTTCTACGCCAAACTGTTCCTGTTCCAGGATTTGCAGTTGTTGTGGGTCATCGCCACGGCGGCAACGGTGGGCGCGTTCGGGGTGTTCCTGCTCAAGCGCTCACGGGCGCGCGCACTCGATGGCCAGGCGCTGGTTTACGATGGCAAGCCGATGCGCCGCGGGCTCGTGCTCGGGGCGCTGCTCTTCGGCGTCGGTTGGGGCATGTCCGGTTCCTGTCCCGGGACCGCGCCGGCGATGCTCGGCGAGGGCAAGCTGCTCGCCGGGTTCACCATCCTCGGCATCCTGCTCGGCACTTATCTCTACGGCCGTTTCCACGCCCGCGAGCCGGGCGGACTGTAAGTTTCGTTCTCAGGCGCGCTCGATCGGGAACGCGAGCACGTCCTGAATCGATTTTGCCCCCGCGGCCAGCTTCACCAGCCGGTCGAAGCCGAGCGCCACGCCGGCGCAGTCCGGCAACCCTGTTTCCAGCGCCGCCAGCAGATGTTCGTCCATCGGCACCGCCGGCAATCCCTGTTCCTTTCGTTGCGCCACATCGCGCTCGAAGCGCGCGCGTTGCTCGGCGGCATGACCGAGTTCATGGAAGCCGTTCGCGAGCTCGATGCCATCGAGATAAATCTCGAAACGCTCGGCCACCGGCGGATCGCCGGCGCGGAGGCGGGCCAGCGCTGCTTGCGAGGCGGGGTAATCGTAGAGCGCCGTGAGCCGGCCGCGCCCGAGCTGCGACTCAACGACATGCGTGAGCAATAGGTCGCGCAGCACATCCACCGGTTCGCGCGCGGGGTCCGAGCCAGTTTCGATGCCGTGGCGTTTTATCACCGTCGCCAATGCCTGTGCATCCGCGCGGTGCGGGTCGAGCCCGGCATGGCGCTCGAACGCCTCGCGGAAGGTGAGCTTCTCGGGCGGGGCGAGCGTTCGTTTACCATCGAGTGCCTGCGTCACCAGCGCCAGTGTCTCGTCCATCAGCGCATGGTGATCGGAACCGACGCGGTACCACTCGACCATGGTGAATTCCGGGTTATGCAGCCGTCCGGCCTCGCCGTCGCGGAATACCTTGCAGATCTGATAAATCGAACCGGCGCCAGCGGCCAGCAGGCGCTTCATGGGGAATTCCGGCGAGGTGTGCAGGTATAGCGTTCGGCCCTGCGGGAACAGCGGACCGGTGTAACGTGTGGCAAAGCTGGCCAGGGCGGGATCAGTGGTCGCGGCGCGGGAGAGCGCCGGCGTTTCCACTTCCAGCACCCCGCGCGCGGAAAAAAAAGCCCGGATGCGTTCGAGCATCCGGGCGCGCAGTTTCAGGACGTCCAGCGTGGCGCTCGGGCGCCAGTCGGACTCAGGCCCGCGAGATGTACTCACCGGTGCGGGTGTTGACCTTGATAGTCTCGCCGTTTTGCACGAACAGCGGCACGCGCACCACGGCGCCGGTTTCGAGCGTCGCCGGCTTGCCGCCGCCGCCCGAGGTGTCGCCCTTGAGGCCCGGGTCGGTCTCGACGATCTTGAGCGTCACCGTGTTCGGCGGCTCGACCACCAGCGGGTTGCCGTTCCACAGCGTGATGATGCACACGTCCTGTTCCTTGAGCCACTTGGCGTTGTCGCCGACGGAGTTCTTGTCCGCCACCACCTGCTCGAAGGTCTCGGGCTGCATGAAGTGCCAGAACTGGCCGTCGTTGTAGAGGTACTGCATCTCCATGTCGACGACGTCGGCGGCCTCGATGGTCTCGCCCGACTTGAAGGTGCGCTCGATGGTGCGGCCGTTCTTGAGGTTGCGGATACGCACGCGGTTGAACGCCTGGCCCTTGCCGGGTTTGACGAACTCGTTCTCCACGATCGAGGCGGGATCGCCGTCGAGCATCACCTTGAGGCCGGCTTTAAATTCACTCGTGTTGTACGTCGCCATGAAACACCTGTTGAGTCGAAAGGGGTAAAATCAGGCGCGCTATGATACCCGACTCAGCTCCGATCCGGCAGACACCCGCGTGGCAGCGGGAACTCGCGCGTGCCATCACCGAGCCCGGGGAGTTGCTCGCGGCCATTGACCTCGGGCCCGAATGGCTGCCGGCGGCCCGGGCGGCGGCCCGGTTGTTTCCGCTGCGCGTACCGCGCGGGTTCGTGGCGCGCATGCGCCGGGGCGATCCCCACGACCCCCTGCTGCGCCAGGTGCTGCCGCTGGCCGAGGAGTGTCTGATGGCGCCGGGATACACCCCCGATCCGGTGGGCGATGCCGATGCGATGCGCGTTCCGGGGGTGCTGCAAAAGTACCAGGGACGGGTGTTGCTTACGGCCACCGGCGCCTGCGCCGTGCACTGCCGCTACTGCTTCCGCCGCCACTTCCCCTACGCCGAGGCCAACCCCGGCGCCGACCATTGGCGCGCAGCGCTCGATTACATCGCCGCCGACGCTTCCATCACCGAGGTAATCCTGAGCGGCGGCGATCCGCTCACGCTCTCCGACCGGCGCCTGAAGGAATTCACCGCCGCGCTCGCCGGCCTCAAACACGTGAAGCGCCTGCGGCTGCACACGCGTCTGCCGATCGTGCTGCCCGAGCGCGTGGACGACGGCCTGCTCGCCTGGCTCGGCGGCGTGGGCTTCGGGGTCGCGGTCGTGGTGCACGTGAACCACGCCAACGAAATCGATGGCGATGTGCGCGCGGCGCTCGCGCGCCTGCGCGAGACCGGCGCCGCGTTGCTCAACCAGTCGGTGTTGCTGCGCGGCGTGAACGACGACAGCGCAACGCTGGCGGGCTTAAGCGAGGCGCTGTTCGACGCCGGTGTGCTGCCTTATTACCTGCACCTGCTCGACAAGGTCCAGGGCGCGGCGCATTTCGACGTGCCGGAGGTATCCGCCCGCGCGCTCATCGCCGGGCTCGCCGCGCGCCTGCCGGGTTATCTCGTGCCGCGCCTGGTGCGCGAGGTCGCGGGCGCGCCGGGCAAGACGCTCATTGCCTGACGCTTCCTGCCGGGATACATAAATTTTATCGAAGCCGCCGCGCGGCACTTCGGCATCGCGCTCGCGCACGGAATCCCCGACAAATCGTAAAAATTTTCGCCAGATGGAAATGAGAGAAGTGGCGAACCATCGATTCGCGTATTAATCTAAATTTATGATTGTCGGCATTCACTTTCGCCGGCATGGGAGGCCGTCATGGCCCGAGTCGCCGAATCGTTGATTTATCCGCAGGGCGTCGCTATCGCCGCGCCCCTTCCCCCGGAATACGCCCAAATCCTCACGCCCGAAGCGCTCGCATTCATCACCGGATTGCAGCGCGAGTTCGGCGCGCGCCGGGCCGCGTTGCTTGCGCGCCGGCAGGAGCGCCAGCGCGAGTTCGACGCCGGCAAGCTGCCGGACTTCCTGCCCGAGACCGCCGAGGTGCGCGCGGCCGATTGGCAGGTGGCGCCGATTCCGGCCGAGCTCGCCGACCGGCGCGTGGAAATCACCGGCCCGGTGGAGCGCAAGATGATCATCAACGCGCTCAACTCGGGCGCGAACGTGTTCATGGCGGACTTCGAGGACTCGCTGACGCCGACCTGGGACAACCTGATCCAGGGCCAGATCAACCTGCGCGACACGGTCGCGCGCGCCATCCATTTCGAAACGCCGGAGAAAACCTACCGGCTCAAGGACAAGACCGCGACGCTGTTCGTGCGCCCGCGCGGCTGGCATCTGCCGGAGAAGCACGTGCGCGCGGACGGCGAGCCGATGTCCGGCAGCCTGTTCGATTTCGGGCTGTATTTCTTCCACAACGCCAGGGAACTGCTTAAGCGCGGCACCGCGCCGTATTTCTATTTGCCCAAGATGGAAAGCCACCTCGAAGCGCGGTTGTGGAACGACGTATTCGTGTCCGCGCAGAAGAGTCTCGGTATCCCGCGCGGCACGATCCGCGCCACGGTGCTGATCGAGACGTTGCCGGCGGCATTCGAGATGGACGAGATTCTCTACGAGCTGCGCGAGCACTCGGCCGGGCTCAACTGCGGCCGCTGGGACTACATCTTTTCCTGCATCAAGAAATTCCGGAACCGCCCGGGCTTCGTGCTCGCCGATCGCGGCCTCGTAACCATGACCGCGCCGTTCATGCGCGCGTATTCGCTGCTCGCGATCAGGACCTGCCACCGTCGCGGCATCCACGCCATGGGCGGGATGGCGGCGCAGATCCCGATCAAGGACGACGCCCAGGCGAACGACGAGGCGCTGGCGCGCGTGCGCGCCGACAAGGCGCGCGAGGTGACCGACGGCCACGACGGCACGTGGGTGGCGCATCCGGGGCTGGTGCCGCTCGCGCGCGAAGTGTTCGACGCGCATATGAAAACGCCGAACCAGATCGACCGGCAACGCAATGATGTAAAAACCACGACCGCCGACCTGCTGGCGTTCGGGCCGGAAACGCCCATCACCGAAGAGGGGTTGCGACACAACCTCGATGTCGGTCTGCAATATCTCGGCGGCTGGCTTGGGGGACTCGGTTGCGTGCCGATCCACCATCTGATGGAAGACGCGGCCACGGCCGAGATCTCGCGCGCCCAGGTGTGGCACTGGGTGCGCAGCCCCAAGGGCGTGCTCGACGACGGCCGCAAGGTGACGCTTGAGCTGGTGCGCCAGCTTATTCCCGAGGAGCTCGCCGGTATTCGCAGACACCTCGGCGAAAAGGTATACGCGGCCGGCAAGTACGAACTGGCGGCAAAGGTGTTCGACGAGTTGACCGCGAGCGATCGCTTCGCCGAGTTCCTGACGTTGCCGTGTTACGAGTACCTGGACTGAAACCTATTTGTGCGTGGGCATCACCAGGCTCACGCCGGTCGTGTCTTCGGTAACCGGCCAGCGTGTGGTGATCACCTTCGTGCGTGTGTAGAACTGCACGCCCTCCATGCCGTGCATGTGCAGGTCGCCGAACAGCGAACCCTTCCAGCCGCCGAAGGAGAAAAACGCCATCGGCACCGGTATTGGAATATTCACGCCGACCATGCCGACCTCGATGTCGTGCTCGAAACGCCGCGCCGCGGCGCCCGAGCGGGTGAAGATCGCGGTGCCGTTGGCGAACGGATTGCGGTTGATGAGGGCGATGGCCTCGTCGAGCGAATCGACGCGCAACACGATCAGTACCGGCCCGAAGATCTCATCCTTATATATAGTCATGTCGGGTTTGACGCGGTCGAACAGCGTCGGCCCGAGAAAGAAGCCATGTTCGTGACCCGGCACCTGGAGCCCGCGGCCGTCGAGCACGAGCGCAGCGCCTTCGGCGACGCCGGTGTCGATGCAGCCCTTGACCCTGTCGCGATGCTCGCGCGTGATGAGCGGCCCCATGTCGATGCCGGCGCGGTCGCCCGGTCCGACCTTGAGCCTCGCGGCCTTTTCCCGGAGCAGCGCGACCAGCGGATCGGCGGCCTCGCCCACGGCGACCACGGCCGAGATTGCCATGCAGCGTTCGCCGGCCGAGCCATAACCGGCGCCGATGAGCGCATCGGCGGCGAAGGGTAGGTCGGCGTCGGGCAGCACCACGGCGTGGTTCTTGGCGCCGCCGAGCGCCTGCACGCGCTTGCCGTGGCGCGCCGCGGTTTCGTAAATGTGTTTCGCCACCGGCGTCGAGCCGACCGAGGACACCGCGCCCACGTCCGGATGCGTAAGCAGCAGATCGACCGCTTCCTTGTCCCCGTGCACGACGTTGAACACGCCGTCCGGCAGGCCGGCCTCTTTGAACAGCTCGGCCATGCGCAGCGCGGTGCTTGGCACTTTCTCCGACGGCTTGAGGATGAAGGTGTTGCCGCAGGCGATTGCCACCGGGAACATCCACAGCGGCACCATGGCCGGGAAGTTGAACGGCGCGATGCCGACGCACACGCCCACCGGCTGCAGGATCGAATGGCAGTCCACGCCGCGTCCGACGTCCTCGGCGAGCTCGCCCTTGAGCAGATGCGGCGCGCCGCTGGCGAACTCGATGACCTCGATGCCGCGCTGCAGCGAGCCCTCGGCGTCGAGCCGGGTCTTGCCGTGTTCCTCGCTGATGAGCGCGACCAGCTCGCCCTTGTGCGCCTCCATCAGTTCGCGATAACGCGTGAGGATGCGCGCGCGCCGCAGCGGCGTGGTGTCGCGCCAGCCGGGATACGCGCGTTTGGCGGCGGCCACGGCCTGGTCCACGTCCGTCTTGTTGGCAAGCGGCACCTTGCGGATGACCGCGCCGGTCGCGGGATTGTAGACGTCGGCGGTGCGGCTGCTGCTGGCGGCGCAGGGCTGGTTGTCGATCCAAAGCGGTAGCGTCGGTGTGGACATGGCGTGTTACCCGGTGGTCAGGATGATCAGTACGCGGTAGGGGCCGTGGGCCCCGAGCGTGACGGTCTGCTCGATGTCGGCGGTGCGCGAGGGCCCGGAAACGAAGTTGATGGCGCGTGGTACCGAACCATGCTCCTTGCGCAGCAGATCGAAGCCGTCTTCCATGTGCGCGACGATGCGCGCGACCGGCAGCAGCGCGATGTGCGTCTCCGGCAGCAGGCTCACGGTGGGCGGCGTTTGCGCGCCGGAGAGCAGCATGAGCGTGCCGGTTTCGGCGATGCCGCAGAAAACGCCGGTGACGCCTATCAGATCATCGCCCCGTGCCGGGCGGGTTTCGATCTCCACCCCGGCGGATTTCCAGTCAAAACTCGCCATCCCCGGCCAGCTCACCACGCGCCGGGGCAGTTTCTGCTCGTCCAGATAACGCGCGATCGCGGCCGGCACCTCCGCGGCAGTCAGCGGGCCGGCGACGGTGCTCTCAAGGCGTGTCGCGCATTCACGAAAACGCGTAACGAGATCGGCAGACAACGTCGGCAGTGGACCGCGCGCGTGGCGGGCGAGGTGCGTTTCCATGGCGCTTGCGTCGGTTGTCTGGAGCGTCTGGCGAATGCGCGCGAAAATAGCGTCGCGGGCGTTCATGTTTGGCGCTCCTGCTTGTAAAGCTCGCGAAAGGTGTGACCCTGCGGTGCCGGCAGGTCGCGCCCGTCGGTCCAGCCCGAAGCGAACGGCAGGCGGTGCAGTAGTCCTGTCTTGCCGCCGAAACAGTGCAGTAGCCGTGCCGCAAGCGCCGTGGCGATTCCATATATATGCGGACGGGCGGCGAGCCAGGACCAGAGTTTCAGCGCCGCGCGCTCGGTCCAGGGACGCAACCGTTTCTCCATGCGCTGCACGCGCAACTGGCGCAGCATGTCCGGCAATGGAATGTTCACCGGGCAGACCGCGGCGCAGGCACCACACAGCGTTGAGGCATCCGGCAGGTCGCGCGCGTTCTCAAGCCCGACGAAACTCGGCGTGAGCACCGCGCCCATGGGGCCGGGATAGACCCAGCCGTAGGCATGACCGCCGACGTTCTGGTACACCGGGCAGTGGTTCATGCACGCGCCGCAGCGGATGCAGCGCAGTATCGGCTGCAATTCGCCGCCGAGGAGTTTCGAGCGGCCGTTGTCCACCAGGATCACGTAGAAATGTTCCGGTCCGTCGGGGTCGCTCGCGCGCTTCGGTCCGGTGAGCAGCGAGACGTAGTTGGTGATCGGCTGGCCGGTGGCCGAGCGCGTGAGCAGCCGCAGCAACAGCGCCGCGTCTTCGAGCGTGGGCACGACCTTCTCGATGCCGGTGATGGCGACATGCACCCGCGGCAGGGTGGTGGCGAGCCGGCCGTTGCCCTCGTTGGTGACGATCAGCGCCGTGCCGGTCTCGGCAATGATGAAGTTGGCGCCGCTGATGCCGAGGTCGGCGGCGAGAAACTTCGGGCGCAGCACCTCGCGTGCCTCGCGGCACAGCGCCGGGATGTCGTGCAGGCGCGGGCGGCCATGGTGCCGCTCGAACAGCGCTGCGACCTCCTCTTTCGTCTTGTGCACCACCGGCGCCACGATGTGCGACGGCGGTTCGTTGGCAAGTTGGAGAATATATTCGCCGAGGTCGGTCTCCACGACCTCGATACCGGCGGTTTCGAGCGCCTGGTTCACCTCGCATTCCTCGGTGACCATGGACTTGGATTTCACCGCGAGGCGCACGCCGTGGCGCGCGCAAATGTCGTGCAACAGGCGCTGCACGTCTTCCGCCGTTTGCGCCCACAACACCTCGCCGCCGGCCTTGCGGACCTCGGTTTCGAAGCGCGTCAGGTAGGTATCGAGCCGTTCGAGCGTATGGTCGCGCACGGCCGCGGCGGCCGCGCGCAGCTCGCCCAGGTTTCCCAATTCGTCGAACGCCTGCTGGCGCGTCACCACGAACTTGCCCTGTGATTTGAGCAAGGCATTACGTAGCACCGGGTTTTCCAGGCCGTCGTGGGCGCGTTGCTTGAACCGGCCGGAGGCGACTTGCATCGTCAGTTCTCGGTGGCGCCGGCGAGCACTTCGGCCACGTGCAACACCCGCGTTTGGGTATCGCCCAGCCGGCGCAGGCGCCCTTCGATGTGCAACAGGCAACCGAGATCGCCGGCCGCCACGGCGTCGGCGCCGCTGGCTTTAATATTCTGGCACTTGTTGTCCGCCATGCGTGTGGCGATATCGCCGAATTTCACCGAGAAGGTGCCGCCGAAGCCGCAGCAGGTTTCGCTCTCCGCCATTTCGATCAGGCGCACGCCCGGCATGCGCGCGAGCAGCGCGCGCGGCTGGGTCTTTACGCCGAGCTCGCGCAGGCCGGAGCAGGAATCGTGGTAGGCGAGGGTGCCGGTGAAATCGCCGGGCACACGCTCGAGCCGGGCGACGCGCGCCAGGAAATCGGTCAGCTCGCAGGTTTTTTCCGCCAGCCGCCCGATATCGCCCGCATGCGCGTCTTCGCGAAACAGCGCGGGGTAATGCACGCGGATCATGCCGGCGCAGGAACCCGAAGGGGTCACGACGTAATCGCAATCGGCGAATTCGCGCGCGAGCTTGAGGGCGAGGTTGCGCGCGCCGGCGTTGTCGCCGGCGTTGTACCCGGGCTGGCCGCAGCAGGTTTGCGCGCGCGGCACGACCACGTCCGCGCCCGCGGCGCGCAGCAGTTTCAGCGCGGCAAAACCGATGCGTGGGCGCATCAGGTCCACAAGGCAGGTGACGAAGAGGCCGACGCGCATGCTGTCAAGAATGTTTATGGATTGGTTATAAAAGCGCCCGATACGCTACACGCCGTTGCCAATCCCCGCAACGCGATGCGGTTTCGCGGTGGAAAATGCGAATCCCTCCGGAATCGATGCCCTTGAAACAACAAGTCGCATCTTCCCGCGCCGGTCCTCATCCTATATCCGGTCTCCACCTTTATATATAAAGCGTTGTAATCGGTTATTTCGCAAGATGAAACAGATGGCGTGGTAAGCCTGCGGGTTTGTGGCTAGTATGTTATCAACCTGCAAGGCGTGGTTTCACGAAGCGAAATTCGCGCATGTGACGGTGTAGTCAGCAGGCATCGGATGGATTTGTGCGCATCAACTGCAACGACCCTATCTACAGCTTGGAGGACACCATGAGCAACGAAAAGACCAAGAAGCAAAAGTCCGTCGCGTCGCGCCGCAAGTTCCTGGCGGGCGCCGCGGCCTCGGCCGCGGGTGCCGCCACCCTCGGCTTCCCCATGATCAATGCCTCGGCCGCGACCACGATGCGTTTCCAGAGCACCTGGCCGACCAAGGACATCTTCCACGAGTACGCGCTCGACTTCGCCAAAAAGGTGAACGAGATGTCGGGCGGCAAGCTCAAGATCGACGTCCTCCCGGCGGGCGCCGTGGTCAAGGCCTTCGATCTGATCGATGCCGTGAACAAGGGCACGCTCGACGGCGGCCACGGCGTGTCGGCCTACTGGTACGGCAAGAACTCGGCGTATTCGCTGTTCGGCACCGGCCCGTCGTTCGGCATGGATGCGAACGCGCTGCTCGCCTGGGTCGAGTACGGCGGCGGCAAGGAGCTCTACCAGGAACTGCAACATCAGATCATGAAGTTCGACGTGCAGGGTTTCCTGTACGGTCCGATGCCGACCCAGCCGCTCGGCTGGTTCAAGAAGCAGGTCAAGTCGCCGGCCGACCTCAAGAACCTGAAGTACCGCACCGTCGGCCTGTCGGTCGACGTGTTCAAGGAGCTGGGCGCCTCCGTCGTGGCGCTGCCGGGCGGCGAGATCGTGCCGGCCCTGGACCGCGGCGTGATCGAGGCTGCGGAATTCAACAACGCCTCCTCCGATCGCCTGCTCGGCTTCCCGGACGTCTCGAAGATCTGCATGCTGCAGAGCTACCACCAGCCGCTCGAAATATTCGAGATCCTGTTCAACAAGAAGAAATACGACGCGCTGCCCACCGAGCTCAAGGCGATCATCCGTTACGCCGCGCAGGCCTCGAGCGCCGACATGTCGTGGAAGGCGATCGACCGCTATTCGCAGGACTACGTCGAGATGCAGACCAAGCAGGGCGTGAAGTTCTTCAAGACGCCCGAGAGCATCCTCAAGGCGCAGCTCGCGGCCTGGGACAAGGTCGTGGCCGCCAAGAGCAAGGACAATGCGTTCTTCGGCAAGGTGCTCGCGTCGCAGAAGAAGTTCGCCGAGCGCGCGGTGAAGTGGGCCCAGGACACGATCGTGAACCCGGACCTCGCGGCGGCGCACTATTTCGGCAAAAAGAAGGCCTAGTACGTTGTCGGCGTGACCTGAAAACATCCGGCGCGTAATGCGCCGGATGTTTTTTTGATGTGCAGGGATGCACGAATGCCGCGGGCGCATGGATGCGCAAGAGCGGCGGGTGCACTATATATATGAATACCGCGAGCGTCGGGAGGCGCAGAGCGGCACCTGACAGAGATTTTTATGCAGCGTTATCTCTTCCTGATCGACCGTATTAGCGAGTGGTCCGGCAAGGCCTTTGCCTGGTTGATCGTCGTTCTGACCGTCGCCGTTTCCTATGACGTGATGGCGCGTTACCTGTTCCGGGCGCCGACCGACTGGGCGTACGACGCGGCCTATATCCTGTACGGCTCGCTGTTCCTGATGGCCGGGGCCTATACGCTGTCGCGCAACGGCCATGTGCGCGGTGACGTGCTGTACGGCTTCTTTCCGCCGCGGGTGCAGGCCGGTCTCGACCTCGCGCTCTATTTCCTGTTCTTCATTCCCGGTATCGCGGCGCTCGCCTACGCGGGCATCGATTTCGCCAGGATTTCGTGGTCGCTCAACGAGCATTCGAGCACCATGTCCGGCGGCCCGCCGCTCTACCACTTCAAGACCCTGATCCCCATCGCCGGCGCGCTGGTGTTGCTGCAGGGCATCGCCGAGATCGTGCGCGCCGTGCAGTGCCTCAAGACCGGCGAGTGGCCGAAGCGCGCGCACGACGTCGAGGAAGTTGACGTGGAAGAACTGAAGAAGATGGTCAAGGTGGAGGAGGGCGAGGAATTGCGCTTCACCGAGAGCGAGTTGGCCGACCTGCGCAAGCAGGCGCTCGAGGGCGAGAAGGGGGAGAAGAAATAATGAATCTCTCTAAAATTATAAAGAGCCCCATGGCCATCGGCCTGCTCTCGATGGCGGTGATGCTCTCCATCGTCTTCGGCGTATTCCTGTCGGCCGAGCAGATCACCCAGGGACACCTCGGGTTGCTCATGCTCGCGCTCATCGTGATCGCGATCATGCTCGGTTTCCCCACGGCATTCACGCTCATGGGGCTCGGCATGATCTTCGGCTACATGGCGTTCTACAACGCCGACCAGCCGTTCTGGCAGAACTCGATCTTCGACCTCATGGTGCAGCGCACCTACGGCGTGATGACGAACGACGTGCTGATCGCCGTGCCGTTGTTCGTGTTCATGGGTTACATCGTCGAGCGCGCCAACATCGTGGACCGGCTGTTTCACAGCATCCAGCTCGCGATGCGCAACGTGCCGGGGTCGCTGGCCGTGGCCACCATCATTACCTGCGCGGTGTTCGCCACCGCCACCGGCATCATCGGCGCGGTGGTCACGCTCATGGGCCTGCTGGCGCTGCGCCCGATGCTGAAGGCCGGTTATAACGTGAAGCTCGCGGCCGGGTCCATCACCGCCGGCGGTTGCCTCGGCATCCTGATACCGCCCTCGATCCTGCTGATCCTCTACGGCGCCACCGCCGGCGTGTCGGTGGTGCGCCTGTACGCCGGCGCCTTCTTTCCGGGGCTCATGCTCGCGGGGATGTACGTTTTATACGTAATTATCCGTGCCAAGCTCAATCCGCAATTGGCGCCCGCGCTGCCCAAGGAGCAGCAGGACGTGCCGACGGCGCAGGTGTTCCGAATGCTGCTCACCTCGTTCATGCCGCTGACGGCGCTGATTCTCATGGTGCTGGGCTCGATCGTGTTCGGCCTGGCCACGCCGACCGAGGCCGCGGCGCTCGGCTCGCTCGGCGGCATCCTGCTGGCGGCGGGCTACCGCCAGCTGACCTGGGGGCGCCTCAAGGAGTCGGTGTTCCTGACCGCGCGCACCACCGCCATGGTGTGCTGGCTGTTCGTCGGCTCGGCGCTGTTCTCCGCGACCTTCGCGCTGCTCGGCGGGCAGGACATCATCGAGAAGTGGGTGTTGTCGCTGAGCCTGTCGCCCACCGAGTTCATGCTGCTGTCGCAGGTGATCATCTTCCTGCTCGGCTGGCCGCTCGAGTGGACCGAGATCATCGTCATCTTCATGCCGATCTTCCTGCCGCTGCTGAGCCACTTCCAGATCGACCCGCTGTTCTTCGGGCTGCTGGTGGCGATGAACCTGCAGACGGCGTTCCTCAGTCCGCCGGTGGCGATGGCGGCGTTTTACCTCAAGGGCGTGGCGCCGCCGCACGTGACGCTCAACCAGATCTTCGCCGGCATGATGCCGTTCATGGCGATCCAGGTGCTGGCGATGTTCCTGCTGTATGTGTTCCCGCAGATCGGCCTGTGGCTGCCGACCGTGTTGTATCGTTGAGGGCGTAACCCGTCACGTCATGCTGACGGCCGAGCAGAAGTCGCGTCTGTATCGCCTGCGCTGGACCGCGTTCGTACTGATCGCATCCGCCTACATTCTGGCGTACATCCATCGCATGGCGCCGGCGGTCATTGCCGGTGAGCTGCAGCAGGCGTTTCAGACAAGCGGCGCGGCGCTCGGCTCGCTGGCCGCGACGTATTTCTATATCTATACGATCATGCAAATACCCACCGGCGTGCTGGTGGATACCCTCGGTGCGCGCCGCATCGTCACGCTCGGCGGCCTGACGGCCGCGGTCGGTTCCATCCTGTTCGGTCTGGCGGAATCGCTGCTGGCCGCTTCCGTCGGCCGGTTGCTGGTGGGGTTCGGCGTGTCCTACATGTTTCTGGCGACGCTCAAGATCAACGCGCACTGGTTTCATGAGCGCCACTTTGGCGCCATCACCGGCTTCACGCTGTTGCTCGGAAATCTGGGCGCGGTGCTGTCGGCGGCGCCGCTCGTGTGGGTGCTCGGGTTCACCACCTGGCGCACGGTGTTCGTCGCGCTCGGCGTGTTCTCGGCGCTGCTCGCGTTGCTCACGTGGCTGCTGGTGCATGACAACCCCCGCGCCGCGGGGCTGCCTTCGATGCGCGAGCTCGATGGACTCGCGCCGCACCCGCTGCACACCGGCCACTGGTGGCACGGGCTCGTCGAAGTGGTGAAAAACCGCGACACCTGGCCGGGGTTCCTGCCGGCGTTCGGCACCGCCGGCACCTTGTTCGCCTTCGCCGGTCTGTGGGCGGTGCCGTTCCTGCGCGACGTCTACGCCATGCCGCGCGCGCTCGCGGCGTTGCACACGAGCTGGCTGCTCATCGGCTTCGCGCTCGGCTCGTTTTTCCTCGGCATACTCTCGGACCGCCTGAGGCGGCGCAAGCCGGTGATGCTCGGCGGCGTCGGACTCTATTTGATGTGCTGGCTGCCATGGGTGTTGCAATGGCAATTGCCGGCGGTCGCGGGCCTCGGGTTGTTCTTCCTCATGGGTGTCGGCGCCGGCGGTTTCACGCTCACCTGGGCCGTGGCCAAGGAGGTCAACCGCCCGGCGCTGTCCGGCATGGCGACGAGCGTGGTGAACACCGGCGCATTTCTCGGCGCGGCGCTGCTGCAGCCGCTGGTCGGCTGGATCATGGATCTCGGCTGGGACGGGCGCGTGATGGACGGCGTGCGGGTTTACTCGGCGGCCAACCACCAGCTGGGCGTGGGCATCTTTTTCGGCGTGGCGCTGGCGGGTTTCGCCGGCGCGTTAATGGTGCGCGAAACGCACTGTCGCCACGTGCATCGATAGGAGTCGAACATGAAACCGAAAGTATTGGTGACGCGCGAAGTGTTCGACGACACGCTCGAGCTGCTCGGGCGCCATTTCGACGTGGAATCGAACCAGGCCGACACGTCGCTGTCGCCGGATGAGTTCGCGCGCCGGCTGGCGGACAAGGCCGGCGCGCTCACGGTGCTCACCGACCGCGTGGACGAGGCATTGCTCGGCCAGTGCCCGCGCCTCAAGGCGGTGTGCAACATCGCCGTCGGTTTCAACAACCTCGATCTCAAGGCCTGCACCACGCACGGGGTGATGGCCACCAACACGCCCGGCGTGCTCGACGCCGCCACCGCCGATTTCACCTGGGCGCTGATCCTCGCCACCGCGCGCCGCCTCACCGAGGCCGAGGCCTGGCTGCGCGCCGGCGAATGGAAGGGCTGGAAGCTCAAGCAGTTTCTGGGCGCGGACGTGCACGGCGCCACGCTCGGCATCGTCGGCATGGGTCGTATCGGCCAGGCGGTGGCGCGCCGCGCCGCCGGCTTCGACATGAACGTGCTGTATTACAACCGCAAGCGGATTGCACCGGAGCTCGAACGCGAATGTCGCGCGACGTACGCCCCGCTCGACGAGCTGCTGGCACGCGCCGACTTTGTCACGTTGCACACGCCGTATTCGCCCGAGACGCACCATCTCATCGGCGCCGGGGAACTGGCGAAGATGAAACCCACGGCCATCCTGATCCACGCCGCGCGCGGCGGGGTGGTGGACGACATCGCGCTTATTGAGGCGCTGAAGCATAAGAAAATCGCCGCCGCCGGCATGGACGTGTTCGAGGGCGAACCGAAATTCAATCCGGAATTCCTCAAGCTCGCGAATGTCGTGCTGGCGCCGCACATCGCGAGCGCGACCGTGAACACGCGCCGCAACATGGCGCTGCTTGCGGCCCGGAACCTGGTCGCGGCCCTCGCCGGCGAGCGGCCGCCGAACCTGCTCAACCCCGACGTCCTGAAATAGGTCTTGCATGACGTTGTACCGCATGAGTATGCGCGGGATGCTCGACGGCCTGCGCGCCGGGCGCTTCACCGCCGAGGCGCTGACGCGCGATCTGCTGGCGCGCATCGACGCGCTTGAACCGCGGCTGCATGCCTGGGCCTGGCTCGACGCGCCACGGGCGCTGGCGGCGGCGCGCGGCGCCGGTCGCGGCCCGCTCGGCGGCATCCCGATCGGCATCAAGGACATCATGCACGTGCGCGGCGTTCCCACCGGCATGGGCTCGCCGGTGTACGACGGCTTTATCGCGCAGGAATCAGCCGCGGTCGTGCAGCGGCTGGAAGCGGCCGGGGGGTTCGTGCTCGGCAAGACCGTGACCGCGGAACTCGCCTATTTCCATCCCGGGCCGACGCGCAATCCGTGGGACCCGACACACACGCCCGGCGGCTCGAGCATGGGCTCGGCCGCGGCGGTGGCCGCCGGCATGGTGCCGGCGGCGCTCGGCACCCAGACCAACGGCTCGGTGATCCGCCCGGCGGCGTTCTGCGGTTGCGTCGGCTACAAGCCCAGCAGCGGGCTCATCCCGCGCAGCGGCATGCTCGAATTCAGCGCCACCCTCGATCAGGTCGGCGTGTTTGCGCGCAGCGTCGAGGACGCGGCGCTCGTCGCTTCCGTGCTCGTGGGCCACGACGCCGCGGATCGCGGCAGCCTGGAAAACGCCCAGGCGCTGGCCGACGGCCTGTTTCTGGTCGCGCCGCCGCCGCGCCCACCGCGGCTCGCGGCCGTGCGCTCGCCGGTGTGGCATCTCGCGGAGGAACCGCAGCGCGCGCAGTTCGAGCGCGACATCCGCGCCTTGCGCGGCGCCGGCGCGCAGGTGGCCGAGGTCGAATTGGGCGATGCGTTCGCGCAGGCGCATGCGATGCTGCGGCGCATCATGTACGTCGAAGCCGCGCGCGCCCTGGGCCCGCTGCAAACTGAACATCGCGCGCGGCTGAGCGACGCGCTCAACCGGCTGCTCGACGAAGGGCGAGCCATTTCCGAGGCCGAATACCGCGAGGCGCTGGACGTACAGGCATCGCTGCAACGGGCGCTGCAGGATTTTCTGGTTCCGTTCGACGCGCTCATCACGCCGCCGGCGCGCGGCGAGGCGCCAGCGACGCTCGACAGCATCGGCGACCCGACGTTCTGCACGATCTGGAGCTTGTGCGGTGCGCCGGCGCTCACGATCCCGACCGGCTTCGGTCCGAACCGCCTGCCGCTCGGGCTGCAGGTCGTGGGGCGGTTGTACGACGATGCGCGCCTGCTCGGCGTGGCCCGCTGGTGCGCCGGGGCCATCGGCTTCGATATCGGTTTGGCATCCCTCGGCACCGCAGATAGCACATCCCTGTGCTGCGGTTTCCCTGACGCTTGACACCCAAACGGCGGCGCTCATGATTGGCCGAAACACAACGTTTTGAAAAAAGGAGAACTGCAATGACAACGAAACTCGGATTTGTCGGACTCGGCATCATGGGCCGGCCGATGGCGCTCAACCTGCGCAAGGCCGGGCACGCGCTCTGGGTCTACGGCCGCCGGCCCGAGACCATGAAGCCGCTGAGCGAGGCGGGCGCGACCGCCTGCGCCTCGCCGAAGGAGGTCGCGGCCAATGCCGATGTCGTCTTCGTCTGCGTGTCAGACACGCCCGACGTCGAGCAGGTGATCCTCGGCGACGGCGGCCTGCTCCAGGGCGTGCGCCCGGGATCGGTGGTGGTGGACATGAGCACGATCTCGCCCGCGGCCACGCGCCGGTTCGCGGCGGAACTGAAAAAGCGCGGCGCCGACATGCTTGATGCGCCGGTGTCGGGCGGCGAGGTCGGCGCGATCAACGCCACGCTCTCGATCATGGTCGGCGGCAGGCCCGAGGCGTTCGCGCGCGTGCAGCCGTACTTCGTCGCCATGGGCAAGAACATCGTGCACGTCGGCGACCACGGCGCCGGCCAGGTGGCCAAGGCCTGCAACCAGGTGGTGGTGGCGGTGACCATCGAGGCCGTGGCCGAGGCGTTGACGTTCGCGCGCAAGAACGGCGTGGACCCGGCCAAGGTGCGCGACGCGCTCATGGGCGGATTCGCCGGCAGCAAGATTCTCGAAGTCCACGGCAAGCGCATGCTCGACAACGACTTCAAGCCGGGTTTCAAGGTAAAGCTGCACCAGAAGGATTTGAAGATCGTGATGGACGACGCGCACAAGCTCGGGCTCGCGCTCCCGGGCGCGGCGCTTGCGGCGCAGCACCTGAACGCGCTCATGGGCGCGGGCGACGCCGAGCTCGATTCCGCCGCGATCGTGAAGGTCATCGAGCGGATGTCTGGCTAATAATTGTGAAACTGCATTCACAGGATTTTGACGCGCACCATCCCTGGCGCGCGCCCTGCGGGCGCACTGAAGTGCGTCCAATTTCGCTCCTGGCGAAATTGTCAGGATTGATCGGGCTTCGCTTTAATCCTGCAAAATCCTGTTAATCCTGTGAAACTTGTTTTTCTTGCTTTCGAGTAGAATCCGCGCATGACGACGCGTTCCGCGGTGCTGCGGCTCCTGGCCGACGGCGGGTTTCATTCGGGTACCGACATGGGCCAGCACCTCGGCGTCACGCGCGCCGCGGTGTGCAAGGCGATCAGGTCGCTCACCGACGCCGGCCTCGACATCCACCGCGTCACCGGGCGCGGGTATCGATTACCGCAGCCGGTGCGCCCGCTCGACCGCCGGGCGATCCTGCGCCACCTGGGCGCGCAGGCGCGCGAGGTGCGCGACCGCCTCACGCTGCTCGAAGAGACCGGATCCACCAACCGCTATCTTCTGGAACGCGCGCATCTTGCGAGCTTCGCCGGCGCCGTGTGTCTGGCCGAGGCCCAGGCCGCCGGCCGCGGCCGGCGCGGGCGCCAGTGGGTGGCGACGCCGTACCATAATATTCTGCTGTCCATGGGCTGGCGCTTTCCCGCCGGTCCCGGCATCGTCGCGGGCCTGAGCCTCGCGGCCGGTGTCGCGATCCTGCGCGCGCTCGAGGACTACGGCGTACGCGGCGCCGTGCTCAAGTGGCCGAACGACGTGCTCTGGCAGGAAAAGAAGCTCGCCGGCCTGCTGGTGGATGTGCAGGGCGAGGCCGCCGGCCCGAGCTTGGTGGTGCTGGGCGTCGGCCTCAACGGCTATATCGGCAGCCATGACGCCGCGCGCATCGACCAGCCGTGGACCGACCTGCACACCATCACCGGCGCGCCGGTCGAGCGCAATCGCCTGGCGGCGCTCGTCGTCCGCGAGCTGCGCGACATGTTCCAGCAGTTCGCCGACAAGGGGCTCGCGGCGTTTCGCGACGAATGGCAGCGCCGGCATCTGTATCACGGCCGGCGCGTGCGCCTGCTCGCGGGCGAGCGCGGGATCGTCGGCACGGTCGAGGGCATCGACGCCCACGGCGCGCTGCTGTTGCGCGACGCGCGCGGCAACACGCGTGCGTATCACTCGGGTGAGATCAGTCTTCGACAGGCAGCGTAAGTAATGGACTTATTGATCGATCTCGGCAACTCGCGCCTCAAGTGGGCGCACTCCGCGGCCGGTCGCTGGGGGACCGGCGACGCGTTGCACGCGCAGCAGGACATGGGCATCGTGCTCGACGATGCGTGGGGACGGCTCGGAAAACCGGCGCGTGTCGTCATAGCGAGCGTTGCGCCGAATCCCGTGCGCGCGGCGCTCGTCGATTGGTGCCGGCGCCACTGGGCGCTCGAACCCATCGCGATCCGTGCGCGGACCGAGCAGCTCGGCGTCCGGCACTGCTACGCACAGCCCGAAGGCCTCGGCGCCGACCGCTGGGCGGCGCTCATCGCGGTGCGCGGACTGACGCAGGCGAACGCCTGCATCGTGGACTGCGGCACGGCCGTGACCGTGGACGCGCTCGCTGCGAACGGCGAGTTTCGCGGCGGCGCGATCTTTCCGGGGTTGCGGCTGCTGCGCGAAAGTCTTTTACACGGCACCGGCGGCATCCGCGAGGCCCAGGGTCGCACCGACTCCGCGCTCGGTTGCTCGACGGCCGACGCCGTCGCCGCCGGGACACAACATGGTCTCGTCGGCGCGGTCGCGCTGCTGGTCGCGGAACAGATCGCCGCGCTCGGTGGTCAGGCCGAGGTGTTCCTCACCGGTGGCGATGCGCCGCTGCTGCGCGCGCACCTGAAGCCGCCCGTGCGCGAGGTGCCGGACCTGGTACTGAAAGGACTGGCGCGAATCCTCGATACCTTATGAATACCTTCGGTAAGTGGCTGTTCGCGCTTTTAATCCTGGCCAATGTCGGTTTGTGGCTGTGGATGACCGGCTTCCGCCAGGGTGACAGCGCCGTCGTCGAGGGCTCGCGGCCGGCGATCCAGCCGGAGAAGCTGCGGCTGCTGACCGAGCCCGGCGTGCAAGTGAAGGAACGCGCGCCGGATGCGCCGGCGACGCCGGCGCTGGCCAACGCCGCGGCCGGTTGCTACCGCCTCGGGCCGTTCGCCGACGATGCCGCGACGGAGAAGGCAATTGGCATGCTCAAACAGATCCCGTTGGCGTATGAGCGCAAGCAGGAGGAACAGCCGGTCGTGACCGGTTATCGTGTGTACCTGCCGCCGCTGGCCAGCCGCGACGCGGTGGAGAAAAAACGCCGTCAGCTTACGCGTCTGGGCTTCAAGGATCATTCCCTCATCCAGGAAGAAGGCCTGCAGAACGCCATTTCGCTCGGGACGTTCACGGTCGAGGCCAACGCGCAGAAACATCAGCGCGCACTCGCGGCGAAAAAGATCGAAGCAAAGATCCAGACACTCACGCAAACACGCACCCGGCAATGGTTGGCGCTCGGCCCGGCGGAAAACCTGGCCGGCGCGCTGCCGAGGCTGCGCGAGGCCGACTGGGGTAGTGTCGACGCGAAGATTGAGGAAACCCCCTGCCTGACCGGTGGAAACTGATCCTGCCAACCCCGTTGTCGCGAAGCGGCGTTTAATGGATAGTTCTCCGGGATCGCGAAACAGCGACGCACTCCAGACACCTAGACATAAAGATACGGCAGCATCGGGAGGAACATCATCATGAAAATTCACGCACGCGGCCTCGCCGTTCTGGGTGCCGCCTTCCTCGGCCTGTCGACGGTGCAGGCGGGTTCGGCGCTGTCCGGCGAGGAAGTCAAAGCGCTGTTCGCGAACAAGACCTTCAGCGGCATCAACGAGGGCAGTTTGCGCGAGTACCGCGCCTACGCCGCGCCGGACGGTACCCTGACCCTGCACTACGACGACGGCAAGAAGGTCACGACGAAATGGCGCGTGGATGACCAGGGCCGGCACTGCGTGGTGATCCAGGACAACGAGCGTTGTGCGCAGGTGTTCGCTGCCGGCGGGGGCGTGTACCGCAAGATCGCCAACGGCGTGCTGACACACACGCTGCGCAACTTCGCCGACGGCAACAAGCTGTAGCACGGGCAGTAAACAGCGCGATGAAGCCGCCGGTCACGGTGTGGTTGCTCGCCAGCTTGCTGGCTGCGTGTCAGTCGGCACCCGCACCGGAACCGGACACGGTGCCGCCGGAAGAGGCGAAAAAGCACAAGATCATCTATCGCGCGGCCGAGGCGGCCGAGGCCTACACGCCGCCGCCGCGCACCGCCGACGACATCAAGGCCCTGCTCGCGCAGGACCGCAGCAGCCCGCCGGACCGCAGCGAAGCGCGCGCGCGTTTCGAGACCGCACCGCCCGCAACCACGGACAGCCACGTGCTCGCCCGGTTTTACTGGGAGCGCGGCCGCACCGCCGCCGAGCTCGGCCTGGTGCAGCAGCAGATCGCCGATCTGCGCAAGGCCGCCGAGCACGCACGCGGCCTCAACACCCGCGAGGTCGAGGAGGATCGCATCCTGACCGAGCTCTCGATCGCCGAGTTCCAGGGCGGCAATTACCTGACCGCGTTGCGCGTGCGCGAGCAGGCGATCGCGGCCGGGAAGCGCACCAACCTCGGCCAACGCCTCGCGAACGAGGCGATCCTTGCCCAGTTCTTTTCACAGCTCGGCGAACGCGACAAGGCGCGCGCCGCGCTCGACGAGGCCCAGGGCACACTGCGCGAGCTCCAGGGCTCGCGCAACTGGGGCTGGTTCAGCCACAACTGGCCGACCTGGCCGGCGGAGGCCCGGGCGACGCTGCTCGAGGACGAGGGCAAGTACGCCGAGGCCGAGGCGCTGCGGCGCAAGGTATTGAGCGATCGCCAGCAAGACATCGCGGTCAACAAGGACCGCGTCCAGGCCGGTATCGCCAACATTTCCCAGGAGATCGTGGTGCGCAACCGCGGGCGCGCCGAGTCACAGCTGGCGACCAACCTGGTCAAGCAGCAGCGCCTGGCCGAGGCCGAGGGTCTCGTGCGCAAGCAGATTTACCGTGCGCTCGCGTTCCGCGGGCGCTACTGGCCGGGCACGGCGTACAGCCTGGTGACGATGTCGCAGATTCTTTACGAGCAGGGCCGCGAGCGCGAGGCGCGCGAGCTGGCCGGCGAGGCGCTCGAGATCTATCCCAGGCTCGGCGTGCAGCCGGAGTCACAGCTCATGGTGCGCGCGCGGCGCGCGCACGCCGCGGCGCTCACCGCCGAGGGCAAGTACGCCGAGGCGGTGGCGGAGATGGAGCGCATGCAGGCCGGGCTCGCGCGCGACCCGGTGCTGTTGCAGAAGCTCGGGCGCGGCGACCTCGATTGGGCGCTGGCGCTGATCAAGACCGGCAAAGCGGCGCAGGCAGGCCCGATGCTGGCCGAGATGCTCACGCGCGCCGAGGAGCGTCTCGGCGCAGAGCATTACGAGGTCGCGGAGATTCGCGGCTACCAGGGCATGGCGCTGATGCAGGCCGGGAAGCTGAACGAGGCGCTGCAGGCGTTCCACCAGGCGTTGCCGGCGCTCACCGCGAGCGCCGACTCGACCGACGGCACGCGCCGTTCCCCGGCCCGCACCCGCAAGCTCGCGTTGATTCTCGAAGCGTATCTCGGGTTGCTCGTGGACAGCCGCAGCGCCGGCATCGCCCGCGCCGCCGGTCTCGACCCGGTGGCCGAGGCGTTTCGCATCGCCGATCACGCACGCGGCCAAGGCGTGCAGCGCGCGCTGTCGTCGAGCGCCGCGCGTGCCGCCGCGACCGATCCCAAGCTCGCCGAGCTCGTGCGCCGCGAACAGGACACCGCGCGCCAGGTGGACGCGGTCTACGACCTGATCGCGAACCTGCTGTCGGCCCCGCCCTCGGAACAGAAACCGGAAGTGATCGCGCGCCTGCGCCAGGACGCGGCCGCGCTTGCGAGCGAACGCAAGCGCCTGTTCGCCGACATCGAGAAACGGTTCCCGAGCTACGCCAACCTGATCAATCCCAGGCCGCCGACGCTCGACCAGGTGCGCGGCGCGCTTGCCCCGGGCGAGGTACTGGTGTCGGTGTATGTCGGCGCCGAGCGCAGTTTCGTGTGGGCCGTACCCAAGGTCGGCGAGGTGGTGTTCACGTCCGCGGCGCTCGGCGAGCGCACGATCGGCGACATCGTGGCGAAGCTGCGCAAGGCGCTCGACCCGGGCACGGCCTCGCTCGGCGCCATGCCGGCGTTCGACGTCGCCGCCGCCCACCGGCTCTACAGCCAGTTGCTCCAGCCGGTGGCCAAAACGTGGAAGGCGGGCGACAGTCTGCTGGTGGTGCCGCATCGTGCGCTGAGCGGCTTGCCGTTCGTGCTGTTGCCGACGGCGCCGGCCACGCTCAAGGCTGACAATAAACTCCTGTTCGAGAGTTATCGCGCAGTGCCGTGGCTCGCGCGCCAGGTCGCGGTGACGCAGTTGCCGTCGGTGAACGCGCTGGTGACGCTGCGCGCACTGCCGGCGGGCGATAGCGGGCGGCGCATGTTCGCCGGCTTCGGCGACCCGCTGTTCAACGCGCAGCAACTGGCCGAGGCCAACGCGGACGACTCCAGGGAGGGAGGAGGTAGAGCAGCGCCGGGAGCAGTTGCCGAGCAACCGAAACCGATCCTGCTGGCGCAGGCGACAACGCGCGGCGTGCCGCTGCCGCTGCGCAACCTCACGGTCGCGCGGGTGCAGGCCACCGCCGCCGGCGAGGCCGAGGCGCCGGCCGCGACCACGGTCGCGAATTCGAGCCGCCTGGCGCAGGTGCCGCGCCTGCCGGATACGGCGGACGAGATCCGCGAGATCGCGCAGGTGCTCAAGGCGGACGAGAAGGACGACGTGTTCCTGCAATTGCGCGCGAGCGAGGAGCGCGTGAAAAAGACCGATCTCGCCAACCGCCGGGTGCTGGTGTTCGCCACGCACGGGCTGGTGCCGGGTGAGCTCGATGGATTGAACCAGCCGGCGCTGGCGCTGACCGCGCCGGAGCTCACGAAAGAACCGGGCGACGGCCTGCTCACCATGGACGAAGTGCTGGGCCTGAAACTCAACGCCGACTGGGTCGTATTGTCCGCGTGCAATACCGCTTCCGGCGGTGGCAACGGCGGCGAGGCGATTTCCGGATTAGGACGCGCATTCTTCTACGCCGGTACGCGCGCGCTGCTCGTGACCCACTGGCCGGTGGAAACGACCTCGGCGCGCGCGCTCACCACCGGCGTGTTCCGCCGCCAGGCGGAGGCGCCCGCGCTCAGTCGCGCGCAGGCACTGCGCCAGACCATGCTCGATCTTATCGACAGCCGCGGTTATGTCGATCCGGGCACGAACAAGACCGTGTATGCCTACGCCCATCCGTTGTTCTGGGCGCCGTACGCGCTCGTGGGTGACGGCGGCAAATAGCAGTTTTCCTCCGGTTCTAGCCCGCCCACGGCGAGTCCCTGTAAGATTCGCCTGCTGCACAGGCCCGCATAGCTCAGTTGGTAGAGCACCTGATTTGTAATCAGGCGGTCGGGGGTTCAAATCCCTCTGCGGGCTCCATACATGCCTTCCTTGGCGAGACAGTAGTGCCCATCAGATGCTCCGGCCCATACATCCCTGTATGGGCGCTCGCCGGGGCGGACACACGTTAAGTGTGTCCGCCACGCCTCCGGCTCGCCCCTCTGCGGGCTCCATACCTGTCGTTTCTGGCAGAATCGCTGCCCCACCTGATTTTTGATATCCTGCGCCGCCCGCCGTAGCCCGGCGGGCTGATTATTAGTTCATCCATGCAAGCCATCACCGAATCCCCATTCCCGCCCGAGTTGCTGCGCGACGTCGCGAAGCGGCGCACGTTCGCCATCATTTCGCACCCGGACGCGGGCAAGACCACGCTCACGGAAAAGCTGCTGTTGTTCGGCGGCGCGATCCAGATGGCCGGCACGGTGAAGGCGCGCAAGAGCAAACGCCACGCGACCTCGGACTGGATGGAGGTCGAGAAGCAGCGCGGCATCTCGGTGACCAGTTCGGTGATGCAGTTCGACTACGCCGGCCACACCATCAACCTGCTCGACACCCCGGGCCACGAGGATTTTTCCGAGGACACATACCGCGTGCTCACGGCGGTGGACGCGGCGGTGATGGTGATCGACGCCGCCAAGGGCGTGGAGGCGCAGACCATCAAGCTGCTGGAAGTGTGCCGGCTGCGCAACACGCCGATCATCACCTTCGTCAACAAGCTCGACCGCGAGGTGCGCGAGCCGGTGGCGCTGCTGGAAGAGATCGAAGCGGTGCTCAAGATCAGTTGCGCGCCGGTGACCTGGCCGATTGGCATGGGCAAGCGCTTCCGCGGCGTGTACCACCTGCTGCACGACCGGTTGCTGCGCTTCACCCCGGGCGAGGAGCGCGTGGTCGAGACCGAGACGATCGAGGGCCTCAACAACCCGGCGCTGGACGCGGCGTTCCCGGACGAGGTCGGGCCGCTGCGCGCCGACGTCGAGCTGATCCAGGGCGCGAGCCCACCGTTCGAGCTGGAGGAATTCCTCGCCGGCCGGCAGACGCCGGTGTTCTTCGGCTCCGGCATCAACAATTTCGGCGTGCAGGAAATTTTGCAGGCGCTGGTGGAGTGGGCACCGCCGCCCGGGCCGCGCGACGGCGGCGCCCGCGCGGTGCAGCCGGCGGAGCCGGCGTTCACCGGCTTCGTGTTCAAGATCCAGGCGAACATGGACCCGAAGCACCGCGACCGCATCGCGTTCTTCCGTATCTGCTCCGGGCGCTACCAATCGGGCATGAAGGTGTGGCACCAGCGCCTCGGGCGCGAGATCAAGCTCGCGAACGCGCTCACGTTCCTCGCCAACGAGCGCGTGCGCATGGATGACGCCGTCGCCGGCGACATCATCGGCATCCACAACCACGGCCAGTTGCAGATCGGCGATACGCTCACCGAGGGCGAGGCCCTGGGCTTCAAGGGCATTCCGTATTTTTCGCCGGAGCTGTTCCGCACCGCGCGCCCGCGCGACCCATTCAAGGCCAAGCCGTTGCAGAAGGGCCTGCACGAGCTGGGCGAGGAGGGCGCGATCCAGCGCTTCGAGAAGCTCGTCGGCGGCGACACGCTGCTCGGCGCCGTCGGGCCGCTGCAGTTCGAGGTAGTGGCGCAGCGGCTGCAAAGCGAATACAACGTGGACGCGGTGTACGACGTTGCCGACATCCACACCGCGCGCTGGCTCACGTTCCCGGACGACGCCGTGCGCCGCGGTTTCGAGCAGCAGCAGCTCGTGAATCTCGCCAAGGACGTGGACGGCAATCCGGTGTACCTCGCCCCCAACCGCTACAACCTGCAGATCGTGATGGAGAAGTGGCCCACGGTCGGGTTCCACGCCACGCGCGAGCACGGTCAGCGCTTCGAGTAGTACGCCGGTTTTCAGTTTTCAACAGGGGCTCTTCGGAGCCCCTTGTCGTTTCTGCTGCCCACTGCTTGATCGTCGCCAAGCTATGGCATAGCATGCCATATACGATGGTGTGCGCTCCGTTAGTGGTGCGCGCGAGATTTTTTAGCGGGTATCATCAGGTTCTGAGATTTCGATGGCACGTCGGAAGAAAGAACTTCGTATCGGCGTCGGTACGGTCAAGGAAACGCTTGATCGCGTCAAATCGGTGTGGAAGCGCGCCGAGCGCGGCGAACGCATCACACCGGAGCACCGGCTTGTCTTTTCGACCTTGCCGCAACTGCTCAAGGAGCTTTCGCCGGCTCGCTGGGCGCTGCTGGAGGCGCTGCGCACGAAGGGCAAAATGACGATTTACGCGCTCGCCAAACATCTCGATCGCGATTACAAGAATGTTCACACCGATGTCGTGCGGCTGATCGAGCTTGGCCTGATCGAAAAAACCAAAGACAACAAGGTGTTCGTGCCGTGGGATGTCATCTCCGCTGAATTGAAGCTTGCGGCCTGAGGAATTTAACCATGTGCGACATGTTCCACTACCACCAGCTCGACATCCTCTTGTGTCAATCACACAAGAGGAAAACATGTCGACCTACAACCAGGCGCGGGACCGCGGGCCGGACGGCAAGCTCCTGCGCAAGTATCGCCGTACCTATGGACCGAGCATCCCGAACGGCACTCCGAAGTGGTGGCGCAAGCTGT
The DNA here is from genome assembly GCA_004298065.1 of Gammaproteobacteria bacterium. GTDB lineage: Bacteria > Pseudomonadota > Gammaproteobacteria > Acidiferrobacterales > Sulfurifustaceae > SCRL01. Next base: position 16,638 of record SCRL01000023.1, on the reverse strand, counting down.
TCATGACGCGTCCGCGTCGGCGTGACAACAAACACGCCTGCCGCCTGATCCTGAAGGGCCGCGACCCGGACGGGCTTGTCCTGCCGCTCGGCAACTGCAAGCCGCACGTGTATTACTGGTAAAAGGAATGTTCAAGGTCACAATTTGTGATCTTGAATTGCTTCCGTTAGGGGACCAACCTTCGATTTTAAATCGCAATTTGCGTTCTCAAATTGTCCGCATAGGCGGGGAAAAGGAGGTGGCCGATGTCTGACGGCGTCAAGATGAAGAAAATCAAAAAGGATATACGTAAAGCAGCCAAAGAGGGCCGTATTGTTTTCGCGGAACAGGATCGTATCAGTCTGATCCCACGCGATCTGCTGGATGAGTTTCTGGAGAAGGTGTTCGGGGTGGATGAGGCGCTCGTTACGGATGAATCGAAACTGAGCGATTTCGTCTCCTTTGTGTCTGACCGGCGCGAAGTGGAAAGGGAGGCGGCCTGCGTGCGCATCTTCGAACTGTATGGCGTCGCGTGCAGACCGGACGACTACCTATGGGAAGCACTAAAGAAGGTACGGGAGAAGCATGTCTAAGCTGGGCGCCCTTGCGCCCGCGGGGCCGGGCGGGGATGCACGCGCCGGGGAGGGCCAGGGACGACGTGCGGGGCCGTGTGTCAGATTCCCAAAAAATAACGGGATTCAGGGAGAAGCGAAGTGGAGGGTATTTCTCGCCGATTTTGCTTATCGCCGCATCTTTCCCCTGTTTATTTTGCATCCCTCGGCACCGTATTCGGCACATCCCTGTGCCACGGATTTGCATAATCTCAAATTGAGATATAGAATAATCCCGTGCACGGGATCACACGGAAACGGCTGCGCGAGTTCGCGGCCCGGCACAAGGACGCGGAGGAACCGCTGGCGGCCTGGTATGCCATCGTGTCGCGCACCGATTTCGGCTCGTTCGCCGAGCTGAAACGGACCTTCCGGACGGTGGACAAGGTCGGGAAGTTCACGGTGTTTGACATCGGCGGCAATAAATACCGGTTGATCGCGGCGGTGCATTACAACCGCAAGAAGGTTTACATCCGGCACGTGCTCACGCACACCGAGTACGACCGGGACACGTGGAAGGAGTAGTTATGCTGGCCAAACGCCTCGACCAAGCCGTTCGCGACTACCGCCGGCTGCGCACGCTGGTGCCGCTCGGCCCGGTGCGCACGCGCAAGGACTACGAACGCGCCGTGGCGCTGCTGGACTCGATCCTGGACGAGATCGGCGAGGACGAGAAGCACCCGCTCGCCGAGCTGGCCGAGGCCGTCGGCGTCTTCGTCGAGAAATACGAGGACGAACACGCGCCGGTCCCCAAGGCCAAACCCCCGACGGTGCTCAAGACCCTGATGCGCGAGCACGACCTGCGCCAGACCGACCTGCCGGAGATCGGCAGCCAGGGCGTGGTGTCGGAAGTGCTGGCCGGCAAGCGCGAGTTAAATACGCGCCAGATCCGCCGCCTCGCCAAGCGCTTCGGTGTTTCTCCCGCCGTCTTTATCTGATTCCTGCGCCCGCGGGTCCGGGCTGATCCTTCAACAAATCAACGCCCCGCGCGCCGGGGTGGGCCGGGGTAGGGCCCTGTGCTAGATTCCTAGAGAAATAACGGGGATTCAGGGAGGAGGGAAGTGGAGGGGCGTTTCTCGCCGGTTCTGGCCGTCGCCGCGACCTCCGTGGCGTGTTGATTTTTCAAGCCCCGACTTACCTGCCAATAACATGAGCCGCAATCATCAGGAACACGTTAATTTTATCTGGACCATCGCCAATCTGCTGCGCGGTCCGTACAAGCCGGCACAGTACCGGCGCGTGATGCTGCCGATGACGGTGCTGCGGCGCATGGATTGCGTGCTGGAGCCCGCCAAGGAGAAGGTGCTCAAGAAATTCGAGCAGTTGAAGGAAACCAAGGTCAAGAATCCCGAACCGATCCTCAATCGTCTCGTCGGGCAGCGGTTCCACAACACCAGCAAGTACACCTTTCAGAAGCTTATCGGCGATCCGGACAACATCGCCAAGAATCTGTTGAACTTTATCAAGGGGTTTTCGAGCGAGGCCCGCGAGGTCTTCGAGTATTTCAGCTTCGAGGAGGAAATCACCAAGCTTGACCAGTCGAACCGGCTATTTTTGGTCGTCAAGGAATTCGCAGCCGTCGATTTGCACCCGGATAAGGTTTCGAACATCGAGATGGGCTACATCTTCGAGGAACTGATCCGGCGCTTCAATGAACAGGCGAACGAAGAGGCGGGCGACCACTTTACGCCGCGCGAGGTGATCCGCCTGATGGTGCACCTGCTGTACGACACCGAGGACAAGCTGTTCAACACCCCGCACTTGGCGCGCACGATTTACGATCCCACCTGCGGCACCGGCGGCATGCTGTCGGTGTCGGAGGAATACATTCGCGACCATGCAGCGGACGTGCATCTCGAATTGTTCGGTCAGGAGTACAACCCGGAAGCCTACGCCATCTGCCGTTCGGACATGCTCATCAAGGGCGAGGAGCCGGACAACATCGTTTTCGGCGACACCTTGGGCGACGGCAAATCCGGCGACGGCCATCCAAACAAGAAATTCCACTACATGCTGGCCAACCCGCCGTTCGGCGTGGAGTGGAAGCCGGAGGAAGATGTCGTCACCAAGGAACACGAGAACGAGGGCTTTAATGGCCGTTTCGGCCCCGGGCTGCCGCGCATCAACGATGGCTCGCTCCTGTTCCTGATGCACATGATCTCGAAGCGCCACCCCGCGCCCGACGAGGGCGGCGAAGGCTCGCGCATCGGCATCGTTTTCAACGGCTCGCCGCTCTTCACCGGCGACGCCGGTTCCGGCGAAAGCGACATCCGCAAGTGGATCATCGAGAACGACTGGCTGGATGCCATCGTGGCGTTGCCGGACCAGCTTTTCTACAACACCGGCATCTTCACCTACATCTGGATCGTCACCAACCGCAAGCCGAAAAACCGGCGTGGCAAGGTGCAGCTCATCAATGCGGTCAATTTCTACCGGAAGATGCGCAAGAGTCTCGGCAACAAGCGCAACGAACTGTCCGACGAGCAGATCGCCGAAATCGCCCGCGTCTATGGCGGCTTCAAACACAATGACGCCCGCCGCCTGATCGTGGACGGCGAGGAACAGGACGTCGTGGCGAGCAAGATTTTCGACAACCGCGAATTCGGCTACGCCAAGATGACGGTCGAGTGCCCGTTACGCCTGAATTTCTGCGCCAGCCCCGACCGCATCGAAAAACTGTACGAGCAATCGGCCTTCAAGGCGCTGGCCGAGTCGAAGAAGCGCAAGGACGGCAAGGCGAAGGAGCGGGAAGAGCAGGAAGGCCGCGAGGAACAGCAGGCCATCGTCTACGCCCTCAAGACCCTCGACCCGAACCGGCTCTACAAGAACCGCGAACAGTTCGTGGCTGCTCTCGATGCCGCGCTGGATGCCGCCAGTCTTAAAATCAAAGCTCCGATCAAGAAGGCCATCCTCAGTGCCTTATCCGAGCGCGACGAGTCTGCCGACGTCTGCCGCGACGCGGACGGCAATCCCGAGCCGGACCCGGAATTACGCGATACCGAAAACGTCCCGCTGCCGGCGGACATCAAGCTACCGATCCGCGATGAAGACCTGCTGAAGCTAAAGAAGCCGTGCGAGGAATACCTGAAGCGCGAGGTGCTGCCGCACGTGCCGGACGCCTGGATCGACCACGCCAAGACCAAGGTCGGCTACGAAATTCCGCTCACCCGCCATTTCTACAAATACCAACCGCCGCGCCCACTCAACGAGATCGAGGCGGATATCAAGGCGCTGGAGGCGGACATTGTCAGGATGCTGGGCGAGGTTACGAATTGAACGCCGGTCATTTTGATACAAAGCACCGCAGGAAGCGGCGGTGAGCACAACTCATTGATCTGTTAGGGCTTGCTCATTTAGACGCAAATCGGATTTCTGAGGGAGGAGTTATGTTGCAGCCTGGGTTTAATACCGGAGCGTTGCCGCTGCCATGTTAAAGGCTGGCTTTAATATGGCCCGGGTTGCCGGCCGGGTTCGCCCTAGTGTTGCACTGAATGCAACATCCCCTATAATTGCCCTCAACAACACCCGCCAAGGCTATGCTCTTCGGAGTACCCTCAAACCGGCGGGTTACTTTTTTCTGGGGTCGGCATGAAATACGCCAAGACCCCGACCACCCTCGATCAGCAAATCGAACTGCTCCTCGCCCGAGGAATGCAGATCGCCGATCCAGCATCAGCCCGGTTCTATCTTTCCCACATCGGCTATTACCGGTTGCGTGGCTACTGGCTCCCCTTCGAAGAACCGAAGCGGGACGGGGAGACCCACCGTTTTGTCGCGGGCACCTCATTTGAGAATGTCCTGAATCTCTACACCTTCGACCGCGAGCTGCGGTTGCTAGTGACCGACGCCATCGAACGCATCGAAATATCCGTTCGCAACCAGTGGGTGGATGTGCTCGCCGCCAGTCACGGCCCACATGCCTATCTGGATTCCAGTCTTTTCGCCGGGCACCGCCAGTACGGGCGCTGCCTCGCCGAAATCGCGAGCGAGTTCGAGCGCAGTAAGGAACAGTACGTCCATCACTACAAGAAGAAATACACCAATCCGGACCTGCCGCCGCTCTGGGCCGTGGTCGGCATTATGACGCTCGGCCAGTTCTCGCATTGGTTCTCGAATCTCAAGCGCAAATCCACGCGAGCCAGGATTGCCAAGGTCTATGCGCTCGACGAAAGTGTGTTGGCTTCGTTCCTGCACCACCTGTCGTTCATCCGCAATGTCTGCGCCCATCATGGCCGGCTCTGGAACCGTGAAGTGACGCTGACCATGGAACTGCCGCGCAGCAAGCCCGCCAGCCTGGTACCGAATTTTGACTACGGCCCCGATCCGAATCAGGCGCCGCGCAAGATCTACAATACCCTCGTCATGCTGGCCTATATGATGGATTGCATCAGCCCCGGCCATCATTGGAAGGTTCGCCTCAAGGGGTTGATCGCCAGCCATGCCATCGACGTGCGGCACATGGGCTTCCCGAATGACTGGGAGCGGCGCTCCATCTGGGTGACTGCCACATGAACTACCCGCGCTATCCCGAATACAAGCCGTCCGGCGTCGAATGGCTGGGGGAGGTGCCAGCGCATTGGGTCGAGATGCGGCTCAAGAACGTGGCGTCCATTCGTGTCAGTAATGTTGACAAGAAGGCTGTTGAGGGTCAGGAGACTGTGCGCCTGTGCAACTACGTCGACGTCTACTATCACGACCAGATCACGCCTGACCTCGAATTCATGGAGGCGACGGCAACGCCGCAGCAGATTGAGAAGTTCGCATTGAGAAAGGGTGATGTGCTGATTACCAAGGACTCCGAAACGCCGGATGACATCGCTGTTCCGTCGTTCGTGTCGAGTGATCTCGACGGTGTGGTCTGCGGCTATCACTTGGCGCTTATTCGGCCGGAAGCCTCGGTCGTTGAAGGCGCTTATCTTGCGCGCGCACTCGCTGCCCTCGGAGTCAGGGATCAGTTTCATTCATCGGCGAATGGGATCACGCGGTTTGGGTTATCGTTCGGCGATATTTCCGGTGCGTCGGTCTTAGTGCCGCCGCTCGACGAACAACGCGCCATCGCCGCCTTTCTCGACCGCGAAACCGCGCGCATTGACGCGCTGATCGCCAGGAAGCAGCGGCTCATCGAGCTGCTCGCCGAAAAGCGCACCGCCCTCATCAGCCAGGCCGTCACCAAGGGCCTCAACCCCGACGCGCCCATGAAAGACTCCGGCGTCGAATGGCTGGGCGAGATTCCGGCGCATTGGAATACGCCGCCGCTTTATGCGCGTTACTCGGTGGAATTGGGAAAGATGCTAAACGAGAGTCGCATCACGGGTGATCACCTTGTTCCGTATCTTCGGAACGTTGATGTGCAATGGGATGTTATTCGATTCGATGATTTGCCGGGAATGGACATCCCTGCGACTGAATATCAACGCTACACAATTAGAAAAGGTGACCTTCTTGTGTGCGAAGGCGGTGAAGTAGGCAGGGCCGCGATTGTTGGCGAAATCAATAGTGTTGTGGGTTATCAAAAGGCGCTGCATCGGCTTCGCGCAACGTCATCAAGCGAAGCACCGCGATTCATGTACTACACGCTTTACTGGGCGGCGAACACCGGCGTCTTCAATGTTGGTGGAGTTTCCACGATCGCCCACCTGACAGGGGAACAGCTTCGCAGATACCGCTTTCCAAAACCGCCGGTCCTGGAACAGTACGCCATCGCTGATCACCTTGACCGTCAGACATTGATGCTCGATGCGATGCGTGCCAAGGTTGAGTCTGCAATCGAAAAGCTCAAGGAATACCGGGCCGCACTCATTGCGGATGCCGTCACCGGCAAAATCGACATCCGCAGTTTCGCGAAACAACGGGAGGTCGCGTGAGCGGCGACAAGCACCGGGAAATCCGCTTCGAGGATGCCATCGAAGCCGCGCTGCTGACGCAGGGCGGCTACGCCAAGGGCGACCCGGCCAATTTCAACCGCGAGCGCGCCCTCGACCCGACCATCCTGTTGCCCTTCATTAAAGAAACCCAGCCCAAGCTCTGGGAACCGATTGCGGCCTATTACGGAAAAAACACCGAGACGCAGGTGTTGGACGACCTGTGCAAGGCGCTCGATTCTCAAGGCGCGCTCAATGTGCTGCGCCACGGCTTCAAGTGCTTCGGCAAGCTGCTACGCGTCGCGTTCTTCGCCCCGGCCAGCGGGCTCAACCCGGAGACGCAGGCGCTGTACGACGCCAACCGCCTCACCGTTACCCGCCAGCTCAAGTACAGCCTCAAGAACGAAAACTCGCTCGATCTGGTGCTGTCCATCAACGGCCTACCGGTGGTCACGGCCGAGCTGAAGAACCCCATGAGCGGGCAGACGGTCGAGAACGCCAAGTGGCAGTACCGGAACGACCGCGATCCGAGCGAGCTGATCTTCCAGTTCAAGAAGCGCGCGCTGGTGCATTTCGCCGTGGACCCGGATTTGGTGTTCATGACGACCAAGCTCGACGGCAAGGGCACACGTTTCCTGCCGTTCAACAAGGGCCACAACGGCGCTTCCGGCAACCCGCCCGATCCCAAGGGCCGCGCCTACCGCACGGCGTATCTGTGGGAAGAGGCGTGGCAGCGCGACAGCCTGCTCGACATCCTCGGACGCTTTCTGCATCTGGAAGTGGAAGAGAAGAAGGTCCGCACCAAGGCCGGCATCAAGACCAAGATCGTCGAGACCATGATCTTCCCGCGCTATCACCAGCTCGACGCCGTGCGCGCGCTGGTCGCGGCGGCGCGCGAACAGGGGCCGGGGCATAACTATCTGGTGCAACATTCGGCCGGCTCGGGCAAAAGCAATTCCATCGCCTGGCTGGCGCACCGGCTCGCCAGCCTGCACGACACGCAGGACCGCAAGGTGTTCGATTCGGTGGTGGTCATCACCGACCGCGTGGTGCTCGACCGCCAGCTTCAGGACACCATCTACCAGTTCGAGCACAAGCAGGGCGTGGTCGAGAAGATCGACGAAAACTCGGCGCAACTCGCCGAGGCGCTGGCGCAGGGCACGCCCATCGTCATCACCACGCTCCAGAAATTCCCCTACGTTACCGAGAAGGTCGGCGACCTGCCGGGGCGGCGCTACGCCGTGATCGTGGACGAGGCGCATAGCTCGCAATCCGGCGAGGGCGCGACCGAGATGAAGGGCGTGCTGGGTGGGGCGGAGATCAAGGCCAAGGCGAAAACGCAGGCCGAGGACGAGGGACTGGAAGACGACGCGCAGGAGCAGTTGCTCAAGACCATGCTCAAGCGCGGGCGCCAGCCGAACATCAGTTTCTTTGCTTTCACCGCCACGCCCAAGTTCAAGACCATGAAGGTCTTCAACGAGGCCGGCCCCACCGGCACGGCGCCGTTTCACCTCTACACCATGCGCCAGGCCATCGAGGAAGGCTTCATCATGGACGTGCTGGCGAACTACACCAGCTACCGCGCCTATTACCGGCTGATCAAGTCCATCGAGGACGATCCCAAGGTTGAAAAGAAGAAGGCCGCGCGGGCGCTGGCGCGCTTCATGAAGCTGCACCCGCACAACATCGCCCAGAAGACCGAGGTGATGGTCGAACACTTCAATGCCCACACGCGCCACCGCATCGGCGGACGCGCCAAGGCCATGGTCGTGACCGGCTCGCGGCTGGAGGCGGTGCGCTACAAGCAGGCGCTCGACAGGTACATCGCCGACAAGGGCTACACGCACATGAAGACGCTGGTGGCGTTCTCGGGGACGGTCGTCGATCCCGATTTTCCGGGTAAGAGCTACACCGAAACCGGCATGAACAACGGCATCAAGGAAACCGAGTTGCCCGAGAAGTTCGACACCGAGGAATACCAGGTGCTGATTGTGGCCGAGAAATACCAGACCGGCTTCGACCAGCCGCTGCTGCACAGCATGTACGTGGACAAGCGCTTGGCCGGCATCCAAGCGGTGCAAACGCTTTCGCGCCTGAACCGCACCGCGCCGGGCAAGGAAGACACCTTCGTGCTCGACTTCGTGAACGACACCCAGGAAATCTACGAGGCGTTCAAGCCGTATTACGAAGTGACGACGGTGGGCGAGGATATCGAGCCGCACAAGATGTACGAGCTACAGGCGCGGTTGGCCGAGCAACATGTTTATCGCCAGACCGAGGTTGAGGCGTTCTGTAACGTCTACTTCCAGCCCAAACCCAAGGAATCGCCGGGCGACCACGCCAAGATGAACGCAATATTGGATTCAGCCGTGGAGCGATATAAGGCCCTGCCCGAAGAGGAACAGGAGCAGTTCAAGGGCCTGCTGGTGAGTTTCCGCAACCTGTACGGCTTCCTGTCGCAGGTGATTCCGTATCAGGACACCGACCTCGAAAAGCTCTACACCTACGCGCGCTTCCTGCTCACCAAGCTGCCGCGGCGTGCGACGGGACCAGTGTACAAACTCGATGACGAGGTGCAGCTCAAGTATTACCGGCTTCAGAAGATCAGCGAAGGCTCCATTGACCTGCATGCGGGCGAGGCTGCGCCGCTCTACGGTCCGGGCGAAGTGGGTACCGGCCAGATACGCGACGAGGAAATCGAACTTTCGCAACTTATTGATATTCTGAACGAGCGCTTCGGGACCGACTTTCGGCCGGCCGACCAATTGTTCTTCGACCAAGTCCGCGAACAGGCCGTGGCCGACGAAACGCTGCGCCAAGCCGCTGTCGTAAATACGCTTGAGGACTTCAAGTATATCTTCGACAAGGCACTCGAAGGTCTTTTAATCGACCGCATGGACGGCAACGAGGAAATTTTCGCCAAGCTCATGAACGACGATAAATTCCGCGACGTCGCGGCGCGGCACTTGCTGCGACAGGTCTACGATCAAATCCGCACGGAAAGGCGCAATTAAGAAGTAGCCTGGGACAGACTGGTGTCTTAATCCAACGGGACCGACTGGATCAGGTCGCTGAACCGACTGGCGCATTCATACCGCCGCCCTCATCGCCCATCGGTTTTTCAGAAGTTCCTCGCGTCCTCCGATCCTCGCGGTTCCTCCTATGGCCAACAATTACCACCCGTTCCCACCCCTCCGGTATAACGTCTAGCGTTATATAACGAGGGGCGCTATACTTGGGGCGTGATCCGGAACTTCCGCGACAGGGAAACGGAGTTGATCTGGAAGGGCGAAGGCTCGCGTCGCCTTCCACAGGATATCCAGGCGGTCGCGCGCCGGAAGTTGCGCATGCTTAACAACGCGCGCACCCTGCATGACCTGCGGGTGCCGCCCGCTAACCGGCTGGAGGCGTTGCGTGACGACCGGCGCGGTCAACATAGCATCCGGATCAACGATCAATGGCGCGTCTGCTTTGTCTGGAAGGACGGCGACGCGCACGATGTGGAGATCGTCGATTACCATTGAGCAGGACAGGTGAGACCATGGCCAAGCTACCCAACATTCATCCTGGCGAGGTTCTTCTGGAGGAATTCCTGAAGCCTCTGGGGGTCAGCCAGAACAAGATCGCGCGCGCGATCGGGGTTCCGCCGCGGCGCATCAACGAGATCGTGCAGGGCAAGCGCTCGATCACCGCGGACACCGCGCTGCGGCTGTCGAAGTACTTCGGCGTGTCCGAGTCGCTGTGGATGGGACTGCAGGCGGACTACGACCTCGAACAGGCGCGCAAGGATCTTGGCAAGCGGCTCGACCGGATACAGCGGCGGGCTGCCTGATTCAGATTCAAGAATAATCAGGGACAGACCACGGTTTCCTAATCCAACGGGACCGACTGGATCAGGTCGCTGAACCGACTGGCGCACTCCTACCGCCGCCCTCATCGCCGCCACCCGATTTCGATTTTCCCCGCTGCCCGCTATGGCGCGGATAGTGCCCCTGTTGCGTAGTTATTTACATGTGTCGCGTGTAACGCTACACTCCATTGTGTGATCCGGAGCTTCCGCCACAAGGGACTGCGCGACCTGTTCTTGGCCGGTGCCAGCACAGGGGTGCGGCCGGACCTTCAGAAACGGGCGCGGCGTATCCTGGGCGCGCTCGACCAAACGCAGACACTGAAGGATTTGAGCTATCCGGGCTTGGGCTTGCACCCGCTCCATGGGACACCGAAGCGGTATGCAATCTACGTGAACGGTCCCTGGCGAATCACCTTCGAGTTCATCGAGGGCGACGCGTGGCGGGTCGACCTGGAACAGTATCACTGAGAGGTACCTATCATGGCGAAAGAGAAGGAATATCCGGTGGCCGAGACCCCGAAGATGGCCCCGGTCCATCCGGGCGAGGTACTGCGCGAGGACGTGTTGCCCGCGCTGGGGCTGAACGTGATCGAGGCGGCCAAGGGGCTGCGCGTGAGCCGTCAGACGCTGCATCGCATCCTGGCCGGCAAGATGGCGGTTTCCCCGGAAATGGCCGTGCGTCTCGGCAAGTTCTGCGGCAACGGCCCGGGGCTGTGGCTGCGTCTGCAAGCCGCGTACGATCTGTGGCATGCCGAGAAGCGCCTGCGCGGCGAAGTCAGGCGAATCCCCACGCGCCGCGCGGCGTAGCCCATTGGAAGTTAAGAAGAACACGATGAAGGCAGTCGCAAAAATCAAGCCGGCGCGCGCCGCCAGGCGCGATCTGTTCGCCGAGCTGGGCGAGGGCATGGCGGCGCTCGCCGACGCACGGCAGGGCAAGCGCACCCTGCGCACGCACGCGGTCGAGTACCGGCCGGCGCCGAGGGTCACGCCGAAGGAGCTGGTGCGCGTGCGTGAAGACCTGAAGATTTCGCGTGCCCTGTTTGCCGCCTATCTCCGCACCAACGTTCGCACGTTGGAAAACTGGGAGCAGGGACGCGCCAAGCCGAACGCGCAGGCCGCGCTGCTGATCAATCTCGTGAAACGGTTCCCGGACACGGTCCAGCGGCTCGCAACGATCTGAACCGACCGGCGCACTCCTACCGCCGCGCTCATCGCCGCCCGTCGTCAGGTAGGTAAGCCCTGCAGCCCGTGGAGGGGTAGTGGCTTTAGCCCGGTCAAAGAGGTACTTTGTATCCGCTACGGAATCGAGCCGCCATGAGCACCGCCAAACAGGAAGTCGAATCGCTGCTGAAGAACCTCCCGGACGACTGCACGCTGGAGGACATCCAGTATCACCTCTACGTCATCGAGAAGGTGCGGCACGGTCTGGAAGTCGCCGACCGCCAAGGCGAGATCAGCCACAAGGACGCGGCGGAACGCCTCGGTAAATGGACTACCAAGTAGCGTGGTCGCCGGAAGCCATCGGAGACGTTGAATCCATAGCGAGCTATATCGCGCGGGATTCCCGGTTTTACGCCGCCGCGGTCGTTCAGGCCATGCTCGACGCGGCGCGCACCCTCGAAAAATTTCCTTTCCGTGGTCGGATTGTCCCCGAGATCGCCCAGGACGATATTCGCGAGCGGTTTGTCTACAGCTATCGGCTCATCTATCGGATTCGGGAAGACAAGGTGACCATTGCCGCCGTGATTCACGGTAAGCGCATGCTTAATCCGGTAACCGACCGCATCACAGGCCGCTGAACCGACTAGTGCGCTCATCCCGCCGCCCTCATCGCCGCCCGCCGGTTCTCTTTATAAGAAATCCTTGCAGTGGAAGAGGGCGCGGTGGTGTACCGCGCCGAGGATGTGCACGCCTGGCTGGACCGGCTGGCGCATAACCGCAAAACCGCCTGGCCCTTGCCGTCACACGGCTTAGCCCCCTTGCAAGCGCGTTTAAAACGGTTGAGTAAATTGATCGGTGTAGCAAAATAGGCTACATTTGTAGCCGAAATGAAAACAAAGCCGAAAACCGACCTGGGTACGCTGTTCTTCGGGGCCTACCGCCGCCAGGTGTTGAGCCTGTTGCTGCTGCATCCGGACGAGGCGTTCCATTTGCGCGAGATCGCGCGTGCCACCGGCACCCAGCCGGGGACGCTGCGCCGCGAGCTGGCGTTGCTCGCGGCGGCGGGCGTGCTGCAACGCCGGCGGGTGGGGAACCGGGTGCAGTACCAGGCCGACCCCGCGTGCCCGATCTACGACGAGCTGCACCGCATCGCGCAAAAAACCCTGCAGGCGGAGAAACCGGCGCGCGCGCGGATGGCGCTGCGCGTGCCGCAGGACAAGCTGAAAAAGCTCTGTCGGCGCTACCACATCCGCAAGCTCGCGGTGTTCGGCTCCGCCGCCCGCGGCGAGCTCGGCCCGCGCAGCGACGTGGACCTGATGGTCGAGTTCGAGCCCAATCGCGCGCCGTCGCTCTGGGACGCGCCCGCGGTCGACAAGGCGTTCTCGGCCCTGTTCGGGAACCGCCCCGTGGACCTGGTTCCGCCCGAGGTCATGCGCAATCCGTACCGCCGGCGGACGATCGCGCGCGACCTGAAGGTGCTTTATGAAGCCAAGTGAGCGCGACGCCGCGCACCTCTGGGACATGCTCGACACCGCCCGGCGCGCGCAGGAGCTGGCGGCGGGTGTCAGTTACGACGCGTTGATGGCCGACATCCGCACGCGCTATGCGCTCGAACGCGCGTTGGAAATCATCGGTGAGGCGGCACGCCGGGTGTCCCCGACCCTGCGGGCCAAACACCCGGAGATTCCGTGGAAGGGCATCCTCGGCTTCCGCAACGTGCTGGCGCACGAGTACGGCGAGATCGACTATCGCCGGCTGCATACCATCGCGACCGAGAAAATCCCGGCGCTGATTTCGGCACTGCAACAGATACTCGGCGAACAACCGGCGACATGAATGAAGAAAACCGGCAAGAAACCGATGCGCGAAGCGCTCGCAGTGGATGCCGCAGTGGAGAAGGGCGCGGCGGTATACCGCGCCGAGATGGAACGGCTGTTCGCCGAGATTATCGAGCGGAGCGTTGCGTTGTCGTGAACGGCGGGGTTTGCTCGCCGGCTTCCAACATGTGGACAACAGCAGCCACCGGGGCGCCTGTCTCGATGGCGGTGGAGCTGGCAACGCTCCTGATCAGCGCCTTGCGGAATTTCGCCGGATCGCGCAGGTACGGGTTGGTTTCAATGAGCGGCTTTTGTTCCATAAGCGAATTATAACAGGATCAGTTCAGGCCCCGATTCCTTGACCCGGCCAGACTAATCTGCGAGCGCAAGCCACCCCACGGAATTGCTGTATAATCCGCGCCCGTTTTCACTGCAAAATAAGCCGAATTCCCGATGGAAAAGACCCCCGCCGACGCCGTCGCCACCGTCCGCCGTTACTACCAGTCGCTGCCCGCGCGCATGCAGGCGGTGCGTAGCCGCGTCAACCGGCCGCTGACGCTGGCCGAGAAAATCCTGTACGCGCATAAAGCGGACCTGAACGCCGAGCTGCCGGTGCGCGGCCAGACCACGGTCGGGCTGAATCCGGACCGCGTGGCGATGCAGGACGCGACTGCACAGATGGCGATTCTGCAATTCATGACCGCGGGCCGGTCCGAGGCCGCGGTGCCGACGACGGTGCACTGCGACCATTTGATCCGCGCCAAGGTCGGCGCGCTCAAGGACCTGACGGTGGCCGAGAGCACCAATAAAGAGGTGTACGACTTCCTCGCCTCGGCCTCGAACAAGTACGGCATGGGCTTCTGGCAGCCGGGCTCGGGCATCATTCATCAGGTGGTGCTCGAACATTACGCATTCCCGGGCGGGCTCATCATCGGCACCGACTCGCACACGCCAAACGCCGGCGGCCTCGGCATGCTCGCCATCGGCGTCGGCGGCGCCGACGCCGTGGACGTGATGGTCGGCCTCCCGTGGGAACTGCTCTGGCCCAGGCTCGTCGGCGTGCGCCTGACCGGCAAGCTCAACGGCTGGACCAGCGGCAAGGACGTGATCCTCAAGCTCGCCGGCATGCTCACGGTCGCCGGCGGCACTAACAAGATCATCGAATACTTCGGCGAGGGCACCGAGTCGCTCTCGTGCACCGCCAAGGCGACGGTGACCAACATGGGCGCCGAGCTCGGCGCAACAACTTCCGTGTTCCCGTTCGATGCGCGCATGGGCGCCTACCTGCGCGCCACCGGGCGCGGCGAAGTGGCGCAACTTGCGGAGGGCCTCAAGGCGCAGCTCACGGCCGATCCGGAAGTGCTGGCCAACCCGGACAAGTATTACGACGAGATCGTCGAGATCGACCTGTCGACACTGGAGCCGCACGTGGTCGGCCCGCACACGCCCGATCTCGCGCGCCCGGTGTCGCGCATGGCCGCGGACGTGGCGGCGCACAACTATCCGTCGAAGCTCACGGCGGCGCTGATCGGTTCGTGCACCAATTCCTCTTACGAAGACATCGGCCGCGCGGCGTTCCTGGCGCGCGAGGCCAAAAAGCAGGGCCTCAAGGCGCGCGTGCCGCTGCTGGTGAGCCCGGGCTCGGAGCAGGTGCGCGCCACCATCGAGCGCGACGGACTGCTGGCCGACCTCGAGGCCATCGGCGCGACCGTGCTCGCCAACGCCTGCGGGCCGTGCATCGGCCAGTGGGAACGCACCGACGTGCCCAAGGGCGAGGCGAATTCGATCATCACCTCGTTCAACCGCAACTTCAAAGGCCGCAACGACGGCAACCCCGGGACGCACGCGTTCATCGCCAGCCCCGAGGTCGTGATCGCGTACGCGCTCACGGGCCGGCTCGACAGCAACCCGATCGCCGACGGTGTGCCCGCGGACGGCGGCAAGGTCCAACTCGCGGCGCCGCAGGCGGCGGAGCTGCCGGCCAAAGGTTTCGACGCCGGCCGCGGCGGCTATCAGGCGCCGACCGACCAGCCGGGCTCCGTGGTCGTGGCGGTGGATGCAAAAAGCGAGCGCTTAAGTTTGCTCGAACCGTTCGAGCCGGTGGACAAAAAGACCGGCTACCAGAATCTGCCGGTGCTGCTCAAAGCCAAGGGCAAGTGCACTACCGACCACATCTCGCCCGCCGGTCCGTGGCTCAAGTTCCGCGGCCATCTCGACCGCATCAGCGACAACATGTTCACCGGCGCCACCAACGTCTTCGCCGAGGCGCCGGGCACCGGCTACAACGCCGTGACCGGCCAGACTGGCGAAGCGCTGCCGGCCATCGCCCGCGCCTACAAGGCCAAGGGCTTGGGCTGGGTGGCGGTGGGCGACGGCAACTACGGCGAGGGCAGCTCGCGCGAGCATGCCGCCATGTCCCCGCGCCACCTCGGCTGCCGTGCGGTGCTGGTGCGCGGCTTCGCCCGGATTCACGAAACCAACCTTAAAAAACAGGGCATTTTGCCGCTGACCTTCGCCGAGCCCGCGGATTACGAGCGCATCCGCCAGGACGACCGCGTGAGCCTGCTCGGTCTGGACGAAATCGCCCCCGGCAAGCCGGTGACCGTGCGCCTGACGCACGCCGATGGGAAAACCGAGGAGTTTTCCGCGCGCCATAGCCTGACCAAGGAACAAATCGGCTGGTTTATGGCCGGATCGGCACTGAACCTCATCCGGCAAGGGCTCTCCAAGGGGAAGTAAACCGGTTCCTGTCGGGGCAGTTTTTTACCGAAAATCAACGATATCTGTTGACGCGGGGCGCCGTTTCCCGCAAAATCCGCCGCTTTCCGTTTTGGAGGGGTTCCCGAGCGGCCAAAGGGATCAGACTGTAAATCTGACGGCTCTGCCTTCGGTGGTTCGAATCCACCCCCCTCCACCAGAGACGAGGCGCGCAGAGACGACGGGCGGAGGCGAAAGACGGCAGGTTCATCGTGTGCATCCAGAGCGCGGGTGTAGTTCAATGGTAGAACCTCAGCCTTCCAAGCTGATGATGTGGGTTCGATTCCCATCACCCGCTCCAGCTTGAGCCCGGAACGCCGCCAGGTTTCTGCCCATATAGCTCAGTCGGTAGAGCACTTCCTTGGTAAGGAAGAGGTCATCGGTTCGATTCCGATTATGGGCTCCAGAAGTTGCGGTAGAAGTTCTTGAAAGTTTAACGAGACGACAGACAGAGACATTGAGATAGCGAGAGACGAGGTCCACCGTGTCCAAGGAAAAATTCGAACGCACCAAGCCCCACCTCAACGTCGGCACCATCGGCCACGTCGACCATGGCAAGACCACGCTCACCGCGGCCCTGACCAAGGTCCTGGCCACCAAGT
>SCRL01000022.1 GCA_004298065.1 Gammaproteobacteria bacterium | reverse complement strand
GGACAGCGGCGAGGAAATCCTCGACTACGCGACGCTCGCGCGCGAAGCTGAAATCCTCGGCGCCGGCTTGCAGGAACGCGGCGTGCGCCCGGGCCAGACCGTGGCCATCATGCTGCCGACTGGCCGCGAGTACTTCACGAGCTTTTTCGGCGTGCTCGCCGCCGGCGCCATCCCGGTACCGATCTATCCGCCGGCGCGCGCGACCCAACTTGAAGATCACCTGCGCCGCCACGGGCGTATCCTGGTGAACGCGCGCGCCGCGGCGCTCATCACCGTCCCCGAGGCGCAACCGCTCGGGCGCCTGCTGCGGTTGCAGGCGCCCGAGCTGAATTTCATCGCCACCGCCGCCGGGCTCACGGGCGCCACGGCGGCGTCGCCGCCGGCGCTGCGCGCCGCCGACATCGCGCTGCTGCAATACACCTCGGGCAGCACCGGCAATCCCAAGGGCGTGATCCTCACGCACGCCAACTTGCTGGCCAACATCCGCGCCATGGGCGCGCACGTGCGCGCGAGCTCGGCCGACGTGTTCGTGAGCTGGATGCCGCTCTACCACGACATGGGCCTGATCGGCGCCTGGCTCGGCAGCCTGTACTACGCCATCCCGCTCGTCGTCATGTCGCCGCTCGCCTTCCTCGCGCGTCCGGAACGCTGGCTGTGGGCGATTCACCGCCACCGCGCGACGATCTCGGGCGCGCCCAACTTCGGCTACGAGCTGTGCCTGCGACGCATCGTCGACGGAGATATCCAGGGACTGGACCTGTCTTCCTGGCGGCTGGCGTTCAACGGCGCCGAGCCGGTGAGTCCGGAGACGCTGCGCCGCTTCAGCGCGCGCTTCGGGCGTTACGGTTTCAGGCCCGAGGCCATGGCCCCGGTGTACGGACTGGCCGAGTGCGCCGTGGGGCTTTCGTTCCCGCCGCTCGGGCGCGGGCCGGTATTCGACCGCGTGCAGCGCGAGGCATTGATGCGCGCCGGGCGTGCGCTGCCGGCGGCCGCGGACGACGCCGACGCGCTCGAATTCGCCGGCTGCGGCCGGCCGCTGCCGGGGCACCCTATCCGGCTGGTGGACAACACCGGCTACGAAGTGGGCGAGCGCGAGGAAGGCCGGCTGCACTTTCGCGGCCCGTCCGCGACCGGCGGTTACTATCGCAATCTCGAAGAGACGCGAAAACTTTTACGCGACGGCTGGCTCGACTCGGGCGATCTCGCCTACACGGCGCATGGCGAGCTGTTCGTCACCGGGCGCGTGAAGGACATCATCATCCGCGCCGGGCGCAACATCCACCCGCAGGAGCTGGAAGAGGCCGTGGGCAACCTGCACGGCATTCGCAAGGGGTGCGTGGCGGTGTTCGGCGTGCCCGATCCGGCCGCGACCGCGGAGCGGCTGGTGGTGCTCGCCGAAACGCGCGAGACCGAAGAAGCCGCGCGCGAGCGGCTACGCGAACGCATCGGTGCGCTCGCCATGGACCTGACCGGCACGGCGCCGGACGACATCGTGCTCGCGCCGCCGCACAGCGTGCTCAAGACCTCGAGCGGCAAGGTGCGCCGCACCGCGAGCCGCGAGCTGTACGAGCGCGGCGAGATCGGCCGCACGCTGCCGGTGTGGCGCCAGATCGCGCGCCTCGCCTGGGCCGGGATGCTGCCGCAGCTGCGGCGCGCGTCGTGGGCCGCGATCAGCCTGGCGTATGCCGTCTATGCCTGGTGCGTATTCTGGCTGCTGGCGCCGCTGGTGTGGACCGCGGTCGCGGCGCTCCCGCGTCCCGTGTGGGCGCTGGCCGTCATCCGCGCCGCGGCGCGCCTGTTGTTGCGCCTTACCGGCACGCCGTGGCGCGTGCATGGTCTCGAACAACTGCCCTCGGGGCCGAGCATCGTCGTCGCCAATCACGCGAGCTATATCGATGGCATCGTGCTGACCGCGGCGCTGCCCGGCGGCTTCAGCTTCGTCGCCAAGCGCGAATTCACCGCGCGCCTGATCCCGCGGCTGTTCCTGCGCCGCCTCGGCGCCGAGTTCGTCGAGCGCTCCGAGACGCTGCGCGGCGTCGAGGACGCGCGCAGCCTGGCGCGCGCGGCACTATCCGGCAAAACCCTGATCTTTTTCCCGGAGGGCACGTTCACGCGCGCGCCCGGATTGCGCGCGTTCCATCTCGGTGCATTCGCCGCCGCGGCCGAGGCGAATCTGCCGGTAGTACCGGTGGCGCTCGCCGGCACGCGCTCGATCCTGCGCGGCGACCAGTGGTTTCCGCGCCGCGGCAGCGTGGCCGTGACCGTCGGCGCGCCGATCCGCCCCGCCGGCAGCGACTGGGCGGCGGCGATCCGCCTGCGTGACGCCGCGCGCATGGAAATCCTGCAACACTGCGGCGAGCCCGATGCCGGCGGTGTGGCGCTGGAATGAATCCGGTATGACAACCATTGTGTCGCCCTTTACAACCTGCGGCCGGAGTGGAACGATGCAACTAAGTAAGATCGTTCACCACAGAGGGCACAGAGATTTTTATTAATTTTTCCATATATTCTCCGTGTCCTCTGTGTTCTCTGTGGTAAAGATTTCTTTTGAAGCGACTTGCGCCGCAAGGAGAAGCCGATGCCATCCAAAACGCTGGAGGAATTGCGCGCCGAAGCGCGCGTACTCGGCCTGACGGGCTATTCCCGCCTGCAGAAAAAGGAATTGCTCGCATTGATCGAGAAGCATAAAAAAATCGCCGCGCGCGCACCGGCGACGGCGCCGCGCGGGCCCAAACGGGCGACCCACAAGAAGACCACGGCTTCCCTGCCCGCCCATCCCGAACCGGCGGCGGCGCTGTCGCCCGAGATGGCGCACATTTCGAGCGAGGAAGAACGCGTCGAGACGGCCAAGTACGCGGTGGTCGCGCCGGGCGTGGCGCTTGGACCGCGCCGGCTGGACGATCTGCGGGAAGACATCGATCTGCTGCCGGCGCTGCACCAGCCGTTCCTGTGCCTGTTGCCGCAAAAGCCCGGCATCCTGCATGCCTACTGGGTATTGCCACCGGGTTTCGATGCGGCCCGCACGCGCCTGCGGCTGTGCCACGTGGCCGGCAATGTCCTCGAAATCGTCGAGGAGATCGCGCTCCCCGGCGCGCGCGGCCAGTGGTATTTCCACATCCCCGAGGACAACGACATCGGCGCATGGTGCGTGTACCTGGGCCATTATGACCCTGCGGGTCATTTCGTGAGCAGCATCGAGCGCGCCGTGGCGCGCATCCCGTCGCTCTACGCCACGGGCAGCATCGACCGGCGCTGGTGGCTGAGCGAAACGCAGTTTCGCGCCATGTATCTGCGCGCGGGCGGCGTCGTGCGCACCGGGCAACTCGCCTGGACCGGCTCGACCAGCAGCCCCGGTGGGCGCGCGGGCGAACGTCTCGCCTGGCCGGGCGGTGTCAGCAGTCAAAGATAAAAAATGAAAATCCACCACAGAGGACACGGAGTTCACAGAGAAAATATTGTTTTCATATCTCCGTGCTCTCTGTGATCTCTGTGGTGAATGCCTTTTTGTTATAAGCCGAATCCGTGGACCCCAAAGGCTACTTTGCGCTCGTGCTGCACGCGCACCTGCCGTTCGTGCGCCACCCGGAGTACGACCGCTTCCTCGAAGAGGACTGGTACTTCGAGGCCCTGACCGAGACCTATTTACCGCTGCTCGACGTGTTCGAGGAGCTGGCGCGCGACGGCACGCATTTCCGCGTGACGATGTCGCTGTCGCCGACGCTGCTGTCGATGATGACCGATCCCCTGCTCCAGGGGCGCTACGTGCGCTACCTCGACGAGCGCCTCGAAGCCCTGGCGCACGAGCGCCGGCGCACGCACGGCGATGCCTACTTTCATCCCGTCATCCAGTTCTACCACGACCGCTACGGGCGCCTGCGCCGGCGGTTCGTGGAGCAGGACCGCATGGACGTCACGCGCGCGTTCCGCGCGCTCGCGGACGCCGGCCACCTCGATATTCTTACCTGCGGCGCGACGCATGGATATTTCCCGCTGCTCGCGGCCAACGAGGAAAGCCTGTACGCCCAGCTGTCGATGGCGGTGCGCACTCACCGGCGCATCCTCGGGCGGAGTCCACGCGGTATCTGGCTGCCGGAGTGCGGCTACAAGCCGGGGGTGGACCGGATTCTCAACGAGTTCGGCATCCAGTATTTCTTCCTCGACTCGCACGGCCTGCTCAACGCCGACCCGCTGCCGAAGTACGGCGTGCACCGGCCGGTGCGCACGCCCGGCGGCGCGGTCGCGTTCGGGCGCGATTACGAATCGTCGAAGCAGGTGTGGGCGGCGGAGGAAGGCTATCCCGGCGATTTCGTGTACCGCGAGTTCTACCGCGACGCCGGCTTCGACATCGACCAGCCGCACATTCATAAATTACTGCACGCGGGCGTGAAGACCTTCACTGGGCTGAAATACCACCGCATCACCGGCAAGACCGACTGGAAGGAGCCGTACCATTCGGGCTGGGCACGCGACCGCGCCGCCGAGCACGCCGGGCATTTCCTGTTCAACCGCCAACGCCAGGTCGAGTGGCTGGCGTCGTTCTTCGACCGCCCGCCGGTGATCGTCTCGCCGTACGACGCCGAGCTGTTCGGCCACTGGTGGTTCGAAGGGCCGCAGTGGATCGACTTTTTGTTGCGCAAGATGGCCTACGACCAGAACGACATCCAGAGCATCACGCCCGCGGAATACCTCGACCGCTTCGGCGATTTGCAGACGGTGCAGCCGCCGGAGTGCTCCTGGGGCGCGGGCGGATTTCATGAAGTGTGGCTGAACGGTTCCAACGACTGGGTGTATCCGCACCTGCACGCCGCCGCCGAGCGCATGAGCGCGCTGGTGAATCGCTTCCCGGAGGCCGACGGTTTGCTGCGCTGGGCGCTCGACCAGGCGGCGCGCGAGCTGCTGCTCGCGCAGTCGAGCGACTGGGCGTTCATCATGAAAACCGGCACCAGCGTGGATTACGCGGTGAAGCGGTTTAAAACGCACATCCACCGCTTCGACCGCTGTGCCGCGATGGCCGAAAGCGGCGGCTACGACGAAGGTTACTTGCGGGAAATCACCGAGCGCGACAGTTTGTTTCCCGACATGGATTACCGCATCTTCCAGCTGCGACCGTATATCTGAACCTCAGCGACCGAGATAGGTTTCCTCGCGGTACGAACCGACCCACGCCGGGCGGTATACGACCATGTAGCTGATGCAGGTGCCGGTGACGAACGCCTCGGGGAACGCGAGCAGCAGCGCGTACGGGATATAGCCCGCGGCCAGCTGGTCCCAGGTGTACACCCCGCTCGCGAGAAACAGCGCCGTGGAGGTAACCGCGACGGCGACGATGGCGAGCGCGGCCCCGAAGAAGCCCGACACGAAGATGTACACGAACAGGTTGTGCGGCAGCCGGCGCCAGACCAGAAAATATTCCGTGCGCCCGACCAGCGCCGGCACCACGCCCATGATCAGCGCGTTCAGCGAAAACGTCTCGACGCCGCTCATGCCGGCGAGCGTCACCGCCGTCAGCACCAGGCCGATGCCGACCACCGCCAGCTCCCAGCCGAACATGAGCGTGAGCAGCGTCGTGCCGAGGAGATGGATATTGAGCCCCGGCGCGATCCCGGCGCGCAGCGTCCACAGCACCATCAGACCCACGCAGGTGCCGAGAAAAACGTGCAGCGTCTCGGTTTCCCGCAGCCGTGTCCACGGCGCGCGCAGAAGCGCGTAAATCAGAATTGGCAGATATAACGCATGGCCGATCCAGAGCCACAGGGAGGGAAGGAGGTTATCGGGAAGGTTCACACAACACCTCTCCTTATCCTACTCTCCCATGTTGGAAAGCGTCGTAACTCGCAGAAATTTATCGTATACAATAATCTGTGCCGGTTGTTGATATACTTTCTTGCTCCAGGCACATGCGAGAGACCTCATGGCCACCTCGAACCTGAAGAAGACCGCCCGCGAACTGATCGACAAGCTCCCCGACAACGCCACGTGGGATGACGTGGTTTACGAGATGGTCGTGCGGCGCGAGATCGAGGTGGGCCTGGCCGACAGCGAAGCGAACCGGACCACTCCTGTAGAAGATGTCGCCAAGGAATTCGGCCTGAAGGCCTGACCGCATGAAGGTCCACTGGACGGACCGGGCCAAAGCCCGTCTCAGGCTCATTCACGATCACATTGCCCAAGATGCACCGCTCGTCGCCACTCAGGTCGTCGAGCGGCTAATCGCACGTTCCCGTCAGATCGGCGAGTTTCCTTACGCCGGTCGCGAAGTTCCCGAATACCAGCGTGATGACTTACACGAAGTGCTGGAACGTCCCTATCGCATCATCTACCGCATCGGTTCGCAGCGCATCGACGTAATTACCGTGATGCACTACCGACAGCTTCTGCCAAGCGATCTCGCCAAGCTGAAGTAACACTGCTGGCCATACGGAAATGCGTTCCTTTAAACGCAGGCCTGCTTGTGTTAAACCATTCGTACTTCGCTGCGCATTCAAGGAGGAATTTCCATGCTGAAACGTATCCTGCTTTCGTTGCTGTTCCTCCCGCTTATCGTCGCCTGCGAAAAGAAGGAAGCGCCTGCGCCCGCAACGCCGCCCGCACCGCCAGCGGTAGTGGTGGCGCCTGACCCGGTTTCGGAAGCGAAGACGCCGACTACCATGGCCGCGGCGCCCAAAAAAGTTGCCGGCGGCAATCCCGGCAAGGGTGAAGAGACCTACAAGAAAACCTGCTTCGCCTGCCACGATGCCGGCGTCGCCGGTGCGCCGAAATTGGGCGACAAGGCCAATTGGGGGCCGCGCATCGCCCAGGGCATGGACAAGCTCTACACGAATTCCATCAAGGGCTTCCAGGGCAAGACCGGCGTGATGCCGCCGAAGGGTGGAAACACCGCCTTGAGCGACGCGGACGTGAAGGCAGCGGTCGACTTCATGGTGTCGAAGGCGAAGTGACGGGCTCTGCTATCCCGCTGACGGGAGGAAGCGGGCCTTCAGAGGTTATTGGCTAGAAATAGCCAAATCAGCGCGAGAATAATTCCGCTAGACAGAAGCGCAAGATGGTGTGATCGCCTGCTCTTCGCGACATCTTTAATCAAGACTGCTTCTTTCTCGTTACGCGGGTTCACGTACACGGAAAGCTCTGCCCCGGGTTTTAAGGCCAGCCACCACCGCGCCTTTGCTGGCGTGGGGTCTCCCCAGTTATTAACTTCAGGCACCCAGATGTTCTCTTTCTCAAAAGAAATACACGTTCCTAAATGCGTGGAGCCGTTTGCAACGTACTCGTATTCAACAATCGGATAAAAGTGCTTGATTCGCAGGTTTTCGGATAGCGCGACTTCTTCTACGCGTTCCTTGATATCTTTTAAGACAGCCTTTGTTTCTACCCAATCTGTCTGTGCTTTGTATTGAAGCAAAGCACCGCCCCCAAGAATAAGTAGCGCGCCCGCGATCACGAGCAATATGTGATGCGCATACTGCGGTGCATAAATGAAAACCAGGAATGCCAAGCCAAGAAGTACGATGAGCTTTAATGAAAGCTTCAATACTCTTGTGTCTATGGCTTTCATTTCAGCCCACGAAAAGCAGAATGCCCCTATTTAAGGTCTTAGCCGAGCAGGAATTTCAGCCGGTCGTCGGCTTTCGAGGGTGTTATTTCGAGAATCTCCGCGCTTACGACATTTTGCGCCACGAACGGATCGTCGTTCACCCCGACTTGAAGGTCCGACAGCGACGTATTGTGCGCCAGCACCGCGCCACCCTGATTCGGCTGAAGACTGCCGACCAGCACGAACACGCCGTCATCGAATCCGCGCTTGATCCATGCTTTGTGGCCTTCCATGAATTGGCCGGCTTGGGCTTTGTTGGCAGAAAACTTAAGAAGCACGATAAACATTGGCTGCATTCATTATCAGTTCAAAAAGCGAAAAGCAGAATGTTCCCATTCAATGTCTGACGTCAAAAAAAGGTTTTTAACGCCTTTCCCGTCTTTAGATGCTTTCCCTAAGCGCCACCAATTTTGGTTCTATCTCCTTTACCCACTTAGGTCCCAACGTGTGAAACTCGTGGACAAACACATTAGCAGCTCCTCTTTCGAATAAACCCCTTGCCGAAACACCTTTATGAAGCATCATTAGGGTAGGTTTGTTCAGCATAATGGAGATCGCGGCTTCAATTTGATTCCATTCAGTAGGAAGGGAGAAACTTTTCTCGATCTCCTTCCCCTTCAGCCTTCCCGTGGCAACCCAGATCTGCGGAAGGCCCAAGACGATTGTGCACTGACACTGATTCATTAAATTCACCACATGCTGAAATGGCGTGGATATTGGCACAACATCCATTCCAATTGTTCTTGGCCTGAACCCATTTTCCTCTAGAAGTGGGTAGAACATAGAAAATTGCTTTTCAACGTGCTCAGGAACCCGATTAGGCCTTGAGAGGAAAACATCAATTATTTTCATAGACATCTAATTGAAGTAATTGCATATCGTGTTCTTTAACCACGCCAGATCGGGTACCAGCCGGCAAGTAATGGTGACAGATTTATTTTCTGCTCCATCAAATATTTATCCAGGTTGCTTACTATATTAGGAGCGGAATTTTATTGCCCGATTAAGTAGGCCTTGTCGTCTACGAAGTTTCGCTATATCTGCCGGCAAATCCAAAAATTCCGCACATTCATCCAGGCTCTCGAAGCTCGGGCCTAAATTAAGATGGAAAAGGATCATGCTTTCGACATAGCGTTTGCTTTGAAAAACAAGAACCTCGTTCTCCTCAGTGGCTGCTCCGGCATGGATTGTGTTGTTTCGGTAATCTTTTAGATGAGTCAGCACCTGCCGGTGGAAATTGGAATCATCATGAATCATGGCTGCGCGCCTAATCGTAACTTTATAGCTATCAGTTACAGTGACTGTCAACGACTCAAGCACGCTCCATAATTGAATGATTGTCGCGTTGTAATCGTGTTGATCGAGTGCTCTCACGTAACGACGAATTGCATCCTTTAATAGTTGATGATACGAAATAGATCGCAATCTGTTTAGTGCTTGCCTTTCGAATTTTGCAACTTTTCCGTCCTGCCTATTTTGAGAAAGCGTATTAGCTGGACCACGATAGTTCGGTTCGTACCAGAAACCCTGAGTTGCGAGGCGACCACTATAAATATGCAGTGAATGTACCGGGCCAAGCTGTATTTCGTTGATAGGTTTTCGTTTTCCGCTAGACCATCTAGTGTAGGTCCGCATATTCAAATGTAGATTCCAGATGCCTCGTAGTAGGTCGATCGCATCTAACCCTGCATACCAAGCTTCATGTTTGGATCGGACACTAACTTCGGCTCGTATAGGCAAGTAGTGCCTTGGAAGCTCTGAGTCGAATAGGGAACGTGAGTCTTTTCTGATTTGCTCGTGTTGAGATAACTGAAGTCTTGTGAGTTTTTGGAAGGTAACTATCGCATCGCCAACTCTCCGCCTTAGGAATGAACCATTAGGGATATCTGAAATACTAGTGATCAATATAAATTTCTGCTTGGATTTCTTGAAATACTCACGTTCCTGGCGCGAAACCTCAGCAAGGATGGAGCGTGCTGTAAGCGCCGACCTCTTTGCGGCGGCAAACAAAGCTGCTGTGATTACTTCCCGCTTTGCTACCTCTGGAAGTGTTTCAGAAAAAACGAGGCAGGACTGCAGTACGGATATGTCGTCATGGAAACCAAAGCCCCTAAATTTAAGTTCGCCACCACTACGCGAAACTATTTGGCTTTCGATATGTTTTGCTAATGCATCGGGATCATAACCCTTGTTCCATGCAACGCTCATCGAGCTTTATCCTTCAAATGCGTGTAACTGGGGACAGACCCCAATTTCTTGTACGCCAGGACTGAAAAGCATGTGGGATAACCGTTGCGCCCAGAACTGGCGCAGTGAATGAAAAGACAGCGGTATCTCCCTTCCGCATTTTTGTTTTCCTACCCCGAGTAGGTGCTGTGATATTACCCCTGCCTACGACGTAGGCAATAGTATATTTACAACGCCGTGCGGCCGTCGAAAAAGTTTAATCAGGTCATTGAGTTGGTAGGCCGCGGGCGGCCACGGCGACGGCGCCGATGAGGCCCACCTTCGGATTCATCACCACCCGCACCGGAATATTTTCGACATAGGCCGACATGTTGCCCTTGCTGCGGAACGCATCGAGAAACAGGATGTCCCGGAGCCGGGAAATAATCTTCGGCGCGATGCCGCCGGCGAGGTAAACGCCGCCGGTGGCGCCGGCGGTGAGGGCGAGGTTGCCGGCCTGGGCGCCGTAGATGCGCACGAACAGGTCGAGCGCCATGGCCGCGAGAGGGTCGGCGTGGGCCAGCGCCGCGTCGACGATGGCCGCGGCCGGGTCAGCGGTTTTCATGGTCTCGACCACCACCGTGGATTCGGCAACGACGCCCTGCCCCCGCAGGAATTCGTAGAGCCGCACCAGGCCGGGGCCGGAAAGCACCCGCTCGTACGAGGCGCGGCCGAAACGCTTAATAAGGTATCGCGCCAGCTCGATCTGCAAATCGTCCGTGGGTCCGAACTCGGTATGCCCGCCCTCGGTGGCGATGACCTCGTAGCGCTCTCCCTGCCACACCAGAATCGCCTGCCCCAGCCCGGTGCCGGCGCCGATGACGGCGCGCGGGCCGTGCGCGACGGGATGGCCCGGCTGAAGCACGACGAAATCCTTCTCTCCCAGCGCCTCGATGCCATAGCCGATGGCCTCGAAATCGTTGATGAGCCGCAGTTTCGAAAAGCCGAATTCTTTTTGCAGCGCCGTCGCGCCGATCTCCCACGGCAGGTTCGTGACCTTTACTGTCTGACCATCGGCCGATTCCCGTATCGGCCCGGCGACGGCGATGCAGGCGGAGCCGATGGTCCCGGCCGATACGTCGACCAGAAACCGGCGCAGCACGTCGTTAAAAGAAGCAAAATCGGCGCTGGCGTAGGTCTGCTCGGCGAGAAACCGGCTTTCACCCGCGCGCGCGAGACATAGCCGGACATTAGTACCGCCGATATCCGCTGCGAGCAGGGTCATGGCTGTCCGTGCCGCGGTAAGGGGATGGGCCGCTAGCGGGAGACCGCGGACTGCGTCTTACGCATAGCGCAGCGACTCGCGGTAATGCGGATCGGTCCAGCAGCGCGGCAGCGACTCGCCCGACGGAAACACCAGGTCGGTCTTGCGAAACGGCGCCGGCTCCTGCATCTCCTCGCCGGCGTGGAACCGGCCGCTGACCTCGGACACGAACGGATCGAACAGCTTGTCCATGTCGAGGATTTCGACCATATCGCCGCTGGGTTCGTGCTTGAGGTACATGGCTGTTGTTCCCCGTTGTGTGTGAGCGTGGTCTCGCTTGTCAAAATAGCGCCGTTACCCTCTTCCATCAAGCGCGGTTTTTATGACGCGCGCCGTGGACGCGACATTGTCCCGGCTTCGCGCGGATTGCTATACTCCGTCGCCCGCGCCGAAGTGGCGGAACTGGTAGACGCGCCAGACTCAAAATCTGGTAGTGGCAACACTGTGTGGGTTCGAGTCCCACCTTCGGCACCATTCTTTTCCTTAACGCACCAACAGCACCGCACCCCCGGCCTGTTCCAGCACCTGCGTCAGGCGTTCGCGCTCGCCGCGCGCCATGTCCGCCGGCAGCACCAGCGTGCCGCCGCGGTAGCGGCGCACCTCGCGCAGCAGCAGCGACAGGTCGTGGTCCTCCCAGTCGCGCACCGTGGCCGTCAGTCCCGCGCCCTCCAGACTTTGTTCCGCCTCCTGCTGCAACGCGCGCCGGCGCGGGGCATTCGGCCCGGCGATCCACAGCAGCAGCGGCCACGGCTCCGCTTGCGCCAGCCGCACCGCGAGCGTGAGCGCATGGCGCGCGGCGGGCGAGCCGTCGTACACCGCCATCACCGGCGGGCGAATCGCCGTCTCGGAGGGAAGAATCAGGATCGTGCGCCCGGCGCCGGTGGCCAGCGCCGTGGCCGTCGTGCCCGGCCGCGCGCGCGGGATGGCATGGCTCGTGAAGCCGATAGCCACGATGTCTACTTCCGTCGCTGCCCCGAGCAGCTCTTCGGTCACGCGTCCGCGCACCACGCGGAACGTGCACTGCACGCTCACGCGCGAGGCCACGCGCTCCAGCGCCTGGCGCGCGCGGGCCGCCTGGGCCCGCAACGCGCGCTCCATATCGGCGCTTTCCATGCGCCGCACCTGCGCGAACGTGAGCCCCACTTCGCGCGCGAACGGCAGCTCCGCGAGCCGCAGCAGGTCAATGTCCTCGACGAACAGCCCGAGCAGCTCCGCTTCGAGCGTGGCCGCGAGGCGCGCGGCGGCATCGAGTGCGGCGAGGCTCGCGCCCGAGGCATCGAGCGCCACCAGGATACGGCGGATGGGCGCCCGGGCCTCGGGGTCCGTCATTCGTTCCCTCCCTCCGGCGGCGCGGCGAAGGCGCGCGCCAGCTCGGCCATCTGCGTCAGGCGCTGCTCGACGTGGCGGTTGAGGCTGCCCTCGGGGAAACGTCCCTCGGCGTCGCGCTTGCCGGCGGGGAAGCCGGTGAGCAGCGCGATGCCCTCGTCCACGGTCGTGACCGGATAAATATGAAACTTGCCCTGCTTGCAGGCCTCGACCACGTCGTCGCGCAGCATCAGGTGCTTCACGTTCGACGCCGGGATCAACACGCCCTGCTCGCCGGTCAGGCCGCGCGTCCGACAGACGTCGAAGAAGCCCTCGACTTTTTCGTTCACCCCGCCGATCGGCTGGACCTCGCCGTGCTGGTTCACCGAGCCGGTAACCGCGAACGACTGCTTGATCGGCACCTCGGCCAGCGCCGACAACAGCGCGTACAGCTCGGCGCAGGAGGCCGAATCGCCCTCGACCTCGCCGTAGGTCTGCTCGAACACCAGGCTCGCGGACAGCGCCAGCGGGCGCTCGGCGCAGTAACGCGCGCCGAGGAAGCCGGCGAGGATCAGCACGCCCTTGGAATGGATCGGCCCGCCCATCTCGACCTCGCGCTGGATGTCGAGCACCTCGCCCTTGCCGAGGCGCACGCGCGCGGTGATGCGCGAGGGATGGCCGAAGGCGAAATCGCCCAGCCCCACCACCGACAGGCCGTTGACCTGGCCGACGCAGCTGCCCTGGGTGTCGATGAGGATGGTGCCGCGCTTGATCTCGTCGAGCATGCGCTCGCGCAGCCGGTCGGCGCGGCGGATGCGCGCGTCGATGGCGCGCTGCACGTGCGCGCGCGTGACGGTCTGCTGCTGCTCCTCGCGCGCCCAGTGGTCGGCCTCGCGCAGCAGGTCGTGCAGATCGCGCATGCGCACCGTCAGGCGGTCGGTGTCGCTCGCCAGGCGCGCGCCCTGCTCGATCATGCGCGCCACCGCGCTGCGGTCGAGCGGCAACAACGCGTCCTTGCGCGCCAGCGTGGCGATCAGGCGCGCGTACTGCATGTGGTCGGCCTGCTCGCGCGGCATGGTGTCCTCGAAGTCGGCCGCGACCTTGAACAGGTCCTGGAAATCCGGGTCGTAGTATTGCAGCAGGTAATAGAGCATGCGCTCGCCGACCAGAACGACTTTGACGTCGAGCGGAATCGCCTCGGGATCGAGCGACACCGTGCTCACCAGCGACAGCGCCTGCCCGAGCGACTCGATGCGGATTTCGTTCGACGACAGGCAGCGCTTGAGCCCCTCCCAGGCATAGGGCTGCATCAGCACCTTGCGCGCGTCGAGCACGAGATAACCGCCATTGGCGCGGTGCAGCGCGCCCGGCTTGATGAGCGTGAAATCGGTGACGAGGGCACCCAACTGAGCCATGTGCTCCACGCGCCCGACGATGTCGGGGTGCGTCGGGTTATCCTCGTACACCACCGGCGCGCCCTGGGTCTTGCCGTTGTCGATGAGCAGGTTCACCTGATAGCGGCGCAGCGACGACCCGCCGCCGTGCGGGCGCGAAAGCGAAACACCGAGGAAGCTGACGTCCGGTCCCTCCTCCGTGCGCTTGAAGTCGTCGGCGTTCTCGACCACCGATTCCTGCACGGTCTCGAAATAGTGCACCACCCCGGGCAGGTCGGCGTAGGCTTTTTTCAGTTCGTCGATCAGGTGGCCGACGGCCGAGCGCGTGACCTGGCGGTCGAGCTCGTGGATGCGCTCCTGGGATTCGCGCCGCCACTGCGGCACCTGGTGCACCAGCCGTTCGAGCTGCTCCTGCAGCGTGGCGATGACCGCCTCGATCTTCTCCTGCTCGTCTTGCGGCAGCTTCTCGAAATCCGCCGGGCTCACCACCTCGCCCTTGCGCGTCGGCGCGAACGCCATGCCGCCGGGCGTGCGGATGAGTGCGATCGAGCGCGACTCGGCCTCCTGGCGCAGGCCGTCGAACGCCTTCTCGTGCTTCTCCTTGAGGCTCTCCTCGATCTCCTGGCGCCGGGTACGGTACTCCTCGCTCTCGAACACCGCGGGAATGGCACTCTTCAGGTCCTCGACCAGCCGCTCCATGTCGGCGCGCAGCTTCGTGCCGCGCCCGGCTGGGAGTTTCAGCGCACGCGGCTTGTGCGGCTGCTCGAAGTCATGGACGTAGCACCAGTCGGACGGCGTGGGTTCTTTCGCCGCGCGCTCCGCGAGGAAGCGGCGCACGATGTCGTGCCGGCCGGTGCCGGAGGAACCGTGGACGAAAAGGTTATAGCCGTCGCGGCGAATGCCGATGCCGAAGCGGATCGCCTCGGTGGCGCGCGCCTGGCCGACGACGTCGGTCAGGTCGGGCAGCTCGGCCGTGGTCTGGAATGACAACTGTGCGGGGTCGAAACGCCAGCAAAGCGCCTGGGAATCGAGCCGTTTGGTTTCTGCCATATGCCTCCCTTCGCCGGTTACGGACAGAGGTACACGACTACCACGCTACGACCCTACCGATTGTAGCGCGGCGAAACAAAGGTTTTGTGCGCCGTTCGGGCGCTGTTTGTAATAAACACCGCGGGGCGCTCCGCCCGAACCCCTAAAGGTCTCGTGCGCCCTTCGGGCGCGCCTACTTGTGGGTGGCTGACCCACGGCAGGTGACTTTTGTCTTGGCAAAAGTCACCAAAACCGTTTTGCCCCGGAAGGCTTCGGCCGCACACATCGCGGCTGCCCTCACCCCTCGTTGGCCTCAGGAGGTGCGCATACGGGCTATCCCTAGCCCGGATGCGCACTCGCGAGATCCATCTCGCGAT
>SCRL01000021.1 GCA_004298065.1 Gammaproteobacteria bacterium | reverse complement strand
CAGGCGTCGGCTGCGGGCTTGAGCGGAGACGCGGCACGCGCGGCATCGCGCGCATCGCGGTCACGGATCTCGTCCAAAAGCCGGCGAAGGTTAGCATCGAACCCCTTTTCTTTCAACTGCTTATAGCGCCGTTCGGCACGGACCTCGGGGCTCGCGGTGATGAATATCTTAAGTATGGCATCGGGAAACACCGTGGTGCCCATGTCGCGCCCGTCGGCCACCAGTCCCGGCACCTGACGGAAGGCATGTTGCTTGTCTAATAGTGCCGCGCGCGCCGCCGGTACCGCGGCCACGATCGAGGCTAGCCGCCCGCTGTCCTCGGTGCGCAGCCGGTCGCCGATGTCCGTGCCGTTCAGCACCACCCGCACCGGTGCGCCGCCGGGTTGCGGCACGAAGCGGATGTCCATGGTGCGGGCGATCTCCGCCAGGGCGTCCGGGTCCTGAAGGGTCTGTTCGCTCTTCGCGGCCGCGGCAATCCCGAGCACGCGATAGAGCGCACCACTGTCGAGAAAATGCCACCCAAGGCGCTCGGCCAGCGCCTGGCCGACCGTGCCCTTGCCCGAGCCGCTCGGTCCGTCCAGGGCCAGCACTGGAATGCGATCAGTCATGCCGAACCTGGAGGTCCAGTCCCGCCCGGCGCGCCAGCCCGGCGAAGCCCGGGAACGAGGTGTCCACGTTCTTGCAGTCGCGCACCGTAATGGCGCCCTCGGCCACGAGCGCGGCGATGGCAAAGCTCATTGCGATACGGTGGTCGCCATGGCTATCTATAGTGCCGCCACGCAGGCGCCCGCCGTGAATGACAATGCCGTCCGGCGTCTCACGCGCCTCGACCCCGAGCGATTTGAGCCCCTGCGCCATCACCGCAATGCGGTCGGACTCCTTCACCCGCAGCTCCTCGGCACCGGCGAGCACGGTTTCGCCAGACGCCGCCGCGGCGGCGATGAACAGGACCGGGAACTCGTCAATCGCCAGCGGCACCAGCTCGCGCGGGATTTCGATACCCTTGAGCGACGCGTAACGCACGCGGAGATCGGCCACGGGTTCGCCGCCGGCCTCGCGCGGGTTCAGCAATTCGATGTCCGCGCCCATGAGCCGGAGAATATCGAGCACGCCGGTGCGCGTCGGGTTGATGCCAACATGCTCCAGCACCAGTTCCGAGCCGGGCGCGATTGACGCGCCGACGAGAAAAAATGCCGCCGAGGAGATGTCCGCGGGCACATCCACGTCGCACGCCTTCAGTTGCCCGCCGCCGCGCACGCAGCGCGTGGCGCCCTTGACGCTCACGTCATAACCGAAACCACGCAGCATGCGCTCGGTGTGATCGCGCGTCGGCGCCGGCTCGGTGACGCAAGTCTCGTCCTCGGCGTAGAGACCGGCGAGCAACAGCGCTGACTTCACTTGCGCGCTCGCCATCGGCATGACGTAGTGCATTCCGCGCAGCTTTTGCCTGCCCTTTACGCGCAGCGGCGGCCGCCCGCCTTCGGCGGTTTCGATGATTGCGCCCATGGCGCCGAGCGGCTCGGACACGCGTTTCATGGGCCGCTTGGAAAGCGATTCGTCGCCGATAAGAACGGAATCGAAGGATTGACCGGCGAGGATGCCGGTCATCAGGCGCATGGCGGTGCCGGAGTTGCCCATGTCGAGTGGCTGTGCCGGCGGCTTCAGGCCGCGCAATCCGACGCCGTGCAGCGTCAGGCGTCCATCCTGCGGGCCTTCGGCTTGCACGCCCATGGCGCGAAATGCGCCGAGCGTGCACAGCACGTCCTCGCCTTCGAGCAGGCCGGTGACGTGAGTCGTGCCCGAGGCCAGTGCGCCGAGCATCACCGAGCGGTGTGAGATGGACTTGTCACCGGGAACGCGCAACCGGCCTGCGAGCCGGCCGCCCGGCTGCACGAGGTAATCGATACGCGAGCTCATTTGCTATTCAGGGTTTCACGCGCGCGGCGGGCGCGCGTGAAGGTTTCTTCCAGCCATTTTCCATCGCCGCGCTCGATCGCCTCTATCAGCGCGCCGAGATCGTCGCGGTAGGTCGTGAGCGCCGCCAGAAGTTCGGTGCGGTTCGCGAGGCAGATGTCGCGCCACATCACCGGATCGCTCGCGGCGACGCGCGTGACGTCGCGAAACCCGCCGGCGGCGGCAGCGAACACGGCGCGGTGGTCGTCGCGGCGCACGATCATGTCCATGAGCGCGTACGCCAATAGATGCGGCAGATGGCTGCTGGCCGCGAGCACGCGGTCATGCCCTTCCGCCGACATCTCGCTCACCCCCGCTCCGGTCGCCGCCCACATCGCGCGCACGCGCGCGAGCGCCGTCGAATCGGTTTCCTTTTCGGGCGTAAGGATCACGCGCCGGCCGCGGAACAGGTCCGCCTGCGATGCCTGCACGCCCGACTGCTCGGTGCCGGCGAGCGGATGACCGGGAACGAAACGCGAAAAACTGTTGCCGAGCGCGGCGCGTGCGGCGGCGATGACGTTGACCTTGGTGCTGCCGACATCGGTGATGACGCCGTCGAATGACAATTGCGCAAGTTCGGCAAAAATATCTTTCATGGCGCCGACTGGCAGCGCGAGCACCACCATGTCGGCGCCGCGCACCGCGGCGCCGAGCGACACCTCGGCGTAGTCGATGACACCGAGGTCGGCAGCCGTCTGCAGGTTCGCAAGATTACGACCGTAGCCGACGATCTCGGTCACGTGCCCGCCGGCACGCAGCGCCTTCGCAAGCGAACCGCCGATGAGGCCGACACCAACGATGCAGAGCTTGTTGATCATGCCTGCCCCAGTACTTTTTCGATCGCCGCCAGGAAACGCGCGTTTTCTTCCGGCAGACCCACGGTCACGCGCAGGTGATTTGGCATGCCGTAGTTCGCCACTGGACGCACGATAACGCCTTCGCGCAGCAGTGCCTCGTACACCGGCACCGCCGGACGACCTACGTCCACACACACGAAATTTCCAACCGAGGGAATGTGACCGAGACCGAGATCGGCAAAGCCGGCCACGATCTGGTGCATCCCCTTCGCGGTCGTCTCCAGGGATTTATTCAAATGCGCTTCGTCATCCAGCGCCGCCGTGGCTGCGGCGAGCGCCACGCTGTTGACGTTGAACGGCGGTCGCACGCGGTTCAGCAGGTCTGCCACCGCCGGTTGCGACACGCCATAGCCGACGCGCAGCCCGGCCAGGCCATAGGCCTTGGAAAAGGTGCGCGCCACGATCAGGTTCGGGAATTTTCCGACCCATGCGAGCGCGTTCGGATAGTCGCGCGCACCCATGGGCGCGTAGCTCGCGTATTCGAAATAGGCCTCGTCGATGACGATCACGACGTGCGCCGGCAGGCTTTCGAGAAAATCCTCCAGCTCCGCGCGCGCGAGCCAAGTGCCGGTCGGGTTGTTCGGGTTGGCGATGAACACCAGCCGCGTCGTCGGACCGATGGCCCGACGCAGGGCGGCGAGGTCGTTGCCCCAGCGTTTCGCCGGCACGATCACGGCGCGGGCGCCGGCAGCCTGGGTGAGAATCGGGTAGATGGCGAAGGCGTGTTCCGAGAACACCACCTCGTTCTCGGGTGTCACGAACGCGCGCACGGCGAAGTCGAGGATGTCGCTCGAACCGTTGCCGAGCGTGAGCCATTCCATCGGCACGTTCAGGTTTTCGCCCAGCTTGTGCTTGAGCATGAAGCCGTTGCCGTCCGGGTAGAGCGCGATGCCGTCGAGCGCCGCGCGCGCGGCCGCGAGCGCCTTTGGACTCGGCCCAAGCGGGTTTTCGTTCGAGGCGAGCTTAACCGCGCGGCTGACGCCGTATTCGCGTTCGAGTTCCTCGATTGGCTTGCCCGGCTGGTACGGCGCGATGGCGCGCACGCCGGGGGCGGCGAGCGAAGCGATGTCCGCCGCCATGGTTACAGTACGGCCTTGGGGTAGGAGCCGAGCCACTTGAGGAACGCGGCCTCGCGCTCGAGCTCGGCGAGCGCCTTGCGCAGTTTTTTGTCCTTCATGTGGCCGTCGATGTCGACGAAGAACACGTACTCCCACACTGTCTGGCGCGTGGGGCGCGACTCGATGCGCGTCATGTTGATCTTGTTGCGCGCGAGCGGTGCCAGCAGCCGCGACAGCGCGCCCGGCACGTTCTTGCCCGAAACCAACAGGCTGGTCTTGTCGTTGCCGGACGGCTTGGTCTCGATGTCGCCGATCACGAGGAAGCGCGTGGTGTTGTTCGGGTGGTCTTCGATGTTGGCCGCGAGCACGTTCAGGCCGTAGAGTCGCGCCGCTGAATCGCCGGCGATGGCGAGCGTCGCCGGGTCCTCCGCCGCGAGGCGCGCGGCCTCGGCGTTGCTCGACACCGCCACGCGCTCGACGCCGGGCAGACTCGCGTCCAGCCATTCGCGGCACTGGGCGAGCGATTGCGCGTGCGAAACGACACGACGCGCGCTCTTCATCTCGGTACCTTTGCCAAGCAGATGGTGGTGGATACGCAACTCCACCTCGCCGCAAATCTTGAGCGACGTATTAAGGAGCATATCGAGCGTGTAATTGATCACACCCTCGGTCGAGTTCTCGACCGGCACCACGCCGAAACGCACGTTGCCGGACTCGACCTCGCGAAACACCTCATCGATGGCGCCGAGCGGCACGGTTTCGGCGGCATGGCCGAAGTGCTTGAGCGCCGCCTCCTGCGTGAACGTGCCCTCGGGGCCGAGGAACGCCACCTTGAGGCGCGACTGGAGCGCGAGGCACGCCGACATGATTTCGCGGAACAGACGCGCCACGGTCTCGTTATCGAGTGGCCCGGCGTTGCGCGCGAGTGCTTTGGAAATCACCTCGGCCTCGCGCTCGGGACGGTAGAAGTTGTTCTCGCCCGAACCGTGCTTCACCCTGGCGACGTCGAGCGCGAGACGCGCGCGGCGATCGATCAGCCCCTGGAGCTTTTCGTCCAGGGCGTCGATCTTCGCGCGCAGCTCCCGCAGCTTGGCGTCGTCGCTCATGCGCTCCTCAGATCGGGGACGGCGGCGGGGGCGGCACCACGCGCGCCATGAGCACGCCCTGGATGCCGCGCAGGCGGTTGAGCACGGTTTCCGGCGCCGGGCTGTCGAGGTCCGCCACGGTGTAGGCGAGATCGCCGCGCGACATGTTCACCATGTCGTGGATGTTCACGCTCGCCTCGCCGAAGGCCTCGGAAATCTGGCCGAGCATGTTCGGCACGTTGGCGTTCGCCACCACGATGCGATGGTCGCTGCCGCGCGACACGATCACCTCGGGAAAGTTCACGCTGTTGCGGATATTGCCGTTCTCGAGGAAGTCGCGCACCTGCTCCGCCACCATGATGGCGCAGTTCTCCTCGGCCTCCTGCGTCGAGGCACCGAGGTGCGGCAGCGTGATCACGTGCGGATGGTTCTTGAGCAGGTTGCTCGGGAAGTCGCACACGTAGGCATAGACCTTCTTCGCCTTGATCGCCTCGCTCACGGCCTTGTCGTCCACGATGCCTTCGCGCGCGAAGTTGAGGATCACGACGCCCTGCTTCATGTGCTTGAGGCGCTCGGCGTTGATCAGGCCGCGGGTCTTGTCGTTAAGCGGAACGTGGAAGGTGACGAAATCCGCGCGCGCCAGCACGTCGTCTACCGAGCGCGCCTTCTGCACGTTCGAGGACAGCTGCCAAGCCCCCTCGACGGTCAGTCCGGGATCGAAACCGATCACGTTCATGCCGAGCGTCACGCCGGCGTTGGCCACGTTGCGGCCGATGGCGCCGAGACCGATGACGCCGAGCGTGCGCCCCGGCAGCTCGAAACCGCCGAACTGCTTCTTGCCCGCCTCAACCGCCTTGTGAATTTCCTCGTCCGTGCCGGTCAGGCCGCGGGCGAAGTCCCAAGCCTCGCAGATATGCCGGCAGCCGAGCACGAGTCCGGCGATAACCAGCTCCTTCACCGCGTTGGCGTTCGCTCCGGGGGCGTTGAACACCGGGATGCCGAGCGCGCTCATCCTGGGCACCGGGATGTTGTTCACGCCGGCGCCGGCGCGACCCACGGCCTTGAGCGTCTTCGGAAGCTCCATGTCGTGCATCTTGGCCGAGCGCACCAGGATCGCGTCCGGGTCCTTGATGTCGGCGCCCACGCGGTAATGCTCCTTCGGCAGGCGCGCGAGCCCGAGCGACGAGATGTTGTTGAGTGTCAGAATGTTGTACACGGCTTAACCCTTCTTCTGCAGGAAGTCTTTCATGTAAGTGACGAGCGCGTCGATCCCGGCCTCGGGCATGGCGTTGTAGATGCTCGCGCGCATGCCGCCGACCGAGCGGTGGCCCTTGAGCTGCACCAGGCCAGCCCCCTTCGTGCCCTTGAGGAATTCCTCGTCGAGCGCCGCGTCCTTGAGGGTGAACGGCACGTTCATCCACGAGCGGCTCGCCTTCTCCACCGGGTTCTTGTAAAAGCCGCCGGTCGAGTCGATGTAGTCGTAGAGCTTGCGCGCTTTACGCTCGTTGATGGCGGCCATGCCCTGGAGCCCGCCCTTGGCCTTGAGCCATTCAAACACGAGCCCGGCGATGTACCACGCGTAGGTCGGCGGCGTGTTGTACATCGAGCCGTTGTCGGCGTGAATCTTGTAGTCGAACATCGACGGCGTGCCGGCCGCGGCGCCGCCGAGCAGATCTTCGCGCACGATGACGATCGTGAGCCCCGCGGGGCCGATGTTCTTCTGCGCGCCGGCGTAAATCAGGCCGTACTTGGTGACGTCGACCGGGCGCGACAGGATGGTCGAGGACAGATCGGCCACGAGCGGCACGTTGCCGGTCGCCGGCACGAAGTTGAACTCGAGACCGCCGATGGTCTCGTTCGGCGTGTAGTGCAGATAAGCCGCATCCGGGTCGAGCTTCCACGTCGCCTGCGGCGGCACGGTGGTGAAGCTCGTCGCCTCCGAAGTCGCGGCCACGTTCACACCGCCGAATTTTTTCGCTTCCTTGATCGCCTTCTTCGACCACTCGCCGGTGTTGATGTAGTCGGCGGATTTCTTGCCGCGCAGCAGATTCAGCGGCACCATCGCGAACTGCGCCGAGGCGCCGCCCTGCAGGAACAGCACCTTGTAGTTCGCCGGAATCTGCATCAGCTCGCGCAGGTCGGCTTCGGCCTTCTCGGCGATGGCGATGAACTCCTTGCCGCGATGGCTCATCTCCATTACCGACATGCCGCTGCCGTGCCAGTCGAGCATTTCCTCGCGCGCCCGGTTCAACACCTCTTCCGGAAGCACCGCCGGACCGGCACTGAAGTTGAATACTCTTGCCATTGACGTTGTTACCTTTGACTCAAATTAGAATTCCGAAACCACTCGCTTCACTCGTCCGCTTCGGCGATGCGCTCCAGGCCAGCTAGGTAGCCGCCCTCGTCGAGACCGATTAGGCGCACACCCTGGGTGTTGCGCCCGACCACCGAGATCTCCTTCACGCGCGTGCGGATCAGCGTGCCGCCGCTGGTGATGAGCATCGCCTGGTCCTCGGGCGCGACGATGCACGCGCCCACCACCGGACCGTTGCGCTCGCTCACCTGGATCGAAATCATGCCCTGACCGCCGCGGTGATGGGGCGTGTACTCGGTGAGCGACGTGCGCTTGCCATAGCCGTTGCGCGTGGCCGTGAGCACCGTCGCCTCGGCCGACTCGTCCGCGCCGGCGATGATAAGCGCGATCACGGACTGGCCCTTGCCGAGCGTAATGCCGCGCACACCGCGGGCGCCGCGCCCCATGGCGCGCACGTCGCCCTCGGGGAAGCGGATCACCTTGCCGGCGTCCGAGAACAGCAGGATATCGGATTTGCCGCCGGTCAGGCCCACGCCCACCAGGCGGTTGTTAGCCTCAAGGTCGATGGCGATGATGCCGCTCGGGCGCGGACGCGAGAACTCCGCGAGCTCGGTCTTCTTCACCGTCCCGTCCGAGGTGGCCATGAACACATAGCCCTTCTGGGCGAAGTCGCGCACCGGCAGGATGGCGCTCACCTTCTCGCCCTCGTCGAGGTTGAGCAGGGTCACGATCGGCTTGCCGCGCGCGCCGCGTCCGGCCTGCGGGATGTCGTACACCTTGAGCCAATACACCCGCCCGAGGCTGGAGAAGCACAGGATCGTCGCGTGCGTGTTGGCGATGAGGAGCTTCTCGACGAAGTCCTCCTCCTTCACCTTGGTCGCGCTCACGCCGCGTCCGCCGCGGCGCTGCGCGCGGTAATCCGAGAGCGGCTGCGACTTGATGTAGCCCGCGTGCGACAGCGT
Organism: Gammaproteobacteria bacterium; assembly: GCA_004298065.1. Classification (GTDB taxonomy): domain Bacteria; phylum Pseudomonadota; class Gammaproteobacteria; order Acidiferrobacterales; family Sulfurifustaceae; genus SCRL01. The sequence goes on along the minus strand of SCRL01000021.1, from coordinate 33,090 downwards.
CACCACCACGTCCTCGGGTGCGATCAGGTCTTCCATCTTAAGGCTCACGCGCGCGGCGACGATCTCGGTGCGGCGCTTGTCGCCATACTGCTCCCTGAGCGCCGTGAGCTCGTCGCGGATGACGCGCATCAAGCGTTCGGGGTTGCCAAGGATGTCGAGCAGGTCGGCGATGGTCTTGAGCACCTCGGCGTATTCCTGGCGCAGCTTCTCCTGCTCCAGGCCGGTGAGGCGGTGCAACCGCAGGTCGAGGATCGCCTGCGCCTGCGTTTCGGAAAGTTTGTAACCCTTTTTGGTCAGGCCGAGCGCAGGGTCGAGCCCGTCGGGGCGCGTGAGGTTTTCGTCGGCGCGCTCCAGCATCTGCGTCACGAGCTTCGCCGGCCACGCGCGCGCCAGCATCTTCACCTTCGCCTCGGCCGGGTCCTTCGCGGCCTTGATGAGCGCGATCATTTCGTCGATGTTGTCGAGCGCGACCGCAAGGCCTTCGAGCACGTGGGCGCGGTTGCGCGATTCGCGCAGGTCGTGGACCGAGCGCCGCGTCACCACCTCGCGGCGGTGACGGATGAACGCCTCGAGCATCTGCTTGAGGTTCAACAGCCGCGGCTGATTGTTGACGAGCGCCACCATGTTGATGCCGAACACCGACTGCATGGCGGTGTGCTCGTAGAGGTTGTTCAGGATGACGTCCGCGACCTCGCCGCGCTTGAGCTCGATCACCATGCGCATGCCGGACTTGTCCGACTCGTCGCGCAGCTCGGAGATGCCCTGGATCTTTTCCTCTTTCACCAGCTCGGCGATCTTTTCGAGCAGGTTGGCCTTGTTCACCTGGTACGGCAGTTCGGTGACGATGATCGTCTGCTTGCCGCTCTTCTTGTCGGTCTCGATCTCGGCGCGCGCGCGTACGTACACGCGCCCGCGGCCGGTGCGGTAGGCCTCGTGGATGCCCTCGACGCCGGTGATGATCGCCGCCGTCGGGAAGTCCGGCCCCGGAATATGCTTCATCAGGCCGTCGATGTCCGTGTCCGGTTTGTCGATCAGCGCCACGCAGGCGTCGATGACCTCGTTCAGGTTGTGCGGCGGGATGTTGGTCGCCATGCCCACGGCGATGCCGGCCGAGCCGTTGACCAGCAGGTTCGGGAACTTCGCCGGCAGCACCACCGGCTCCTTCTCCGAGCCGTCGTAGTTGGGCGCGAAGTCGACGGTTTCCTTTTCGAGGTCGGCCAGCATCTCGTGCGCGATGCGGCTCATGCGGATTTCGGTGTAGCGCATCGCCGCCGGGGCGTCGCCGTCCACCGAGCCGAAGTTGCCTTGGCCGTCGATCAGGAGATAACGCAGCGAGAAATCCTGCGCCATGCGCACGATGGTGTCGTACACCGCGACGTCGCCGTGCGGGTGATACTTACCGATGACGTCACCGACCACGCGTGCGGATTTTTTGTACGGTTTGTTGTAGTCGTTGCCGAGTTCGTGCATGGCGTACAACACGCGCCGGTGCACCGGCTTGAGACCGTCGCGCACGTCCGGCAGCGCCCGGCCCACGATCACGCTCATGGCGTAATCGAGGTAGGAACGGCGCATCTCGTCTTCGAGATTGACCGGGATCGTTTCCTTGGCGAATTGTTCCATGCTCAGGCGGGCGTGAATGCTATGTAAGTTATTGAAAAATAATTATTAAATGACGTGCCACGGCATCCCGGGAAAGGCGGAATTCTAGCATGGAGAGACCCTCACCTGCATCCGAAATGCAGGCCGGAAACAGCCGGAAACGGACTTAAAAATTAGACAGTTAGGAGCCCATCAGCGCGACCATCTTGGCGCGCGTGGGCTGCTCGACGACGCCCTTCTCGGTGACGATGGCGTCAATGAGCTCGGCGGGGGTGACGTCGAATACCGGGTTCCAGGCGCGCGCGCCTTCGGCCGCGGTGCGGGTACCACCGGCGGTCAGGACTTCGGTTTCGGCCCGGGTTTCGATGGGGATGGCGTTGCCGTCGGGGGTGTTCATATCAATGGTGCTGGTCGGCGCTGCGACCATGAACTTCACGCCGTGGTGACGCGCCGCCACCGCGGTCATGTAGGTGCCGATCTTGTTGGCGGTATCGCCGTTGGCAGCGATGCGGTCGGCGCCGACGATCACCCACTGCACCCTTCCCTGCTTCATGAGCCAGGTGGCGGCGCCGTCGGAAAGCAGCGTCACCGGGATACCGTCCTGCAGCAGCTCCCAGGCAGTGAGGCGCGCGCCCTGGAGCCAGGGACGGGTTTCGTCGGCGAAGACTTCTTTAATACGTTTGGCCGCGACACCGGCGCGTACCACGCCGAGCGCCGTGCCGTAGCCGCCGGTGGCCAAGGCGCCTGCATTGCAATGGGTTAGCACCCCGCTGCCGGCGCCGATCAGCGCCGCGCCCAACTCGCCCATGCGACGGTTGGCGGCGATGTCTTCGGCATGGATGTGTTTGGCTTCGGCCAGCAGCCGCGGGAGAGGATCTCCGTCCGGCAGTGCCTTGATGAGCGCACGCATGCGCTCCACCGCCCAGCGCAGATTGACCGCGGTGGGACGGGCTGAAGCCAGCCGTTCCAGATCGGGTTCGATGTCGGCGCGCCAGTCGCGGGGGTTGGCGCGGTAGCGGTCGCGCGCCGCGAGCACCACGGCATAGGCCGCGGTGATGCCGATGGCCGGGGCGCCACGCACCACCATGTCGTGGATCGCGCGCGCGGCGTCGGGGAGATTGTCGAAATAAAGGTATTCGAGCCGCGCCGGCAGCAGGCGCTGGTCCATGAGTTTCAGGCGCCCGTCCTCCCACTCGACCGCGCGCACACGGTCGTAGGCGATGGCGTTGGGTTCCGGCGTGGACATGCGCGGAAGTATACCGCACGAACCTCTAAGGTATACTGCCCGCACTTTATGCAGCCCATCGACACGCTCATCCACGCGCGCTGGATTATCCCGGTCGAACCGGACCATCGCGTGCTCGAACATCACGCGCTCGCCATCGACAAGGGACGCATCGTCGCCATTATCGACAGCCGTGAGGCCACCGCACGGTATCGGGCCAACGAAACGATCAACCTGTCCGAACATGCGCTCATCCCGGGGCTGGTGAACGCCCATACCCATGCCGCCATGAGCCTGTTCCGCGGCCTGGCCGACGACCTGCCGCTCATGGATTGGCTCAACCACCATATTTGGCCGGCAGAAGGGAAATGGGTCAGCCCCGAGTTCGTGCGCGACGGCACCGAGCTCGCCATGGCCGAAATGTTGAAGTCCGGCACCACCTGCTTCAACGATATGTATTTCTTTCCGGACGCCACGGCGCGCGCGGCGCAGGCGGCCGGCATGCGCGCCTGCGTCGGCCTGATCCTGATCGATTTCCCGAGCGCCTGGGCGGCGACTCCACAGGAATACCTGCACAAGGGCCTGCAGCTGCACGACGATCTCAAGCACGACGGGCTCGTCACCACCGCCTTCGCTCCGCACGCGCCCTACACCGTCGCCGACGCCGGTCTCGAAAAGGTGCGCATGTACGCCGACGAGCTCGACATTCCGGTGCACATGCACGTGCACGAAACCGCGCACGAGGTCGAACAGGCGCAGACCGCGAGCGGCAAGCGCCCGCTCGAACGCCTGTCCGGTCTCGGACTGATGTCGCCGCGCCTGCTCGCGGTGCACATGACCCAATTAATAGATGGCGAGTTCGCCGCGCTCGCGCAGGCGAACGTCAATGTCGTTCACTGTCCGGAATCGAACCTGAAGCTCGGCAGCGGCGTGTGTCCGGTGCCGAAGCTGCTTGCGGCCGGCGTGAACGTGGCGCTCGGCACCGACGGCGCCGCGAGCAACAACGATCTCGACATGCTGGGCGAGCTGCGCACCGCGGCGTTGCTCGCCAAGGGCGCCAGCCTCGACCCGACCGCCGTGCCGGCGCATACCGCGCTGCGCCTGGCGACACTCCATGGCGCCAAGGCGCTTGGACGCGACGCCGAGTTCGGTTCGCTCATACCGGGCAAGGCGGCGGATGTCACCGCCATCGATCTCTCCGATCTTTCGACCCAGCCGGTATACGACCCCATCTCGCAGATCGTCTACAGCGCCACGCGCGAGCAGGTCACGGACGTCTGGGTCGCCGGCAAACGCCTGCTCGCCGACCGCCAACTCACGACGCTGGACGAGAACGCCATCCGCCGCAAGGCGCAGGAATGGCGTGATAAGATTTTCGCAGCCAACCACGGCTAAACGCCGCCGTTCCCGCTGTCATGGCCCAAATCACGCACAACGTTGATCCTGCTGAGCTCGCCAAGTTCGAGAAGCTGGCCGCGCGCTGGTGGGATGCCGAGTCCGAGTTCAAACCGCTGCACGACATCAATCCGCTGCGGCTCAAGTGGATCAACGACCGCGTTGGGCTCAAGGACAAGCGCGTGCTCGACGTCGGCTGCGGCGGCGGCATCCTCGCCGAGAGCATGGCCGCGCTCGGCGCCGAAGTCACCGGCATCGATTTGGGCGACGCGCCGCTCGCGGTGGCGAAGCTGCATCAGAAGGAATCCGGCGTGAAGGTCGACTACCGGCGCGTGAGCGCCGAAGAGCTGGCGCGCGAACAGCCGGGCGCCTACGACGTCGTCACCTGCCTCGAAATGCTGGAGCACGTGCCCGAGCCGGCCTCGACCGTCGCCGCTTGCGCGCAACTGGTGAAACCGGGCGGCCAGGTATTTTTCTCCACCATCAACCGCAACCCGAAATCATTCCTGTTCGCCATCGTCGGCGCGGAGTACGTGCTCAATCTGCTGCCGCGCGGCACGCACGAATACCTGAAATTCATCAAGCCCTCGGAGCTTGAGCGCATGTGCCGCCACGCCGGCCTCGACGTGCGCGAATACACCGGCATGCACTACAACCCGCTCACGCGCCACTATTCGCTCGGCCTGGGCGTGGACGTGAATTACCTCGTGCACGCGCTGCGCACGGAATGATCCGCACCGTCCTGTTCGACCTCGACGGCACGCTCGCCGATACCGCGCCGGACCTGGCGCACGTGCTCAACCTGCTGCTCGCCGAGGAAGGCAAGCCCGCACTGCCATACGAAACGATCCGCCCGGTGGTGTCGCATGGCGCCACGGCGCTGATCCGGCTTGGCTTCGGAAACGTCGCGGACGCGGACCTCGAACGTCTGCGCCAGAGGTTTCTCGCGTTCTACACCGATAATCTCGTACGGCAGACGCAAATGTTCCCCGGCATAACCGAACTGCTCGCGGAACTGACACGACGTGGCCTGAACTGGGGCATCGTCACCAACAAGCCGGCGTTCCTCACCGACCCGCTGGTGGCGCGCCTGCCGCTGCCCTCGCCCCCGGCCAGCGTCGTCAGCGGCGACACCACCACCAACCGCAAGCCGCATCCCGAGCCGATGCTGCTCGCCTGCACCCAGGCCGGAAGCCAGCCGGCGCAATGCCTTTACGTCGGCGACGCCGAGCGTGACATCGAGGCCGGCCGGCGCGCCGGCATGAAGACGCTGGTGGCGCTGTTCGGATACATTAGTAAGGAAGACCAGCCCGAACGCTGGGGCGCGGACGGCCTGATCCGCTCCCCGCGCGAGGTGCTCGACTGGCTCGGCGCGACACATGGATGACGCATGGCTAACGCGACTCTCTGGGTGTACCTGCTGCTGACCGCGATCGTCGCGGGCGCGATCGGCTGGCTGATCGCGCGCCTGCGCGCCAGCCGCCGGCTCGCCGAGCTCGAAACCACGCTCGAGCTCGAACGCCGCAATGCGCAGGCGAAACTGGGCGAGCTCGACAAAACCTTCGCCATGCTGTCGCAGGAGGCGCTCAAGGCCAACAGCGAGTCATTCCTCCAGCTTGCCAATGAATCGCTCAAGCAGTTCCACACGCTCGCCAATGCCGACCTGGGCCAGAAGGAAAAGGCGATCGAGAGTTTGGTGAAGCCGTTGCAGGAGGCGCTGGCCAAGACCGAGCAGCAGATCCGGCTGATGGAGAAAGAGCGCCAGGAGGCCTACGGCTCGCTCACGAAACATCTCGAGACCATGGCCCAGACCCAGCAACAGCTCCACGGCGAGACGCGCAACCTGGTCGCGGCGCTGCGTCGGCCCGAAGTACGCGGCCAGTGGGGCGAGCTCACGCTCAAGCGCCTGGCCGAGCTCGCCGGCATGGTCGAGCATTGCGACTTCTACGAACAGGAAACCACCGACGCCGGCGACGCCCGCATGCGTCCCGACATGGTGGTGCGTATGCCGGGTGGACGCGAAATCGTGGTGGACGTGAAGACGCCGCTCGATGCGTACTTAAGCGCCGTCGAGGCCGGCGACGATGAGACCCGTCGGCGCCATCTCGAACACCACGCGCGCAAAGTGCGCGAGCGCGTGCGCGAGCTGTCGGCCAAGGCCTACTGGAGTCAGTTCAAGAACGCGCCCGATTTCGTGGTGCTGTTCATCCCCGGCGACCAGTTCCTCACCGCGGCGCTCGACGTCGACCGCACGCTGCTCGAAGACGCGCTGGCGCAAAAAGTCATCCTCACCACGCCCACAAGTTTTGTCGCGCTGCTGCGCGCCGTGGCCTACGGCTGGCGCCAGGAGGCACTGGCCGAGAACGCCCAACGCATCCGCGATGTCGGCGAGGAGCTCTACAACCGCCTCGCGGTGTTCAGCGAGCACCTGGCCAAGCTCGGCAAAACCCTGGGCACGGCCGTGACCGACTACAACAAGGCCATCGGCTCCTACGAAGCCAAAGTGCTCCCGGGGGCGCGCAAGTTCACCGACATGGGCGTGGGCGGCGGACGCGTACTTGAGACGCCGGAACAGGTGGAAAAAGGACTGCGCGAGATTTCGCAGGGCTAGGGGCGGCCCTGTGCGCCATGTCTGGCATATTGCTTGCATCTGATTGTTAAGAATAGACACCGAGCCACGGCGGCCTGCTTCCAGATCATGTTTACGTCCCAGCCCCGGGCGGGAGGCTTCCCGCAGATTCTGCTGGTCGAGGATTCCCAGACGACCGCCGCGCTCGTGGGCAACTATCTCTCGGGCAGCTACCGCATCCTGCACGCCAAGGACGGGGCCGAGGCCTGGGAGCTGCTTACCCGCAACGCCGCCATCGAGCTCGTCATCACCGACATCCAGATGCCGCACATGACCGGCCACCAGCTGCTGGTCAAGATCCGCAAGAGCGACGAGGGGCGGCTGCGCAACCTGCCTGTGATCGTGATGACCACGGCGGACGACAACGTCGACCGCAACCTCGCGTTCCTCAATGGCGCCAACGACTTCATCACCAAGCCGATCGACGAGCTCGAACTGCAGGCGCGCGTGAACATGCACTACAAGCTCGCGCGCACCATCCGCGAGCTCGAGGAATCGCGCCGCCAGCTCGCGGAGCAGGCGATGACCGATCCGCTCACCAAGCTGCGCAACCGGCGCGCGTTTTTCGACAACGGCAACAAGGCGCTGGCGCGCGCACGCCGCTACAGCGGTGACCTGTCGGTGATGCTGCTCGACATCGACTTCTTCAAGAAGATCAACGACACCCACGGCCATCAGGCTGGCGACGAGGCGCTGGTAGCGGTGGCGAACATCCTGCAGTCGCTGGCGCGCACCGAGGATATGGTGGCACGCATGGGCGGCGAGGAGTTCGCGATGCTGCTGCCGGACACCAACCTGCTCGGCACCGCGGTGCTGGCGGAACGCGCGCGCGTCGCGATCGAGAAGGAACGCTTCATCCTGGGAGGCAAGATCGTGCCGATCACGGTCAGCCTCGGCATCGCCGCGCGCAGTGCCGACCCGGCGGACACGATCGATCAACTGCTCAATATCGCCGACAAACGCCTGTATCTCGCCAAACAGAACGGTCGCAACCGCATCTGCGTCAACGACGAAGGCAAATCGAGTTTTGCGTCCTAGGCTCTGTAACCGCTACTTTGCGTCCTTAGCTCCGTAAACGGTACTTCCCTGTACCACTTCTCCTGTAGCACTCCTGCGTCGTAAACAGCAGCTACCAGCTGTCAGCAATCAGCCCGCAAGAAAAACGAACAAGGTTTGGCTGATATCTGACCGCTTATTTCTTCAACTTATCCTGCACCGGCTTGGTGGCCTCGTGGATCGCCTCCTTGGTCTCCTCGAGCGTTTCCTTGGCGCGCTCCTTGACGCGCTCGGAAATGTCCGGTTTGGCAGCAAAGGGATTGCTAAGCAGCGGTACATCCTTGCCGAAATTGATACCCAGCGGGAAGGCCAGAATGGCGCCAACGACCAGACCTACAAGAAATTTCTTCATGGCGTATCGCTCCGTTGTGACACCGGAATCATAACCACGAACACCGCCTCTGGCCAACGCTCCCCCTCGGCGACCGTTGCCTCGGCGGCCTGTTCCGGCAACTGCTCCATGTGTTGCTCTCGGCAGCTTGTTCCCGACGCTGCCTACCTCCTTCGTCCCTGAAGTCGTACCTCCGGCATCCCTGCCGTCGCCCGACGCCGCCTGCCTCCTCGGCGGCTGTTCCAGACGCCGCTCTACCTCCTTCGTCCCTGAAGTCGTCCGTCCCTGGAGTCGTCGGATAGAATCGGGGCCATGCCCGCCTCCGTGCCTGCGTCCGCCCCGTTGCACTATTGCCGCGACAAGATCGGCGGCACGGGCACACCGCTCCACTACAGTCTGTTGTTCCTGCCAGCGGAGTCGCGTGCGGGGTTGATCGCACTGCACGCATTGCGCCGCGAGCTGGACGAGATCGCCGACGAATGCACCGATACCGGCGTGGCGCGGCTGAAGCTGGGATGGTGGCGCGAGGAACTCGCGCGCACCTTTGAAAACCAGCCGCGGCATCCCGTGACCCGCCTGCTGGCGCCGGCCATCGCGTTGCGCCGTTCGCCGCGCGCGGCACTCAAGAACATGGTGGACGCCGCCGAGGCGCGCCCGTCGCGGCGGCGGTTCGAAAACTTCGACACGCTGCTCGCCGACTGCCGGCTGTCAGGCGGCGCGCTCGCCGAACTTTCCGCCAGCCTGCTCGGCGCGGACGATGCCGCCGCGGGCGCGCGCGAGCTGGGCGCTCTGCTCGAGCTCACCGAGCGACTGTGTCATCTCGGCTTGCACACTCGCCGCGGCCTACTTCCCTTGCCGCTCGATGAGCTTGCGCGCTTCAACGTCGCCGAGACCGAATTGCTGCGCGGACGGCAAAGCGACACCGTCCATGCATTACTCGCCCACGAGGCGGAACGGACCGGGCGACTCCTGCGCGAGGCGCTGGCGGCCGTGCCGCCGGCAGCACGGCAAGCGCTGTTACCCGTGCGCATCCGGGCGCATATGGCGCTGGCGCTGCTGGAACGCGCCCGCCGCCGGGACTATCCGATGCTCACACAACGCCTTATGCTCTCGCCCCTGCGCTGCCTGTGGATCGCGTGGCGCGTGCGGCGCAGCGATCGCTGACCATAAGTGCTGCCCGGTAAACATGAAACCGATCGAGCAACCCACCCATTTGGAGAAGAAAACTCAGGATTCTGAGAAATTTACCGTGGCCCATTACGATGGTGCCAATGTACAGATCAATAACGGGCACGTCAGAGCTTACCGGAGAATTGGGTACGGGCTGTGGGCAGATATAAATCTGCCAGATCAGCACGCACCTTCGATATGCCGTTTCGCGGAAAATATTTTTGGCCCAATGCCAAATAGTTAGCACAATCAAAAATAGTCTCGCTATGACAAAGCAAGCGCTGCTATTTATTTTTTCACTTCTTTCTCTGACGCTGCCCGTTTTGCTGTTTATTTTGCGGGATAGTGAGTACAGAAAGAATCTGTTTGTTTATTTTCCAATTGGTGTAGCAGTCCAGATGTTGTCGGCCTCGGTCTTCACTTCACTTCTATTTAATGCACTTAGTTTCGGTTGGACCAAGTACGCCATCGTAATCACCTGCAGCAGCATGCTGGTTTACTTCGCGTTGCGTTGGTTCCACATGAACCACGTCTTTGTCAATCGACGCATCCTCGATGGACGTGTGCTGCTGGTCATATCCATACTCGCGTTCATTGCGAATGCCGATAATTTCATCATTCTCAGCAAACAGGGACTGTTTGATATAGAACCGCCATATTTCCGGCCCGGGCTCGTTTCCGATCCGGTACGAAACGTAATTATCGTCAACGCTCTCATCAGAGGCGATGGGTCACCATTCCTGCCAGGATCGGAGTTTTCATATCAGCTTCTCTGGTATCAGTTCGCAGCTCTGTTCGCAGCTCCGTTTGCCACCGCACAGAATTTTCGTCTGGTTAGTGGCGTCACGATGATGCAGGGGTATCTGTTGTTCTTCTATCTGTTCTGGGCAGTTTCTATAATGAGGCCAGGCTTGGTCCTTCGTTACAGATCCGCTGTGTTCGCATTCGTCGCCGTCATAATCGCGGCTCATGCAGATAGCTACAATTATTTTATCAGGGGCTGCATCGAAGCGGACGGATCGTGTGGTCCGACAGGTTACAGATATTTTGTAAGAAACTTTTCAACTGAGCTTGCAACATTGGCCTCACCGCAACACGTATTTTTCCTGATCCCCCTTGTAATCTTTTACGCCACAAACAGACTCCTCCAAGATAGGCATCGAACTGCCCCAACGCATCGAATAACTTTATTTACAGCGATGTTCCTATCCTCTCCAATCATGAGCGCCTTTTTCCTGCCAAGCTACCTGACATACCACTATGTGTTTCTGGCAACTAAACGGAGATACTCAAGATTATTGCCAACAATATTTGAAGTTATTGCCATTCTGATAGTGGGAGTGCTGCTTTTTTGGGGCACAACTAGAACGTCGCCGCTGGATTTGTTCACAAGGCCAAGCTCTGCGGGGTTGGTTATTTTTCCGTTTGGCATGGACTTCCAAGACTCGATCATGCACTTGTTTTTTTCTCTGGTTCAAATTCCTCGAATCGTTATCTGGGGCTTTGGGGTGACAGGGCTTGTTGCTGTGCTGCTGTTACTCGTCCAGCTCTACAAATGTGCAAAAGGAAACTGGATCAGCACCGAAACTTACCACTATACATTCATGGTCCTTGGCACGATGTATTTATTCTATTTTATAGTTACCCATGGCGAAATACGCAGACATGTCGTCATTCTACTGAGCCCTGTTATTGTTTTATTGATTTTGAAACTGCTCCCCTCATGGAGAAAACTACATCGCTCGATCATGTACCTGGGCATCTTCTGGATCGTTCTTATTCTCAGCGTCTATCTGCACGGTGTATACATATATGCTTACACCATGAAACCATCGGTGCTAACGACAGAGATCGACTGGAATGATTACGCATGCATGAATAAAAAAATATTCAGGCATCATGCAGATAAGCCTACCTTAGCTGCTGCAGGAGGTGGTCTTATATTCCCGCCAGTTATGGAGGTTACATCGTCGTTTGCCAAACCTGAGGATGCTTACGCTCACAGCAGAATGCCTGCCGGGGGCTACCTAATAACCCTCCGACAAATTGAAGACGGTGCCTCACCTGTCGAATCTGCCTATGAGCTCGGTTTCAAGAACATAATTTGGGGTCCACTGGAGGATGCCCAATGGAGCAGGGAGGAGAAGGAGGCTGTCATTGGAGACGCAACTGCGCTCGAAACATGCGGCAAAGTTTCCTTATACAGAATCACCCATCCCCAAAAATGACAACATCCATCAACTACGGAATACCGACGAGACTCATCGAATAGGCGCGGCGCCTATTGCTATGCCGTACGCGCCTGCCACCGGGGCTATCCGATGCTCACGCAACGCCTTATGCTCTCGCCCCTGCGCTGCCTGTGGATCGCGTGGCGCGTGCGGCGCAGCGATCGCTGACCATATATATGGAAACCCGAATGACCGATTACACCCCCGCCCCCGACCTGCTGCATGGCCGTGTCGTGCTTGTCACCGGCGCCGGCGGCGGCATCGGCCGCGCCGTGGCGCTGGCCTGTGCGCGCCACGGCGCGCAGGTAATCCTGCACGACCGCAGCGCGAAACTGCTGGAGAAAATTTACGACGAGATCGTTGCCGCCGGCAGCCCGCAGCCGGCCATGCTGCCGCTCGACCTGTTGCAGGCCACACCCGACGCCTGCGCGGCGCTGGCGCAGACCGTCGAGCGCGAGTTCGGCCGGCTCGACGGCCTGGTGCATTGCGCTGCTGAGCTCGGCGCGCTCGCGCCGCTCGAGCTGTACGAACCCGTGACCTGGATGCGCGTGCTGCAGGTAAACCTCACGGCCCCGTGGCTCGTGACGCGCGCCTGCCTGCCGCTGCTGAAAAAATCGCCGAACGCCTCGATCGTCTTCAGCAGTGCCGACGTCGGACGAAAAGCGCGCGCTTATTGGGGCGCCTACGGCGTGGCCGCCTTCGGGCTCGAAGGCATGGTGCAGACTTTCGCCGAGGAGCTTGGCGCGTACCCGGCATTGCGCGTCAACAGCCTCGATCCCGGCGCCGTCCAGACACCGCTGCGCGCCAAGGCCTATCCGGGCGAAGACCCCAAAACCCACCCGCTCCCTGAGGACATTGCCATGTCCTACCTCTATCTTCTCGGCCCGGACAGCCGCGGCATCAGCGGGCGCGCATTCAGCGCGCAGCCGGGGAACAAAGTGCCGGTTGAATACGTCGAATCCGCAAGCCTATGATGAAAACGTCCGGGCACACCGTCACAACTCGATCGATGGAGAAAACGATGAAGAAAAATACCGCCGTCGGAATGCTGATCCTGGGTTCGCTCGAGCTTCTCGGCACTGCCGCGTATGCCGAAAGCGATCCGGAGGACATCATCAAGTACCGCCAGAACGTCATGAAGGCCAACGGCGCGCACATGGCCGCGGCCGGCGCCATTCTCCAGGGCAAGGTCGATTACAAGAAAGACCTCGCCTATCACGCGAAAACCTTGCAGACCATCAACAGCGATATCCCCGCGCTGTTCCCCAAGGGCTCGGACTTCGGCGACACCAAGGCGCTCGACGGCGTGTGGGCCAAGCGTGCCGATTTCGAGAAACGCGCCAAGGACACGCGCGCCAAGGCCGATGCGTTTGTGAAGGCCGCCGGCGGCGACACCAAGGCCGCGCTCGCGAAGTTCAAGGAACTGTCCGATTCCTGCAAGGCCTGCCACAAGGATTTCCGCAAGGAAGAGAAGTAAACACGAATAATGAACGCGTCGCGCCTGCTGGCGTTTGTCGGCGCGACGCTGTTCGCGGGTAGCGTGTTCGCCGCAGAACCGGCGATGGACCGCGGCGAATATCTGTTCCGCGCTGCCGGCTGTGGCGGCTGTCACACTGACGAGAAAAACAAGGGCCCGGCCCTCGCCGGCGGCGCCGCGATCAAAACCCCGCGCGGCACGTTCTACGCACCCAACATCACGCCCGATCCCACGTACGGCGTCGGCCGCTGGAGCGAGGCGGATTTCTTTCGTGCCACGCGCGAGGGACTGAATCCCGACGGTGCGCACTACTATCCTTCTTTCCCCTACGCCTCCTACACGCGCCTCACCGACGACGACCTGCGCGCGCTCTGGAACTACTTGCGCCGACAGGCGCCAGTGACGCAAGCCAGCAGGCCGCACGAGTTACCGTGGTATGTGCGTTCCCGGTCACTGCTCAGTACCTGGAAGGCCCTGTATTTCACCCCCGGCGCCTGGCAACCGCGGCCGGACAAGGACGAAACCTGGAACCGCGGCGCCTATCTCGCCGAGGCCGTGGGCCATTGCGGCGAGTGCCACACCCCGCGCGATTCCCTCGGCGGCCCACGCCGCGGACTGCATTTCGCCGGCACGCGCGAGGGACCGGACGATTCCGTCGTGCCCAACATCACGCCGGACAAAAAGACCGGCATCGGCCGCTGGCGCAAAAGCGAAATCATCGAGTATCTCGACTCCGGTATGACGCCCGAAGGCGACTTCGCCGGCGATGTCATGGCCGAGGTTATCGACCGCAGCACCAGCCGCCTCACACCGCCTGACCGCGAGGCCATCGCGGTGTACCTGCTCTCGCTCCCGCCGGTCGAGCACGCCGTGCGCAAGGAAAAGAAAAAGCCCGCCAAGGGCAAGGATGCGTTCGGTTTCTAAAACCACAGCTGATCGTTAGGACCACCGGTGCGAGCCACAACAGGCGTCTATGTGACAGAACGAGACTCCACCTAGGACCGGTGTCACTGCCGCAAACAGCCATGACGCTTCTTCCCCGGAGGTTGCCCAACCCTTGACAGATTAGGACGATTGTCCTACTTTAGGCCATGTGTAGGGCGGTCGTCCTATTCCTGCTGTACTATTCCGTCGAGGGCCTATATGGCTGCAGACCTGTTCGAGCCGTTTCACCTGGGTGACCTGAGACTCGCCAACCGGATGGTCATGGCGCCCATGACGCGCAATCGCGCCGATGAAAACGGCGCCGTGCCACCCATGATGGTGACCTATTATCGACAACGCGCCTGCGCCGGCCTGATCGTCACCGAGTCCGTCCCGGTGTCTCCCGAGGGCGTGGGCTATCCGGCCACCCCGGGGATTCACACGGAGGCCCAAGCGGCAAGCTGGCGTGGCGTGACCGATGCGGTGCACGCGGCCGGCGGGCATGTCTTCATCCAGTTGCAGCACTGTGGGCGCATTTCCCACCCGAGCCTACTGCCGAACAACGCTACGCCGGTAGCCCCCTCGGCGCTGCGACCGGTAGGCCAGGCCGTCACCTACGCTGGCATGCAAGATTTCGTGACGCCGCGCGCGATCGAGACCGGCGAGATTCCCGGCATCGTGGCGCAGTTCAAGCACGCCGCCAAGATGGCTAAACGCGCGGGCTTCGACGGCGTCGAAGTGCACGGCGCCAACGGCTATCTCCTCGACCAGTTCCTGCGCGACGGCAGCAACCACCGCACCGACGCGTACGGCGGCAGCGTGCGGAACCGCATGCACCTTCTGAACAAAATCCTCGACGCGGTGTGCGCGGTGTGGCCGGCGCGGCGCGTGGGTATGCGCCTCTCCCCCGAGAACGGGTTCAATTCCATGGCCGATTCTGATCCGCAAATGCATTTTGGCTATTTCATCGAGCAATTGAGCCCGCGTGGCCTGGCGTATGTGCATGTGCTCGAAGGAGACATGATGACGAAGACCTGTACACTGGATTATCGCGCCTTGCGCTCGGAGTTCACCGGTCCGTATGTCGCCAACAACGGCTATGACCTCGCGCGCGCCCAGGCGGCGATACGCAGCGGCGCCGTGGACCTGGTGGCGTTTGGAATTCCGTTTCTGGCCAATCCGGACTTGGTGCGCCGTTATCGGGAGAGCCTACCGTTGAACGAAGCCGATCCGTCCACCTTCTATGGCGGTACCGAAGCAGGTTACACCGACTATCCTTTTTATCATGGCAAGGAAACTTCAGCGGCCTGACTCCAGAGGCGCGCTTGACCGAGGAGATGTTTTCATGAACGACAAGGCCACTCTCGATCGTATCGTTGAAGCCGCCGATCGGTTGTTCTATCAGCGGGGTTATGAGCACACCTCGTTCTCGGACATTGCCGATGCCGTGCAAATCTCGCGCGGCAATTTTTATTATCACTTCAAATCCAAGGACGAAATCCTGGATGCCGTCATCGAGGTGCGTCTGGCGAACACCCGGAAGATGCTGGATCAGTGGGAAATCGAGGGGAAACAACCCGCGGATCGCATCCGCAGCTTCATCCGTATCCTGATCGCCAACCGGGCCGACATAAAACGCTATGGCTGCCCGGTGGGCACGCTGTGCAGCGAACTTGCGAAGCTGAATCATCCCTCGCAAGGCGAGGCCAACAGACTGTTTACGCTGTTTCGGACCTGGTTGCGCAGGCAATTCGAGTTGCTCGGCCGGAAGAGCGATGCCGACGCGCTGGCGATGCATCTTCTCGCGCGTAGCCAGGGTGTCGCCACGCTGGCAAGCGCCTTTCACGACGAGAAATTCATCAAGCAGGAAGTAAAACAAATGGACGACTGGCTCGATGGACATGCGGCGAATCAACGCGTGAGACGCTAGGGCGGGAGGAGGCAACCATGAGCACGGCGACGATCCTGGGTCCAGATGGTAAATCACGCTGCCGCTGGTGCGCAGCCGCACCGGAGTTTCTGGCTTATCACGATGCCGAATGGGGCTTCCCGGTCAACGATGATCGTCGTCTGTTCGAGAAATTGAGTCTGGAGGGTTTCCAGTCTGGGTTGAGCTGGCGCACCATTCTCGCCAAGCGCGAGAATTTCCGCGTCGCGTTCCACGATTTCGATTTCGGCAGGATAGCGCGCTTCACGGAGCACGATGTCAGGCGCCTGCTCAAGGACGAAGGAATCGTCCGCCATCACGGTAAAATCGAGGCGGTCATCCATAACGCGCGGCAGGCACGGGAACTGATCAAACGGGAAGGCTCACTGGCTGCCTTCGTCTGGCGCTACGAACCGGACGCGAAGCGACTCGCGAAACCGCAAACCGTCTCGACCTCGGCGGAGGCAAGCGCCCTCTCGAAAGACCTGAAGAAGCTCGGTTGGAAGTTCGTCGGCCCTACAACGGTGTATGCCTTCATGCAAGCGATGGGGCTGATCAACGATCATGTCGAAGGCTGCGTGATCAGGGCAAAAGTCGAGCGCGCGCGCAAAAGCTTCAGGCGGCCGGGACTAACAATTTGAGACGCCAAGAATATATGCCCCAAACGTTGGGTTTTTGACTAAAACCGTGCAGGTGCACGGTGCTCGCACCGGCTTAGTGCGCCCCGCGCGGGGGCATAGCCTTCCCCTGTAGCGCATCCCTTTTTATTCAACGACATACAAACCATCACGACTGGCACGCCGGTTGCTGAGGGAAAGCAACGAATCCGCACGTACGGAGATCTGGCTGTGAAGGAGAGACTGGTTGTCGTCGGCAATGGCATGGCCGGCATGCGCACCGTGGAGGAGCTGTTGAAGCTCGCCCCGGACCGATACGCCATTACCGTGTTCGGGGCCGAACCGCGGGTGAATTACAACCGCATCCTGCTCTCACCGGTACTGGCCGGCGAGAAAAAGTTCGACGACATCGTGCTGAACAGCGAAGCCTGGTATGCCGAGAACGGCATCGCGCTACACACAAACAAGGAAGTGGTGAGGATCGACCGGGCAGCGCGCAAGGTCGTCGCCAAAGACGGAACGGAGGCGACGTACGACCGTCTGCTACTCGCCACCGGCTCGACGCCGTTCATGCTGCCGGTACCGGGCGCGACCTTGCCCGGGGTCATCGCGTTTCGCGACATGGCCGACGTCGAGGCCATGCTCGAAGCCAGCCGCACCTACCAGCACGCGGTGGTGATCGGCGGCGGGCTCCTGGGACTCGAGGCCGCCAATGGGCTCATGAAACAGGGCATGAAGGTCACGGTAGTGCACCTGCCGGAGACGCTCATGGAGCGCCAGCTCGACACCGCGGCGGCGCGCATGCTGAGGAAAGAGCTCGAGGCGCGCGGACTGCAATTCGTCCTCAAGGGCCAGACGAAGGAAATCATCGGCAAGGGCCGCGTGCAGGGTGTACTGCTCGAGGATGGGCGCGAGCTCACCGCCGATCTCGTGGTCATGGCGGTCGGCATCCGCCCGAACGTTACGCTTGCGAAATCCGCCGGGCTTTATTGCGAGCGTGGCGTCGTGGTGAACGACACGATGCAATCGTACGATCCGCGCGTGTACGCCATCGGCGAGTGCGTGCAACACCGCGGCCAGGTCTACGGGCTGGTGGCGCCGCTGTTCGAGCAGGCCAAGGTCTGCGCCAACCACCTGGCCCGCATCGGCATCGGCCGCTACGAAGGCTCGATGA
This sequence comes from Gammaproteobacteria bacterium, assembly GCA_004298065.1. Classification (GTDB taxonomy): domain Bacteria; phylum Pseudomonadota; class Gammaproteobacteria; order Acidiferrobacterales; family Sulfurifustaceae; genus SCRL01. The sequence goes on along the minus strand of SCRL01000021.1, from coordinate 15,332 downwards.
CCTCGACCAAGCTCAAGGTCACCGGCATTGACCTGTTCTCGGCCGGCGACTTCACCGGCAACGACACCACCGAAGAACTGGTGATGCAGGACGCCAGCGCCGGTATTTACAAGAAACTGGTGCTCGCCAACAACCGCCTGCACGGCGCCGTGCTCTATGGCGACACCGTGGACGGCGCCTGGTATTTCCAGCTGATGCGCGACGGCACAGATGTCACCGACCTGCGACCGCGCCTGCTTTACGGCCAGGCGCACCTGGGCAACGCCGGCCACGGCGACATCAAGACGCGCGTGGCGGCCATGCCGGACAACGCCGAAATCTGCGGCTGCAACGGCGTGTGCAAGGGCACGATCGTCAAGGCCATCGCCGACAAGAAACTGTTCACGCTCGAGGACGTGCGCGCCCACACCAAGGCCTCGTCCTCCTGCGGCTCGTGCACCGGTCTGGTGGAGGCGCTGCTGGCCTCGACCATGGGCGGCGATTACTCGACCGCGACGAAAAAGAAGCCGCTCTGCCCCTGCACCGAACACACGCACGACGAGATACGCACGGCGATCGTCGGGCAGAAGCTCAAGACCATCCCGGACGTGTTCCGGGGTCTCGGCTGGAAAACCGCCGACGGCTGCAACAAATGCCGCCCGGCGCTGAATTTCTACCTGCTCACCGCCTGGCCGGGCGAATACGTGGACGACAATCAGTCGCGCTTCATCAACGAGCGCGTGCACGCGAACATCCAGAAAGACGGCACCTATTCGGTCATCCCGCGTATCTGGGGCGGCGAAACGACGCCGGCGGAATTGCGCTCGCTCGCTGAAATCGCCGAACGTTACAAGGTGCCGACGGTGCATATCACCGGCGGCCAGCGCGTCGATTTCCTGGGCGTGAAGAAAGAAGTCCTGCCCGCCATCTGGGGCGATCTGTCCAAGGCCGGCTTCGTCTCGGGCCACGCCTACGGCAAGGCGATCCGCACGGTGAAGACCTGCGTCGGCCAGAACTGGTGCCGTTTCGGCACGCAGGATTCGACCACCATGGGCATCGAGCTGGAGAAGATGGCCTGGGGCGCGTGGATGCCGCACAAGGTGAAGCTGGCGGTCTCCGGCTGCCCGCGCAACTGCGCCGAGGCCACGATCAAGGATTTCGGCGTGGTGTGCGTGGATTCCGGCTACGAACTGCACGTCGGCGGCAACGGCGGCGTCAAGGTGCGCGCCACCGATTTCCTGTGCGCGGTGAAGACGCCGGAAGACGTGCTCGAATACTGCGCCGCGTTCCTGCAGCTCTACCGCGAAGAGGCGCATTACCTCGAACGCACCGCGCCGTGGGTCGAGCGTGTCGGCCTGGCGTACGTAAAGCAAAAACTGGCCGAGGACGCACCCGGCCGCAAGGCGCTCGCGGAGCGCTTCTACTACGCGCAGCGTTTCTCGCAGGTGGACCCCTGGGCGCGGCGCGCGCAGGGCGTGGACAAGCACGAATTCATTCCGCTGAAACAGATTGCCTGACAAACGATGGTTGATTCGATGATCGACTGGATAGAAATCGGCAGGATCGAAGACATTCCCCGCCAAGGCGCACGCGTCGTGCGCGCGCCCGAGGGCGACATCGCGGTGTTCCGCACGCAGGACGACGAGGTATTCGCGCTCGCCGACCGCTGCCCGCACAAGGGCGGCCCGCTGTCGCAGGGCATCGTGCACGGCAAGCGCGTCGCCTGCCCGCTGCACGACTGGAAGATTCACCTCGACACCGGCCTCGCGGTCGCTCCGGACGAGGGCTGCGCGGCGAGTTACCCGGTCAAGGTGCTCGATGGGCGCGTGTTCCTGTCGCTCAAGGTCGCGGCGCGTGCGCCCGCCTGCGCCACCGGCTGAATCGGGCCGCTCTCGCACATCTTTGTGCTTTGCGGCACTCGGGCATTCTGCACAGCGGAACTCATTACCTGCGCGGCGCTCCAAATCCACACAGGCCGTGTCATGTAACGTACACCGCGCCTGCCGTATAGTGGAGAACCATGACGGCGCGACTCACCGACCCGTTCCAGCGCACGATCGAATACGTCCGGCTATCGGTCACCGACCGCTGCGACCTGCGCTGCACTTACTGCCTGCCCGAAGGCTTCCACGATTTCCAGGAACCGGCGGCGTGGCTCACGTTCGACGAGATCGAGCGCGTGATGCGCGCGTTCGCCGCGCTCGGCGTGCGGCGCGTGCGCCTGACCGGCGGCGAGCCGCTCACGCGCCGTGACCTGCCCGAACTCGCCGCGCGCCTGGCTGCCATTCCCGGCATCGAAGACCTGTCGCTTTCTACCAATGCCGTTCAGCTCAAGCGACACGCGGACGCGCTGTTTCATGCCGGCGTGCGCCGGCTCAACGTCAGCCTCGACTCGCTCAAGCCCGAGCGCTTCGCCGCCATCACCGGCGGCGGCCATCTCGACAAGGTGTTGAACGGCCTGATGGCCGCCAAGGCTGCCGGCTTCGCGCCCATCAAGCTCAATATGGTGGTGATGCGCGAGACGAACGAAGACGAGATCGAGGATATGGTGTGCTTCTGCCTCGAACACGGCTTCGCGCTGCGACTGATCGAGACCATGCCGGTGGGCGACACCGGCCGCACCGCTACCGGACACTATCTCGATTTGCAGGAGGTTCGGCGACGGCTGGCGGAAAAATTCGAGCTGTTGCCATCGGTCATGCCGGGCGGCGGCCCCGCGCGCTACGTACAGGTGGCGGGCACGGATCTGAAGATAGGCTTCATCACACCGATGTCGCAGCACTTCTGCGCCACCTGCAACCGCGTGCGCCTCGCCGCCGACGGCACGCTCTATCTCTGCCTCGGGCAGGACGACAAGCTGGAATTGCGGCCGTTACTGCGCGCGGGCGCAGCGGAAGAAGATCTGATACATGCGATCCGGGAGGCGGTGGCGCGAAAGCCGGAACGTCACGAGTTCCGGGAGCAGCCGGCGAAGATCGTGCGCTTCATGGCGCGCACGGGTGGTTAAGTTTTACGAACTCTTAACCACAGAGAACACAGAGGGCACAGAGAGGAAGTATAGGAGAGTTAACAGAGGCACCTCTGTGGTCTCTGTGTGCTCTGTGGTGAACGATTGTTTTTTAGATTCAGCAGACCAGCTTCAGCAGCTTGTCTTCCATCTCGATGCGGCTCGCGAGCACCTCGCCCAGCCGGTTGAGGTCATTATCAAAGGCCATGGACAACTCAAGACCATTCTTGCCGTCGTACTTGTCGTTGAAGTCGAGCGCCGCCTGGGTGGTGTCGGCGATCTTGGGATAAACCTGTTCCGACAGTGCCGCCAGGCTTTGGCGCCGTTCGTTGCCGTTGGTCATGCGCTCGTACAGCGAGAAGTGGCCGGCGGCGAGATAGTCCACCATCACCTGACAGAAGTTCTGCAACAACTCCGCGGTCGGGGCGTGGCGGCGACCGTTCTTGGCGGTGTCGACCCCCGCGAGCCGGCAATAGAGCGAAAGCATCTCGGTGCGCTCGTCCATGAGCTTGCGCACCATGTCGCGGCTACCCGCACGCCGCTCCGGCAGGTGTTTCGTGGCGGGAGCGTGACCGGCTTTGGATTTGGTTTTCATTCCTGTTTTATTCATGGACAGAATATTCTGGTTACCACGGCGTCCTACGTTAACGCCGAATCGCACCGCGGTGCAACCCTGTTTTGTCAGCGCGGCATCCCGGGCAGTCGGCCCTTGAGGCCGGCGAGCATGCGGTTGAGCCCGCCCTTGCCAAGGCGCTTCATCATCTGTTGCATCTGGTCGAACTGCTTGAGCAGGCGGTTGACATCCTGCACCTGCGTGCCAGAACCGGCGGCGATGCGGCGCTTGCGCGAACCGCGGATGATGTCGGGGTCGCGCCGTTCGCCGGGCGTCATGGAATTGATGATGGCGATAAGCCGCTTCATGTCCTTGTCGTTCACCTGCGCCTTGACCGCTTCCGGCACCTGCCCCATGCCTGGCAGCTTGTCCATCAGGCTCGCGACTCCGCCCATGTTCTGCATCTGCGCCAGCTGGTCGCGGAAATCCCCGAGATCGAAGCCCTTGCCCTTGGCGACCTTGGCCGCGAGCGCCTGTGCCTTTTCCCGGTCGGCGCCGCGCGCCGCCTCCTCCACCAGCGTGAGCACGTCGCCCATGCCGAGGATGCGCGAGGCCATGCGCTCGGGGTGAAACGGCTCGAGCGCGGTCACGGCCTCGCCGGTGCCGAGGAATTTGATCGGCTTGCCGGTGATGGCGCGCATCGAAAGCGCCGCGCCGCCGCGCGCATCGCCGTCGGCCTTGGTCAGGATCACGCCCGTGAGCGGCAGGCGCTCGTTGAACGCGCGCGCGGCATTGACCGCGTCCTGGCCGGCGGTGGCGTCCACCACGAACAGCGTCTCGACCGGCGCGATCGCGGCATGCACCTGCGCGATCTCGCGCATCATGTCCTCGTCCACGTGCAGCCGGCCGGCGCTGTCCACCAGCACCACGTCCACCACGTGCCGGCGCGCATGCTCGACCGCGTCGCGGGCGATGTCGACCGGGTTCTGGTCGGGCTGGCTCGGGAAAAACTCGGCGCCGACCTGGGCCGACAGGCGCTTGAGCTGCTCGATGGCCGCCGGGCGGTAGACGTCGGCGCTGACCATTAATACCGACTTGCCGTGGCGCTCCTTGATAAGACGCGCCAGCTTGCCGACAGTCGTGGTCTTGCCGGCGCCCTGCAGGCCGGCCATGAGGATCACCGCCGGCGGGCGCGCCGCGAGATCGAGCGCCGCCGCCGCGCCCATGAGTTTCACCAGCTCGTCGTAAACGATCTTGACCAGCGCCTGGCCCGGCGTGAGGCTCGTGAGCACCTCCTGCCCCACGGCGCGCGTACGCACGTGCTCGAGGAAATCCTTCGCCACCGGCAACGCCACGTCGGCTTCGAGCAGCGCCACGCGCACCTCGCGCAGGCTGTCGCGGATATTGTCTTCGGTGAGGCGACCGGCGCCGCGCAGGCGGTTGAGCGTCGCGCCGAGTTTCTGAGTAAGGTTGTCGAACATTTTGAAAGTACTTAGCGACGAAATTGGACAGGATTAACAGGATTAAAAAGGATTAACAAGATTAAAACCAAAAAAGCTTTTGCCTTAATCCTGTAAATCCTGAGAAATCCTGTTAATCCTGTGAATTCATATTTCAATGACTTCCCCATGCATCAGGCGCCGGGGCGTGTTGTCCGGAAGGTGGCGCGCGATCTCGGCCATGATCCCGTCTTCGTAACCGGGCTGCAGGTGAGTGATGTGCACCTGCGGACCGGGCTTGAGCTTGCGCAACTCACCGGCCAGCATCGACGGGCACAGGTGGCGCGAAACACGCGCCAGTTCCTCGTCGGCGTCAAGGAAGCTGGTCTCGACGATGACGTGTTTCAGGTCAGCACAGGCGTTGAGCGCCTGCCAGAAATCGTCGTTCGCGGTCATGTCGCCGCTGAAAGCGATGCTGCCACCCGGCCCGCTCACGAGATAGCCCACCGCCGGCACCGCGTGTTTCACCGGCACGCTACGTATCCGCCGACGACCGAGCGAGGCTTCGCTGCCCACCGGTAGTGGCTCGTAGTTGAGGAACGGCTTTTCCGGCGTCGGGATGCGGGTGAAGTCCGGCCAGATAACATTATTAAAGATATGCGCCTCAAATGCCGCCAGGGTCACCGGCTGGGCGTGCAGTATCACCGGTCGGCTGCGACTGGCGCCGACGGTGTCGAGCATGAACGGCAGCGCCGCCAGGTGATCGAGGTGCGAGTGCGTGAGGAACACATGATCGACGCGTTTGAGCTCATCGAGCGCAAGCTCGCCGACGCCGGTGCCGGCGTCGATCAGGATGTCGTCGTCGAGGAGCAGTGAGGTCGTGCGCCGGCCAATGCCGATACCGCCGCTGCATCCCAGAACCCGTATGCGCATGGTTATGTCCGTGTCGCCGCGGCCTTCAAAGACCGCCCCGGCTGTGCCATGATGCTGTGCGCGCCATTATGACCAATCCTGTCATAAATTTCCTCGCTCTTGCCCTGTACGTCGCCGTCGGCGCGCTGCTGGCGCAGCGGCTCGTAAGCGGCCACGACGACGCCGCACGCGGCGCGCGCTTCGGCGTGCTCGCGCTCGGGCTCGGCGCGGTCACGCTGCACGCGGCCATGCTCTACCCGGCGCTCCAGATCGACGGCGGCCTGAATCTCTCGCTCACCACGGCGTTCTCGCTCGCCGCGTGGGTGGTGGCGATTCTTTATATCCTCGCGTCCGTCCTGCGACCGGTCGATTACCTCGGCATCCTGATCATGCCGCTCGCGGGGCTGATCCTGCTCGCCGAATGGCTGTGGCCGGGCGTGCTGCCGATCGCGCCGGCATCGCGCTTTCAGACGACGCACATCGTGATCTCGATCCTCGCCTATGGGTTATTGTGCCTCGCCGCGGTCCAGAGCCTGCTGCTGCTCTACCAGGAGCGCCACCTGCACGCGCGCCAGCCCGGCGGTTGGGTGCGGATGCTGCCGCCGATGCAGACCACCGAGCACCTGATGTTCCAGCTCATCGGCCTCGGGTTTGCGCTGCTGACGCTGACGGTCGTGAGCGGCGTGTTCTTCTCGGAAGAAACCTTCGGCCGGCCGTTCAAGCCCACGCACCACATCGTGCTCGCGCTGCTCGCCTGGGGTGTGTACGGCATATTGCTGTTCGGCCGGTTTAAGCTCGGCTGGCGCGGACGTCCGGCCGTGCGGCTCACGCTCGCGGGCTTCGCGCTGCTGGTGCTTGGCTATTTCGGCACCAAGTTCGTGCTCGAAGTGCTGCTCGGCCGCTGAGCGCGGCCGTTTTGTCGCGCTCGAATCTGGCATACAATGACGCCCCGACCGGCACGACTGCCGGCGTGAGTCCATAAGAATCGCCTTGTCCATGCAAAATCCCGCCGCGAACCACACCTGGCTGCGCCGGGCATTTCCTTTTCTCCACTGGATTAACGAGCTGCGCGACGGCAAAACGCTGCGCGCGGACCTGATCGCCGGCATCACCGTGGCGCTGGTGCTGGTGCCGCAGTCCATGGCCTATGCCCAGCTCGCCGGCCTGCCCGCCTACTACGGCCTGTACGCCGCGTTCCTGCCGCCGATGGTCGCGGCGCTGTTCGGCTCCTCGCGCCAGCTCGCCACCGGGCCGGTGGCGGTGGTGTCGCTGCTCACGGCGGCGGCGCTCGAACCGATCGCCGCGAGCGGCTCGTCGGGCTACGTCGCCTACGCCATCACGCTGTCGCTGCTGGTCGGTCTGTTCCAGCTCTCGCTCGGCCTGCTGCGCCTCGGCGTAGTGGTCAACTTCCTGTCGCATCCGGTGATCGTCGGTTTCACCAACGCCGCCGCGATCATCATTGCCACCTCGCAGCTCGACAAGATCTTCGGCGTGCGCGCGGAGAAGGCGACGCACCATTACGAAACGGTGTGGAACACGATCGTCGCCACCGCGCACGACATCCACTGGCCGACGTTCGCCATGGCCGTCGGCGCCTTCGTCATCATGATCGCGCTCAAGCGCGTGTCCCCGCGCATCCCCAACGTGCTCATCGCCGTGGCGCTCAGCACGTTCCTCTCCTGGTTCATCGGCTTCGAGCGGGTCCAGACGGTCACGCTGGAACAGATCGCGAGCGAAGCGGTGCAGGAGGTGGTGCGCGACGAGGCGACGCTCAAGCGCGAAATCCCGGCCATCGACCGCGCCGTCGCCGAGGCTGAGAAGAAATACCGCGACACGCTCGCGCGTTTCGGCACCGACGACTCGCGTACCCTGCTCGCGCAGCACGCCTTCGACACACTCAAACTCAAGCGCGAGCGCCGCATCAAGACGGTGCGCGCGGATATCGAGGAACTCAAGAAGAACCGCTTTGAGTACGTGCCGGGTGCAAACGACGCACCGGGCAAGTACTACCTGCGCGGTCACCTGCCGGACGGCGCCGTGAGCGACGGCCGCGTGTGGCGCATCCGCTCGGTCGATGGCGAGCAACTGGCCATGAACGGCGGCGGCAACGTCGTCGGCAGCATTCCCCAGGGTCTGCCGTCGCTGGCGCTGCCGAAGTTCGATCTCGGCGTGATATTGCAGCTGTTGTCGGCGGCCATCACCATCTCGCTCATCGGCTTCATGGAGGCCATCTCCATCGCCAAGGCGATGGCCACCAAGACCCGCCACCGCCTCGACGCCAACCAGGAGCTGATCGGCCAGGGCGTGGGCAACATCGTCGGCAGCCTGTCGCTCAGCTATCCGACCTCGGGCTCGTTCTCGCGCTCGGCGGTGAACCTCAGCGCCGGCGCCGCCACCGGTTTCTCCTCGGTGATCACCGGCGTCATCGTGGTGGTGACGCTCCTGTGGCTCACGCCGCTGCTCTACCACCTGCCGCAGGCGACGCTGGCCGCGGTCATCATGATGGCGGTGGTCGGCCTGATCAACGTCAGCGCGGTCAAACACGCCTGGCAGGCCAACCGCCAGGACGGCATCGTCGCCGTCGTGAGCTTCGTGCTCACACTCGCGTTCGCGCCGCATCTCGACAAGGGTATTCTCGTCGGCGCCGGACTGGCGCTGGTGCTGTATCTGTACCGCACCATGCAGCCGCGCGTGGCGCTGCTCGCGCGCCATGCCGATGGCACGCTGCGCGACGCCGAGGTGTTCGGCCTCAAGGCCTGCGACAACATCGCCATGGTCCGCTTCGACGGCTCGCTCTATTTCGCCAACACCTCCTATTTCGAGGACAAGATCCAGGAACGCGTCGCGACCAAACCCGACCTGCGGTTCATCATCGTCGTCGGCGACGGCATCAACCAGGTGGACGCCACCGGCGAGGAGATGCTGGCGCACCTCACCGAGCGTCTGCATGCCGCCGGCATCGAGGTGCTGTTCACCGGCCTCAAGAAACAGGTCATGGACATGCTCGTGCGCACCGGGCTATACGAGCGCCTCGGCGCCGGTGCGTTCTTCCGCACCGACGAGCAGGCGCTGGACTACGCCTGGAAGAAACTCGGCAACGACCACGAAGCCGACTGTCCGCTCAACGTCGTCTGCCCCGTTACCGTGGCCAAGTAGCCCGCGCGGCGGCGTCCGGGCCGTCAATGCTAGAATCTTCCCCCGTGCACCTCCGCGAGCGGCCGCGTGGCTGACATCTCTCTCGGCGCCCTGATCGGCGCGCTGATCTTCCTCATCCTGTTGTCGGCGTTCTTTTCGGCCGCCGAGATCGGCCTGATGACGCTCAACCGCTATCGCCTGCGGCACCTGGAGGAAACCGGGCATCGCGGCGCGCGCCTCGCCGCGCGCCTGCTGGAACGCCCCGACCGGCTGCTCGGTGTGATCCTCCTCGGCAACAACTTCGCCAACATCGCCGCCTCGTCGGTCGCCACGCTCATCGCGCTCGATGTCTATGGAGAAAAGGCGATCGCCGTCGCCGCCGGCATTCTGACCTTCGTCATTCTGGTGTTCGCCGAGGTCGCGCCCAAGACGCTCGCGGCGCTCAAGCCCGAGCGCGTGGCATTCCCCGCGTCCTATGTGCTGCTGCCGCTGCTGCGCCTGCTCTATCCGCTGGTGTGGGTCACCAACGCGCTCGCCAACCTGCTGCTACGCGCCTTCGGCATCTCGGTGAAGGGGAAGCGCAGCCAGGAAATCACCGCCGAGGAACTGCGCGCGCTGGTGCACGAGGCGGACGTGCTGATCCCGGCATCGCACCAGGACATGCTGCTCGCGATCCTCGATCTGGAAAAAATCACGGTGGACGAGGTCATGGTGCCGCGTAACCGCATCGAGGGCGTGAATCTCGACACCGAGTGGGACGAGATCGTGCGCCAGCTTGCCGGGAGCCGCTACACGCGCCTGCCGGCCTACCGTGGCAGCCTCGACAACGTCGTCGGCTTCATTCACGTACGCCGCGTGCTGAACCTGATGCACGAGAACCGCCTCGATCGTTCCGTGCTCGACCAGATCGTATCCGAGCCCTACTTCATCCCGGCCGGCACGCCGCTCAACACCCAACTGCTCAACTTCAAGCAGGTCAAGCGCCGCCTCGGGCTGGTGGTCGATGAGTACGGCGACATCCAGGGGCTGGTGACGCTCGACACGATCCTCGAGGAGATCGTCGGTGATTTCACCACGCGCGCGCTCGGCCAGATCGAGGACGTGCAGCGCGAGCCGAGCGGCAGCTACCTCGTGCGCGGCGGCGTGAGCCTGCGCGACCTCAACCGCCAGCTCGGCTGGGACCTGCCGACCGAGTCGTCGCACACGCTCAACGGCCTGATCCTCGAATATCTTGAGGACATCCCGGCGCCCGGCACCAGCCTCATGGTGCACGGCTACACGGTCGAAATCCTGCGCACGCGCGGCACCGCCATCGAGCTCGCGCGCGTGCAGCCGGCGACACACGAGGGCGCCACCGAACCGGCCTCCTGACGTTCCACGCGACGATTGCATCCCTCGGCACCGTAATCGGAACATCCCTGTCCCACGGTTTCTATGCTTCGCTACGGCATCACCATCTTTCTCAGCGCCTTCCTGCTGTTCGAGGTGCAACTTATCCTCGCCAAGCGCATCCTGCCGTGGTTCGGCGGCGCGCCGGCGGTGTGGACCACGTGCATGCTGTTCTTCCAGCTGCTGCTGCTCGCGGGCTACGCCTACGCCCATGGGCTCGCGGCGCATCTCTCCGCCACGGCGCAGCGCCGCCTGCACCTCGCGCTGCTCTCCGCCTCGCTCGTCCTGCTGGCAATCCTGTGGACGGCATGGGGCAACCCGATCCTGCCCGATGCCGACTGGAAGCCGGCCGACAGCGCGCAGCCGGTGTGGCGCATCCTGGTCCTGCTCGGCGCCAGCATCGGTCTGCCGTTTTTCATTCTTTCGGCCACCAACCCCCTGCTCCAGGCCTGGTTCAGCCGCAGCCATCCCGACACGCCACCGTGGCGGCTGTACGCACTCTCGAACCTGGGCTCGCTGCTCGGCCTGCTCGGCTATCCGTTCCTGATCGAATGGCTGCTGCCGCTGTCGGCGCAGGCGTGGACCTGGGTCTTCGGCTATGCATTGTTCGCCGCCGGCATCGTCGCCAGTTCGCGGGCGCCCGCCATCGCCCCGGCACCGGCACAAACCACCGCCATGGCGGCCGCGGCGGTGCCGGCGCGCGCGTCGTATCTATTATGGTTCGCGCTCGCCGCCATGGCCTCGGTGCTGCTGCTCGCGACCACCAATCAGATGACACAGGAGATCGCGGTCATTCCGTTCCTGTGGGTGCTGCCGCTGAGCCTCTATCTGCTGTCGTTCATCCTGTGTTTCGAGAGTGAACGCTGGTACCGACGCGGGCCGTATGCCGTGGCATTGCTGCTCGCGCTCGCCGGCATCGGCGTCGTGCTGCACCTCGGCGTGGACCTGCCGATTTATATCCAGATCGGCGCTTACACCGCGCTGCTGTTCGTCGCCTGCATGACACTGCACGGGGAACTCGCGCGCCTCAAGCCCACCGCCAACCGGCTGACCGCGTATTACCTCACCATCACCGCCGGCGGCGCCGCGGGCGGGTTGTTCGTGGCGCTGTTCGCGCCGCTCGCCTTTGCCGGCTATTGGGAACTCCATCTCGGCCTGTGGGGCAGCGCCGCGCTGCTCCTGGCCGTGTGGTGGCGTGACCGGAATTCGTTCCTGCACCACGGTCATGTCTGGCCGGCTGTTGCCGTGCCGCTCGCGGTTCTGGCGCTCTCGGTGTATCTCGCGCATAAATCCCTGCTCGATGCCGGAAGCGAACTGTTGCCCACCGGCGGCTGGCTCGCACTCGCGGCGGCCGTCGCCGGCAGCGCGCTGGTCGCCGGCGTGCGGCGGCGCGCGCCCGTGCCGGCGTGGGCGCACGCGGTCCTGTTCGGACTCGCGCTGACAGGCTACGGCGTGGCGCTCGCATGGCTCGCGCGCGCGCCGCTGGCCGAGTCCATCGCCCAGACGCGCAACTTTTACGGCGTGCTGCACGTGAAGGAGGACAACCCGGACAACGAGGAATGGCATCGTTACCGCCTGATGCACGGGCGCATCACCCATGGGCACCAGTACCGGCGCTGGGACCTGCGCACCGAGCCGACCTCTTATTATGCCCAGGACAGCGGCATCGGCCTCGCGCTGCTGCGCCATCCGCGCCGCCCGCTGCCGTTGCACGTCGGCGTTATCGGCCTCGGCGCCGGCTCGCTGGCCGTCTACGGCAACAGCGGCGATGTTTTCCGTTTCTATGAGATCAACCCGGACGTCGTCCATCTGGCCGCCGGGGATCGCGCGCTGTTCAGCTACCTGCGCGATTCGGAGGCCGCCACCGACGTCGTTCTCGGCGATGCGCGCCTGCAACTCGAGCGCGAGCGGGCGCGCGACGACACATTACGCTTCGATGTACTGGTCGTGGATGCCTTCAGCAGCGATGCCATTCCGGTACACCTGCTCACGGCCGAGGCCATCGAGGTTTATCTTGCGCGCCTGCGCACGCCGGACGGCGTGCTGGCGCTGCACATCACCAACCGCTATCTCGACCTCGAACCGGTCGTGGCGGCGCTGGCCGAACGCCATGGGCTGACGTTGCGCATCGTGGAATCCGCATCCGGTCAATACGTATTCGAAAGCACCTGGGTGTTGCTCGCGCACGGCGACGCGCTCGAACGCGTCGCCGGCCTTGCGGAAGCGTCGCGCCCGGCCGCAACGGCATCCGTCGCCCCCTGGCGCGACGATTACAGCAACCTGTTCCGCATCATAAAGTGGTAAGCCCGCGTCCGGCTTGTATTTTCCGGTCGCGGGCTCTAGCATTTCAGAGAATTTGATGGAGTTTCCGGCGACGGCGGACGCCGGGCACGTTGCAAGCAATAAGAAGCTGTCGGACTGCCGCGCCGACACACACCGGTCGGAAACTTGTCGTCATTCAGCCTTGTCTATCTCGCGCTCGTAAGCGCCCTCGGCTCCAGCGTCGTGGCGCTGGGGGCGGATCGCTTTCCGTCGCTGCTGCGCGTGGGTTCCTCGTTGCTGCTGGGCGTGAGCGGTCTCGCCGCGGTCGCCGCCGGCACGCTCACCCTGCTCACCGAGATGCGCCTGCTCGACGTCCTGCCGTTCGGCCTGCCGTGGCTCACCTGGCACCTGCGCCTCGATCCGCTCTCGGGCTTCTTCCTCGCCGTCGTCGGCCTGCTGGTGGCCGTGATCGCGCTGTACGCGCCCGGCTACCTGCGCGAGTTCGCCCACGGCAAGAGCAAGCAGCCGCTGGTGCCGCTCGGGCTGTTCACCGGCCTGTTCGTGTTCGGCATGATGCTGGTGCTGCTCGCGGACGACGCGTTCGTGTTCATGGTCGCCTGGGAGTTGATGTCGGTGTCGAGCTATTTCCTCGTCGCCTACCAGCACCAGCACGCGCCCAATCGCCGCGCGGCGTTTCTTTATCTCCTGATGGCGCACGTCGGCGGACTCGCCATCCTGCTCGGCTTCGGCGTGCTAGCCGGCTTCGGCGATGGCTACACCTTCAACGCCATGCGCGCCACCGACCTCACCACCACCTGGGCTTCGATCGCGTTCGCGTTCGCGTTCTTCGGTTTCGGCATGAAGGCCGGCATGGTGCCGGTGCACGCCTGGCTGCCGGAGGCGCACCCGGTGGCGCCGTCGCACATCTCCGCGCTCATGAGCGGCGTGATGCTCAAGGTGGCGCTCTACGGCCTGATCCGCTTCACCTTCGACCTGCTCGGCGACATCCAGTGGCAGTGGGGCCTGGCGGTGCTTTTGATCGGCGCCGCCTCGGCGCTGCTCGGCGTGCTGTACGCCATGCTGCGCAATAACCTCAAGCGCCTGCTGGCCTACAGTTCGATCGAGAACGTCGGCATCATCCTCGTGGCGCTCGGGCTGTCGATGATCTTCTTCGGCGCCGGCGAGCGCGCCCTCGGCGTGCTCGGGCTCATCGCCGCGCTGTACCACATCCTCGGCCATGCGCTGTTCAAGGGCCTGTTGTTCCTCGGCGCCGGCGCTATCGCTCATGCGACGCACGAATACGATCTCAACAACATGGGCGGGCTCATCAAGCGCATGCCCCAGACCGCGGTGTTCATGCTCATCGGCTGCCTCGCCATCGCCGGGCTGCCGCCGCTGAACGGCTTCGTCTCCGAATGGCTTACGTTCCAGGTGGCGCTGCAGGCGCCGGCGCTCGAGAGCGGCGTGCTGCGCGCGCTCATCCCGGTGACCGCGGCAGTGCTGGCGCTGTCGGCGGCGCTCGCGGCCGCGACCTTCGTCAAGGTCTATGGCGTGGCGTTCCTCGGCAGCCCGCGCAGCCGGCGCGTGGCGCACGCGCACGAAGTGGACCTCGGCATGCGCGCGGCCATGGGCGTTCTCGCCGTGCTGTGCGTGCTGTTCGGCGTGTTCCCGAATATCGTCATCGGCATGCTCGATGCCGTGCCGCAGATGCTGGTGAGCGCCGGGCCGCCGAGCCTGACGGCGCACGGCTGGCTGTGGCTCACGCCGGTGTCGCCGCGCGTGGCGTCGTACTCGGCGCCGCTGGTGTTCCTGGGCGTCATCGGCATCGGCGCCCTCACCTTTCTGCTGCTGCACGCGCGCCGCAAGGACATCCGCCGCGGCTATCCCTGGGACTGCGGCTTCGGCAACCTGAATTCGCGCATGCAGTACACCGGCACCGCGTTCTCGATGCCGGTGCAGCGCGTGTTCGCGCCGGTCTGGGACCTCAAGGAGGACGTCGAGGAAGTACGCGACCCGAAACAACCGCTGCGCACCGAATCCATCCGCCACCAGCTGCAGGCCAACGACCGCTCCTGGTCGCGGGTATATGAGCCGATCGGCCGCCTGGTGCTGGCCGCCGCGCGTCGCATCGGCATGCTCCAGACCGGCAGCATCCACACCTACCTCGGCTATTCGTTCTTCACGCTGCTGCTGCTCCTGTGGGTGGTGACATGGTGACCGCCTGGCTGCTCGCGGCGTTGCAGACGGCGCTGTTCGTGGCCACGGCGCCGCTGCTCGTCGGCTGGGTGCGGCGCGTCAGATGCCACCTGCAAAACCGCGCCGCGCCGTCGCTGTTCCAGCCGTACCGCGACCTCGCCAAGCTGCTGCGCAAGCACGTGGTGCTGGCCGAGCGCGCCTCGTGGCTGTTCCGCGCCGCGCCCTACATCGTCTTCGGCTCCACCATCCTCGCCGCCGCCTGCGTACCGCTGATCGCGCTGAAGCTCCCGACCGCGGCGATCGCCGACGTGATCGTGCTGGTCGGCTTCCTCGCGCTCGGGCGCTTCTTCCTCGCGCTCGCCGGCATGGACATCGGCACCGCCTTCGGCGGCATGGGCAGCTCGCGCGAGATGATGATCGGCGCGCTCGCCGAGCCGGTGATGCTCATGGCGGTGTTCAC
>SCRL01000020.1 GCA_004298065.1 Gammaproteobacteria bacterium | reverse complement strand
TGGTTAAGAACCCTTTTAGAGACTTGGCGTGGCGTCGCGCCCGCCGCGTTTGTCGGTTTCGTACTTCGTCTGGCAGGTCAGGCAACGCTTGGCGGTGGGATAGGCGTCGAGCCGCTCGCGATCGATGTCGTCGCCGCAACTGACGCAACGGCCATAGACCTCGTTGGCGATGCGCGTCAGCGCCGCCTCCACGTCCCGCAACTCGTCCACCTCGCGATCGAGCTTCGTAAGGCTCATGTCGACGAGCAGCTCGGCCACCGATTCCTCGCCGGCGTCGTGCACCGAACCCGCAAGCTCGATGTAGTCCTGACGCTTGGAAGCGATGAGCGCGTCGTGGATCAGCCAACGCAGCTCCTCGCGCCGCTTGCTCAGGCGCTCGCGAAAACGATCAATATCGGTGTTCGTCAGGGATGGCACGGGATGCTCCTTAATATATACCGGATCAGAATAGCATACTCGCATCATTCACCAGCCCGATTTTCGCGCGCGTGAACCTCGCTCACGCCAAAATCTGCATACGCTAGAAACCGTCTAGCGGCATGACGCGCACAGTCTCGCCGCACGCGAAGCCGGCGCTGTCGGCCTCGACGCGGATCAGCCCGTTGGTGTCGCGCAGCGGCCCGACCATGTGCGAGCCCTGGCCCTTGAGCGGTTGGGCGCACAACCGGCCGTCTTCGCTGTAGAGACGCGCGCGCAGGAACTCGGTGCGCCCGGAACGGCGGTGGAAATCCGTCGTCGTCGTCGCCGACAGGTACGTCGCCGCGGGTGTACCGCCATGCCAGGCGATGAGCGCCGGTTCGACGAACAACTTGAACGTCACCAGGCTCGACACCGGATTGCCCGGCAGCGCAAAGAAATGCGCGCGGTTGCCAACGTGCCCGAAAGCGATGGGCTTGCCGGGTTTGACGCGCGCCTTCCAGAAATCGATCTTTCCGATCTCGACGAACACCTGTTTCACCACATCGTGATCGCCGACCGAGACGCCGCCGCTGGTGACGATGAAATCGTAATCGGCGGCATCGCGCAGCAGCGCGCGCAACGCCGCGGGGTCGTCGGGTGCGGTGCCGCCGTCCACCGCCTCGGCGCCGAGCGCTTCGAGCAACGCCAGCGTCGTGAGGCGATTCGACTCATAAATCTCGCCTGGCTTCAACGGCACCCCGGGTGCCACCAGCTCGTCGCCGGTCGCGACCACGAGCGCGCGTGGGCGCGCGCATACCGTCACTTCGGCAATGCCGGCGGCGGCGAGCAGCGCGAGGTCGAAATCGCGCAATCGCCGCCCGCGCCCGTACAGCGTCTCGCCCGCGCGGAAATCCTCGCCGCGGCGACGGATGTTCTGATCGACTTCGACACGGTGCGGGAACACGACAGTGTCGTTCTCTCGCTTTACGTCCTCCTGGATCACCACGGTATCGGCGCCCGCCGGCAGCGGCGCGCCGGTGAAGATGCGCATCGCCGTGCCGGGCGCGAGCACGCCGGGCGCATCGCCACAGCGCGCCTCGCCCGAGAGCGGCAGACGGAACCCCCCCGCCGTCAAACCGCCACCGCGCTCCGTCTTATGACCGGACGAACGAGCGGAGCGAGTAGGGCTTCCTTCTCGGTGCGCGACCCTCGCCTCGCTCCCATCGGCGAGATCGGCCACGCGCACGGCGTACCCGTCCATGGCCGAGTTGTCGAAACCGGGATAATCGACGCGTGAAACGACGTCGGCGGCGAGCCAGCGGCCGGGGGCGCGCGCGAGCGGCACTCCCTCGGTGCGTTCGCCGCGGCGCACGCCGGCAAGGATGGCAGTCTGGGCCTGTTCGAGGGTTAACATCCGATACATTCTCCATTCCGCCTTGGAGCGGGTGAGGTTATCATTCTAACTGTTATGAAGAGCCCCGCCCCCGACCGCCTTGCCGAACTACGCCGGGCCTACCTGTTCGCCGACATGGCGCCGGAACATTTGCAGGTACTGGCCAACGGCATGCAGGAGCTGAAGCTTAAACCCGGCGATAACCTGTTCCGCCACGGCGAGCCAGCCGAGCGCTTCTTTTACCTGCGCGAAGGCCTGGTCAAGCTCTACCGCCTGTCACCCGACGGCGACGAGAAGATCATCGAGATCATGCGTCCGGGCGAAACCTTCGCCGAGGCGGTGATGTTCATGGGCACCCAGGGACGCTACCCGGTGAACGCCGAGGCCGTGAGCGAGGCGCGGCTCTACGCCTTCGACCAGAAAACGTTCCTGAAGCTGCTGCACGATTCGAGTGAGGCCTGCTTCGGCCTGCTCGCCTCCATGAGCCGGCGGCTGCACATGCTGGTGAACCAGATCGAGAGCCTGACGTTGCAGAACGCCACCTATCGCCTGGTCGCGTACCTGCTGGAGCAGATCCCGGCCGACGCCAAGAACGCCTCCGAGGTCCAGCTCGCGACCCCCAAGGGCGTGATCGCCGCGCGCCTCGCGATCCAGCCGGAGACGTTGTCGCGCATTCTCGCGCGCCTGCGCAACGGCGGGCTCATCGAGGTGCACGGCACCCACATCACGGTGCGCGACGTGAACGCGCTGCGCAACGTGGTGCAGCAACCGCCGGATTGAACGTCGCCGGACCCCGCGAAGAAAACGGGCTAGGGTTTCCCGCACGTCCGCCGCTCCTTCTCGAAGAGTTCACGGTCTTCTTCGGTATTGACGTTCGCAAAGGCCGCGACGGCATCCGGAAAATCCACGACTGCCGCGCGCTCCCGCCGCAACCACGCTCCCGCCGCGCACCCGCCGTGCCCGAGATATTCCCGAAGGCGACCGGCAAGCGTGCAGCGCAACAGCGCGAACACCGGCTGCATCCGTCCGCCGCAGGACGCCACGCACGCGTCGGCACGAACGTCGGCCAGGCCCGTCGCCAGCCGTTCGGCGAGGTCGGCAGGCAGCGCGGGTGCATCGCAGGGCACGCAAAGGATGAACGGCGTTTCGGCGGCACGCAGGACGCTCAACATTCCTGCGAGCGGACCGCGGTAGCCGCCGGCGACGTCGGCGACGACGGGAAAACCGTAGGCAGCATACACGTCGCGGTTGCGATTGGCGCTGATGACCAGGCGTCCGACCTGGGGCGCGAGCCGCTCGATGACATGCTCGACCAACGGCCGCCCGTGCAGCCGGACGAGACCCTTGTCCACGCCGCCCAGCCGCCGGCCGCGGCCGCCGGCGAGGATCGCACCGGTAATGGCACCGCGATCAAATCCCGTTTTGAAATATGCGGTCACGCGCGTTTCGACCGACAGCGGCTGTCACGAACGACACTATCCCCCCACGCGCGACATCGGAAGCGAAATTGCCCCGGTGCCGTCCGGAAGAAAATCGTGCCGCCGGGGTTTGCGCGCTATCGCGGCGTGGATCGCCGTCTTTAGATCCGCGTCCGAGGATCCGCGGCGCAACGGCTCCCGCAGCGAAACCCGGTCGCTGCGACCGAGACAAAACACCAGCTCGCCCGTGGCGGTCAGCCGCACGCGGTTGCATCCCGCGCAGAAGTGGCGCGAAACGGCGGAGATGACGCCCACCTTCGCCGGACCGGAACCGATCTGGTAATACCGCGCCGGTCCCGCGCCTCGGCTTCCCTTCGCCGGAACCAGCCCGGCGCCGGCATACCGGCGCAGGCGCTTGAGAATCGACGCGGCCGGGTAGTGACAGGCCATGCTCTCTCTCGCCTGCGGGCCTACCGGCATGGTTTCGATATAACGCAGATCCAGGCCGCGCGCCATCGCGAATTCGAACATCGTTTCGATTTCGCGGTCGTTGATCCCCTTCATCACCACCATATTAAGTTTCACCGGTGTCATGCCGACGGCGAGGGCGGCATCGATGCCGTCCAGCACCGCGACCAGATCTCCGCTGCGGGAGATATGGGCAAAGACCGCCGGATCGAGCGAATCGAGAGAGATGTTGACGCGCTTCACACCCGCCCGGCGCAGCGGTTGCGCGTAACGTCCCAGCAACTGCCCGTTGGTGGACAGCGAGAGGTCGTCGATCCCGGGGAACCCGCCGATCGCCCCGGCCAGCTCCGCCAGATCGCGGCGCACCAGCGGCTCGCCGCCCGTCAGCCGCACGTGGCGCACACCCAGCTCGGCGAACAGCCGTACCAGCCTGGCCAATTCGTCGTTGGTGAGAAAATCCCCGGCGTTCCCGAAGCACGCGCCTTTGCGCGGCATGCAGTAGAAACAACGATAGTTGCACCGGTCGGTCACCGATAGCCGCAGGTATTCGATCCGGCGTCCGAAGGGGTCGACGAGGACCTGCGTCATGGTTTCGCGGTTTCCCGGGACGTTCGGAGGCGTGCCTACGATCATCGTGGCGCTTCCTTACGGCATTCCGCCGGCCCGCGGCCGCGCGCCAGGGCGCTAACGCGCTGCGCGTTTCGAGCGCACCACCTGGTAGGCGCGCCCGAAATAGCCGATCGGCGCGCTCCAGACATGCACCAGGCGGGTGAACGGGAAGAACAGGAACACCGACATGCCCAGGAACATGTGGAACTTGTAGGCCGGGCTCACGTCGCGCACGAGCGCCGGGTCGGGGTGCAGGTAAAGGACGCTCTGCACCCAGTCGGCGAGCCGGATCATCGTTCCGGCGTCGCCGGCATTGGCGTGGTGTACGGAGAACGGAATAGTGAACAGGCCGGCCGCCGCCGTGAGCGCGAGCCAGCCGAGAATGTTGATGTCCATCCAGCGCGAGGCGACGCGCACCCGCGGATTCATCAGGCGCCGCAGCCACAGGAACACCGCGCCGATCAGGCAAAGACCGCCGAACACCGTGCCGGCGGCGATGGC
>SCRL01000019.1 GCA_004298065.1 Gammaproteobacteria bacterium | reverse complement strand
ACGCGCGTCGAACTCGGGCCGCGTGAAGCGGTGGTTCTGAGTGCCGTGGTGCTCGATCTTGATCGCGCCCAGAAGCGAGGCGATACGCCCGGTGGTCTCCCAGTCGAGCCCGTGCAGCAGGCCGTGCAGCAGGCCGGCGCGGTAGGCATCGCCGCAGCCGGTTGGGTCCTTGACCGCGCGCGGTTTCGCGGTCGGGATATCGATGATCTGCCCGTCGGTGTAGACGCGCGAGCCCTGGGCGCCGAGGGTCACGATCAGGGCCTTGACCCGTTTCGCCAGTGTTTCCAGCGTTTTCCCGGTGCGTTCCTGCAACAGCTGCGCCTCGTAGTCATTCACCGTCACCCAGGCTGCCTGCTCGACGAAATTCGCCAGTTCCTCGCCGTTGAACAGGATCAGCCCCTGGCCGGGGTCGAACACGAACGGGATGCCGCGTTCGGCGAATTCGGCCGCGTGGGCCAGCATGCCGTCGCGCCCGTCGGGCGAAACCATGCCGAGCTTCACGCCATTGGCCTCGGTGACGCGCGCGTGATGCGACAGGTTCATGGCGCCGGGGTGGAAGGCGGTGATCTGGTTGTCGGCCATGTCGGTGGTGATGAACGCCTGCGCGGTATAGACGCCGTCCATCACCTTCACATACCGGCGGTCGACCCCGCAGCGGTCCATCCACTCGGCGTAGGGCCCGAAGTCCTTGCCGACCGTGCCCATCGGCAGCGGCGCGTCGCCGAGGAGCTTGAGGTTGTAGGCGATGTTGCCGGCGCAGCCGCCGAACTCGCGGCGCATCTCCGGCACCTGGAACGAGACGTTCAGAATGTGCACCTTGTCCGGGAGGATGTGGTTCCTGAACTGGTCGCGGAACACCATGATGGTGTCGTAGGCGAACGAGCCGCAGATAAGTGCCGACATGGAATGTCCCCTAGTCTTTGGAATGCGTGCTTGTGCGGCGCGCATTGTACCCGCCCCGTCCCTTCTCCGTCGAAGGGTACGCTCAGGCGAGCGCGAGCAGCCGGCTGAAGTCTTCCGACGGAATCGGGTGGCTGAAGTGGAAACCCTGCGCGGCGTCGCAGCCGAGCTCGGCCAGCATGTGGTGCGTCGCCGCGTTCTCGATGCCCTCGGCAATAACGCGGTAGCCGAGGTTGTGCGCCAGGTCGATGGTCGAGCGCACGATGGCGGCGTCGTTCTCGTCGTGCGCCATGTCCATCACGAAGGACTTGTCGATCTTGAGCGTCTTGAGCGGCAGTTTCTTGAGGTAGGCGAGCGACGAATAGCCGGTGCCGAAGTCGTCGATGGCGATGTGCACCCCGAGCGCGCTGATCCGGTCGAGGATGCGGGAGACGTGCTCGATGTCGCTCATCAGCACGTTCTCGATGATCTCGATTTCGAGACACTCCGCCGGCGCGTCGGCCACCTTCAGCATCTGCGCGATGCGATGCACCAGGCCGGGATCGTGGAACACGCGCCCCGGCACGTTGACCGCGACGCGCACGCGATGGCCGTGCTCGCTCCAGCGCATGCACTGGCGCACCGCGGTGTCGATGACCCAGTCGGTGATCGGCGTGATCAGCCCGGAGCGCTCGGCGATGGGCAGGAAGTCCATCGGCTGGATGAGCCCGTGCTGCGGGTGGCGCCAGCGGATGAGCGCCTCGGCACCCTCGATGCCGCCGGACTGCAGGTCGATCTTCGGCTGATAGTGCAGCTCAAGCTCGTTGCGCGCCAGCGCCTGGCGCAGGTCGGCCGCGAGTTGCAGACGCGCCTGCGCGTTCGGGTCGAGCGTGGCGTCGTAGAACAGATAGCCCACGTCCTTGTTCTTGGTGCCGTACATGGCGATGTCCGCGCGGCTCATGAGCGTATCCACGTCCTCGCCGTGCTCCGGATAGACCACCACGCCGATGGCGGCGCCGAGATAGAGATCGTTGTCGCCGATGCGAAACGGCGCGACGAAGCACTGCAACAGTTTTTTGGCCACCTTGGCCACGGTCCGGTGCGCGTCCGTGACGTCCGGCAGCAGGATGCCGAACTCGTCGCCGCCCAGGCGCGCGAGCGTGTCGGAATCGCGCAGCGCCGACGCCAGCCGCTGCGCCACCATCACCAGCATCTGGTCGCCCGCGGGATGCCCGAGGGTGTCGTTGATCTCCTTGAAGTGGTTGAGGTCCATGAGCATCAATACGACCTGGCGGCTATCGCTGCGCGTGGCGGCGGCGATCGCCTGGGTCAGGCGGTCGTTGAACAGCGTACGGTTGGGCAGGCCGGAGAGGCTGTCGGTGGTGGCGAGCGCGTGCAGCCGCTCGATCATGGCCTTGGCCTCGGTGGTGTCCTCCATCAGGCCGTCGATGCGCACGACGCGCCCGGTTTTGTCGAGCAGCGGATAGAAGATGCGCCGGAACCAGCGCAGCCGGCCATCGGGTTGCTGCACGCGGGATTCGACCTCGACCTTGTGCCCCATGAGCGCTTTGCGCCATGCGAGCTTCACCGTTTCGCGGTCCTCGGGGATAGTCCAGCCGAGACAGGGGATCGGCATGTCGATGTCCATCTGGCAGATCTCGCGCGCGCTCGGGCTCACGTACAGCGGGTGGTTGTTGATCGTGTCCACCGACCACAGGAGCTGCGGGATGTTGGCGAGGAGGCTGGTGACCTGTTCCTGCAGGGTTACGACTTTGTCCTGTTCCTGGTGCAACGCTTTGGCCGCGGCATCCCAATAGCCCTCGAGCATCAGTCCCATGTCGCGGAACAGCAGCTTGACCACCGCCTTGTCGAGCGGATCGCGGTCGTTGTCGCGGATGGCGGGACTTGAGCGGATCAGCCCCTGGAGGTGCTCGAGGTAGAGCAGGTAGGCGCCCATGATCCACACCGGCTCGATGCGATAGCGGTAGTGCACCTCGCCGATGAAGGCCATGCGCTGGGCCGATTCCTCGCTCGTGTCGCCGGCGAGCAGTTGATCGAGATGCTGGGTCTGCTTGGCGACGAGGTGCTCGATCTTGCCGCCGTGGGCCTTGTAGTAGTCGAGCACCTTGGCGGTGGCGGGATAACCCTGGAGGTAGGCGTAAAAAATCTTGCTGAAGCGCTCGCCGCCCTGCAGCAGTGCGTCGTGGTAGGTTTGTAGCAGCCGCGAATCGGCCGGGCCGATCTGGAGAAAATCATTGAAGGCGGCGTTCAGTCCCTCGCCGCTGTAACGACGCCATTTCCCCGGCGCAACCTCTTCGAGGTTATTCTGCACGTCGCTCTCCCGTGGCAATACGCAGTTAGCGCTTATAGTTCTAGTAATACATCATTATTAGCACACACTTTTTATATTGTTAACCGGTAAAAGTGCGTGCGGCAACTGATTTGGGAACCGATTTATTCCATCTCATCTCCTGTGTCGGATACCGTGAGGCGGCATATATATAAGAATAATCTTATATTAAAGTGACTTCCCGGCCATGCGCCTCTCTAAAGCGTCAGCTGCCGGTAGATGTCCGAGACCTTGAGCGGCAGTTTCCGCACGTCGTTCACCAGCACCCAGTTCACCGCGCCGTACATGTGCGGCAGGTAGTCGCGCGCGGGTTCGTCAATGGCGCTTGTGATTTGATGGCGTTTGTTCAACTTCCTCGTTCACATCGCCACGAGCCGTGCGTGTGGGGCGGCCGGGTCGCCCGCGGTCATTATCCGGTGCCGTATCGCCGCCAGGACGCAGCGTCGTACAGCGCTACCCCAGGCTTTCTCGTCCTTGGCTTCGATGCCAGAATGATGGGCGATGACCAACCTGCTCGACGTCGCCCTGATCGGCTGCGGCCGGCGCATGCAGCGCGTGTATTTCGCGGTATTGCCGAGGCTCGCCGAATGGGTGCGCGTCACGGCGGTGTGCGATCCCCGGGCCGAGAACCGCGAGGCCGCGGCGATGCACTTCGGCGCGCCGGCGTTCGATTCGCTTTCGGCGCTGCTGAAGGCGCGGCCAATGGTGGCGGCATTCGTGGCCACGCCGCCGTCCTCGCACCATGCCGTTTCCTGTCTGCTCTCCGAGCACGGCGTGCATCACCTGGTCGAGACGCCGATGTGCGACACGCTCGCACAGGCGCGCGACATGGCGGCGCGTGCGCAGCGGAAAGACGTCAAGTTCCGCGTCGCCGAGCAGTTCTGGCGCGACCCGGTCGATTTGCTCGCGCGCAAGCTGATGGCCGCGGGCGCGATCGGGCGCGTGGGGCGCATCACGCACTTCCAGGCGCACCTGGGTTACCACAACAACTCGCGCCACCAGCTGATGGCCGGCAGTGCGCCGATCGCGGTCAACGCGCTCGAAAGCCGCATGGACACGGTGCATTACATCAACACCGAGCGAAATCACCGCGACGAGACCTTCCGCAACCGCTCGTTTCATTTTCCCGACGGCCTGCTAATCACCGACATCGCTGGCAACATCAAGGGTGCGCTCGGGCGCTACGACCGCCCCGGGCTGATGGAGATCGACGGCACCCACGGCGCCATCGTGCAGGAGGCCGCCGGCCACTGGACCGGGCGGGCGGAGGTGCGCCTGGTGCCCGCGGCGCGCCTGACCGACGGCAGCGGCGGCTACAGCGAGAGCCACCCGATTCTCTACCGTTACCGTGACGACGACGGCGAGGTCGCCGAAAGCGCCCTGTTCGCGCGCGCCGACGATCTTGTGTATCTCGGCGCGCACGTGGAGCTGCCGCAGGGACGGTTCACGGTGGACAACGACTTCGCGCCGCTCGGCGTGGCGACACCGGGCCAGGCGGCGTTCGCCGGTGTCGTGCGCGATTTCTCTGAACTCGCGCGCGCGGGTGCGCCCGATCCGTTCACGCCGGAGATGGCGGTCATGTCGTTGACGATGGAGCTTGCGGCGGCGTTGTCCGCCCGGCGCGAAGGCGCGCGCGTCGCGCTCACCGATCCGGAGATCGAGCGGCTGGATGCCGAGCGCTTCGGCGCGGTGCGCGCGCAATTCGGCTTCGATCCGCTCGACATCGAGGCAGTCGCGGCGCATGTCTTCCCCAAGCCCTGAAGAACGCTTACCCTTTTGTGGAATCGGCGACCCATGGACGTGGGTCGCGCCGCTACAATGACAGCGGAATAACGTCATTCCGGGAGCGTGGTAACGCATGTCGTCGCAGCTTTACCGTATCGTCTTCAGCGGCGAGGTCGCGCGCGGTCACGCCGTCGCGGACGTCAAGCATGCGCTCGCCAAATTGTTTCGCGTGGATACCGGCACCGTCGCGCGGCTGTTCGGCGGCCGGCCGGTGGTGCTCAAGCAGGGCGTGGACGCCGAGGAGGCGATCCATTTCATATCGGCCCTGAGCGAGGCCGGCGCCGTGAGCCGCATGGAGCCGGTGCCGCCGGGGGCGCCGAAAAACAGCCGGGTGACCTTCCTCGAACGCCGCCTGCTCCAGCGGCGCGCCCGGAGCGAGCGGCGCAAGCGCCCGCGACACGATGCCTACGTTCCCGACCGGCGCGCGCGCAAGACCCGTCGTACCGTGGATCCCGTCTGACCCATCGCCCGCGGAGAGGGCCAGCGCGCGTCGGGCGGCGCGTCAGCGGCCGTGTTTCTCCAGAAGCCGTTTCTGCACGTCGGTCAGCTCGATGGCGGCCACTTCCAAATAGGCGCCGAGGCCCGCCAGCTGGAACTGCTCGGCGATGACCGACCCCGCGGTGCTGGCATAGACGATCCCGTCGGGGTCCGGCAGGCACGAGCGCACCACCAACTTGCCGTAGCGTGCAAAACTGTTCTCGACCGCCCCGTGGGCCAGCGCGACGACCGCGGCCAGCGACAGGTCGTCACGCCGTGCGAACGAGAATGGTGCGCCTCCGACGATCTCGCGCAGCGCCACGGGTAACTCGAATTTTTCTATCAGGCGCGTGTTCACGCGCGGGTACTGCTGCTCCAGAAATTCCGCGTCCGGCGGCATGTCGTGCTGCGTGTCACTGATCAGCACGATCGCCTTGCCGATCTCGATGAACAGCCCGCCCAGCGCGGCCAGGGTCCGTTCGGCGTCCGTGAGACGCAGTTTGTGGGTCAGCGCCTCGACCAGCTTGCTGGTGGCGAAGCAGCGCGCGAACACCCGGCGCATCTCCTCGGTGCTGGCCAGGGCGAGCAGACCGAGGAAGATCGCCGTCGACTTGGTGCAGTTCGTGCCCAGGTGGTTCACGACGTCGATGAACTTGGTGATCTTGCCGGAGCGGTTCTTGCCGAAGCGCACCGAATTGGCGATGGCGAACAGGCGCGCCGACACCACCGGCGTCAATTCGTGTTTGAGGCGCTCGATCGCCGCGGGTGTGGCCTCCGGGTCGTCAAGCACCTTCAGGACCTCGAGGTCGAATCCGAGCTGGAGGTTGTCGAGGCAGCGAAAGGCCGCCGACAACCGTCCCTGGGCGGATAGGTCGCGCGCCGCCGTCGCGGACGGTTCTGGCGCCGGCGTTGCCGACGGATCGGGCTCGGAGCAAGACATGGTTTCGGTGCGCACACCTGCGTCGGTTCGTCGATACCGTGCCCTCGGACGCGGTAATCCCAATCGGTTATCGACCCGCCAAGGCAGTTCCTGAAGCCGCCTATACAAGCCCACGACCGCCTTGTTAAGCTCATCGCGTCCTTTATCCGGGGGCGCAGGGCATGCGGTTTCCGGTCAAACTCGTGCTGTACCCGCTCCTGCTGTTGGCGCTGCTTGTCGTCGCCGGCGTGTACTTTCTGGATGTGGCGGTCGAGCGCGGCATCGAAACTGTCGGTACGCGCGTCGCCCGGGTCGAGGTGGCGCTCGACGGAGCGGGCATATCGCTCTATTCCGGCCAAGGCGCGCTGCGCGGCTTGCGGGTCGCCAACCCCGCGGGTTACCGTGCCCCGTACGCGGTTCGGGTCGGACAGGTGCAGGTTGCGCTCAAGCCGCTGTCGGTGCTTTCCGACCGCGTCGTGGTGCGGTCGGTGGTGGTGCAGGGACCGGAGATCCACTACGAGAAGCGCGGCGGCAAAACGAACCTGGACGTCATCCGGGCCAATGTCGAATCGACCGTCAAGCGCACCGATGCCGGCAAAAGATTACAAATCGACAGCCTGATCATCCGCGACGCTAAAGTCTATTTTTATGAAAAACGCGACAAACCTCCCCGCGTGCTGACGCTCAAGGAAATCCATTTGCAGGATCTCGGCAAAGGCCCCGAGGGCCTGACCGGCGCCGAACTGACGCGCAAGATCACTGACAAGGTGATCGAGGAAACGGCCGCCGCCGTGGCCAAGGTTGTCGGGCTTGGCATCGCCGGGCACGCCCTGTTCGGCGTGTTGGGTCTCCCGTTCTAGCGCCGACCGCATGACCGCCGCCATTGTCACCATCGTCGTCGCCCTGGCGCTGCTCGTCGGCGTGTTTCTCGGCGTGCGCGTGCTCTATCTCAAGAGCCGCCAGCCGGTGTCGCTCACGTTCCTCGCGCTCTATCTGCTCACCACGCTGCTGATCGTGGCGTACTTTCTCGTGACCGATCCCAATGTCTCACCGTGGCGGATGGGGCAGACGGAGACCGACTGGTTCCGGTTCGTCATCGGTCTCGGCGTCACCGCCTCGGTGCTGATCGTGATCGACCACCTGCTGCTCAAGGGTCTTCTCGTCGAGCGCCGCGGGCTGTACCTGCCCGGCCCGCTGCGCCTCGCGATCCACGGCGCGATGGTCATCGTCATCGGCCTGATCCTGCTGCGCACCGTGCTGCACATCAACATCATCGCCCTGGTGGCGGTGCCGACGGTGCTGACCGCGGTCATCGGTTTCGCGCTCAAGGACACGCTCACGCGCCTGTTCGAAGGCATCATGCTCGGGCGGCTAATGCACATCGGCGATTGGGTGTCGCTCGTCGGCATCGAGGGGCGGGTGGTGGACATCAGTCTCGGGCGCGTCACGCTCCAGACGCGCGCCGGCGACAACGTGACGGTGCCGAACAATATCGTGGCGCAGAAAGAGATCGTCAACTACAGCAAGCCGACGCGCGAGCACATGGTCTGCGTGACCATCGAGGCCTCGTTCGCGGACTCGCCCACGCGTGTGCTCGAGATCGCACGCCGGGCCGCGGCGGCGGTACCGGGCGTGCTGGGGGCGCCGCAGGCGTTCGTCGCCGCCTACCGCGATTCCGGGATCGAATACCGCGTGTGCGTCATGCTCGATGACTATGGCGAGCGCTACCGCATCGAGAGCGACGTACGCAGCTATCTGTGGCACGCGTTCCGGCGCGAAGGCATCGAGATTCCGTTCCCGGTGCGTGAGATGCGTCAGCCGGCCGCGGCCGTTCAGACCGAGGCGGAGCGGCGCGCCGCGGTGCGCGCGCGTCTGGCGGCGGTGGATTTCCTCGCCGGGCTCTCGCCCGAGGAACTCGACCGGTTGGCGGCCGCGGCCACGCCGCGCGTCTACCTGCGCGGCGAGCCGGTGGTGCGCGAGGGCGAGACCGGCGCTGAATTCTTCTGCATCGAGCGCGGCAGCGCGGCCGTGTCCGTGTCCGTGTCCGCCGCCGGCCGCGTGCGCGAGGTGGCAACGCTCGCCGAGGGTCAGTATTTCGGCGAGATGTCGCTGCTGACCGGCGAGCCGCGCGCCGCGAGCGTCACCGCCGCCGGCGAGTTGCACGTGCTCGTGATCGGCAAGCCGATCATGCAGCAGTTGCTCGCCGCCAATCCGGCGCTGGCCGAGCGCCTGGCGCAGCCGCTCGCCGCGCGCCAGACGGCGTTGCAACAGGCGCGCGCGGTCGTGCACGAAGCGGGCGCCGCGGTACCGGCGCCGGCGAAGCACGGCCTCGCCGAGCGTATCCGCCGGTTCCTCGGACGATCATGAGATAAAAATCGTGAGTGCCGCGTACACAGAGCTGGATGGAATGACAAGAAAGTATGGGGCGAGCGATAACCGTGGTCCGTCTCCGGTTCCAATGAGTTACCGGCCGGGGTTTTCTTTGGTTGTCTTCCTGTTTTGTATCATTTCAACAATAACAGGTTGCGGCTCAGTTTCTGTTTATGACTATAGTCGTCCTGTGATAGATGGGGTGCCTTTCCCGGAATTTAGAAACGCCAAGATAAGTCTCAACAATGGAGATCTGCTATTAGTTTTTCATGCAACTAATATGCAGATTCGGACGAGTTTTGACTATGTGCTGTTTGTGCCCATACCGAGTCCAAAGAGAGAAACTCCTATACTTTCTAGGTACTACGGACGATCTGATAATAGCCTGATTAATCCTGACTACTTTGTTCTTGAAGTATTAGCAATTACGAAAGCTGAAACTGTTAGTTTTTCACCCGCAAATATTTGTATCCAGCTTGCAAATGTTATGGATGGCCGCATATGCCCTGTTGAATGGTTACCCGTGGCTGAACCGTTATCATCACATGAATCTGGTTCACTGTGTTATAACGCATTCAATTTGGGGGAAACCAAAACTATAAACGACAAAGTGACGCCGCTTTCAAAACATGAGCTGTCATTCGAAAAATTAAAGACAATTGATGTAGTTCGTATCTCTACAAAATCATCTGTTTGCGTTGCACTTAAATATCCGATCAGTCCACCCGATCCAAAGTCGGAGTTTGCTCTGCATTTTGGCAATGTAGTTATCGATGGAAAATTATTCGATGTGCCAAAAATTGACTATTTACCAGATTCATATAAAGGACGAGTTTTCTCGGGCAGTTAGTTAAGAACCAAGGTCAAAGGGGTCAGTAATAATAGGGGACAGACCATGGTTATCTGGTAGGATTCCCTCCAGAAGAACCGATACGGATATCGCATACCCCGCCGTGCGCGCCTCGCCCTTGCCGGCATCCCCTGGCACATCATCTAGCGCGGCAACAACCGCAGCCCCCTGCTTCTACGCCGAGGAAGACTACCGGCGCTATCTCGATACGCTTCAGGAACAGGCGCAAAAGTTCAAATGCGTGGTGCACGCCTACGTGCTTATGACCAAGCACGTGCACCTGCTGCTGACGCCCTGGCGGGAAGACAGCGCGGCGCGCTTTATAAAAACGTCGCCGAAGGCGACGCTAACTTCTAGCCCGCGTCCGGCAAACTGCGCCGGCTCTCGAGCCATTTGAGCAGCGGCTGCCACTGCTCCAGATCGCGCGCGACGTGCGACGGTTTGAGATCGAAAATCCCCAAGCCCTTCTCGTCGGCCACGAGGTAGTACGGGTTCTCGCGCAGCGTGGTGAGGAACGGAATCTTCAGGTGGCTCAGGAATTTCTCCAGCCGGTGGTAAACCTGCGTGTTGACGCTGGCGCGGCCGAACATGCCCTCGGCGGCGTTCTGCAACGCGGTGTTCTCGCGCACGCGGTTGGCCACGACCGCGAGCTTGGTCTCGCGCCGCTCGACGCGACCCATGAGCAACACGTGATGGATGAAATGCGCCGCCGCGCGGATGTCGGTCGGCGACGGCAGCACCGGAATCACGATCGACTGCGCCCGGCGCACCAGCGCCGTGAGCGGAGCGCCGTGCACCGCCGCCGGCACGTCGATCACCACCACGTCGGCGCTGCGCGGCACGTGCCGCAGGCCCTGCTCCCAGGCGGGCACGCCGTGAATCTTGGGCGCGTTGTCCGGCCGCACCTTGAGCCACTCGATGCTCGACCCCTGCGGGTCGAAGTCGGCGATCGCCACCGATTTGCCCTGGCGCGCGTAGTGGCTCGCGAGGTTGGTCGCGAGCGTGCTCTTACCACAACCGCCTTTCGCGTTGAGGAACATGATTGTGCGCATGGTCACTCCTTCGGGGAGGCGAGTAGAGGAGGAGAAGGGTAGAGGGCACGCGCGGCGCGAACGCTGCGCGGGGCGGGGACTGCCGGTCGGAATGCTTGTGTGTTATCCGTTTTCAGCCTCACGTACCGCCGTCCCATGTGATAGGCGTGGGCAGTTTATTACAGCGGCTTAAGAAGCGCCATCCGATCAGGGGGTTTGATCCCTGTCCGGCGGATGGCTCGCCTTTTCGTAGGAGTCCCACGAGTCTTCCTCGACCTGGTAGTTTCCCAGAGTCTTCTCCAGCAGGACCTGACCCTCGGCGATATACGGGTCGTCGTCGCGGGCGCGGCCGCTGTTCTCCCAGGCGAGCGGGAAACGCCAGTACACCTTGTCTACCTCCACGTCGGCGGTCTTCAGCAGATGCTGGATGAGCGAGGACTCGATGATGTGCGAGTAGCGGAAGCGTTTCACCGGCGGCGACTCGACCACGGCGACGAAGCGCTGGCCGCCGAGAATGGCAAAACAACGCGCCGCGACTTCCTGGCCGTGTTCGCGGAAGTAGTTGATGATGAGTTGTGCCAGCGCCTTCTCTTGATGTTCCAGCTGCCGGTGCCGGTAGCGCAGCGCGCCAGCGTAGACGAGCAGGACGGCCACGACGCCGATGAAGACCGCGAGCAACGGGACGTTGAACGTCACGTTGACGGTCATGAACAGGCCCGTCGTGTCGGTGGGTTCCATGCCTCAATAATAGCGGCAATGTCCCGCGGCCGTCCCGTTCAGGGAGGGTCTAATCGTCATCGGAGGATTTGCGTCCCTCGGCACCACTGGCAGTACGTCCCTGTACTGTGGTTTGGCGTCCCTCGGCACCGCAATCAGCACCTTGCGTCCTTAGCTCCGTAGACGGTGCATCCCTGCACCACTTCTCCTGTGCCGCGGGTTTGTCAGGAGAATCGTGGGGTTTGTCGTCCATGAGGATGCGGTGCGCCGGCCCCTCGAGATCGTCGAACTGGCCGCTCTTCACCGACCAGAAGAACGCCCACACGATGACCCCGGCGAGCAACACCGCGAGCGGGATCAGAAGGTAGAGGACTTCCATGCGGCCATTCTAGCGCGGGGCTTTAAGCAGGCGCAGCGAATTGGCGACGACCAGTAGCGAGGACAGTGACATCCCGAGCGCCGCGAGCCAGGGCGTGACATAACCCAATACCGCGGCCGGGACGGCGATGAAGTTGTAGGCTACGGCCCAGGCGAGGTTCTGGCGCACGACGGAAAGCGTGCGCCCGGCGGCGTCGAGCCCGGTACGCAGCGCGTCGAGTCGCGGCGCGAGCAGGATCATGTCGGCGCTCGCGGCGGCGACGTCGGCCGCGCCGCCGATGGCGATCGAAACCGAGGCCCGCGCCAGCACCGGGGCGTCGTTCACGCCGTCGCCGACCATGGCCACCACCGCGCCGCGTTCCTGCAAGGCGCTGACGCGCGCGAGCTTATCGGCCGGGGATAGCTCCCAGGCGATGTCGTCGATGCCGAGCTCCTTGCCCACGCGCCGCGCCGCCTGTTCGTGGTCGCCGGTGAGGAGCAGCACGTGTCTGCCGCGCGCCTTGAGGGTATCCACCAGTGCGCGTGCTTCGGGGCGCAGCGTGTCACCGAGCACGAACGCGGCGAGCGGCCCTTTGCGGTTTGCGAGCACTACCACCGTTCCGCCCGCAGCGCGCAGCGAGGCCAGCAGTTTTTCGTCCACAGCCCCATGGGCGCGCTCCCGGACAAACGCCGGTGTACCTATATAGTAAACCTCGCCGTCGATGACGCCCTGCAGGCCGGCACCGGGGATGTTGCGGACCTCGGCCGCGCCCGGTAGCGGCCCCATGACGGCGGCGCGCAGCGCGCGCGCCACCGGATGTTCCGAGTGGCGTTCGAGCGCCCCGGCGAGGCGCAGGCATTCATCTGCGGAGAGACCCGCGAGCGTGCGGGTTTCGAGCAGGCGCAGCTTTCCTTCCGTGAGCGTGCCGGTCTTGTCGAACACGAAGTGCGTGGCGCGTGCGAGCGTTTCGAGCGCGTGGCCGCGGGTGACGAGCAGACCCGCGCGCGTGAGCGCGCCGGTCGCGGCCGTGAGCGCCGTGGGCGTCGCGAGCGACAGCGCGCACGGACAGGTGATGACCAGCACCGCGACTGTGATCGGCAGCCACAGCACGGGGTTGTGCCACCACCAGTAAAGCGCCGTGAGTGCGGCGACGATCAGCACCGCGCCGGTGAACCAGGCGGCGGCGCGGTCGGCGAGCAGCGCGAGATGCGGCTTTTCGGTCTGGGCGCGGTCGAGCAGGCGCAGGATCGCCGCGAGCACGGTGTCGGCGCCGACCTGCGCGAGGCGCACGGTGAGCGGGCTTTCGACGTTAATTGAACCGCCAACGACGTGCACGCCGGATTGCTTGTTCACCGGCAGACTCTCGCCGGTGAGCAGCGACTCGTCCACGCTCGATCGGCCCGCGATCACGGTGCCGTCGGCCGGAATGGTCTCGCCCGGGCGCACCAGCACGGTGTCGCCGGGCGCAAGCTCGGCCACCGCCACGGTTTCTTCGCCACCGTCGGCGATAAGACGCGTCGCCGTCGCCGGCACCGCGCGCACCAGCGACTCGGCGGCCTCGGCCGCACGCGTGCGGGCACGCAATTCGAAATAGCGTCCACCGAGAAGAAAAAACACAAACATCGTGACCGAGTCGTAGTAAACCGTGCCCTCGTGGGTAACGGTGGTCCAGAGGCTCGCGACGAACGCCCCGAGGATGCCGAGCACCACCGGCACATCCATGCCGGCGCGGAAATGCTTCAGGTCGTTCCACGCGCCCTTGAAGAACGGCGTCGCCGAGTAAGCCAGCACCGGCAATGTGAGCAGCAGGCTCACCCAGTAGAAAAACCCGGCGAACTCGCTCTCGGCGCCGGTGTCGCTGCCGAGATAGAGCGCCTCGGCGAGCACCATCACCTGCGCCGCCATCACGCCGGCGAGCCCGAGCCGGCGCAGCATCGTCTTGCGTTCCTGCTCGAGCAGTTGCTGGCTGCGGCCGGGATCGTAGGGGTGCGCGAGATAACCGATGCGTGTGACCGCGGCGAGGATGTCGCTCAGTTTTAATTGGCGCTCGTCCCAGCGCACGCGCATGCGATGCGTGGCGTAGTTCACGTGCACGCTCACCACGCCCGGCAGGCTCGCGAGGTGGCGCTCGTTCAGCCACACGCACGCGGCGCAGGTGATGCCCTCGAGGATCAGCGCGGCCTCGCGCACGTGCTCGCCCTCGGCGCGCACGAAACTTTTCTGCACTGCCGGGTGATCGTAGACCGCGGCCTCGCGCAGGAATGCAGGCACCAGCTCGCGCCCGGTGGGGGCGGCGGCGGTGCGGTGACGGTAGTAGTCGGCCAAGCCCCCGTCCACGATCGCCTGCGCCACGGCCTCGCAGCCGCGGCAGCACATCGGCTGGCGCACACCATCGACCGTGACGCCAAAACCGGCGCCGGTCGGGACCGGCAGGCCGCAGTGGAAGCAGGTTGCCGGGGCAGAGCCGGTGTTTTCGGTGGCGGCAGGGGTGGCGGACATATGTTGATGGGCGTAATCGGGAATGCCGGAACGGCGGACGGCCGCGGGCGAGTCGTTATATAATGCCCGCGCGCACAAGAAGTTGCATATCCTTTTTAAATCCACCCGCCTCCATCTCGACTCGCTCATGGCCAAACAGAGTTCCATCGCCGTCGATCTCGACCGGTTCAAGGTTGCCTGCCAGGATTGCAGCCTGTTCCAGCTGTGCCTGCCGGTGGGGTTGGAGCAAGGCGATCTCGAGCTGCTGGACCGGATCATCAAGCGCCGCCGTCCGGCGCACCGCGGCGAGCACCTGTTCCGCGCCGGCGATCCGTTCCAGTCCGTCTATGCCGTGCGTTCGGGGTCGGTGAAAACTTACACCGTGTCGGAAGACGGCGCCGAGCAGGTCACCGGATTTCACCTGCCCGGCGAGCTGTTCGGCCTCGACGCCATCACCGCCGGCAAGCACCCCTGTTCCGCGGTCGCGCTCGAGGCCACGAGCGCGTGCGAGGTGCCGTTCGACCGGCTCGAGGACCTGGGCGCGGAGGTGCCGAGCCTGCCGCGCCAGATGCTGCGCGTGATGAGCAAGGCGATCCTGCACGATCAGACACTGCTCGCCTATCTCAGCCGCAAGAGCGCCGAGGAGCGGCTCGCGGGATTCCTGCTGAGCCTGTCGCAACGCTTCGCGAGCCGCGGCTTCTCGGCGCGCGAATTCAATCTCAGCATGTCGCGCATCGACATCGGCAACTACCTCGGCCTCGCCGAGGAGACCGTGAGCCGCCTGTTCACGCGTTTCCAGGAGCAGGGCCTGCTCGCCGTCGAGCGCAAGCACGTGCGCCTGACCGACCTCGACCGCCTGCGCCAGCTCGCGGGCACGGCCGCGAACCTTTCGGCGCGCACGTAAAAAAACTTCTCCGTTCCGTACCCCGGCAGTTCGATCGCGCCATGCCATGCGCGCGCAGGATGTCGCGCGTCGCGATAGCACGTAGTTGACCTGCGTCAGGAACAGAACGCGTGGCGGTTGATGCATGTCAGGGTCGGTGCCGGTGCGGCGGCAACAATGGCGGCCGTCTTTCACACAGGAGCTTCCGCCATGAAGTCTGTTGTCGCACGCCGTACGTTTCCCCTGATGTTGGGTGTTGTTCTCGCCGGCGCCGTTCAGCCGGGCCTGGCCGCCGAGTCCGGCAACTGGATCGTCCGCGGCCGCGCGATCCACGTGACTCCGAACGATCGCAGCAGCGAGGTCACTACGCTCGCCGGTTCCGGCGTGGGCGTGGGCGACGACACCACCGCCGAGCTCGACATCACCTACATGCTGCGGCCGAACTGGGGGCTTGAACTGATTCTCGGCACCACGCACCACGACCTCACCGGCAAGGGCACCATCGCCAACCTCAACAAGATCGGCGACACGGCGCTGCTGCCGCCGACGCTGACGCTGCAATATCACTTCGCGCCGCAGGCCAAGGTGCGGCCGTACGCCGGTATCGGCGTCAACTACAGCAAGTTCTACAACGAGAAAAGCACCAACTCGCTCGATACCGCGCTCGGCGGTCCGACCAGCATCGACCTCGACGATTCCTGGGGTCTGGCGGCGCAGGCGGGCGTGGACCTGGGCCTGAAAAACGACTGGTTCGTGAACTTCGACCTCAAGTACGTCAACATCGAGACCCAGGGCACGCTCGTGACCGGTGCCACCACGCGCACCGTGGACGTGGACATCAACCCCTGGATATTCGGTATCGGTATCGGCAAGCGTTTCTAAGCGGGCCGCCGCTCCCCCATGCCTGACTGGAATCATCGGACGTTCCCGGCCGCCGATTGACGGCGGCCGGGGCTTTGCAGGAAACTGAAACCGGTTTTGGCTCAGAAACCGGAGGGGAGAACATGTTCCTTAGTCACGTTTGGGGTCTGATGACGGACCCGGAAGTCGAGTGGAAGTCGATCCACAAGGAGCACTGCACCATCACCAAGTGCTACTGCTCCCACGTGCTGCTGCTCGCGGCGATCCCGGCGGTGTTCGGTTACCTCGGCACCACCCAGGTCGGCTGGCAGATCGGCACGCGCGAGGCGGTGAAACTCACGCCCGACAGCGCGCTCACCATCGCGATCCTGTTCTACATCACCATCCTGGTGGCGATTTTAACCATCGGCGCGCTGATCCACTGGATGGGCAAGACCTACGGCTCGAAGCAGCCGCTGCCGCAGTGCGTGGCGCTCGCGGCCTACACCGCGACGCCCTTGTTCCTCATCAGCGTGATGCTGCTGTACCCGGTGCTGTGGCTCAATCTGCTGCTCGGCCTGCCGGCGCTGGCCTACACCGTGTACCTGCTGTACACCGGCGTGCCGATCATGATGAGTATCCCCAAGGAGCGTGGGTTCTTGTTCGCGAGCGCGGTGCTCGCGGTCGGTTTGGTAATGCTCGTCGGCGTGCTCGCGGCGACGGTAATCCTCTGGGGCACGGGGGCCGGTCCCATCTTCACTTCTTAAGTGTCGGTGGCATTGCGTCGCGGAAAGAACAAGAAGAAGTTGACGCAAATCAACAAGCGGTAACCTCATTTCACTATGATGCGTGCGGGATCGGCCCCTTGGGCCGGTCCCGCGGCAACCCTGGGCTTTTTGTTCCAGCCCCTGTTTTCCGCAATCAACCTGACGCGATTCTAGGAGCCGCATGAACGCGCAAGCCACAACGTATAACGAAAAGGTCGTCCGTCAGTTCGCCGTGATGACCGTCATCTGGGGCATCGTCGGGATGCTGGTCGGCGTGTTCATCGCCGCCCAGATGGCCTGGCCCTTCCTCAACTTCGACATCCCCTGGCTTACGTTCTCGCGCCTGCGGCCGCTGCACACCAACGCGGTGATCTTCGCCTTCGGCGGCTCGGCGTTGTTCGCCACCTCGTACTACGTCGTCCAGCGCACCTGCCACACGCGCCTGTTCAGCGATGGGCTCGCGGCCTTCACCTTCTGGGGCTGGCAGGCAATCATCGTGCTCGCGGCCGTCACGCTGCCGCTCGGCATCACCAGCTCGAAGGAATACGCCGAGCTCGAATGGCCGATCGACCTGCTGATCACCGTGGTGTGGGTGGCCTACGCAGTCGTGTTTTTCGGCACCCTCATCAAGCGCAAGGTGCAGCATATCTACGTGGCTAATTGGTTCTACGGCGCGTTCATCCTCACCATCGCCGTGCTGCACGTGTTCAACAACCTCGAAATCCCGGTCTCGCTCACCAAGTCGTACTCGGTGTACGCCGGAGTGCAGGACGCGATGGTGCAGTGGTGGTACGGCCACAACGCCGTCGGTTTCTTCCTCACCGCCGGCTTTCTCGGGATCATGTACTACTTCATCCCGAAGCAGGCCGAGCGGCCGGTGTACTCCTACCGCCTGTCGGTGGTGCACTTCTGGGCCTTGGCCTTCACCTATATCTGGGCCGGCCCGCACCACCTGCACTACACCGCGCTGCCCGACTGGACCCAGTCGCTCGGCATGGTGTTCTCGCTGATCCTGC
This sequence comes from Gammaproteobacteria bacterium, assembly GCA_004298065.1. Lineage (GTDB taxonomy): Bacteria > Pseudomonadota > Gammaproteobacteria > Acidiferrobacterales > Sulfurifustaceae > SCRL01. The sequence goes on along the minus strand of SCRL01000019.1, from coordinate 36,963 downwards.
TGGCGCCGTCCTGGGGCGGCATGATCAACGGCATCATGACCCTCTCGGGCGCGTGGCAGAAGCTGCGCACCGACCCCATCCTGAAATTCCTGATCGTGTCGGTGTCGTTCTACGGCATGTCCACGTTCGAGGGCCCGATGATGTCGATCAAGACCGTGAACGCGCTGTCGCACTACACCGACTGGACCATCGGCCACGTGCACTCGGGCGCGCTCGGCTGGGTCGGCATGATCTCCATCGGCGCGATGTACTTCCTGATCCCGCGGCTCTTCAACCGCAAGATCTACAGCACCCGGCTGATCGAGGCGCACTTCTGGATCGCGACCATCGGCATCGTGCTGTACATCTCGGCCATGTGGATCGCGGGCGTGATGCAGGGCCTGATGTGGCGCGCGGTCAACGCCGACGGCACGCTGACCTACTCGTTCGTCGAGTCGGTGCAGGCGATGCATCCGTTCTACATCGTGCGGTTCCTGGGTGGCGTGTTCTACCTCGTGGGCATGCTGATCATGGCGTACAACGTCTGGCGCACGATCTGGGGCGCCAAGCCGGTCGAGGCCGCGATCCCGGCCCCGGCGGCCGCGCACTGAGGAGACAACCATGGCGACTGGACACGAAAAAGTCGAAACGAACGTCGGGCTCCTCATCGTCCTGGCGGTGCTGGCGATCAGCGTCGGCGGCCTGGTGGAGATCGTGCCGCTGTTCTTCCAGAAGTCCACGACCGAGGCGGTCGCGGGCCTCAAGCCGTACGGCGCGCTCGAGCTCGAGGGCCGCGACGTCTACGTGCGCGAGGGCTGCTACAACTGCCATTCGCAGATGGTGCGGCCGTTCCGCGCCGAAACCGAGCGCTACGGGCACTACTCGGTGGCCGGCGAGTTCGTGTACGACCGGCCGTTCCAGTGGGGCAGCAAGCGCACCGGGCCGGACCTGGCGCGCGTCGGCGGGCGCTATTCGGACGACTGGCACCGGGCGCACCTGATCAACCCGCGCGACGTGGTGCCGGAGTCGATCATGCCGGGCTACCCGTGGCTGGCGAAAAACAAGCTCGACAACGCGCTGATCCAGAAAAAGATGCGCGTGCTGCGCACCCTCGGGCATCCGTACAGCGACGAGGACATCAAAAACGCCCCGTCCGAGCTCGAGGGCAAGACCGAGATGGACGCGCTCATCGCCTACATGCAGGTGATGGGGACGTCGATCAAGGTGAGGCGCTGAGATGGATATCGCCGTGTTCCATTCCTGGTGGACGGTGCTGCTGGTGGTCATCTTCATCGGCATCGTCGCCTGGGCGTGGAGCGGCCGGCGCAGGCAGTCGTTTGATGAAGCCGCAAAAATGCCGCTGGAAGACGACACGTCGGGCGGCGTGACCGGAGAACGCAACAATGGCTGATTTCACGAATTCGTTCTGGAACTGGTTCATCATCGTCGGCACCGTCGGCGGGATCATCGCGATGTTCTGGCTGAACCGCTGGATGACCGGGCCCAAGCGTCGCGCCGACGAAAAGGCCAAACCCACGGGGCACGTCTGGGACGAGAACCTGCAGGAGCTGAACAATCCGCTGCCGCGTTGGTGGCTGAACATGTTCTACGTCACGCTGTTCTTCGGCGCCGGCTACCTCGTGCTTTATCCGGGTCTCGGCAGCTTCGCCGGCATGCTCGGCTGGAGCCAGGTGGACCAGTACAACCGCGAGGTCGCGGCCGTGGACAAGCAGGTCGGGCCGATGTACGAGCGCTACCTGGGCGAGCCGCTGGTTCAGCTCGCGCAGAACCGCGAGGCGCTCAAGACCGGCGAGCGGCTGTTCATCACCTACTGCACCGGCTGCCACGGCAGCGATGCGCGCGGCGGTCCAGGCTATCCCAATCTGCGCGACAACGACTGGCTGTGGGGCGGCGAGCCCGAACAGATCAAGGCCTCGATCATGCAGGGCCGCAACGGCGTCATGCCGCCGTGGGGCGCGGCGCTCGGCGGCGCCGAGGGCGTGCGCCAGACCGCGGAGTACGTGCTGTCGCTCTCCGGCCGGCGCGCCGACCCGGCCGCGGTCGAGGCCGGCAAGGCCAAATACCAGCAGATCTGCGTTGCCTGTCACGGTCCCGAGGGCAAGGGCAACGTCGCGCTCGGCGCGCCCAACCTGACGGATAATGTCTGGCTCTACGGCGCCTCGCTCAAGGTCGTCGAGGAGAGCATCGACAAGGGCCGCAGCGGCCGCATGCCGGCGCATGCCGAGTTCCTCGGCGAGGCCAAGGCGCACCTGCTGGCGGCATACGTGTATAGTCTGTCGCATCAAGCAACCGCGAGTGCCAAAGGTGGTCCGTGAGCGAACCCGGAGAAACAAGGCGGGAAGAGGAGAAAGAAAAGAACACCGATAACACACAGCGCGTCATCACCCTGGCCGAGGCCCAGGCGAAAATCGCCGCCAAGGCCAGGGCCGCGCGCGCCGCTGCCGGCGCGCCGGAATCCCCTTCCGCCGCCACGCCGCTGCCCAACGGCGTGTCCAAACCACCCCCGATCAAGCGCGTCATTCCTCTTGCCGAGGCTGACGCGGTCCAGGAAGCGCTCTATGCCAAGCGCGTGCGCGTGTTCCCGCGCGAGGTGCACGGCGTGCTCGCCAACTGGCGCGTGGCGATGGTGTTCGTCACGCTCGGCGTCTACTACCTGCTGCCGTGGATCGAGTGGGGCGCGGGCCGGCAGGCGTTCCTCATCGACCTGCCGAACCGCAAGTTCCACCTGTTCGCCTGGACGTTCTGGCCGCAGGACCTGTTCTACCTCACCGCGATCCTGATCCTCTCGGCGCTGTCGCTGTTCCTGTTCACCGCCATCGCCGGACGACTCTGGTGCGGCTTCACCTGTCCGCAGACGGTGTGGACCGAGGTGTTCATGTGGATCGAGCGCTGGATCGAGGGCGACCGGCCGAAACAGATGAAGCTCGCGGTGAGCCCGTGGACGCGCGAAAAGATCCTCAAGCGCAGCGCCAAGCACGGGGCCTGGATCGTGTTCGCGCTCTGGACCGGCTTCACCTTCGTCGGTTACTTCACCCCCATTCGCGAGCTGTCGGTGAACCTGATCCAGATGGCGCTTGGGCCGTGGGAGACGTTCTGGATCCTGTTCTACGGCTTCGCCACCTACGGCAACGCCGGCTGGCTGCGCGAGCAGGTGTGCATCTACATGTGCCCGTACGCGCGCTTCCAGAGCGCGATGTTCGACCGGGACACGCTCATTGTGTCGTACGACACCGGCCGCGGCGAGCCGCGCGGCTCGCGCAAGCGCTCCGACGACCGCGCCGGGAAGGGTCTGGGCGACTGCGTCGACTGCACGCTGTGCGTCCAGGTCTGCCCCACGGGCATCGACATCCGCAATGGCCTGCAATACCAGTGCATCGCCTGCGGCGCGTGCGCCGACGTGTGCGACTCGGTGATGGCCAAGATGGACTACCCCAAGGGGCTGATCCGCTACACCAGCGAGAATGCGCTCGAGGGCAAGCCGTGGAAGCTGATCCGCCCGCGCGTGCTGGTCTATTCCGGCCTGCTCGCGACCATCGCCGTGGCGCTGGTGATCGCCGTGCTGCTGCGCGTGCCGCTGCAGATGGACGTACTGCGCGACCGCAATACGCTGTTCCGCGACACCCCGGACGGGCGCATCGAGAACGTCTACGTGCTTAAAATCATGAACATGGACAGTGCGCCGCACACCTACGTCGTCACCGCCGCCGGCATCGACGGCCTGACCGTACACTTGGACAGCAAGACCATCCAGGTCGGTTCGGGCGAGCTGGTGGACGTGCCGGCGCGGTTGCAGGCCTCGCCGGACAACCTCAAGGCGCGCAGTACGCCGGTGAGCTTCACGGTCACGGCCGAGGACAATCCGAAATACAAGGTCGAGGAGCCGGCCCGGTTCCTCGGCCCGGCGACGGGTGGGTAATGGATAAGAATCAACCCGTGCGCTGGTACCGCGTGCCGTTCGTGTGGCTGCTGATCGCGTTTCCGCTCACTGCCGTGATCGCCGGCTTCGTCACCCTGGGGCTCGCCATCCAGAGCGACGATGGCGTGGTCGAGGACGACTACTACCGCAAGGGCAAGGAGATCAACCGCGTGCTGGCGCGCGATGTCGCGGCGGCGAAGCTCGGACTCGAAAGCACGCTGGAGCTGAGCGCCACAGGCCGCGAGCTGGCGCTGCGCCTGCGCGCGAAGCCGGAAACGAAACTGCCGCCGGCGGTCGAAATCCGTTTCCTGCACGCCACCCGCGCCGGCCTCGACCGCAGCCTGATCGTGCCGCGCAACGGCGACGGCTCTTACCGCGCGCCATTGCCGGAACTGGCGCCGGGCCACTGGAACGTGCAGCTCGCGGCCAACGACTGGCGGCTCACGGGTTCGCTGTATGTGCCCGGCGCGGCCAAACTGGTACTGCGCCCCGCCGGCTCCTGAGTTTTTCTCTCGCATGACCGCGGATGTCACGCTCGTCTCGGCCTTCCTCGTCGGGCTGCTCGGTTCGGCGCATTGCCTCGGCATGTGCGGCGGCATCGTCGGCGCGCTCACGCTCGGGCTGAAAGACGACATCCGCCGTTCGCCGGTTCGGCTCTACCCGTATCTTATTGCCTATAACGCCGGGCGCATCGCGACCTATGCCATTGCCGGCGCCGCGGTCGGCTATTTGAGCGCGCAAATTTTGCGCGTCGCGCCGCCCGCGGAGGCGCGGCTGATCGCGAAGCTCGTCACCGGCGGCTTCATGCTGCTGCTCGGATTTTATCTCGCGGGCTGGTGGCCGGCGCTCACGGCGCTGGAAAAACTCGGCGGGAAATTGTGGGTGCGCATCGAACCGTTCGGGCGAAAGCTCTTGCCGGTGCGCCATCCGGCGCAGGCCCTCGGTCTCGGGCTGCTGTGGGGCTGGCTGCCGTGCGGCATGGTGTACGCCGCGCTCGCCTGGGCGCTCGCCGCCGGCAACGCGAAGGACGGCGCGCTGCTCATGACCGCCTTCGGCCTCGGCACGCTGCCGATGCTGTTTGCCGTCGGCGCCGCCGCGCGCTGGCTCGGCCAGTTCGTGCAGCGGCCGTGGGTGCGGCGCGCGGCCGGCATCCTCGTGATTCTTTTCGGCCTCTACACGTTGTTCGCGCCGGGTGGGCATGGAAGCCACAAAGTCGGTTCAGCCATAACCACGCCTGATCACTCGCAGCACGCCATGCATTAACCGGGCAGCTTGTTTCGCCAGTGTCTTGGCGTATATTTACAAAAAATACAGCACAGAATTTGTAGCAGGCATCCCGCGATGGCTACCGACCCGAATCACTTCCGCGCCCTGATGGAGAAGCTTAATAAGCTTCCGCCCGAACGCGTGGCGGAAGTGGAGGACTTCGTGGATTACCTGCGCCTGAAGGACCAGGACCATGCCCTCGCAATGACGGCCGCCAAGGTATCGGAGCCGAGCTTTGCCAAGGTGTGGGACAACCCGGACGATGCCGCGTATGACGCTCTATGAGTTCGGCGATGTCGTTCTGATTCCCTTTCCCTTCACTAATCAATCCGCCACCAAGAAGCGCCCCGCGGTTGTTGTAAGTTCCAGGATTTATAACGTCGAGCGCCCCGATCTTGTCGTGATGGCCATTACGAGCCAGACACGGGCGGCCAATCGTTTTGACATTCCGGTAAACAATTGGCGCGAGGCAGGACTCCTCATGCCCTCGGTCATCAAGCCTGTATTGGCGACTATCGAGCGCGCGCTCGTTCTCAGACGTCTCGGGCAATTAAAGGACGAAGATTGCCAAACCTTGACCGAGAAACTGAAAGGGATTCTCGGGAAACCCGCTTGATGCGTCGCCTGCGCATGACCATCGGTTCCGTGACGCTCGAGGCCGAGCTGTTCGCCACGCCGACTGCGGACGCGATCTGGAACGCGCTGCCGTTCACGTCCAAGGCCCAGACCTGGGGCGAGGAGGTTTATTTCTCGACGCCGGTCAGCGTGCCGAAAGAGAAGGATGCGCGCGACGTGGTTGAAGCGGGGGAACTCGCGTTCTGGGTCGAGGGCAGTAGCATCGCCATCGGCTTCGGCAAAACGCCGGTCTCGCGTGGAAACGAAATTCGCCTTGCCGACAAGACCAACATCTGGGGCCGCGCGCTCGGGGACGTGAAGCGCCTGCAGGGTATCCGCCCCGGCGAAGCGATCCGCGTCGAGGCTACCTAAGAAATACGGGGCGCTCAGAACGCAGTTGCTTTGTATCGCCTCCGGCGATGCTGAACAGCTAATTGCGGGGTTGCTCCGCCCCCTGCACCCCCGGGTGACTTTCCTTTCGGGGAAAGTCACCAAAGCCATCTTGCCCCGGAAGGCTTCGCCCGCATAAGTCGCGGCTACCCTCACACCTCGGTTGCCTCAGAGGGTCCGCATACGGGATGTCCCTATCCCGGATGCGGACGAGCCCGATCCCTCGCGCTCCCCTTCGGGTCCTTGCTTCGGCTACCCTGCGGTGTTCGGCTCGCCTACGGGGCTAAACACCAACTGCGTTAAACCACGGAGGCTTCTCGAGGCCCCGTATGGCGCGCCCGAGCGAGCAAGCCTTTGCCCGCAAGCCTGAAAGGGCGCGGGGACGGACCCCGCGCGTCGGCCGCCGGTGCAGGGATGCACCGTCGGACGACCGCAAGGCAAAGGCGCGAAGCGCAGGGAGGGGTCGCGCCATCCGGGGCAAATGGCTTTGGGCACTTTGGCCGAAACCAAAGTGCCTCGCCCTCGGGTGCGAGAACCCGATTCAAATAACGCGCCCGGAGGGCGCACAAGACCGGGGTGGCCGCTCCTGCGCATTCCTGCGCCCCGCGATTATTTAACCAATCCCTCCGCATTCATCGCTTCTCTCACCGCCGGCCGCGCGGCCACGCGCGCCATGTAGTCCTTGAGCTTGGGCCATTTGTCCATGTCGATTTGGAACAGGGTGGTCCAGTTGAGGATGGTGAACAGGTAGGCGTCGGCGACGGTGAATTTCCCGCCCATGAGGTACGGCCGGCTGCCGAGCTTGTGGGCGAGGGAATCGCAGCGCCGGCCGAAGAGCGCGATGCGGTCTTCCTTCCACTCCGGCGTGATCTTCGGGTTGAACAGCGCGCCGAGGGTCTTGTGCAGCTCGGCGGAGATGAAGTTCAGCAACTCCATGAGCCGGTAACGCTCCATCGTCCCGGCCTTGGGCGCGAGCCCGGCGCCGGGTTTCTTGTCGGCGATGTATTGCAGCAGCACCGCCACCTCGGTCAGGTATTCGCCGTCGTCGATCCGCAGCGTCGGCACGTAGCCGTTGGGGTTGATCTTGAGATAATCCTCGCCGTTCGCGGTCTGCTTCTTGGCGAGGTCCACTTTCACCAGCTCGACGGGCAGGCCGGCCTCGCGCAGCGCGATGTGCGGGGCCAGGGAACAGGCGCCGGGATAGTAATAGAGTTTCATGGATCCCTCCGTGGCGCGGGCGTGTGTAGTATTGGACACCCGGGGTACGGGAAAGGTCTAGCAAACACCCACAAACTCAGGTGTTGAGGGCGATCACCGGATGACTCGCTTGGCGCATAAGATTGTTTTGCTGTTCTTTTCGGGCATCGCCTCCGCGGCGCTGGCCGGCACGGAGCCGCTCAGCTACGAAGAACAATCCGTCGCCCTCGGCGGCGGGCAACGCGCCACAGCGCGTGTGCCGAAGGGTTACAGGCTCGAATTTCTCACCGCGCTCGACGGCCCGCGCCTGCTCACGTTCGCGCCCAACGGCGACCTGTTCGTCGGCTCGAAATCCGGCAACGTTTATCGAATCCCGCCGCCGTACGCCAAACCGGAAGTGCTGGTGAGCCTCGGTGGCTATCCGCACTCGGTGGCGTTTCGCAAAGATGAAATCCTCATCGCGCGCACGAATGGCCTCTACCACGCGCCGTACAAATTGGGGCAGAAGCAGATAGCGCCGAACGACGTGACATTGCTGGCGCCGTTGCCGGCCGGTAGCGGGCACAACAGCCGCACCGTCGGCGTCGGCCCCGACGGGCGGGTGTACGTGGGTCTCGGCATTCAGGGGAATTGCAGCGATCAGTATCTCGCCGAGCCCTACCGCTTCGACGACCGTCGCGGCGGAATTCTGGTTTTAAAGGACGACTCCAGGGATGGAGGAGGTAGAGCAACGCAGGGAGCAGTTGCCGAGAAGGGCGGCAAGCCGCAGTGGGCGCCGTACGGTTCGGGTCTGCGCAATCCCGTCGGGTTCGACTGGCACCCGAAGACGAAAGAGCTGTACGCCAGCAACAACGGTCCGGATCACCTCGGCTACGAACAGCCGCCGGAGTATTTCAGCCGCATCCCCGCGAATTCATTCCACGGCATGCCGTGGTTCCAGTACGACGGCAAAAAGCTTATTCGCGACGACTGCGTGCGCAGCCAGCCGCCGCGGCCGGTGAGCGATGTCATCCCGCCGGTCGCGACCTTCCCGTCGCGCAACGCGCCGATGGGCGTCGCCTTCGTTCCCGCCGGGGCAATGGACAAGACGCTCGAATTCGACGCCGTCGTGGCCTTGCGCGGTTCCTGGGGCACGAAACCGGGCGGGGGATTCCTCGGCGATGCCGCCACTCGCCGTCATCCCAAAGTCGTCGTCGTGCGCTTCAAAGACGGTCAAGCGCAGCGGGTGGACGATCTCGTGACCGGCTTCCAACTCCCCGACGGCGACCGCTGGGCCCGTCCCGTCGGCGTCGCCGTCGGCCCCGATGGGGCGCTGTACTTCACCAGCGACAGCGATACCAACGGATTGTTTCGGTTGAGAAAAATCCAGTAACCAGGTTCTTTCTCTATATGTTGTGGTCACAAGCGTTGACACATCACTACATGTAGGAGCATATTTCTGCAGTCCCTTCACCAAAGCCGAACGGGCCAGCTGTCACGGGCGCCGATATCAGCGTAGGGAGGGGCGGTACTGAGGTCCTTGTTCAAGGTACCGCGCAGGTCGCTTGGGACAACAGCAGCCGCTGTTCATCGAGCCCTGAGGGACACGAAGCTTCAGTGGTCGGGCAAAGGCTAACCGATGGGCCCCGACACCTAGGAAACAACCTCACGTGGATAATCTCTATAAGATTGCACGAGGATCGCGCACGCTTGAAGCTGCGTGGCGTAAGGTCCGCGAGAATGGGCTGAGTTCTAAATCAGAAGATACAAAAAATCAGATCGCTCGGTTTGCCGAAGACCAGAGCGCAAATATTCGGCGAATTGTTGATCAGCTCAGAGAGAAGAAATTTAAGTTTTCTCCACAGACTGGTATCGCAAAGAAGCGAAAAGGCAAGAAACCACGCCCGCTTGTTCTCGCGCCAGTTGAAAATCGTATTGTCCAACGCGCAATTCTGGACGTGTTGTCCAAGAAGGTGCAACCACTCAAGGAAGTGCTTGAAACCCCGACCAGCATCGGTGGTGTGCCAGGCAGAGGCACACGTCATGCGATCGAGCTGGTGACTGGCGCGATAAAGAAAGGCGCACGTTACTACATTCGCTCAGATATTGAGGGTTTCTTTACAAAAATACCAAGGCAGGTTGTTGTAAATCTCATCGCTCGGCATGTCCCTGACAAAGATTTTATAGATCTGCTGTCGCGTGCAATAGAAACCACACTGAAAAATTCAGAAGAGTTACAAGAGCACCGCGACTTGTTCCCGATAGGAGACAGGGGCGTTGCACAAGGATCACCACTATCACCCATGCTCGGGAACATATTGCTGCATGAGTTCGACCGAGACCTCAATGGCAGGGGGATAATTTGTATTCGTTATATCGATGACTTCATTCTTCTTGGTTCTAAAGAGGCCAATGTCAAAAAAGCCTTTGAGGCAGCCAGAGAAATGTTGGCAAAATTCGATATGCACGCTTATGCACCTTGGGAAAATAGTAAAAAGGCGCAAGGGGGTCCAACTACATCCGAGATTGATTTCCTCGGCTGCACAATTAATGGTGGACTGGTTTCGCCATCGAGAGACGCACGAAATAACCTGTTATTTCAGTTGGACAGCGCAATTGAGAACGGTAAGCGGGCAATGAGGGAGGCAGTTTCAGCACCGAATGTCGTTTTAACGACTCGGCGTTACAGCCAAATATTGGCGCATGTGGATAGAATCCTAATAGGTTGGAGCCACGCTTTCTCATTTTGTAACGGGAGGCAAGCATTTAGCGCCACTGACGCGGATGTTGATGCACGGCTGGCGAAATTGCGGGATTTCACAGAGCACCTAGTAAAAAAACATCCTAATCAATGGCGACGTATTATGGGCGTACACCGGCTGATCGATACACCACAGAGGAAGCCGTGATCCAATTATTTTGGACAGGTCCTTTTTACAATGAATAGCCATCCTGATTTCCTCCTAAACAAATAAATAGGGGCTACCTCAGACCACGGTTACTGTATATAAGGACCTATCGAGACCTCTAATTTCAATTACCCATCTCACCTCAAGGGAGAGCGCATATGTTTATGATCGAGTATCGCGCCATTGTAATAGGGGACAGACCACGGTTTCTGAGAGTCTCGGGTGAACGCCGCCCCGGTTATCCGGTCAAAGCAAAGCGTACGGGAACCCGCGGAACCATCGGCGGGCTCTGCAATCGGAGACCCCATGAATCGGCGAAACCTGCTCAAAGGTCTGGCGGCCATACCCTTCCTGGCAGCACCGGTGTGGCGCGCTCGGGCTGCTTCGGTGAATGTCGCGGCGTTACAGACTAACTGGAAGGATTTGCTGGCGCCGGGCGCTGAGGTGGCGCTGACGCTGGAGCCGCTGCGGCGCACGAATGAGGAGTGGAAGCAGCTTCTCACCCCGGCGCAATATAGCGTGCTGCGCCGGGAAGGCACTGAGCGCGCGGGCACGAGCCCGTTGAACGACGAAAAGCGCCCGGGCGTTTACGTATGTGCCGCATGCAGCCTGCCGCTGTTCACGTCCGCGATGAAATACGACAGCGGGACTGGCTGGCCGAGCTTCATCACCGTCATTCCCGGCCACGTTGGCACGAAGAAGGACAATTTCCTGATCTACACGCGCACCGAGTACCACTGCATCCGTTGCGGCGGCCATCAGGGGCACGTGTTCGACGATGGCCCGCCGCCCACCGGCCAGCGCTGGTGCAACAACGGCGTGGCGCTGCGCTTCATCCCGAAGTCCGGTTAGACCTTAGTTTTTCTTGCCCCAGAGTTTTTCCACACGAAAAATCGGGACAGATTTATTTTGGAGACGGTCAGGTCGGCCGGAAAAATATTTTCCCGATGGCCGACGCCCCCCTACCCGATCTACAAGCCATAGTCGCCAATCCATCTACCCTTGGCGTGGTCGATTCGAACCCACTTCGGCGTGAATTCCCGCGGCCTTGGGCTTGCCACGGCTTGCTCCGTCGCGCCGATTTCACACACGGACGGCACGAATGTCGTTACCAGCAGGCGCAATCTTTCATTCACCTCAATGGCGTTTTCGGCGGCCGACAATTCGAGAAAACGCACTTCCTTGCGCACCAGGCACCCGAAAGACAGCCGTACTTCCACGATCAAAGCCTGATCGCGTTTCGCCAGAGCCCTATCCGCACGAGGCGAGCAAAACACCTCGATTTCTCTGTCGCCCACTTTGGCGATCGAGCATGACTCCTCGCCACTCATAAGAGAAACAATCCAATTCATCGTCGAATCCCCCTGAACATGCAGCACCCGCCAGAGCGGTGTTCAACTACCTCATCCGCCCGTCGTCGAAAATGATGCGCGAAACAATCAGCACCGGACAAATAGCGGTAAGCGCGGCGAAATAGAGCAGCGCTGCGGGCAGGTAGAGCAGCCAATGGGCGTTGGAGAAACCCGTCAGCCAAATGCCCGCCCATAGCACCGAGCCGGCGAAAAAGAAGAAAAATCGCATTGCCGTTCCTGCCATGTATTGGCGCATTACCATCTCCGTTTTTACAACGCGTCGAAAGCGTCCGCGCCTCGACCATCGCTTGAGGTCAAATAAATAAAACCGTATCGGCCGTGGCGGCGACCGGCAGGAAACTTGCCGCGCCCGCCCACTCGGTCACCTCGGGAATGAAATCCTCTTTGCGATAACCGAACAAATCCACCGTCATCTGGCAGGCAATCATCTTCACGCCGGATTCGACGCATGCGTTGCGCAGGTCTGAAATACTGGCCACCCCTTTTCGCTTCAAGGTGCTGGCGAACATGGCCTTGGCCATGGCTTCGAAGCCGGGCACATTTCCCATCACCGCATTTGGGATGTTCCAGTTGACGCCACGAAACCAGGAAGGGCCTACCGGAAACTTCATCGGCATCGCTGGATTGCCCAACGGCGAAACGCCCAGTTGCGGATCTTTCTTCAGCAGCTCCAGGCCGTAGAAGCTAAAGAAGATCGACACATCCCAGCCCAAGGCCGCGGCGGTCGAACCCAGGATAAACGGCGGATATGCCCAGTCCAGGGTTCCTTTCGTCGCGATCAGCGCCAAACGTGGCGTGTGCGCCTCCTCGCGTTCGCGCATGAGCGTCTCGTGCTCTTCGCGGAACCACGCATTAAAGCGCTCGCGCTCTTGCGCCGTCTGATCCACGCTTGGCTTCAGCCCTGCAATGCTCACACCCTTACCCCCGTTATGCGCTTGTTAAGACGAAGGCCATCATCTACGATGTCAAAATTATTGATAATCCGCCAATCCGTTAACTCACCAATTCCAAAACGTTGATAATATGGCCGCGCGCAACCTGGACGATCTGCTTATTTTCACCAGGGTGGTCAAAGAGGGGAGCATGGCCGCCGCCGGACGCGAGTTGGGATTCTCCAGCGCCGTTGTCAGCAAGCGCATTCAGCGCCTGGAAGGCGATGTCGGCGTGCGCTTGATCCATCGATCGACCCGCAAATTAAGCCTCACCGATGAAGGCGCGCTCTACCACGACTACTGCGTGCGGATATTGGCGGAACTGGAAGAAGCGGAAACGCTGATCAGCCAGGGAAGCCGCCAACCGAGCGGCACACTTCGAGTGACGGTCCCCGCGGCCTTCGGGCGCCAGCATATCGCGCCGCTGGTCCCAGAATTTCTTGGCCGCTACCCGAATGTGCGCCTTGCCCTGCACCTTTCAGATCAACATGTGGACCTGATCGAGGAAGGCTACGACTTGGCCGTGCGTATCGGCGAACTGCGGGATTCCAACCTCATCGTGAGTCCATTGGGAATCGACAAGCGGGTACTCGTCGCGTCGCCCGGCTACATCGCCCGCCATGGGCAGCCAACCTGTCCCGAAGAACTGCGTGTGCACAATGCTCTGCTCTTCGCCAACCCCACGCCCATGGATTCATGGAACTTCGTTGACCCCAAAGGCAGGGAACATGGGGTGAGGGTGCAAGGAAATTTCGAAACCAACAACTGCGACGCGCTGCGCGAGGCCATACTGGCCGGCATGGGCATTGCGCTGCGGCCCGCTTGGGACGTCTGGCGAGATCTCCGGCAAGGAGGCATGATCGCGCTGCTCCCCGACTATACCCATCCCTCTTTTCCGATCCAGGCGCTCTATCCCAGCCGGCGTCACTTATCGCAGAAAGTCAGGCTATTTATCGACATGCTGCGCGAACGTTTCGGTGACGTCCCGTATTGGGAAAGGGACGACGTTCCCGCCCCTCGGTAGCACTCAAGCCGGGGCGGTTGATTTCGCCACGACTTTGCGCACGAAGGGCGCCACTAGGCCACACGGACCGAAAATTCGGGACAGATTTATTTCTCGTGTTTATAGAGTAAGGCAAGCGCCCCGGCGTCAGCGCTTCGCGCCCCAGAGTTTTTCCAGGCGCTGATCGCGCCCGCAGGAATAGCGGTAATACTTATAGCGCAGCGGATTCTTCATGTAGTAATCCTGGTGGTAGTCCTCGGCGGCGTAGAACGTCGCGGCCGGGAGGATAGGAGTCGCCACCTTCTTTCCAAGACGTTGTTCGATTTCGGCCTTCGACCGCTCCGCGAGCCGCTTCTGTTCTTCGTTCCGGTAGAAGATCGCGGTCTTGTACGAGTCGCCGCGGTCGCAGAACTGGCCGCCACCGTCGAGCGGATCGACATTGCGCCAGAATACTTCCAGCAGCTTTTCGTAGCTGACCTTCGCCGGGTCGTAGGCGATTTGCACCGCCTCGAAATGCCCGGTGCCGCCCGCCGAGACTTCTTGGTAGGTCGGATTCAGTTTACGCCCGCCGGTATAGCCCGACGTGGTCGCCACCACGCCCGCAAGCTCGTCGTATGGCGGCTCCATGCACCAGAAGCAGCCGCCGGCAAAAATCGCCGTGGCGCTCGTTTTGCCCGGGGCCATCGGTTCGGCCGCCAGCGCCAACGCGCCCAGCATCAGCCCGGCCAGCACTGCCGCGATTCTTGAAATGGTTATGCGCATTGAAAGCCCCATCGCGTCGGTTCGACCGCTTTTATGACAGGGTGTTACGCCAATAGTTGCGACGCCGTCTTGCCGGCAACAGAAAGGACGACTGGGGTGCCCTTTTATTTACTGATCACTAACGCGACTCTAACCAACTTCCCACGGCTTTACCGGTTGGTGGGTTAAGTCTCGGCTGCCATGCACGACTGTCAGGATCAGTACGCGGTCGGGTCTATGACGGTAGATGATGCGGTAACCCTGGAATATCAGCTCGCGGATGTCGTTCTTATTGGCGGCTTCGGGAACCTTTCTGCCGATGTCGGGGAAATCCCGCAGCCTTTCAGCGGTAAGGACGATGCGCTCGATGAAGCGGGTGGCGTAGAAGGGTTGGTCCTGGGCGATGTAGTCGTGAATGCCTTGAAGGGCATTCACCGCGGGTTCGGTCCACTCCAGAATCATTTCAGGCCGAACCGGCGCTTGACCTCCTCATGCGACAACACGCGGCCGTCGTCCGCCGCCTTCAGTCCTTCCTCGATTTTCTGCCGGACGTAGATTTCATACATCAAATCGTCCCACGTGGCCTGTTCCGGCAGGTCGCGGATGAGTTTTGCAGCTTCCTCTTTGACGCTCGATGTCATGCGGTCTCCCGATAATCAATGGTCAGCAGCAAAAGCGTTAATGGCACGGACATCTTCTTCCGTAAGGGTGGGGAATTCCTTGAGGATCGTGGCGATGTCATCGCCCTCCGCCAGGCTCGCCAACACCGTGCGCAGGGTGACGCGGGTGCCCTTGATGACGGGCTCCCCTCCGCAGATTTTCGGGTCGCGAACGATGCGCGCTTGGTAGTCCATGGACATTCGCCTGATCCAGTGATGCCGAAAATGATAGCACAGGCACCCCCGTGGGACGGGCATAAACGAAAAGCCGCCCGGGTGGGCGGCTTTTGCGTCGTTTACAGCTCGGGGCCTATTCGCCCCCGGTCGGCACGTCGAAGTTCTGCGCCTTGGCTTCGCGCTCCTGCTTGCGCGCGAGGCGTTTGTCGAAGGCGTCCGGCTTCATCTTGATGGTGTCCTCGCCGAGCATCGTCTGACGCAGGAAGCGGAACGCGAACAGCATCAGTTCCTTGTCGCCCACCAGGATCTGCTTCAGCTCCTCGTCCTGGATGTCGTAGTTCTCGCCGAACGGCTCGCTCGCGACGAACGCGCGGAAGCTGTCGAGGTCATCGCTCGCCATGCAGAACAGCTCCCTAAATTTGTCCGGAACCAATGTGGACAGCCGCCGGCGCGGCCCGCGCCACTTTATGCAGCGAGGGTGGGTCACAGGGAAGTGGGTGAACAATTTCCTCGGACTGGCAATGGCCGATTGCCCGGTGGTACGATGAATAACGACTGGTCTCGAACACGTTTTTACATGCTGCTTGTTCCAAAATAGGCAGCAACGGGCACGGAGATAAGCTTTTGGCGAGTAATAAAGCACGGGTCCATTTCACCTTGGCGGGCTATCATTTCGATCCCGACCAGGTCACGCAACACCTCGGCATCCAACCGACCTCGATCGATGCCTCCGGGGCCAGGAGCGACCTGAACAAGCCGGTGTTGAGTTCCTGGGAGCTGTCGACCGAGACGGTGACCGGTGATTTCGACGTGTACAAGCTCACGGACGACCTGATCAAGAAAATCGAGCCGGCCAAGGACAAGATTCTGGCCATCTGTAAAAGCCACAATCTGTCGCCGCGGATTGGCCTGGTGCTGGAACTGTCGGTGGATAAAACGGAATCCGCGCCGGATGTCGCTTTCGGCGCCAGAACCATCCGCTTCCTCGCGGATATTGGCGCCTTTATTAATGTCGACTACCGGCTCTCAAAACGGGTCTGAGCGTTCAGTCAGCGAGTGTCGGCGCGTGACCGCCACCCGCCAGAACACCGCGTCCGTGGCGTCACCGTTTTTCACTTTCCTGAGTTCAAAAAAAGCACGCTGTAAAAAGCGTGCTTGGCACTCATTCACTTTGGATTGAGTCGCCGCGCGATCACCGGGACCGCGCGGCAAACCGATTCAGGGCTTCTTGGGGGTCTTGTAAGGGACTTCCTTCTGGAAAGTTTTCCAGGTGGTCTCATAGCCAACAAAAAACTTACCCGGGGTGATTTCTTTCTGGGTCGTTGTTACAAACTCGGTTTTGCCGGCTGGGACCTTGGGTCTGGTAAATACTGGCTTTTCACTCATTTCAGTGCTCCTCAACGGTTAAAACAACTAACAAAATTATACTCTCTATCGCGTGTAATGTGCATTCCTGGGGATCACATGTCGCACGCCCCCTTGGGGGTTTTCGACATCCCCCTGGTAGCGGGGAATGATGTGAATATGGACATGAAAAATACTTTGCCCGGCCGCAGGCCCGATATTCACCCCGATGTTGTAGCCGTCGGGCTTGAACTCCGCATCCAGCAACCGGCGCTCCTCGGTGATCAGCCCCATGCAGGCGTTGATCTCTTCCGGCGTCAGGTCGAAAAAGCTCGCGACATGCCGCTTCGGGATGACCAGGGTATGGCCCGGACTGACCGCATAGGTGTCACGGGCGCTGTATGCGAGCTCATGTACCAGTGACACGCCTCGTGGGTCTTTGCAAAACAGGCACGGGTTGTTGGGGTCGCGCCTTTTTTCTGGCTTTATTTCTGACACTAAACTTAAAACCCTTGATCTAATTTTCTCTTCTTACCAAACACTGCAGTAGAAAACGCCGCGACGCGTTTTATTTGCTACGCGGCGGCCGAAGTTCCCGCCAGCTTACGTGCCTGATTCAGCTGCGCCTCGCAGTGCTTTACGCAAAGTGGCTGTAATGCATGCGGGAAGCACTCCAGGATCAATTCAAATTCATCGGCAACATCCTGTGCAAGCACAGCATCCTTTGTTAGCTCCACCAGAGCATTTTGTGCCGTCGCCTTGTTCACGCGAATGATGACCGCCAGGTGAAAAGGTAATTGCTGCTCCATGCTGACCGTTAAGGCCTTTTCATATGAATGAATCGCCTCTTTGATGCGCTCCGGGTTTTCTTCCGACTCAGCGAGGTGGTGTAAAACGGCGCCACGGTTATTATGTGTAGCGGTTAACTCGAATGCATAATTATCCGCATCAAGCAGTGCCAGCGCATTTTTATAGGCAACAACAGCCTTGTGCAACGTACGATTACCCTTGAGCAGGAGCCCGTAGGAATGCAACGCGGCACCCAGTTGATGCATGACCAATAACCATTTTTCCGGGGTTTCTTTTCTTGAATACACCAGTAACGCCGCGGTGTAGGCATCGATCGCCGTATTCAGTAATTTTGCATTCGCCTCTTGTCGGCCCAATGCCTGCAATGCCGTTCCCAAATTGGCTTGTGTCTCGGCCCATTCAGTCGGCGATACATCCTGGCTGACAAGTTCAAGTGCTTTCTCGAATGACGCTATTGACTGACCATAAAGATTGGCATCGCTGCGAATTTGTGCGAGCGCGGCCAGCACATTGCCCAGGTTATTCAGGAGAGTCGCACGAGCCAGATTATCGCTTTCTGTTGTTAACGCCGATTCGAACGCCGCTTGAGCTGATTCCAGTATATTCGTACTGAAATGACGCAACTCATAATTTCCCCGTGTATGAAGAAATTTATCCGCAACCGTTATCTGTGTATCCGGCTTGGCCGCAGCTGCCGCTTCATCGCCCAACAAACGCAGCGAATCAGCGATGGCACGCTCCAGGGCCCTGTTGACCGGGTACAAAATGTAATTGTTTGAGTATTTCACTGCGCGCGCGCAAGTATTTCGTTCAAATCCGGATTGGCGTCGACCGCACCACCATGTTCGATTTCTTCATCGGTCGCATCACGGATCGACAACACTTCCAGTACAAAAGTGATTTCTCTGCCGCAAAGCGGGTTATTACCATCGACAGTCAGGGTCTTGTCATCAAACCGGGTCACAATAAAACTCTTCGTCTCACCTTTATCATTTTCCATGGTGATGGTCATGCCAATCTCCCGGTATTCCTCCGGGACATTTTCGATTCGATCGGTAAAGACCAGCGATTCGTCTCGATCGCCGTATAACAGTTTCGTGTCAACGGGCACTTCGATGATGTCGCCGACTTTTTTGCCATACAGCTCCTTGGTCACTTGTTCAGACATCACGTCATTTGCTCCGTGCACATAACCCAACGGATACTCTACAGTAACCAGTACGTCACCGGTCTTGTTATCGATGACCTTGTAATTTAATTCAACGAATTTATTGTCTTCAATCGAATCTGACATATCGAGCAACCTTTCTTAAAACAACGTGGCGCCAAAAATTCTTACCTTTTCTTTCTCATAACCCAACACCAGTCTGCCGAGCCATTCGCCCTTATTTTTTTTGTTTATTACTTTATATAAAACAGTGATGTACTCGCCACGGCGGATCATGCCGAGATATTTATAATCTTCTGACAGGTTTTTGGCCAAGTCACTTCTCGCAAACTGTTTACCCAATTCGACTTCGTTGGCTCCCTTGATAAACGAAGACGAAAAATTTCGGGTAAAAGCACCGTAGTTGCCTTCATTCGAGTATTTGATGAGATCAGCCCACATTGGATTGGCTATCGCTAATATCTCCTCATCGGTTTTTTCAAGAATGTTCATAACAAAATCTCACTGACACGGCTCTCATTGGATAGAAAAAAAGGACCAACACATTACATGTCGGTCCTTTTTCTCGCAAACATAATACCTGGCTTGTAAAAGCCAGGTCCTTATTTGCTTAGTGGTGGCCTTCTGCCTTCAGCTTAGCCAGGTCTTTGTCCTCGAGGTCACCGACCAGGTGATACAACGGGGCTTTTTCCATTGTGTACTCACCAGTCTTCGGATCACGACGAGATACTGTCAGCACGTGCCAGTTCTTATCGTCCAGATTCATGGCGTCACCACGGTAGTAGTAACCCGGCCAACGAGTCTCCTTGCGGAACAAGGTATGGTGGAACACGGCTTCTGAAGTCAGGAAGCGATGCTTCAGTTCCCATGCGCGCAGCAGTTCATGGATATCGGAAGCAGCCACATTTTCCAGGTCTTCGCCCAGAATCGCCATCTTCTTCAGACCGATGTTCAGCAGCTTGTCGTTGGTCATGTAGTTCACACCGAAACCGCCGCAGTACTCATCCATCAGCTTCTGCAGGCGATCCAGACCCTGCCGCGGATTGATGAAGTTCGGGTTGACGGTACCGGCCACCACTTCGTTCTTGTAAACCGTGTAGGTTTCGAGCGGCTTGTAGATCTCTTCCTTGCGACGCTGGATCTGCTCGTCAGACACGCGAATGCCTTCCGCCTTGCCATCGTCGATGTACTTGCAGGCAGCTTTGGCAGCCAGACGACCTTCCGTGAAGGAACCGGATGAGAACGCGTGCGGTGTGCCACCGGCAGCGTCACCGCAACCAAACAGACCTTCAACGGTCGTCATACGGTTGTAGCCCCAGAAGTATTCCGGCGGAGAGATGTCTTCCGGTCCTGATACCCATGCACCGCAACCGGTTGCATGTGAACCCATCACATAGGGCTCAGACGTCGTCAGTTCGGGGTTTTCGTACTTCGGATCAACGTCAGTCGCTGCCCACAGCACGGCCTGACCGACGGTCATGCCCAGGAAGTTGTGCCAGCCAATCTCTTCCAGATGTGGATCCTGGAAGGCTTCCATGGTCACCATGTGAATCGGACCGCGACCGGCGTTCACTTCTTGGATAATGGCGTGGTTACGCAGACAGGTCGGAATCGGACGATGAGTGCGGTGAGACGCTTCCGGATCCAGGTATTCCTTGCCTACCATCTTCTGAAGTTCCGGGAACCACTTTGACTCGTACTCTTCACCATAGGCGTTCTGGGTGTAAGTCTTCAGATGCAGGAAGTAGGCGCCGACCGGGCCGTAACCATCTTTGAAACGGGCCAGCACGATACGGTTTTCCATTTGCGTCATTTTCGCGCCTGCGCCGATCATCAGACCGTAAGCAGAACCCGATGACCACGGTGCGTACCACACGCGGCCTGCACCTTCACCGACTGAACGCGGCTTGAAGATGTTAGAGGCACCACCGGCACCGCAGATAACGGTCTTGGCCTTGAATACGTGGTAGTTACCGGTACGGACGTTGAACCCAACGGCACCCGCTACGCGGTTTTCCTTGGATTCGTCCATCAGCAGATGGGTGACGCAGACGCGGTTGTAGACCTTGTCGGCCGACTTCTTGGCGGCTTCGGCCACAATCGGCTTGTAGGATTCACCGTGAATCATGATCTGCCAGCGACCTTCGCGCAGATACGCGCCGGTCTTCTCGTTACGCATGATCGGCAGACCCCATTCTTCGAACTGGTGAACCGCCGAGTCAACGTGGCGCGCCATGTCGAATGCCAGGTCTTCACGCACCATGCCCATCAGGTCGATACGTGCATAGCGCACGTGATCTTCCGGCTTGTTCTCGCCGAAACGGGTACCCATGTAGCAGTTGATCGCGTACAGACCCTGGGCTACTGCACCAGAACGGTCGATGTTGGCTTTTTCGGCAATGACGATCTTCTTGTCCTTGCCCCAATACCGGGCTTCGAACGCAGCGCCGGTCCCGCCAAGGCCCGCGCCTGCAACGAGGATATCGATATTGTCTTCAACAATAGTCTTGTAGCCCATTAGTAGTACACCCCTTCTTTAAGTGACAAGCCATTGGACTGGAGGGTATTCAAACCACCATTGTCCATACGTACATACTTTGGCTCGTTAAACAACAATTGGCTGTCAATCATGTCCTTGCCTGGTGCGGCGGCGTCAGCCAGTTTTGGAATCGCTGTACCCCAAGGCTTGGTCGTAATGGGTGCCAGCAGCTGCAGGTCTTTTTTGCCATTGCGGAACTTGATGTGCCATGCAATGACACCCTTTTCTTCATCGCGGTGCACGCGTACCGAGTGACCCAGCGGCGCGAAGTCGGCATACCCACGCACGTCAATGGCGTGGTGCGGGCAGGCCTTCACGCAGGAATAACATTCCCAGCACATGTTGGGTTCGATGTTGTAGGCACGACGAAGTGATTTGTCGATGTGCATGATGTCTGACGGGCAGATATCCACGCACTGCCCGCAACCATCGCAACGAGTCATATATACGAATGTCGGCATAGTGATCTCTCTCTACTTGAGTAATAGTGAAATGAGCGCTTATTAATAGTGCTTCGCGGGCTCGCGCCGGATGCCGGGCCCCATGTTGGGCGGATTCTTTCCCATGTACATCGGGACATCCGGAAACAGTTTGTGCACTTCAGGGCTCGACAGATCGTAATCGGGCGGCAAATTTTCCCGCGAGCCATCGGCAACGGTCACACGCTTCTGGAAAGCGGCGGCGGGCTTGAAGAACATGTGCGCGAACTTGGACCAGTACACGCCGCCGAACAGCACGACGCCGGAGCCGGCAAACAGAATCAGGAACAGGGTCGACCAGCCGGCGATGCCGCTATACTGGGTATAGGACCAGATCAAAGCGAAGGTGGCGGTCGCGAGCAGGGAAAGGATGAACAGATCGGCGCGTTCCACGCGGTACCAGGGATTACCCTCTGCCGAGACGTCAACCCGGATAAAGAACCAGAACCAGTATCCACCCAGGGCGAGCATGAGCGCGCCGATATGCCAGAGTTGCGGCAGGATGGAAGGCGCCGGCGTCGCGGCGGTGGGGTAACCGAAAATCAGGATCGCGGTCGTCGCGATGAAAAGAACGGTGCCCCACATGGTCAGCAGATGAGAAAGTCTGCGTTTTACATTTTTGAACTCACCGGATGTCGCCACTTCGACCAACAGCACCTGCGTAGCGATAGCGACTTTTTCTCCAGCGCCAACTTCACGCTTGGCTTCCTTCTTGGCTTTTTCCGCGTTCAGGAAAAAGTATTTCGCGCTCTTCTTGTGCTTCATGTCCATGATGGTTCCAACGATCACCAGCAGGGCCATCAGGACGATATACCCTTGCATGACGGCAACAGGTATATATGCCGAAAGTTCGGCAAAGGGATTGCTCATAAACATGTTTAGAATATCCTCTTAGTTACGATTAAATTTTTGTGCCGCAATATTAAACTACCGGGCGGAATGCCCGGAAAGCTTGATTTCAACCTTTTCGGTGAGGCCAGCGTAGTATTTCTGCAGCACCTTGGCCACTTCCGGGCGGCTGAATTCGACCGGCAGGTCCTTGCCTTCGGACAGCATGGCGCGGACCTTGGTGCCGGACAGCAGGATGCGGTCGTCCTTGGTGTGCGGGCAGGTGCGCTGCGAGGCCATGCCGCCGCACTTGTTGCACCAGAAGGTCCAGTCGATGTTCATGTTCTTGGTTTCGAGCGCGTCCTTCGGGATTTCGTCGAAGATCTTCTGCGCGTCGAACGGGCCGTAATAGTCACCCACGCCGGCGTGGTCGCGGCCCACGATCAGGTGCGAGCAGCCGTAGTTCTGGCGGAACAGCGCGTGCAAGAGCGCCTCGCGCGGACCGGCGTAGCGCATGTCGAGCGGGTAGCCGGCCTGGATCACGGTGTTGGGCGCGAAGTAGTTCTTGATCAGCACCGCGATGGCTTCGGAACGCACCTCGGCCGGGATGTCGCCCGGCTTGAGGGCGCCGAGCAGGGAGTGAATCAGCACGCCGTCCATGGTCTCGATGGCGATCTTGGCCAGGTACTCGTGGCTGCGGTGCATCGGGTTGCGGGTCTGGAACGCGGCGATCTTGGACCAGCCCATTTTTTCGAACGCGGCGCGGGTCTCGGCCGGGGTCATGAACTGGTCGCCGTACTCTTCCTTGAACTTGCCGGTGGAGAGCACCTTGACCGGGCCGGCGAGGTTCACCTCGCCCTGCGCCATGACCATCTTCACGCCCGGGTGCTCGAGGTCGGCGGTCTTGTAGACCTGCATGCACTCGTGCGCCTTGTCGATCGTGTACTTCTCGGCGACCTTCATCGTCGCCATGATCTCGCCCGACTCGGAATCCACGAGTGCCACGTCGGCACCGGTCTTGATACCGTCGGCGGTGGCCTTGTCGGCGGAGAGGGTGATCGGGATCGGCCAGAACAGGCCGTTGGCCATCTTCATGCCGTCGCACACGCCCTGCCAGTCGGCGTGGGTCATGAAACCATCGAGCGGCGTGAAACCGCCGATGCCCATCATGATGAGGTCGCCCGTTTCGCGCGAGCTGATACGGATCTTCGGCAGTGTCTGGGCGCGCTTCTTCTCGTCGTCGAGCGCCTTGCCCTGGAGCAGCAACGGTTTCAGGTCATTGCTGCCGTGTGGATTGACCAGTTTCGACATGATTCTCTGTTCCCCTTGAAGCGGAAAAAATGGATTGCAGATCGGAAAAAAGAGGTGATGATTGTGTTCCGAGCCGTGAAACTCTATAGGGTTGCCCCGGCTAAAACTAATTAGAATTACTGGCTGCGCTCATAAGTTTCCTTTATTTTCTGGCAGCTATCGCAAATTCCGAGTAATTTCAGATACTTCGGAAGATATAAGAACCATGCGGCTGGTATTTGACAGCAACACCGCAAACCGGCCCCAAAGGGGGCGCAATTCTAGCGTAAAACCGGCCAAGAAGGCGGGAGAAATGATCCGGAAAAGAGGTGTATTTAGATGAGCATTACAGTCAGGTTTTTCGCCAGTGTCCGGGAGCGGTTGGGCAAGGCCGAGGTCGTTCTCAATGCCGCCGGCGTGCGCGATGTCGCCGATGTCTGGGCGCGGGCCACGGGCGAGCCGCGCCCGGCGCGGCTGCTCGCGGCGGTGAATCTCGAACATGCCGGCTTCGACCGCCCGGTGCGCGACGGCGACGAGGTGGCTTTCTTCCCGCCGGTGACGGGCGGCCAAACGACATTCACCACAGAGAACACGGAGGACACAGAGGCCAAGGAAGATAATGAAAAAAGACCTCTGTGATCTCTGTGTCCTCTGTGGTTAAGTTTTTTTAGTTCTTTATATAGGAAAACATGAAAGTACAGGTGACAGACGCGCCATTCGATCCGTGGCGCGAAATCGAGAGCTACCGGCGCGAGCATCCCGAGCTGGCCGGGAAATATGGCGCGACCGCGATCTTCGTCGGCACCCTGCGCGAGCTGAGCCACGGCGCGCAAGTGTCGACCATGACGCTGGAACACTATCCGGGCATGACCGAGCGCGAGCTCGAGGCCACGTGCCGCGAGGCGGCGGGGCGGTGGGACATCCTCGACTGCCTGGTGCTGCACCGCGTGGGCAAGCTTGCGCCGGACGAACCGATCGTGCTGGTAGCGGTGTGGGCGGCGCACCGCGCGCCGGCGTTCGATGCCTGCCGCCACGTGGTCGAGGCGCTCAAGTCGCGCGTGCCGTTCTGGAAGCGGGAGCGGACGGCGTCGGGCGAGCGTTGGGTCGAGCCGGAATCGCCCTGAAACCTATTTCTTCTTCTTGTCGTTTTTCGTCGCCGGCGCCTGTTGCTTGAGCTCGCGGTAGCGCGCGAGATCGGCCACCGCCTGCTGGCGCACGGCCTCCTGTTCCTTGCGCTTGGCCTGGACCGCCGCTTCGTGGGTGGCGATCTGGTTTTTGGTCTGGGCGATGCTCTTCGCCGTCGGCGCCGGCACCGGCGCGCCGCCGCGCGATTCCTCGGCCGCCTGGGCTTCGAGGCGCGCGAGCGCCGCGCGCAGCGATTGCAGCGTGTCCTCGCTCGCCTTGATGGCCGATTCGATCTGCACGAGCCTGCGGTCGCGGCTGTAGGCGATGTCGTCCTCGTGGCCGTAGGTGGAAAGCAGCAGCTCGTCGCGGCGCTGCTTTTCCTCCGCCAGCTTGCGTTCCTTTTCGATCTCGTCCTTGCGCGCCTCGCGTTCGCGCAGCTCCTGTTCCGTTGGCGGCGCGGCGATCTCCTTTTTCTTCACGCCCTTCTCGCTGATCTCGGTGATCTTCGATTTGGCGCATTCCTCGGCGGCGGAATCGCCGTAGTGCCACCTGCCGGCGGCGTCCTGGCATTTCTTGATGAGCTTGCCTTTCGGCTCGGCGGCGCCGGCGGACAACGGCAGGAGCAATATGAGGGAGAAGATGAGAAGGGCGCGTGCGAATGACATGATTCAAGAGCCTCGACAGTTCACCCTCAAGATAGGCATCCCGTCCGGACGTGTCAACGCGCGGCGCCGGGAAATTCCGGAGGGTTGTGCCATAATCCGGACCTCCCTATTTCCATGACGGCCCGGGTCGCGCGGTGGATTGGTTCGAACAGATACTGCTGTTTTTCATCGCGCTCGTGGCCAATGTGTTTTCCGCCTTCGCCGGCGGCGGCGCCGGGCTGCTGCAATTCCCGGCGCTTATCCTCCTCGGCCTGCCGTTCGGCATCGCGCTCGCGACGCACAAGGTCGCGAGCGTGGCGCTCGGGGTCGGCGCGACGCTGCGTCACCTGAAAGAAAAATCGCTCGAACGGCGTTTCTCGCTTTTCGTTCTCGCCACCGGCCTGCCGGGCGTGGTGCTGGGCGCGGCGTTCATTTTGCAGGTGCCGGACCGCTGGGCGCAGGTCTCGCTCGGGTTGCTCACCATCGGTCTCGGCGTCTATTCCTATTTCAACAAGCAACTCGGGCTCGAGCACGCGCCGAGGAACCGTCATCGCCGCGGCTACGTCCTCGGCGGCGCGGCGCTGTTCCTCGTCGGCGTGCTCAACGGCTCGCTCACCTCGGGCACGGGGCTGTTTTGCACGATCTGGCTGGTGCGCTGGTTCGGGCTCGACTACCGCCGCGCCGTGGCCTACACGCTCGTGCTCGTGGGCCTGTTCTGGAACGGCGCCGGCGCCGTGACCCTGGGACTGCTGGGCGACATCAAATGGTCGTGGGTGCCGGTGCTGCTCGTGGGCTCGCTCGTCGGCGGCTATCTCGGCGCCCACTGGTCGATCGTCAAGGGCAACCGCTGGATCAAGCGCGGGTTCGAGATCGTCACCGTGCTTGTCGGCCTCAAGCTGGTGTTTTAGACATGCCCGTGCGCAAACTGTTTCGCCGCCTGACCCGTCGCCGCCGCAGCATCGACCGCCTGCGCGTCGGTGTAAGGCTCGGGCCCGACGTGCTGCTGCGCGGTTCGCTGCGCGGCGCGGACAGCGTGCTGGTTTGCGGTCAGGTCGAGGGCAACGCCGACATCGCCGCCGGTTTCGTGCTCGCGGAGAACGGTTACTGGCAGGGCAACATCAACGCCACCCACGTGGTGATCGCGGGCGAGGTGCACGGCAACGTCACCGCGCGCGAGCATCTCGAGATCGCCGCGAGCGCGCGCATCCTCGGCGACCTGCGGAGCCCTGTGATCGCCATCGCCGAGGGCGCGGTGCACGAGGGCGCGGTACGCATGGCCAGGCGCACGCGCATGATTCGCTACGACGAGCGCCGGGGAAGTAAAGAGGCGGATAGCGAATAGCCGATAGCGATCGGCTAATGACTTTGAGCTTTTTCGAGATGCGCGCGGATGGCCTCGAACCAGCGATCGAGATTGTCCCCGAGTCTCTGGGACAACGCCTCTTCCAGCCGGCCGCGCAGCCAGCGCGCGGCATCGAGATCGAGATAGAGTGCCAGCCAGTGGGCCAGGCGCAACGCCGCGTTGAGCGTGGTGGTCGGTACCGCGTCGCGCAGCATCCCGTCGGTGGGTTCGAAGCGCTCGACCTGGCGCATCCACGCGCCGCCGCGCCCGTCCGGCACGATCTCGACCCGGATGCTGAATGGCACTTCCGCCTCGGACTCGGACACGATCAGCCGGTTGGGCTCGAACTCGACGATACGCGAGCGGTAGTCGACGATGCGGCTGCCCATCTGCAACCGGTAATGGCAGACGCTGCCGAGGTGCAGCGGCGCGCCGTTCTCGATCTCGACGCGGATCGGCGTGGCGAACGGATTAAGCGCGGCGCGCGCCGCGGGGTCCGCCATCAGGGCGAACACCCGTTCCACGGATGCGTCGATGTGGATGCTGCGGGAAACGACAACCATGGTTGCCTCCCGAGACAGCGGATGCCCGGAAACCGCCGGGCGCGGCAATGCTCAAGTGCCGTACCGGTGCCGGTAGGAATCGATGGCCGTGACGTAGGTGCGCGAGCCATCGCCCTTGCCCTGCAAATAGGTGAGCAGCGTTTCGAGCGTGGCAATGCTTACCACATTGAGCCCGAGTTTGTGTTCCACTTCCTGCACCGCCGACAGCTGGCCCTCGCCGCGCTCCTGGCGGTCGATGGCGATGGCCACGCCCGCGGGCGTGGCGCCGGCGGTGCGGATGATCTCGACCGATTCGCGCACCGAGGTGCCGGCCGAGATCACGTCGTCGATGATGAGCACGCGGCCGGCGAGCGGCGCGCCGATGATGACGCCGCCCTCGCCGTACTTTTTCACTTCCTTGCGGTTGAAGGCGTAGGGCACGTCCGGGCCCGATTCGGCCAGCGCCATGGCGGCGCTGCACGCGAGCGGCACGCCCTTGTACGCCGGGCCGAACAGCATGTCGAAGGGGATCGCGCTATCGCGGATGGCGCGGGCGTAGAACCGCCCGAGGCGCGCCAGCCGGCCGCCGGTATTGAACAGGCCGGTATTGAAGAAGTAGGGGCTGATGCGCCCGCTCTTGAGGGTGAACTCGCCGAAGCGCAGGGCCTGGCATTCGATGGCGAAATCGAGAAACTCGCGCTGGTAGTCTTTCATGGTTGAAATTCTAATGGGCGGACACAGGTCCGCAAAGTCGGCTATCCTAGCGCGGAAAAACCGCTTCCCCGGCATGCGCGTCATCACCCTCAACGTCAACGGCATCCGCTCCTCCGCCACCAAGGGCCTCTACGGCTGGCTTGCGCGCCAGGACGCGGACGTGGTGTGCCTGCAGGAAGTGAAGGCGCACGAAACCGACCTGACTGACGAGATGCGCGCGCCGAAGGGGTTCCGGGGCTATTTCAACTGCGCGCAGAAGAAGGGCTATGCCGGGGTCGCGCTGTATACGCGCAAGGAACCGGACCGCGTGCGCGTCGGCTTCGGTTCGAAGGAGCACGACGACGAGGGCCGTTACGTGCAGGCCGATTTCGGCAAGCTCAGCATCGTCTCGCTGTATCTGCCGTCCGGCTCGGCCGGCCCGCACCGCCAGGAATCGAAATACCGTTTCATGGAGCATTTCCTGCCGGTGCTGAAGAAGCTGCGCCACGACGGACGTGAGTACATCCTGTGCGGCGACTGGAACATCGCGCACAAGGAGATCGATCTGAAAAACTGGCGCAGCAACCGGAAGAATTCCGGCTTCCTGCCCGAGGAGCGCGCCTGGCTCACGCAGGTGTTCGACGAGCTCGGCTGGGTGGACGTGTTCCGCACGCTCAACACCAGGCCCGAGCAGTACACCTGGTGGTCGAACCGCGGCCAGGCCTGGGCCAAGAACGTCGGCTGGCGCATCGACTACCAGATCGCAACACCAAGCATCGCGAAAAAGGCGGAGAAGGAACGCATTTATAAAGACAAGCGTTTCTCCGATCATGCACCGCTCATCATCGACTACGATTACAAGCTGTAAAATCTCTGAATTATGAATATTCACCACAGAGGCCACAGAGATCACAGAGTTTTTCAGTTAGTTCTCCCCGTTTTTCTCTGTGCCCTCCGTGTTCTCTGTGGTAAATAATCAATAAATCAGAATTTCCTATGAATACTCTGAAAACATTTCTGCGTTCCCTCGGCCCGTTGCGCGCGACGCTCGCGCTCGGCGCGATTCTCATGCTGCTGTTGCGTCCGGCGCCGCGCACCGCGGCGGTGTTTTCCGGTTGGGCGCTGGTGCCGACCTTCCTTGCGCCGGTGCTTACACCCATGATCTTCATGGGGCTGTTGCTCGACGCGTTGATGGGCGTGGTCCTGCTCGTTGGCCAGGAGGGCGACCGACGCCGTTACCGCACGGTCATCGTCGTCGACCTCGTGCTCGCGGCGCTGCTTATGTTCTGGTGGTGGCCGTATTACACCGCCCTCGGGCGCTGACGCCCGGTGACGGGCCGGCCCATGGCGCCCGTCCCGACAGGGCGCGATACTTGATCCACCCGCTGTCACCGTTCGCGCCCGCCGGGCGCACACGGAGGTGGATCATGAGCGTGAACGAATACGCCACGGTCGTCGAGGCCATCGAGGGCCTGCGCCGCCGCGGCTTCGGCGCCAACTTCGAATTCACCGGCGACGCCGTGCTCGATCCCGACCGCCGGCGCCGCTACGCCGCCGCCGACCTGACCATCGTCGAACACCACCGCTTCGAGGGCGAGACCGATCCCGGCGATATGGCCATCGTCTACGCGCTCGTCGGCCGCGACGGCGCCCGCGGCGTGCTGGTGGCCCCGTTCGGCGCCTATACCGAGGCCGGCCTCGGTGCGTTTCTGAAACAGGTCACGATGCACGAGCAGGATTAGATATGTCTCCCGATTTGTTCGCCCGTGCGTACGCGTGTCTGTTGGCGCGCGGGCCGGATGCCAAGTGCGCCGCCACAGCGGCGCTCAAGGCCGATTGGGACGCAGGCCATTTCCCTAACCTCGAAAGTCCGGCACCGGCCAAACCGATCGCCGAACCCGGTCGCCCGTCGCAGCCCATGTTGGTTTCGCCGTTTAAGGTCGAGCGGCGCGCGGCGCACACGCGCGAGGGGCGCGCGGCGCTGATCCACGCGCTGGCGCACATCGAGTTCAACGCCATCAACCTCGCGCTCGATGCGGTGTACCGCTTTCGCGATCTGCCGCGCGACTACTACGGCGACTGGCTCCAGGTCGCGGCCGAGGAGGCGTATCACTTTCAACTGCTGCGCGAACACCTGCGCACGCTCGGGCACGACTACGGCGACTTCCCGGCGCACAACGGCCTGTGGGAGATGGCGGTGAAGACGGCGCACGATGCGTTGCATCGCATGGCGCTGGTGCCGCGGGTGTTGGAGGCGCGCGGGCTCGACGTGTCGCCGACGCTGGTGAAGAAGCTTCACTCCGCCGGCGATACGCGTGCGGTCGAGATTCTGCAGATCATCCTGCGCGACGAGATCGGTCACGTGCGCATCGGCAACCGCTGGTACGGCTGGCTGTGCGAACAACGCGGGCTGGAGCCGGTGGCGACATTCCGCCGGCTGCTCGAAGAATACGGCACGCTGCGCCTGCGTCTGCCGTTTTACGAGCAGGCGCGGCGCGAGGCCGGGTTCAGCGAGCGCGAGCTGGCGCTCCTCGGGGAACTGGCGGCGGCAGGAAAATAAACCGCGTCAGGACTGCGGCGACTGCATCAGGCCGTCGAGCCCGCCTTCCATGTGCAGCTCGGTAAGCTCGGTGAACCCGCCGATGCAGCGGCCGTCGATGACGATCTGCGGTACGGTGCGGGCGCCGTTCGTCACCTGCGAGAATTCGCGCAGCGCGGCGCGGTCGAGGTCGACGCGTACCTCGTCGTAAGGCACGTTCCACTTGCGCAACAGCACCTTGGCCTTCTGGCACAGGGGGCAGGTGCCGGTGCTGTAGACGGTGACGCGCGCCACGAAAGCCGGAAATTACTTGTAGGTGACGTTCTGCAGCGAGTCGCCGAGCTCGCCGGTCTTGGCGTGCTTGCTTTCGAGCTTGATGCGCAGGCGGATGTCGTTCATCGAGTCGGCGTTGCGCAGCGCGTCGTCGTAGGAGATGAGATCGGCCTCGTACAGGTTGAACAGCGACTGATCGAAGGTCTGCATGCCGGCCTCGGTCGACTTTGCCATCAGCTCCTTGATCTCCGGAACCTTGCCTTCCATGATGAGGTCGGCGATCAGCGGCGAGTTGATCATCACTTCCACCGCCGGCACGCGCCCCTTGCCGGATTTCATCGGGATCAGCCGCTGCGACACCACGGCCTTGAGATTGAGCGACAGGTCCATGAGCAGCTGGTTGCGCTTGTCCTCGGGGAAGAAGTTGATGACGCGGTCGAGCGCCTGGTTGGCGTTGTTCGCGTGCAGCGTGGACAGGCACAGGTGGCCGGTCTCGGCGAACTGGATCGCGTACTCCATGGTCTCGCGGGCGCGGATCTCGCCGATCAGGATCACGTCCGGCGCCTGGCGCAGGGTGTTCTTGAGCGCGGTGTCGTAGGACTCGGTGTCCACCCCGACCTCGCGCTGGGTGACGATGCAGTTCTTGTGCTCGTGCACGAACTCGATCGGGTCCTCGATGGTGACGATGTGGCCGTAGCTGTTCTCATTGCGGTAGCCAACCATGGCCGCGAGCGAGGTCGACTTGCCCGAGCTGGTGGCGCCGACGAACAGGATCAGGCCGCGCTTGGTGAGCGCCAGCTCGGCGAGCACCTTGGGCAGGTGCAGGTCCTCGAAGCGCGGGATCTCGGTCTGGATGGTGCGCAGCACCATGCCCACGCGCTGCTGCTGCATGAACACGTTCACGCGGAAGCGCCCGATTTCCTGCGGCGCGATGGCGAAGTTGCACTCGTTGTGCGCCTCGAACTGGCGCCGCTGGTCCTCGTTCATGATGCCGTAGGCGAAGGCGCGCGACTGCTCGGGGGTGAGCGCCTGGCGCGTCACCGGCGTGACCTTGCCGTCCACCTTGATGGCCGGCGCCATGCCGGCCGTGATGAACAGGTCGGACGCCTTCTTGTGCTTCATCAGCTTGAGCAGATCGCTGAAGACCATTAGCGCTTCGCTCCCGTGGCCGCCGCCGCGGCACCGCCGCCGCCGGTAAAGAGATCCTTGTTGACCGCGATCGTGCGCGCGTCGTCGGACGTGACCTGGCGCTGGCGCACCAGCTCCTGCAGGCACTGGTCGAGCGTCTGCATGCCCATGGCCTGGCCGGTCTGGATCACGGAGTACATCTGCGCCACCTTGTTCTCGCGGATGAGATTGCGGATCGCCGGGGTGCCGATCATGATCTCGTGCGCCGCGACGCGCCCGCCGCCGACCTTCTTCAGCAGCGTCTGCGAGATCACTGCACGCAGCGATTCCGACAACATCGCGCGCACCATGTCCTTCTCCGCCGCCGGGAACACGTCGATGATACGGTCGATGGTCTTGGCGGCCGAGGAAGTGTGCAGCGTGCCGAACACGAGGTGGCCGGTCTCGGCGGCGGTGAGCGCCAGCCGGATGGTTTCGAGGTCGCGCATTTCGCCCACCAGGATCGTGTCCGGGTCTTCGCGCAGCGCGGAGCGCAGCGCATTGTTGAAGCCGAGCGTATCGCGCCCGATTTCGCGCTGGTTGACCAGGCAGTTCTTGGAGGTGTGTACGAATTCGATCGGGTCCTCGATGGTGAGGATGTGCTCGTGGTAGGACTCGTTGATGTAGTTGACCATGGCCGCGAGCGTCGTGGACTTGCCCGAGCCCGTCGGGCCGGTGACGAGCACGATGCCGCGCGGCTGGTCGGAAATCTTCTTGAACACCTGCGGCGCGTTCAGCTGCTCGAGCGTCAGCACCTTCGACGGAATGGTGCGGAACACCGCCGCCGGGCCGCGCTGCTGGTTGAAGGCGTTGACGCGGAAGCGCGAGATGTTCGGCAGCTCGAAGGAGAAGTCGACCTCGAGGAATTCCTCGTAGTCCTTCTGCTGCTTGTCGTTCATGATGTCGTAGACCATGGCGTGGACGGTGCGGTCGTCCAGCGGGTCGACGTTGATGCGCTTGATGTCGCCGTCCACGCGGATCAGCGGCGGCAGGCCGGAAGAAAGGTGCAGGTCCGAGGCGTTCTGCTTGAACGCGAACGCGAGCAACTCGGCGATGTCCATGGATTCTCCGGCGGGCGGTGTTATCTGAATTAATGATACGGCTATCCCGTTCCTTTTTTAGTCCATCCGTCAGCGGGCTGCAACAGCATTTCCGGCGGTGGCCCGCATACCACCGCCGCGGGCGGCCTGTTAAGATTCGCCCCATGTCCGTCCCACCTATCCCGCCGCTGGTCGGTTTCATCGGCGCCGGCAACATGGCACGCGCGCTCGCCGGCGGCCTCATCAACAGCGGCTGGGACCGCTCCCGTCTGATCCTGTCCGATCCGGACCCGGCGCAGCGCGAGGGCGTGCAACACCTCGGGCTCGAGGCGCATGCCGATAACGCCGCCGTCGCCGCGCGCGCCGATATCCTGGTATTCGCCGTCAAACCGCAGATGCTGGCCGTCGCCGCGCGCGCGGTCGCGGACGCGGTGCAGCGTAGGCGCCCGCTTATCGTTTCAGTCGCCGCCGGCGTGCGCCTCGACGACCTCGAGCGCTGGCTCGGCGGCAACCTCCCGATGGTGCGCACCATGCCGAACACCGCGGTGCTGGTCGGCGCCGGCGCCTGCGGCATGTACGCGAATGCGCGCGTGGACCAGACCATGCGCGAACAGGCCGAGTCGATCCTGCGCGCCGTGGGCGTGACGGTGTGGGTCGGGCGCGAGGAGTTGCTCGACGCCGTCACCGCGCTTTCCGGCAGCGGCCCGGCGTATTTCTTTCTTATGATGGAAGCGCTCGAACAGGCGGCGATCGGGCAGGGGCTCACGCGCGAGCAGGCGCGGTTGCTCACGCTGCAGACCGCCTACGGCGCGGCCAAGATGGCGCTCGAGGGCGCGGAAGAGCCGGCGCTGTTGCGCCGGCGCGTGACCTCGCCGGGCGGCACCACGGAGCAGGCAGTAAAGGCGCTGGAGGAGGGTGGGCTGCGCCCGCTCTTCCAGAACGCGCTCGATGCCGCCGCGCGCCGCGCGCGGGAGCTCGCGGACCTCTTTGGCAAAAACGCATGACACCCTATCTCGTTCAGGCCGGCGTGTTTCTCGTCGAGGTCGTGTTCGGCCTCTACATCCTCGCGGTGCTGCTGCGACTGCTGATGCAGCTCGCGCGCGCCGACTTCTACAATCCGATCGCACAGTTCCTGGTGCTCGCGACCAACCCGCCGCTACTGCCGCTGCGGCGCGTCATCCCCGGCTTCTTCGGTATCGATTGGGCGTCGGTAGTGCTGCTTGTGGTGTTGCAGCTCGCCGAGATTTACGTAACCGGTTGGCTCAGGGATTTCACGCCCGCGCTCGCCGGCGCGGCGCTGGTGGGGCTGGCGAATTTGCTGCGTCTCACGGTGTACGTCTATATCGTCACAATTCTCGTACGCGTGGTTTTGAGCTGGGTGAATCCCTACGGCGGTCATGCCAACCCGGCGGCGGGGCTGTTGTGGAGTCTCACCGAACCCATGTTGCGCCCGGCGCGTCGGCTGATCCCGTCGCTCGGCGGGCTCGATATCTCACCCATCGCCGTGTTCGTGTTGCTGGAGCTGACGCTGATTCTCCTGGTCCAGCCGCTGCACGACCTCGGTTATGCGTGGATGCTTGCGCGTTGAGCACTGATGCATGGTGGCGGCGCGACGGCGCCGACATCGTGTTGCAGGTGCTGGTGCAGCCGCGCGCAAGCCGCGAACGCTTCGGTGAGGTTGTCGGCGATCGGATCAAGGTGAGCCTCACGGCGGCGCCGGTGGAGGGCGCGGCGAACGAGGCCTTACGCGCGTTCTTGGCGAAGCAGTTCGGCGTGCCCAAGAGCCGCGTGTTGCTGGAAAGCGGCGAGACCGGGCGGCGCAAGCGCGTGCGCATCGAAGGGCCAACGAAGCTGCCGTCGGCGCTCGGTGCGGCCGGTTGAACCGGTCAGCGGTTGGTGCCGGTGTAATAGAAGATATCGCTGCGACGACGTCCCTTGAGCTGGCGGCGATCCTCTTTCCGGGGTTCCCAGCGGATGGCCCTGCGCCGCTCTGCCCAGCGGCGGCGTGCCCGGAGTCGGCGTTCGGGGCCTTTATAGCCCGGCATCTCTATGATTTTGCTGCGCATGCAGTCCTCGCGTGCGGTTGTTATTGTTGGGCGCGTACTTTAAGGACGCATGTTGGGGGCGCAACCGGCAATAGAATATGCGGCGGCAATCGGACGATGAACGGCAAGCACACGGGCAGAAAAGAAGAACGCATATGAACCACGTCGCGCGAGATGGTCGCTGATGCCGCAGATGCCGCTGCTCAAAAACAGGCTGTTCTGGGTCGGCATTCTGTATTTCGCCCAGGGCTTCCCGTTCGGCGTGTTCTACGACGTGCTGCCGGTGTACTTCCGCCAGCAGGGCGTGGACCTGCGCGAGATCGGCCTGCTGAGCCTGCTCGGTCTGGCCTGGACCATCAAGTTCCTGTGGGCGCCGGCGGTGGACCACTACCGCCATCATCGTCGCTGGATGGCGGGCGCCGACCTCGCCATGGGCGCGCTGCTCCTGTACCTCGCCGCCGGCAGCGGCGTCGGCACGCACGTGTGGGTCGCTATCGGCATCTTCACGTTGCTCTCGGCCACCAACGACATCGCCATCGACGGCTACACCATCGAGCTGTTCGAGAAGCACGAGCTCGGGCTGGTGAACGGCGTGCGCATCGCCTTCGGGCGCGTCGGCATCCTCGCCGCCGGCGCGGTGCTGATTCTGAGCGATTATCTTTCCTGGCCCGGCGCGTTCACCGTCGCCGGCGGCCTCGTCGGCGTGCTCGGCATCGTTTGTCTCGCGGCGCCGAAGGAACGTGATGGCAAACTGTTCGCGGTGGCCCATGCCGTCACGCTCGGCGCCGAACTCAAAGGATTGTTCCGCCGGCCGAAAGCGACGGTCGCGGTGCTCGGCCTCGTCCTCGGCACGCTGTGGCTGGTGAACAACGTCACGCGCTGGTCCGCGGTCACGCCGTATTTCTGGTGGACGGCATTCCTGCTCGCCGGTCTGGTGCTCGCGGCCAGTGGTTTTTACGGCTCGCTCAAGGGTTCATCGTCGCGCGCCGAGGCAACGCCGGCGCTCACGCAGGGACCGATGTTCGGCGCGCTCATGGAGATGCTCCAGCGGCCTTACATCCTGCCGGTCATCGGTTTCGTGCTGATCTTCAAGCTCGGCGACGCCTCGATGGGTTTCATGGTGAAACCGTTCTGGGTGGATGCCGGTTTCAGCGCGACCCAGATCGGATTGGTGTCGGTGAACCTGGGGCTGATTCTGTCCATCGCCGGCGGCATCGCTGGCGGCTGGTTCACCGACCGCGTCGGCATCTTCAAGGCGCTGTGGATTCTCGGGTTGTTCCAGGCGTTGTCGAATCTCGGTTACGTCTGGGTTGCCTCGGTGTTGCCTTCCGCCGCGCCTGGAACGTCGGTGGCATTCGAGCACCAGGTATTGATGTATTCCGCGAGCGCCGTGGAGTCCTTCACCGGTGGGCTCGGCACTGCGGCGTTTCTGGCGTTTCTCATGGCGATTGTGGACAAGCGCCATTCGGCAACGGAGTACGCGCTGCTGTCGTCGATCTTCGCGCTCTCGCGCCAGCTCGCCGGTTACGCCTCCGGCTTCGGCGCGCACTACATGGGTTACGCGCCGTATTTTCTGCTGACGTTCTTCCTGTCGTTCCCGGCGTATCTGTTGTTGCCGTGGGTGAAGCGAATGCTCATGTACACGGACACGCAACAGAAATAAGTTGTGCGCCCTGCGGGCGCGTATAGGAATGCGGGCTCCCGCGCCCGCACGGCGGGTGACTTTCTTTGCTCGTGCAAAGAAACTCACGAAAGAAAGCACGCTTACACCGATCTGGCCGTGCCAACCTGTCACGCCGGCACAGCAGCACCGTTGCACAGCACTCGGCGCGCCATACGGGGCCCAAGAATCCTCCTTCGTTAAACCTCGGTGGTGTTCCAGCCCCGTTGGCGCGCCCAAGCGAGAAAGCCTTTGCCCGCAAGCCCGAAGGGGCGCGG
>SCRL01000018.1 GCA_004298065.1 Gammaproteobacteria bacterium | reverse complement strand
CGCCGCGCGCGGCATCGACGTGAACGGCATCTCGCACGTGATCAACTACGACCTGCCGAAGGTGCCGGAAGACTATGTGCATCGTATCGGCCGCACCGGGCGCGCCGGCGCCAAGGGCATTGCGATTTCGTTCGCGGCGCCCGAGGACCGCGGCCAGCTGCGCGACATCGAGCGCTATACGCGCCAGCCGATCCAGGCGCACGTGATCGCCGGCCTTGAGCCAAAATCCATGCCGGCTGCCGATCACCGCGGGCATCGTCCGTCGCGTCCGGAACACCGCGGCCAGCCGCGGCGCGACAACCAGCAGCCCCGGTCGGCCGGCCACCGTCCGGCGCGCCATGGCAACGGCGGACCGTCTCAGCCCGCTCGTCGCGACCGCAAGGAATTCCGGCGTTCCAACAACGGGCCGCTGCTGGGCTAACCCCTGCCGCCGCACCGGGCATTTTGCCCGGTGCGACCGGTTGGCCGGTGGCATATTCGTGGCGTATAGTTTTCCCCGGACTCCGTAGCCCCCCGACCGCGACCGACGCACCGTGCCCGACTCGAGGATTGCCCCGGTGGTTCCGCACCGCAACTTCAGGAGAAAGAAGCAATGAATATTTTTGTCGGTAATCTGTCGCGCGACGTGACCGAAGACGACCTGCGCCAGGCGTTCGCCGCCTACGGTGCGGTGGATCGCGTCAGTATCCTCAAGGACAAGTTCACCGGCGAGCCGCGCGGTTTCGGTTTCGTCGAGATGGCGAACAAGGCCGAGGGCGAGGCCGCCATCGCCGGGTTGAACCGCAAGGATCTTAAGGGTCGCCCGCTGACGGTAAACGAGGCGCGCCCGCGCGAAGAGCGTGGCGGTGGACGCGCCGGCGGCGGTGGTGGTGGTGGTGGCCGCGGTTTTGGCGGTGGCGGACGCCCCGGTGGCGGCGGACGCGGTGGTTTCGGTGGTGGACGTTCCGGCGGCGGTGGTGGTGGTGGCCGCGGTGGCTGGGGCAACCGCTAATACAAGCCTTCAATAGCTAGTAATAAACGTCAGTGGCGTGGTGGGCTGCGCCCGTCAGCCACTGACGTGTACCACGATCTCGCGGCGCGCGCCGCTGGATCTGTGCTCCCAGAGAAAAATTCCCTGCCACGTTCCTAACGCCAATCGTCCCTCGCTGACCGGAATGGACAGCGACGTGGCCGTGAGCGCCGACTTGATGTGCGCCGGCATGTCATCCGGTCCTTCGTTCTGATGCGTGTAGAGCGCATCGTGCTCCGGCACGAGGCGACTCAGCCAGCGTTCGAGATCGCGCTTCGCCGACGGATCGGCGTTTTCCTGTATCAGCAAACTCGCCGACGTGTGGCGCACGAACAACGTGCACAACCCTTCTTCAATCCCGGCGGCGCGCACCACGGCCTGCACGTCGTCGGTGAATTCGTGTAATCCCTGTTCCGAAGTATTCACGGTAAGTTGTTTAATCATCGTGGTTCCCATTTTCCCTTACAGATGTTACAGGCATGGAGAGTAGGTCATTTACTTGAGATGCGACTTGCATGCGAGCTATAACGCTACTTCATTCTTAGCAAACGAGCGGGGGAAATAATCATGGATCAGAAACTCTCGTTGCCTGCAGAGACATCTGTGGACACCAAAGACGCGATACCACAACCGTTGCTGCAGCGGCTCATAACCCAGATCAGTCGCATTCTCGTGCCGATGTTCACGCTGTTTTTTCTCTTGTTCGCGCTATTCTACGTCGGCAATGCCGCGGTCGAGTTTTTCCGGCCCATCCTCGACGCCGGCGACCTCAATGAGGGTCTGGTCAAGGGCCTGCACATGGGCGTCGTGGCGATGGCGGTGTACGAACTCGCGCAGATCATCTACCAGGAGTACGACCCGACGGAATCGAGCGATGGCATCATCCGGCGCATGCGCCGCGGCATCATCCGGTTCGTCAGCGTGGTGTGCACGGCGCTGGTGCTCGAGTCGCTCATCCTGGTCATCAAATACAGCCAAAAGGACCTGGCTGGTTTTCTGTATTACCCCGTGGCCATCATCATCGCCGCCGCCACGCTGCTGATGGCGCTCGGCGTGTTCACAAAGCTGAGTCAGAATGAGGTCGAGATCAACCGCAAATAGCCGCTGCGGTCACTTGCGGTCGCTGTGGCCGAGGTCCATAGCGGGTGCAATGCGGTCGCGAATGAGCTGCTTGATCTCTTTCGGCTCGGGAAAGCGCCCGGCTTCCTTTTTGTTCCACAACCGCTCGCCATCGAGGCGCACTTCGAAAATGCCGCCGGTGCCGGGCTTGAGCGCCACTTCGCCGAGCTCGTCGCCGAAGGTCATGAGCAGCTCCTGCGCGAGCCACGAGGCGCGCAGGATGAAACGGCATTGGCTGCAGTATTCGATCTCGACGCGCGGCTTGGCCATGACCCTGCTCCAGAAAAGAGTTTCACGTACATCTGAAAGTATAAGGGCGGCTCGGGCACCGAAATAGTTGCGGCAGGGGTACGGGTTCTCGGGTATAGTGCCGCCTCCAACCCATTCGTATTCCAAGGTATTCCCATGAAAGCAGCGCACGGCATGGTCGTCACCATGCACTACACCCTCACCAACGACAGCGGCGACGTGCTCGACTCGAGCCGCGAAGGCGATCCGCTCGCCTATCTCCACGGCCACGGCAATATCATTCCGGGCCTGGAAAAAGCGCTCGAAGGCGCCATCGCCGGCCACAAGTCGAAGGTCACGGTCGCGCCGGCGGAAGGTTACGGTGAAAAGAACGACGAGCTGGTTTTCGAGGCCGCGCGCGACCAGTTCCCGCCCGACATGACGATCGCGCTCGGCGAGCGCGTGTACGCCGAGGGCCCGCAGGGACCGATCTCGTTCACCATCGTGGAACTGACGGACAAGGGCGCGAAGCTCGACGGCAACCACCCGCTTGCCGGCCAGACGCTGCATTTCGACGTGGAAATCGTGTCCGTGCGTGAAGCGACCGCGGAAGAAACCAAGCACGGCCACGTGCACGGCGAGCACGGCCACCACCACTAAGAATAAAAAATTTCACAGGATTGACAGGATTTTTCAGGATTTACAGGATTAAGTCTTAAAAACTTTTGGTTCTAATCTTGTTAATCCTGTTTTAATCCTGTTAATCCTGTGAATTGATTTACATTAGACGTTGCGGCGTTTCGCCGCCCAGGCCCAGGGCCTCGGCGGCGAGCGTAAGCGACTCTTGGGCGAATGCCTCAAGGTCGCCCCAATTATCCGAGGAGCCGATCTCCTCGTTCATCCCCTCGGTAATCACACGCAGCTTGAACGCCCCCTGCTCCTGCGCCACCTTGCGCGGGTTTTTCTCCGCGGTGACGTAGAAACCGGGCTGCGCCTCGCCCTCGCGCACCAGCGCGAGGATGTGCTGGTAGCGGCGCTCGTCGCCACCTTCAATCTCACCCAGCACCACGGCCTGATAGCTTCCCAAGCGGTAGCGCTGTTTCGGGATAGCAGTCTTGATTTTCGGTCGGTCCATAGTTCTCTCCGATTCGGCCCGACTATAGCAAAATTCGCCAGTGCACTATCCATTCGCTTGCTGTGGTATTTTTTCCGTCCATGCCTCCGGTCACAACAGTACGCCAGCAATTGGCCGCGCGCAGCGAACCATACGAGCTGCTCGATGCCGCCGACGATGTGCGGGCACATATCCGTTTCCTCGGTCGCTTCGAAGGTCGCGAGGTGGTGTGGGATGCACTGCTGCATGCGTTGCGTGTGCCACATCCGGTGGCACCACGACCATTCATCGAAATCACAGGGCGTGGCCGGCACGTCGTGACAATCCGCATCGGTCTCGATGTCGAGCGGCTGGACGCCCCGACGCTGCACAAGGCCGTGATCATGGTGCGCCAGTACAAACGGCTGCGACGCGGCCGGTACGAATTCGGTGAATCAGCGCCTGTTGTCGAAAAAATCGTCTCCGGCGGCCAGACGGGCGTGGACCGAGCCGCACTCGATGTGGCACTCGCTCTCAGGATCCCTTGCGGCGGCTGGTGCCCCAAAGGCCGCCGCGCCGAGGACGGCG
This sequence comes from Gammaproteobacteria bacterium, assembly GCA_004298065.1. Lineage (GTDB taxonomy): Bacteria > Pseudomonadota > Gammaproteobacteria > Acidiferrobacterales > Sulfurifustaceae > SCRL01. The sequence continues at coordinate 465 of SCRL01000018.1, read as the reverse complement.
TGATTCCCGCGTGCTATCCGCTGACTGAAACAACTTCGAAAGACTATCGCGTACGCACCCGGCGTAACGTGCGTGATAGTGACGGTACATTGATTCTCACACGCGGTCCTTTAAGCGGCGGCACAGCGCTCACGCTCCGACTGGCGAAGGAACTAGATAATCCCTGCCTAGTTGTTGATCTCGCACAACGGCCGCGAGCGAGCGATGTCCGCGTTTGGCTTGCTTCCAATAACATCCACACTCTCAACGTCGCCGGACCGCGGGAAAGCAATCAGCTGGGTATTTATCTTCAGGCGAAGAAATTTCTGCGGCGAGTTCTGAGTACAAATTAGATCCAACACACTTTGTCGAGCGCCCTCCGGGCGCGTTATTTGAATCGGGTTCTCGCACCCGAGGGCGAGGCACTTTGGTTTCGGCCAAAGTGCCCAAAGCCATTTGCCCCGAATGGCACGACCCCTCCCTGCG
>SCRL01000017.1 GCA_004298065.1 Gammaproteobacteria bacterium | reverse complement strand
GCCGGGAAATCGCGCAGATGTGCCTGCGCCCCCCAGAGCGCCCAGCGGCGCAGGCCGCCGAGGGTGAGTTTGGCGAACAGCTCGTCGAGATGCCCGAGCATCGGCCTCAGGCCCCGTGGCGCCTTCGCCGAAAGCTGGTGCACAAGGCCGAGGTAGCCGCGCAGCAACTCGGCGTCGCCGAGCCGCTGGGCGGCGGTCGGCAGGGTGTCGAACATGAGCTGGATCACCTCACCACTCACCATCGAGGCGAGCTTCATGGCGCTGACGATGCAATCCTTGAGCACGTCCTCGCCGACCTGCTTCACCACCGCCGGCATCGCCTGGATGTAGGTGATGACCAGCTCGTTGCCGCGGCCGAGCTGCGACAGGCCCCTGGCACCCTCCAACCAGTTGTGCAGCCCCTGCGGGCTCATCACGCGCGCGGCCTCGTGAAAGCTCGCCTCGAGCGTGCCGCGCACGCGCGGATCGAGCTCATCGAGCTGGGCGTGGTATTCCTTGAGGTCAATGCTCATCAGAAATATTCACCACAGTGCTTTTCTCTGTGTGTTCTGTGATCTCTGTGGTTAAAAATAAGTATTAATCGCCGCGTCGAGCGTGTCGCGCATGTCCGGATCGTCGGTGATCGGGCGCACCAGGGTCATCTGGCACGCCGACTTGGGCTCGATGCCGCGCGCGATCAGCTGGCCGGCATAGGCCAGCAGGCGCGTGGAGATGCCCTCGTCGAGGCCGTGACCCTTGAGATTGCGCGCACGGTGCGCGATCTGCACCAGCTTCTCGGCGGTCGCCTTGTCCACCTTGGTTTCGTGCACGACGATTTCGGCCTCGATCTCGGCCCCGGGATAGTCGAAGTCGATCGCGCCGAAGCGCTGCTTGGTGGACTGCTTCAGGTCCTTCATCAGGCTCTGGTAGCCGGGGTTGTAGGAGATCACCAGCTGGAAATCCGGGTGGCAATGGACCAGCTCGCCCTTCTTTTCGAGTGGCAGCTGCCGGCGGTGATCCGTGAGCGGATGGATCACGACGGTCGTGTCCTGGCGCGCCTCGACCACTTCGTCGAGGTAGCAAATGGCGCCGATGCGCGCCGCGACGGTGAGCGGGCCGTCGTGCCACTGGGTGCCGCTGGCATCGAGCAAGAAGCGCCCGACCAGATCGCTCGCGGTCATGTCCTCGTTGCACGCGACCGTGATCAGCGGTTTTTTCAGCTTCCAGGCCATGTACTCGACGAAACGGCTCTTGCCGCAGCCGGTCGGACCCTTGAGCATGACCGGCATGCGCGCGCTGTAGGCGGCTTCGTAGAGTTCCACCTCGTTGTGAACGGGCCGATAGTACGGTTCCTGCGTCACCCGGTACTGGGACACGTCGGTCGCTTCGGTGCTTGCTGCTGCAGTTGCCTTGCTCATGTCGTTCGTCTCTCCTGATCCGCCAAACAAAAAGCCCCCGCCCGGTGACCCGAGCAGGGGCTTCGCTACCCTTGCCGGGTAAGGGTTACTTCATCTTGCCGCGGTAGATCACCATCGCGGCGCCCTGCGACTGCTTGAAGTTGTCGTAGCCGACCAGGCGCACGTGGTTGGCCGGATGCGCCTTGTGGCAGGCGTCGGCCTCGGCCAGGATGCGCACCACGTCGGTCTCGCCGAACATCGGCAGCTTCCACATATACCAGTAGTGGTCGAAGGCGTTCTCCGGCTCGGTGTGCTCGATCGCCGGGTTCCAGCCGCGCTTGACGATGTATTCCACCTGTTTCCGGATTTCGTCGGGATTCATCGCCGGCAGATACGAGAACGTCTCGAATTTGCGGCTGGCGACGTCGGCCAGGCTCGATTTGTAGTCTTGCATTTCGCTCATTGAATATTCCTCACTGTAAATCGCTCGGGCTATCAGCTTTCAGCCATCAGCCACAAGCTGACAGCTGATTAATGACCGCTTATTTATGTGCCACGTCGAGCTTGTCGACGGTATCGAACTCGAACTTGATCTCTTTCCATGTTTCCATGGCGATCTTGAGTTCGGGGCTCGATTGCGCGGCCTTGGTGAGCACGGCCTTGCCTTCCTTCTCGATGGCCACGCCCTGGTTGCGCGCTTCCACGCAGGCTTCGAGCGCCACGCGGTTGGCGGCTGCACCCGCGGCATTGCCCCACGGATGGCCGAGCGTACCGCCGCCAAACTGCAGCACCGCGTCATCGCCGAAGATCGTGACCAGCGCCGGCATGTGCCAGACGTGGATGCCGCCGGAGGCGACCGCGAAGGCGCCGGGCATGGAGCCCCAGTCCTGGTCGAAGAAGATGCCGCGCGAGCGGTCTTCCTTGATGTACTTCTCGCGCAGCAGGTCGATCCAGCCGAGCGTCGAGGCGCGGTCGCCCTCGAGCTTGCCGACCACCGTGCCGGTGTGCAGGTGATCGCCGCCCGACAGGCGCAGGATCTTGGTCAGCACGCGGAAGTGGATGCCGTGGTGCGGGTTACGGTCGAGCACTGCGTGCATGGCGCGGTGAATGTGCAGCAGCATGCCGTTGTCGCGGCACCAGTTGGCCAGGCCCGTGTTGGCGCAGAAGCCGCCGGTGATGTAATCGTGCATGATGATCGGCGCGCCGATTTCCTTGGCGTACTCGGCGCGTTTGTACATCTCTTCCGGCGTGGGCGCGGTGACGTTCAGGTAATGGCCCTTGCGCTCGCCGGTCTCCTTCTCGGCCTTGTGGATCGCCTCCATGACGAAGTCGAAGCGCTGACGCCAGCGCATGAACGGCTGGCTGTTGACGTTCTCGTCGTCCTTGGTGAAGTCGAGGCCGCCGCGCAGGCACTCGTACACCGCGCGGCCGTAGTTCTTGGCCGAGAGGCCGAGCTTCGGCTTGATGGTGCAGCCGAGCAGCGGACGGCCGTACTTGTTCATGATGTCGCGCTCGACCTGGATGCCCTGGGGAGGGCCGCCGCAGGTCTTGACGTAGGCGATCGGGAAGCGCACGTCCTCGAGGCGCAGCGCGCGGATGGCCTTGAAGCCGAACACGTTGCCGACCAGCGAGGTGAACACGTTCACCACCGAGCCTTCCTCGAACAGGTCGATCGGATAGGCGATGAAGGCGTAGAAGCAGGTGTCGTCGCCCGGCACGTCTTCGATGCGATAGGCGCGGCCTTTGTAGTAGTCGAGGTCGGTCAGCAGGTCGGTCCAGACCGTGGTCCAGGTACCGGTGGACGACTCGGCGGCCACCGCGGCGGCGGCCTCTTCGCGCGGCACGCCCGCTTGCGGGGTGATCTTGAAGCACGCCAGCAGGTCGGTATCCAGCGGCTTGTAATCGGGCATCCAGTAGGTTTCGCGGTATTCTTTGACGCCCGCCTTGTATGTCTTCACTTTGCCTTGGCTCATAAAGGCCTCCTCATTTTGGGTAATCGGTTTGCGACCCGGAACTTCTGGATCGATGGCCGATTACCCTACTTTGGTATTACCATAAACAACATTAACGATTTATGATTATTACGATAAGATATAACTTATAGTTCTGCCGGAGCCGCTTTCATGCATCCGACCCTGCGCCAGCTCAAGGTGTTCGAATCGGTCGCGCGCCACCTGAACTACACGCGCGCCGCCGAGGAATTGCATCTCACCCAGCCGGCGGTATCGATGCAGGTGAAACAGCTCGAAGACCAGCTGGGTGTCGCGCTGTTCGAACAGCTCGGCAAGCGCATCCACCTCACCGAGGCCGGGCACGAGGCGCTTTCCTATACGCGCACGATCACCCAGCAGCTCGACGAGCTCGAGGGCATCCTCAATCGGCTGAAGGGGCTTTCCGGCGGGCGGCTGCGCATCTCGGTCGCGACGACTGCAAACTATTTTATCCCCACCCTTCTTGGGACCTTTGCCCGACGCTATCCAGAGGTCACGGTGAGCCTCGACGTCACCAACCGCGAGACGCTGCTCCGACAATTGAGCGAGAACACGGTGGACCTGGTCATTATGGGCCTGCCGCCTGCCGAGGCCGATGTCGCGGCACAGACGTTCATGGAAAACCCGCTGGTGATCGTGGCGCCGCCGGGCCATCTGCTCGCGGGCAAGAAAAGAATCCCGCTCTCGCGTTTGCAGGAGGAAACCTTTCTGGTGCGCGAGTCAGGCTCCGGTACGCGCATCGCCATGGAGCGCTTCTTCGCCGAGCGTGGCATGCGCCTCAAGACCGGCATGGAGGTCGGCAGCAACGAGGCCATCAAGCAGAGCGTGCAGGCCGGGCTGGGGCTGGGGCTGCTGTCGCGTGCCACCATCGACCAGGAGCTCGCGCTCAAGCGGCTCGTCGTGCTCGACGTCGCCGAGTTTCCGATCATGCGTCACTGGTACGTGGTGCATCGCAAGGGCAAGCGCCT
>SCRL01000016.1 GCA_004298065.1 Gammaproteobacteria bacterium | reverse complement strand
GTGCTGCTGTGCCGGCGTAACGGCGGGGCACGGCCAAATGGGTGTATACGTGCTTTCTTTGGTTCCTTTCTTTGCACGAGCAAAGAAAGGAACCCGCCCCGCGGGCGCGGGAGCCCGCTCTTATATACGCGACTGAAGGGCGCACAAGACTTTAACTAAGCCAAAAAAAACCAAGCCCGACTTTCGTCGGGCTTGGTTATTACAGCTTCAGCTTGGTTTCTGTTCCCCGGACGGCGGTTCCGTCCGCGTTTCCACCATCACCATTCCGCCGCTCGGCGGCGGGGTGGCGGGACGTTCCTCGCGCGGCGCGGGCGGTGGCGTGCTCGGTTCCGGCGTGCGCTCGGTCATGGGCGCCGGCGACTCGTGCGGCGTGAACGAACGCTCCGGCTCGCGGTGCGTCTCCGGCGCCGGATGCGATTCCATTGGTGAACCAGATTCCTGCGGCCGCGATTCCGGACGCGGCTCGCCGCGCATACGCTGCTGCTGATCCTGACGCTCCGGCCCGCCGCCCTGGCGGCCTTCGCCGCCCCGGCCGCGACCGCCGCGACGCCGACGGCGCCGACGGCCTTCCTGGCGCTGGCCGCCTTCCTGTTGTGGCTGCCCGCCGTTGTGCGCCGGTTGCGGCGCGCCGCCGGTGGCGGCCTCGTGGCGCTCGGGACGCGGACTGCCCGGGCGCTGCTCGCCACGGTGTTCCGGGCGCGGGCCGCGCTCATGACCGCGATGCGGACCGCGCTCATGACCGCCGCGACGATGATGCTGCGGATGCCCGTGCCGTGGCGGTTGGCCACGCTGCGGCTGCGGCGCGCGCGGCGCCGGCTTGGCCTCGGCGGTTGCCTTCGCCTCTTCTTCCTTCTTGCCGAGCAGTCCGCCGAAGATGCGTTTGAGGAAACCGCCCTCGGCTGCTTTCTTCATCTCGGCCGGCGGCGGCGGGGGAGGCGGCGGCGTAACCGAGTGCGCGAACGGACCGATTACCGGCTTCTCCGGCGTCGGAGCGCCCGGCGGCGGCAGCTCCTCTTCTTCCTCTTCCTCGACCAGCTCGACCTCGTAGCTCGGGATGTCGGACTCTTCCTCGTACTCGTCGATCTTGAGACGGCGGATGTGATAGTGCGGCGTCTCGAACTCGGACGACGGGATGATCAGCACCGGCGTGCCGAGGCGCGACTCGATGGCGCTGATCTCCATGCGCTTCTCGTTGAGCAGGAAGGTCGCGGTCTCGACCGGCAGGTGCACGTGCACCGCGGCGGTGTTTTCCTTCATCGCCTCTTCCTGGATCATGCGCAGGATCTGCAGCGCCGAAGACTGCACGCCGCGGATGTGGCCCGAACCCTCGCAGCGCGGGCACACCAGGCTCGAGGACTCGGCCAGCGCCGGGCGCAGCCGCTGGCGCGACATCTCCAGCAGGCCGAAGCGCGAGATGCGCCCGACCTGCACGCGCGCGCGGTCGACCTTGAGCGAATCCATCAGCCGGTTCTCGACCTCGCGCCGGTTGCGCTCCGGCGTCATGTCGATGAAGTCGATGACGATCAGGCCGCCGAGGTCGCGCAGCCGCAGCTGGCGCGCGAGCTCTTCCGCGGCCTCGAGGTTGGTGTTGAACGCGGTTTCTTCGATGTCGGCGCCGCGTGTGGCGCGCGCCGAGTTGACGTCGATGGTGACCAGCGCCTCGGTCTTGTCGAACACGATGGCGCCGCCGGAGGGCAGGCGCACCTCGCGCGAGAACGCCGACTCGATCTGGCGCTCGATCTGGAAGCGCGAGAACAGCGGCGTCTCGTCCTTGTAGAGCTTGAGCTTGTCGGCCGATTGCGGCGCGACCTGCTGGATGAACTTGGTCATGCGCTCGTGGATCTCGGGGTTGTCCACGAGAATCTCGCCGATGTCCTGGCGCAGGTAATCGCGCACTGCGCGCACCACCAGGTTCGATTCCTGGTAGATCAGGAACGGCCCCGCGCGCTCGGCCGCGGCCTTGCTGATGGCGTCCCACAGCGCGACCAGATAGTCGAGGTCCCACTGCAGTTCCTCGGCGGAGCGGCCGATGCCGGCGGTGCGGGCGATGAGCGAGTAGTCGTCCGGCACCTGCAGGTGGGCCATGGCCTCGCGCAGCTCGGCGCGTTCCTCGCCCTCGATGCGCCGCGAGATGCCGCCGCCCTTGGGGTTGTTCGGCATCAGCACCAGGTAGCGTCCGGCGAGCGAGACGAAGGTGGTGAGCGCCGCGCCCTTGGTGCCGCGCTCTTCCTTGTCCACCTGGACGATGAACTCCTGGCCTTCCTTGATGACGTCCTTGATGCGCACCTGGCTCATCGGGGTGCGGTCGTCGTAACCCTGGAAGTAGAGCCGGGAGATTTCCTTGAGCGGCAGGAAGCCCTGGCGCTCGGTGCCGTAATCCACGAACGCGGCTTCGAGCGACGGCTCGACGCGCGTGACCTTGCCTTTGTAGATGTTGCCTTTCTTTTGCTGGAACGAGGCGGACTCGATATCGAGGTCGAGGAGCTTCTGGCCGTCGATGATGGCCAGGCGCAACTCCTCGGGATGAGTTGCGTTGAACAAAATACGCTTCATGTTGTGATGATCCCCGACGCCCGGGGCATGATGGGCAGGCCATGAGGCCTTCGGCCGGCGCGATGTCCGCGCGGCGTACAGGTGACTACCTGTAGGCAGGAACTGCTTCGTTCTGGTGTGTCCGGCGCGGCTTGCGCCGCTTCTTCGGGACACTTTGTCTGGGACCGTCCCCTATAAGGGACCTGTCCTTCGTCAAACTCGGCGCGGCTTCAGCCGCGCGATCCAGCCCGCCTGTCAGGGGGCACTTGCGCCTGGTTTACCCGGAGCGTCTTGCTTTTGGCCTCTACAGGTCGAAGGGGAGAGGCACTGACCCTTTTTGGCGGCCGTCGAACCGGACCGCGCCGTGCGCGGCTCTACAGTTCGGCTGGCTCTGCCGGTGCCGGGCTTCCCCGGCGGTACTCAATCAACTTGAGTCTGCGCCCGCGACCGGACTTTCGGCCCATCGCGGAATCTGCGCCAAACCACTATAGCAGCCAAGTTATTGAACGGCAATCAGAACAAACGCATCTGTTATCATCGCGGTGCATGAAAAAACCCGCTTCGGGCGTCCAATCCGCGGTCCGGCACGTCGAAATCGACGATACCCGCGCCGGCCAGCGCCTCGACAACTTTCTGCTCGCGACCCTCCGGGGCGTGCCCAAAAGCCGTATTTACCGGCTGGTGCGCAAGGGCGAGGTGCGGGTGAATCGCGGCCGCACCCAGCCGGATTATCGGCTCCAGGCCGGGGACGTGGTCCGGGTGCCGCCGGTTCGGGAGGTCCCGGCGCCGGCCAAGGCACCGGCGGAACGCTTCACCTGGCTCGAAGAACGGGTGTTGTACGAGGACGAGCACTTGATGGCCATTAACAAGCCCGCCGGACTCGCCGTGCATGCCGGCAGCGGTGTGGCCTTCGGCCTGATCGAGGCGCTGCGGGCGATTCGTCCGGACGCGCCGATGCTGGAGCTGGTGCACCGGCTCGACCGCGATACTTCGGGTTGCCTGCTGGTGGCCAAGAGCCGCGCGACCCTGACCGGATTGCACACGGCGCTGCGCGAAGGCGGCGTGGCCAAGCAGTACCTCGCGCTGGTGCGCGGCCTGCTGCGCGGTACCCGCACCGTGTCGGTGGCGCTCGAAAAGCGCGAGCGCGGCGGCGAGCACATGGTCGAGGCCGGCGAGGAAGGGCGCGAGGCGACCAGCCGGTTCCATGCGCGCACGCGCTACCCGGAGGCGGGGGCGACTTTGGTCGAGATCGAGCTCCTGACCGGGCGCACCCACCAGGCGCGCGTGCATGCCGAGCATATCGGTCATCCCATCGCCGGGGACGACAAGTACGGCGACCGCGAGTTTAACCGCGAGCTGCGCCGTGCCGGACTTAAACGTTTATTTCTGCATGCTTGGAGATTGAACTTCAAGCATCCTGTAATGAATTGTAAAATGGCGTTCGAGGCCCCATTAGCTCCGGAACTGTCCGCAGTCCTGGAACGGCTTGCCCATGTCCCGCCGGTATGACCTTTTGATCTTCGACTGGGATGGAACCCTGATGGATTCCATCGCCCGGATCGTGAACTGCTTTGGCAATGCCTGTACCGACTCCGGCTTGGCGCGGCCGGCCGATGCGGCCATGCGCCATGTCATCGGCCTTGGGCTCACCGAGGCCGTGGACCAGCTTCTGCCCGGAGTGGACGAGGCCACGCGCGAGCGCGTGGTGGCGCGCTACCGCGAGCATTTCCTGCATATCGACCAGACCGCGATGCCGCTGTTCGAGGGTGTGCGTGCAGGGTTGGAAGCGTTCGCCGGCCAGGGTTACCTGCTCGCGGTGGCCACCGGTAAGTCGCGTCGCGGCCTCGATCGCGTACTGGAAGAGACCGGCCTGGGTGGGCTGTTCGTGGCTACGCGCTGCGCCGACGAGGCCTTTTCCAAACCGCACCCCAAGATGCTCGAAGACCTGCTCGACTATACCGGGCTGGAACCGAATCGGGCGCTGATGGTGGGCGATACCACCTACGATCTGCAGATGGCGCGCGCGGCCTCGATGGACAGCCTTGCCGTGAGCTACGGGGTGCATAGCCGCGAGGACCTGCTGGCGCACGCGCCGCGCGCCTGTCTCGACAGCTTCGATGAGGTGCGCCAGTGGCTTGCCCCGGCGGCCAAATCCGATAGTGATATACTTCTTGAAGAACCGGGAGTTACAGTACAAACCTCATGAGCGACGCAAAATCAGAAACGGGCTCCGAGCCCGCAAAGAAGCCTGAAGAAGGCTGGGAACGCAAGGTCCTCGAGCGCGTGGCGCTGGCCGCAATCGAGGAACAGCGGCGCGCGCGCCGCTGGAGCATCTTCTTCAAGTTGTTCTTCGCCGTTTACCTGATCGTGGTGCTGGTGCTGCTGTACGGCGAGCCGCGCGGCGCCAAGTCGCTTGCGACCCGCTACACCGCGCTCGTGGAACTCGAGGGCACCATCGCCCCGGACAGCCCGGCCAACGCCGACAATGTCATCTCCGGCCTGCGTGCCGCGTTCGAGGGCAAGAACACCGCGGGCGTGGTGCTGCGCGCCAACAGTCCGGGCGGCAGCCCGGTGCAGGCGGGCTACATCTACGACGAGATCCTGCGCCTGCGCGAGAAGCATCCCAAGGTGCCGGTCTACGCCGTGATCACCGACGTCTGCGCCTCCGGCTGCTATTACGCCGTGGCCGCGGCCGACAAGGTGTATGCCGACAAGGCGTCGATCGTCGGTTCCATCGGCGTGCTCATGAACGGCTTCGGTTTCGTCGACGGCATGAAGAAACTCGGTATCGAGCGTCGCCTGCTCACGGCCGGCGACAACAAGGGCTTCCTCGATCCCTTCAGCGCCATGAAGCCGCAGGACAAGGCCCATGCGCAGAAGCTGCTGAACCGCATTCACAAGCAGTTCATCGAGCGCGTGCGCGAAGGTCGCGGCGACGCGCTCAAGGAAAACAAGGACATGTTCTCCGGCCTGTTCTGGACCGGCGAGGAGGCGGTGGAGATGGGGCTGGTGGACGAACTCGGCAGCGCGTCCTACGTCGCGCGCGAGGTCGTCGGCGCCGAGGAGATCGTGGACTTCACCCAGCGCGAGAACGTGTTCGACCGTTTCGCCAAGCGTCTCGGTACCGCCATGGCGGAAAAGTTCGGCACGGATTACCTCGGCCGCACGCCGGTGATGAAATAAAATTTTCGCCACAGAGGGCACAGAGAACACAGAGATTAAAGATTTTCTCTGTGACCTCCGTGTTCTCCGTGGTTAGATAATCGTTACGCCTTCGTTTTCGAGCATCCGCACCAGACGGATGAGCGGCAGGCCGATGAGGGTGTTCGGATCGTCACCCTCGAACTTCTCCAGCAACGCAATCCCGAGCCCTTCGGACTTCACGCTGCCGGCGCAGGAGTAGGGTTGTTCTTTTCTTAAGTAGTTTTCAATCAGCTCGTCGGTCAGTTTGCGGAACGTCACGCGGTAGGGCAGGACTTCGCATTGTTCCTTGCCGGTGGCGGCGTTGTGCAGCACCAGCCCGGTGTAGAGCACCACGGTGCGGCCGGAGGCTTCCCGGAGTTGCGCCACGGCCTTGTCGTGATCGTGCGGCTTACCGACGATCTTGCCGTTGTACACCGCCACCTGGTCCGAGCCGATCACGAGCGCGTCGCGATGCGCCGCCGCGACCTTGCGCGCTTTCGCGCGCGACAGGCGCTCGACCATCTGTTCCGGCGTTTCACCCGGTTTCGGCGTTTCGTCCACGTCCGGCGAGATTGCCTCGAATGGAATCTTCAGGCGCGCGAGCAGCGCGCGGCGATAGGGCGACGACGAGGCGAGGATGAGCTTTGTTGTCAAATGCCTACGGATGCCGGTTTGGATAAATTGATTTCGTAATCCATCAGGTAGTCAAAACGGACTTGTGACGAAAGTACATGTCATAGCCACCTTCTGTGACGGGTAGCGACGTGTCCGACAGAGGATACCGAAGTGGGTAGTGTATGTAGCCGTATTTTCCCAGTATCTCGGATACTTCCCTGCGGCGCGCAGGCTGCTGCAAGGAAACTTCGATGATCAGGTGCTGCGGCCTGAGGGCATCGGATGACAGAACCGTTGTCATTCCTTGCAGTACATGTATTTCATGGCCTTCCGTATCGATCTTTATCAATTTGCAGGATCCGATCCTTGTTTTCTCAACCAGAGCATCGAGTGTCGTTATATCGATATCAACCGATTGTTCGCCGGTTGCAAGTTGTTCTCCGATCCAGTGGCCGCCTTCATTTTTCAGGTTGAGTATTAATTGCGCACGCCCTTGCCTGTCGGAGATGCCGGCCTGAAATGCGTGAACGTTCTTCAGCGAGTTTAACTCTATGTTTCGCAGTAACTGTCTGTAATTATCAGGTGCCGGCTCAACCGCGATTACATTGCCTTTGGCCCCGACATGCGCGGCAAACTCAAGCGTCCAGTAGCCGACATGCGCTCCAAGGTCAATCGCGGTATCACCGGCGCAAAGGATTCTTTTTGCAAAGTGAAAGATATGGGGTTCGTAGATATTCTTTTTCCATTGTATGTACTGAACCCGCTTTGCGATATCCAGCTCGATCCGCAGGCCGGAAGGAAGCTTTTTGGTTTTAATCGTCGATCTGCTGACCAGCTTTGTGCGGATGACGTCCAGTTTCCGCAATAGTCCGACCGCCTTCGCCTTCCATTTTTTTTTAATTCTTACGATGGAAACAGGCAGGGGCATTATTCGATCTCCACCAGCGCCTCGTCGGGATTGACCGAATCACCCTTGGCGACGTTGACCGCCTTGACCGTGCCAGCGACGGGCGCGGGGACCTCGTTCTCCATCTTCATCGCCTCGATGACGAGCACGGCGTCACCGGCCTTGACCTTGCTGCCGACCTTGACCACGACGTCCACGACCGTGCCGGGCATGGAGCTGGTGACGTGGCCTTCCTTGCTTGCCTTCGGGCGCTTCGAGCCCTTCGAGACACGCTTGGTGTCCACCAGGCCGGCTTCGGTCGGCACGGTTTCGGCCAGCGCCTCGATCAGAATTTCTTCCGGCACGCCGTCGACGCTGACGAAGTAGGGCCGCAGGTCGTCGGCCTTGTGGCCGACGCCGGTGACGCGGATGTGATAGGTCTCGCCGTGGACCGTGACGTTGAAGTCGGTCGGCGCGAGCGGCGTGACGCCGGCGGCGGCCGGTGTCTCGACGACCGGCGCCAGCGGCTCGGGCTTGAGCGTGCCGGTGGCGCGCTCTTCGAGGAACTTGCGCCCGATCTCCGGGAACATCGCGTAGGTGAGCACGTCTTCCTCGCTCTTCGCGAGCTCGCCGATCTCCTCGCGCAGCCGGTGCATCTCGGGCTTGAGCCGGTCGGCGGGGCGGCAGGTGATGATCTCCTCGTTGCCGATGGCCATCTTGCGCACCTGCTCGTTGATCGTGCCGGGCGCCTTGCCGTAGCGGCCCTGCAGGTACAGCTTCACTTCGTTGGTGATGTTCTTGTAGCGCTTGCCGGTGAGCACGTTCAGCACCGCCTGGGTGCCGACGATCTGCGACGTCGGCGTCACCAGCGGCGGGTAGCCCAGATCCTCGCGCACGCGCGGGATTTCGGCCAGCACCTCGTTCATACGCCCGAGCGCGCCCTGTTCCTTCAGCTGGTTCGAGAGATTGGAAATCATGCCGCCCGGCACCTGGTTCACCTGCACGCGCGTGTCGATGTCGGCGTACTCGCTCTCGAACTGGCGGTATTTTTTGCGCACTTCACGGAAGTAGAAGCCGATCTGCTGCAGCAGTTCCAGGTCCAAACCCGTGTCATACGGTGTGCCGCGGAATGCCACGACCATGCTTTCGGTCGGGGAGTGCGACGTGCCCCAGGACATCGACGAGATCGCGGTGTCCACGTGGCGCGCGCCGTGCTCGACGGCGAGGTACATGCAAATGTTGGCGGTGCCGACGGTGGTGTGCGAGTGGAACGCGAGCGGCAGCTTGGTGGCCTTCGACAGCGCCGTGAACAGTTCGACCGTGCGCGCCGGCGTGATCAGGCCGGCCATGTCCTTGATGGCGATCGAATGACAGCCCATGGCTTCGAGTTCCTTCGCCTGCTCGACGAAGTGCTCGATGGTGTGCACCGGGCTCGTGGTGTAGCAGATCGCACCCTGCGCGTGCTTGCCGCTCTTGAGCACCGCCTTGACCGAAACCTCGAGATTGCGCAGGTCGTTCATCGCGTCGAAGATGCGGAACACGTCCACGCCGTTGGCCGCGGCCTTGGCGACGAACGCCTCGACCACGTCGTCCGAGTAGTGGCGGTAGCCGAGCAGGTTCTGGCCGCGCAGCAGCATCTGGATCGGCGTCTTCGGCAGCGCTTTCTTGAGCAGCCGCAGCCGCTCCCACGGGTCTTCCTTCAGGAAGCGCAGGCAGGAATCGAATGTCGCGCCGCCCCAGGCCTCGAGCGACCAGAAGCCGGCCTTGTCCAGCTTGTCGCAGGCGGGCAGCATGTCGGCGGTGCGCATGCGCGTGGCGAGCAGCGACTGGTGCGCGTCGCGCAGCACGACTTCGGTGATGTGAACTTTCTTCGAGGTCATGACGTTATCCGGTTACAGGCCGTGGTACGCCACGACCGCGGCGGCGATGGCCGCTGCCAGGTCTTGCGGTGGCCGATGGACGGAATAGTTTACCAGCTCCGGGTGCTTTTCGATGAAGGCGGTGTCGAAGTTCGCCCCCCGGAACTCCGGCGTGTTGAGAATCTCCAGGTGGAACGGCTTGGTGGTCTTCACGCCGTGCACGCCCATATCCATGAGGGCGCGCCGCCCGCGCGCGATGACCTTGTCCCAGGTCAGCGCCCAGACGATCAGCTTGGCGCACATCGAGTCGTAGTGCGGCGGGAATTCGTAGCCGGTGTAGATGGCGGCGTCGGTGCGCACGCCCGGCCCGCCCGGCGAGTAGTAGCGCGTGATGCGCCCGTAGTTCGGCAGGAAGTCGTTCTTCGGGTCCTCGGCGTTGATGCGGAACTGGATCGCGTAGCCGCGGCGCTCGATCTGGTCCTGGCGGTAGGAGAGCGGCAGGCCCCCGGCGATGTTGATTTGCTCCTGCACGATGTCCACGCCGGTAATCTGCTCGGTGATGGTGTGTTCGACCTGCAGGCGCGTGTTCATCTCCATGAAGTAGAACTTGCCGTCCTGGTCGAGCAGGAACTCGACGGTGCCGGCGTTCTGGTAGTGCACGGTCTTGGCCGCGAGCACCCCGAGCCCGCACACTTCCCGGCGCTGCGCCTCGGAGAGTTGGGGTGAGGGCGCGATCTCGACCAGCTTCTGGTGGCGGCGCTGGATCGAGCAGTCGCGCTCGAACAGGTGAATCACGTTGCCGTATTTGTCACCCAGCACCTGCACCTCGATGTGGCGCGGGTTGACGATGGCCTTTTCCAGGAACACCTCGGCGCTGCCGAAGGCCTTGGTGGCCTCGGACACCACGCGCTCGTAGGCGCGCTTGAGCTCGTCCTCGCTGTTACAGCGGCGGATGCCGCGCCCGCCGCCGCCGGAGGTGGCCTTGAGCATCACCGGATAGCCGATTTTCTTCGCCAGCTTTACCGCTTCGGCGGCGTTTTTGAGATTGCCTTCCGACCCCGGCACCACCGGCACGCCGGCCTTGATCATGGCCTCGCGCGCCAGGGTCTTGTCGCCCATGGCGCGGATCGCCTCGGGCGAAGGGCCGATATAGATGATGCCGCGCCGGGCGCAGATCTCGGCGAGCTGGGGGTTCTCGGACAGGAAGCCATAGCCCGGGTGCAGGGCGTCGCAGCCGGCAGCCACCGCCAGGTTCACGATGCGGTGGGCGTTGAGGTAGCCGCCGACGGGGTCGGGGCCGACGTTATAGGCCTCGTCCGCCTTCTTGACGTGCAGCGCGTGGCGGTCGGCGTCGGTGTAGATCGCCGCCGAGGTAATACCCATCTCGGCGCAGGCGCGCACCACGCGCACCGCGATCTCACCACGGTTGGCGACCAGTATCTTTTTGATCAATTCCGAAGGCTCCGCGCGGATTTGGGGTCCCATCGACCCCGCAGGGCGCCCTGCTTTTTACGGAAAGGGGGCTGCCGTGTCAATGCACCACGCCTAAAAGTCCATATTTTGACACAGGTTAGCCGCAAATATATGATGCGCGGCCTGAAATCGGCCCGGGTAGCCCGGTAGACCGCGGCAGGAGAGAATTTCCATGTCGCCGACAGGCAAGATACCGCAGGGCCAGCTGCCCGCAGACATCGAACCGATACTGCTGGCCGAGAAGCGCGCGCACCTTATTGGCGTGCTGCCGCTCAAGGCGATGCCGCGGCTGGCCCAAGCCGGTCTCGACAGCACCGGCGAGGCGCAGGTGGATCTGCACTTCGGCCACGCGGAGATCGGCAATGTGTATGAGATGACCGGCCGGCTCCGTGCGACCGTGCGCGTGGCCTGCCAGCGTTGTCTTGAACCGATGGCGCTGACGCTCGAGACCGATGTGCGGCTGCTGTTGCTGCGCCCGGGCGAACGTCCCGAGGGGCTGGCGCCCGAGGTCGAGGCGCTGGTGGTGGATCGGCCACTGCGCCTGAGCGAGCTCGTCGAGGATGAGCTGCTGCTGGCGATGCCGATGATCCCGTTGCATCCGGTCGAGGCATGCGCGGCGAAGAATTTTGTGAAGTCCGCGACGCCCGCGGACAAACCGCTCTCCGGCCTGAACCGGTTGAAGCGAACCTGAAATGATTTTTTGACGACGAGGAAACGTCATGGCTGTCCAGAAAAGTCGAGTATCGCCTTCCCGCCGGGGCATGCGTCGTTCGCATGACTCGCTGAAGAAGTCCACGCTGTCGATCGACAAGACCAGCGGTGAGACGCACCGCCGGCACCAGGTGACCGCGGACGGTTACTATCGCGGCCGCAAGGTGCTCGAAACCAAACCGGAATAATTCTCCGTTGCATTCTTCCGGCGCGGAGCGCTGAGTCGTGATCACGATTGCCCTCGATGCCATGGGGGGTGATCACGGTGTCGGTGTCACCGTGCCCGCGGCGCTTTCGGTTCTCGATCGCGAACCCGAACTGTCCCTGATCCTGGTGGGGCAGCGCGACGCGATCGATGCCGAGCTCAAGCGCCGCCGCGGCGCCGAGTCCGCGCGCCTGCGCGTGCACCATGCCTCCGAAGTCGTCGGCATGGACGAGCCGCCGGCCGATGCGCTGCGCAGGAAAAAGGATTCGTCCATGCGCGTGGCCATCGATCTCGTGAAACGCGGCGACGCGGCCGCGGCGGTTTCCGCCGGCAACACCGGCGCGCTCATGGCGACTTCGCGCTTCGTGCTCAAGACTCTGCCCGGCATCGACCGGCCCGCGATCTGCACCACGCTGCCCACGACCCACGGCCACGTGCACATGCTCGATCTCGGCGCCAACGTGGACTGCTCCCCGGAACAGCTGGTGCAATTCGCCATCATGGGTTCGATCCTGGTCGGCGCGGTCGAAGGCAAGCCGAACCCGCGCGTCGGCCTGCTCAATATCGGCGAGGAAGACATCAAGGGCAATGAAATCGTGAAGCGCACCGCCGAGCTGCTGCGCGCCGCGCCGGTGAACTACGCCGGCTACGCCGAAGGCGACGAGATCTACACCGGCGACCTCGACGTCATCGTCTGCGACGGCTTTGTCGGCAACGTCGCGCTCAAGACGAGCGAGGGCCTGGCGCGCATGATCACGCAGTTCATACGCGAGGAGTTCAAGCGCAATATCTTCACCAAATTGTCCGCGCTGCTGGCGCTGCCGGCGCTCAAGGCATTTCGCAAACGCGTGGACCCGCGGCGCTATAATGGCGCGAGCCTCGTGGGCCTGAACGGCACCGTCATCAAGAGCCACGGCGGGGCGGATAAACTGGCGTTCGAGCATGCCATCCTCGAAGCGCTGGCCGAGGCCAAAAAAGAAGTCCCGCAGCGCATCGGCCAGGCGCTGGCCGCCATGGCTGCTAATAAGGAAGAGACCGCGTGAGCTATTCCCGCATTCTCGGCACCGGCGGTTATCTGCCGTCCAAGGTGCTGACCAACGCCGACCTCGAAAAGATGGTCGAGACCACCGACCAGTGGATCGTGGAGCGCACCGGCATTCGCGAGCGCCACATCGCCGCCGACGGCGAAACCACCGGCAGTATGGCCGAGCACGCCGCGCGCCGCGCGATCGAGGCCGCGGGCCTCCAGCCCGCCGACATCGACCTGATCGTGCTCGCCACGACCACGCCCGACCGCGTGTTCCCGAGCACCGCCTGCCTGTTGCAGGACCGGCTCGGCATTCACGGCTGCCCGGCATTCGACGTGCAGGCGGTGTGCACCGGCTTTGTGTACGCACTCACCGTCGCCGACAAATTCATTCGTACGGGCGCCGCGAAGCGCGCGCTCGTGGTCGGCAGCGAAACGCTGTCGCGCATCATCGATTGGACCGACCGCTCCACCTGCGTGCTGTTCGGCGACGGCGCCGGCGCGGTGGTGATCGGGGCCGCCGACGAACCCGGCATTGTGTCGACGCACCTGCACGCCGACGGCCAGTACAAGGATTTGCTCACGGTGCCGGCCGGCATCTCCCAGGGTTACGACAAGGTGCGCAAGAACGAGGCGCACCTCAACATGGAAGGCGGCGAGGTGTTCAAGGTGGCGGTGAACACGCTCGGCAAGATCGTGGACGAAACGCTCGACGCCAACAAACTGCAGAAGTCGGACGTGAAGTGGCTGGTGCCGCACCAGGCAAACGTGCGCATCATTACCGCGACCGCGAAGAAGCTCGGCATGTCCATGGACCAGGTGGTGCTGACGGTGGAGCGTCACGGCAACACCTCGGCCGCGTCGATCCCGCTGGCGTTCGACGAGGCCGTGCGCGACGGACGGATCAAGCGCGGCGAGACCGTGCTGATGGAGGCCTTCGGCGGCGGTTTTACCTGGGGCTCGGTACTGCTTAAATATTAATTAATTTTCACCACAGAGTGCACAGAGAACACAGAGTTTTTTGATTTTCTCCGTGTCCTCCGTGATCTCTGTGGTTAAAAAACTCATACAAAATATTTTCATATGACACTTGCACTCGTTTTTCCCGGCCAGGGTTCGCAGTCGGTCGGCATGCTGAACGCGCTCGCGGGCGAGTTCCCGCAGGTGGCGCAGACCTTCGCCGAGGCGTCGCAGGCGCTCGGCTATGACCTGTGGTCTGTGGTCGAACGCGGCCCGGAAGAGAAGCTCAACCAGACCGAGGTGACGCAACCGGCGATGCTCACCGCCGGTGTCGCCGTGTGGCGCGTGTGGCGCGCGCAGGGCGGGGCGATGCCGGCGCTGATGGCCGGTCACAGTCTCGGCGAATACACCGCGCTCGTGTGCGCCGAGGCGCTCGGCTTCGTCGACGCCGTGAAGCTCGTCGCCGACCGCGGGCGCTTCATGCAGCAGGCGGTGCCGGCGGGACAGGGCGGCATGGCCGCGATTCTCGGTCTCGAAGATGACGCGGTGCGCAAGGTCTGCGCCGACGCGGCGCGGGGCGAAGTGCTGGAGCCGGTGAATTTCAACTCGCCGGGCCAGGTGGTGATTGCTGGCACGGCGACAGCGGTCGCGCGCGGCGTCGAGCAGGCCAAGGCCGCGGGCGCCAAGCGCGCGCTGCCGCTGCCGGTGAGCGTGCCGTCGCATTGCAAGCTGATGCACCCGGCGGCGCAGCAGATGGCGCAGCGCCTCGCGGGGGTGGACGTACGCGCGCCGAAGGTGCCGGTCATTCATAATGTGCACGTGAAAAGCGAGGCGACGCCGGACGGCATCCGCGAGGCGCTGGTACGCCAGATCGAATCGCCGGTGCGCTGGGTCGAGACTGTGCGGGCGATGCTGTCGGCCGGCGCGACGCGGTTTGTGGAATGCGGTCCGGGCAAGGTGCTCGCGGGTCTGAACAAGCGCATCGACAAGCAGGCCGAGACGCTGGCGGTGTACGATGCCGCGACGCTGCGCGCGGCGCTGGAAGCGGTAGTGAAATAAAAAGTTTTACAGGATTAACAGGATTAAAACAGGATTAACAAGATTTAAAACTAAAACTTTTGAAGTAATCCTGTAAATCCTGAAAAATCCTGTTAATCCTGTGAATAGTTTTTAAAGGAGACAGTAATGTCACTTAAGGGCGAGATTGCACTGGTCACGGGCGCGAGCCGCGGCATCGGGCTTGCCATCGCGCTCGAGCTCGGGCGCCGCGGCGCGACCGTCGTCGGTACGGCCACGAGCGCGGGCGGCACCGAGGCTATCGGCAAGGCGCTCGCGGACAACGGCATTGCCGGGCGCGGCGCGGTGCTCGATGTCACCAGCGCTGCTTCGATCGAGGCGCTGCTTAAGGACATGGAGGCGAACGGCGGCATGCCGGGCATCCTCGTCAACAACGCCGGCATCACGCGCGACAACCTGCTGCTGCGCATGAGCGAGGAGGAGTGGGATTCGATCCTGGATACCAACCTCAAGTCGGTGTTCCGCATGACCAAGGCGGTGCTGCGTTCCATGACCAAGGCGCGCAAGGGCCGCATCGTCTCCATCAGCTCGGTGGTCGGCGCCACCGGCAATCCCGGGCAGGCGAACTACGCCGCCGCCAAGGCCGGCATCGTCGGCTTCACCAAGGCGCTGGCGCGCGAGGTCGGTTCGCGCAACATCACGGTCAACGCCGTGGCCCCGGGCTTCATCGACACCGACATGACCCGGGCGCTGCCGGAGGCGGCGCGCGCGGCGCTGCTGGGCCAGATCCCGCTTGGGCGCCTGGGCACCCCCGAGGACATCGCGTCCGCGGTGGCGTTTTTGGCCTCGCCGCGGGCGGGTTACATCACCGGCACGACCCTGCACGTGAACGGGGGCATGTTCATGAACTGACCCGGACTGTCAACTGGACGGTCTTGGGCAAATTGTGTTTACTATGGCGGCCTCGCGAGGGGCCGGTACGTCAATCTGGAGGAAAAATCAGATGAGCAGTGTTGAAGAACGCGTCAAGAAGATCGTAGTGGAGCAGCTGGGTGTCAACGAAGGCGAAGTTCGCCCGGATGCCTCCTTTGTCGACGACCTCGGCGCGGATTCGCTGGACACCGTGGAACTGGTGATGGCGCTCGAAGAGGAATTCGATTGCGAAATTCCCGACGAAGAGGCCGAGAAGATCACCACGGTGCAGCAGGCCATCGATTACATCAATTCCCACCAGAACTGATCGGCTTCCAGTCGCATACCGGCCGTCTGCCACGTCGTGGGGACGGCCGTTTGGTTTTGCGGGACAGCTGCGTCCGGACGTCAATTTTCTGAGGATCACCCCTTGAGCAAACGGCGTGTCGTCATCACCGGTCTCGGGATTGTGTCACCCATCGGCATCGGCCTGGCCGAGAACTGGGCCAGCATCGCCGCCGGCAAGGGCGGCATCGCGCGCATCACCCATTTCGACGCCAC
Source organism: Gammaproteobacteria bacterium (assembly GCA_004298065.1). Taxonomy (GTDB): domain Bacteria; phylum Pseudomonadota; class Gammaproteobacteria; order Acidiferrobacterales; family Sulfurifustaceae; genus SCRL01. The sequence goes on along the minus strand of SCRL01000016.1, from coordinate 57,773 downwards.
CGGCTATCCTTCGATGATCGCCGGCGAGGTCAAGGGCTTCGACGTCACGAAGTTCGGCGTCACCGAGAAAGAAGCGAGGCGCATGGACCGCTTCATTCAGCTCGGCATGGCCGCGGGCATCGAGGCGTTCCGGGATTCCGGCCTGACGGTGACCGAACAAAACGCCGAGCGCATCGGCGTGCACATCGGCTCCGGCATCGGCGGCGTCGGCACCATCGAGGAGATGACGCACGTCATCAAGGAGAAGGGGCCGCGGCGCGTGACGCCGTTCTTCGTGCCCATGAGCATCATCAACATGGTGGCCGGCGACCTGTCCGTCATGCTCGGTTTCAAGGGGCCCAACCTCGCGATGGTGACCGCCTGCGCCACCGGCACGCACGCCGTCGGCGACGCCGGGCGCCTGATCGAATACGGCGACGCCGACGTGATGCTCGCCGGCGGCGCCGAGTCCACGGTCACGCCGACCGCGATGGCCGGCTTCGGCAACGCCAAGGCGCTGTCCACGCGCAACGACGACCCCGCGACCGCGAGCCGTCCGTGGGACAAGGATCGCGACGGCTTCGTGCTGGGCGAGGGCGCCGGCGTGGTGGTGCTCGAGGAGTACGAGCACGCCAAAAAGCGCGGCGCGAAGATTTACTGTGAGCTGGTCGGCTTCGGCATGAGCGGCGACGCCTACCACATGACCAGCCCGCCGGAGAACGGCGAGGGCGCGGCGCGCTGCATGCGCAACGCCTTGCGCAACGCCGGCCTCAACCCGGAGCAGGTGCAGTACATCAACGCTCACGGCACCTCGACGCCGCTCGGCGACAAGGCCGAGACCATGGCGATGAAGACCGCCTTCGGCGAGCACGCGAAGAAGGTCATGGTCAGCTCCACCAAGTCCATGACCGGTCACTTGCTCGGCGCCGCCGGCGGTGTCGAGGCGATTTACACCGCGCTCGCGCTCCACCACCAGGTGGTCCCGCCGACCATCAACCTGTTCGAACCGGGCGAGGGCTGCGATCTCGATTACGTGCCGAACACCGCGCGCCAGGCGAAAATCGACGTCGCGATGTCCAATTCGTTCGGTTTCGGCGGCACCAACGGCACGCTGGTGATGCGCCGGCTGATGTGAGCGCCTCGCGAGCCAGCGCGCGTATCCTCCCTTCGGCAGGCCATGCCTGCCAGACCCTGGCGGTTTTTCCCGACCTCGCCGACCTGCACGCGGCCAACCCCGCGCGTTATCCGCATTTGCTCGAAAGCGTGGCGCACGGCACGCCGCAGGCGCGCTACGACATCCTGTTCGCCTTTCCCGGCGAAACGCTGACGGCCGATACCGCCGGCGACTTTCTCGACGACTTCGAGCGCCGCTGGCGTGAGTGCGTATCTGAACCCACGGCACCCGCCGATACGCCGCCGTTCACCGGCGGCTGGTTCGTGTTCCTGTCCTACGAGCTCGGCACCGAAATCGAACCCGCGCTCGGCGCGCCGCCGCGCGACGCGACGCTACCGGTGGCCATGGCCACGCGTTTTCCCGCCGCGATCATCCGCGACCACCAGATCGGCGCAACGCTATTGGTCTGCGAGACAGAGCGCGCCGCGGAGCTGATGCCGCGGTTGTGCGCCGATATCGAGGCGCTGCGAGTTGCACCGTCACGCGGTTGCGACGTGACCGACGTGGTGGAAGACGACCCGCAGGATTTTCTGGATGGCGTGGAGCGGGTGCTCGAATACATTCGCGCCGGCGATGTGTTTCAGGTAAACCTCTCGCGCGAGTGGCGCGCGCGGCTCGCCGCGCCATCGGCGCCTGTCGAACTTTACCGGCGTCTGCGTCACGCCAACCCGGCGCCATTCGCCGCGTTGATGACACTGCCCGGCAATCGCGCCGTGATCAGCTCATCGCCCGAGCGCTTGGTGCGGGTGGAAGACAACATCGTGCGCACGCGCCCGATCGCCGGCACCCATCCACGCAGCGCCGACGCCGCCGAAGACCGGCGGCTGTCCCAGGCGTTGCTGGTGCATCCCAAGGAGCGCGCGGAGCATGTGATGCTTATCGATCTGGAGCGCAACGACCTTGGGCGCGTGTGTCGTCCGGGCACGGTGCGCGTGCCGGAATTCATGGTGCTCGAATCCTATCGCCACGTGCACCATATTGTCTCCGAGGTGCGTGGCGAGTTGCGCGACGGTATCACGCCGGCGCAGGTGATCCGCGCCGTGTTTCCCGGCGGCACCATCACCGGTTGTCCCAAGGTGCGCTGCATGCAAATCGTCGCCGAGCTGGAACGCGTGCCACGCGGCGCCTATACCGGCGCGCTCGGCTATATCAACCGCGACGGCGGCATGGACCTCAACATTCTCATTCGTACCCTGGTGCAGGACGGCACGTCCATCCGCCTGCGCGCCGGCGCCGGCATCGTCGCCGACTCGGTACCGGCGCGCGAGCTGGAAGAGACGCGCGCCAAGGCGAAAGGACTTCTGGCAGCCTTGACGACATGAATGCCGTGCTCATCAACGGCGAGCTGACGGACGCCGTCTCGGCGCGAGATCGCGGTTTTCAATACGGCGACGGGCTGTTTGAAACCCTCGCCGTGCAGCACGGTATGCCGCTGCTGCTGGATAAGCATCTCGCGCGCCTGAACGCGGGCGCGGAACGCCTTGGCTTTCAGATATCGCCGGCATTGCTGCGTCAGGAAACCGAGAAGATTTGCCGCGGTGTCGAACGCGGCGTGCTCAAGATTATCGTCACGCGTGGCATCAGCATGCGCGGCTATCGCGGCGATCCCGCCGCCACGCCGACGCGGGTGCTCAGTCTGTCGGACTGGCTGTCTTATCCCACGGGCTACCCGAAAGAGGGAGTGGATGTACGTCTGTGCCGTACGCGGCTCGCTGCCCAACCGGCGCTGGCCGGACTCAAGCACCTTAATAGACTGGAGCAGGTGCTGGCGCGCGCCGAGTGGGGCGATGAGTACGCCGAAGGACTGATGCAGGACGAATCCGGTAACATCGTCGAAGGCACGATGACCAATGTTTTCCTTGTGTGTGACGGTACGCTCGTTACGCCGGCGCTGGACCGCTGCGGCGTAGAGGGTGTCATGCGCTCGGAGGTGCTGGCGCGCGCCGCGCGGCTTGGGATTGCGTGCCGCGTCGAGACCGTGACGCCAGGATACCTGGAACTGGCGCAGGAGATTTTTCTGACCAACTGTCTCATCGGCCTGTGGCCGGTGCGGCGTGTAGAGCACCGGAGCTACGCCATTGGTGACATCACACACAAAATCCAGCAGGCGATCCGCGATGCCTATGTGGCGGCGTAGATTTTTGACGGCAGTCGGCGGGCTGCTGCTGGCGCTGGCCGCGTACGAGCTGTGGTACTGGACCCACGGGCTCAAGCCCGGTGCCGAGACCTATTACTTCAAGCAGGGCACGACGCTGCGCGGCGTGGCCGGGGAGCTCAAGCGTCGCGGCGTGCTCCCGGAAACGCGTTCGCTCGTCTGGGGCGCCACACTCACCGGACAAGGTCGCAAGCTCAAGGCCGGTGAATACCGCTTTGCCGACGGCATCAGCCCGCGCGCGCTGCTGGCGCAGATGATCGCCGGCAAGGTGGTGGAGTACCCACTGCGGTTCGTGGAAGGCTGGACCTTCGCCCAGATGCGCCAGGCCATGCAGGCGGCGCCCAGGCTCACGCGGACGCTCAACGGCCTGCCGGATCGGGAAATCATGATGCGCCTGGGCTATCCCGGCCTGCATCCGGAAGGGCGGTTCTATCCGGATACTTATTACTATACGACCGACCAGCCGGACCACACGATTCTCGCCAAGGCCTTCGAGAAGATGCGCGAGCGGCTGGCGCGCGAATGGGAAGGACGCGAGGACGGCTTGCCGTTCAAGTCGCTGGACGAGGCGCTGACTCTGGCCTCGATCGTCGAAAAAGAAACCGGCAAGGCCGAGGAGCGGCCACTCATCGCCGGCGTCTTCATCAACCGCCTGCGCAAGGGCATGAAGCTGCAGACCGACCCGACCGTGATCTACGGGATGGGCAAGAGCTTCGATGGCAACCTGCGCCTGCGCGACCTGAAAAAAGACACGCCGTACAACACCTACACCCGCGTCGGCCTGCCGCCGACGCCGATCGCCATGCCCGGCGGCGACGCCGTGCGCGCGGTGCTGCACCCGGCGAAGACGCGCGCGCTCTATTTCGTCTCGCGCGGCGACGGCTCGCATTATTTTTCCGAGACACTGGAGGAACACAACAAAGCTGTGGTCCAATACCAACTCGGCGGCAAGCCGCCGGCGAAAAGATAATACTAATGTCTACCACAGAGAACACGGAGGGCACAGAGAGGGTCTTGTCTTTAAAAGATGGATTTCCTTCTGTGATCTCTGTGTCCTCTGTGGTTAAACAATTTTTTTAAACATGGCGCACGGATTTTTCATCACGGTCGAAGGCGGGGAGGGCGCGGGCAAGAGCACCATGCTCGCGTTCATGCGCGACTGGCTGGCCAAGGCCGGGCGCGACGTCGTGGTCACGCGCGAGCCCGGCGGCACGCCGCTCGGCGAGCGCGTGCGCGATATCCTGCTGCATGCACGTGAGCTGCACATGACCGCCGAGACCGAGGCGTTGCTCATGTTCGCCGTGCGCGCGGAACACCTGGAGCGCGTCATCCGGCCGGCGCTGGATGCCGGCAAGACCGTGCTCTGCGACCGCTTCACCGACGCGACCTACGCCTACCAGGGCGGCGGGCGCGGGTTGTCTATCGAACGCATCGCCCAGCTCGAGGCCTGGGTGCAGGGGGCGCTGCGGCCGAACCTGACGCTGCTGCTGGACGTGCCGGTGGACGTGGGGCTCAAGCGCGCCAACCAGCGCAGCGAACCGGACCGGTTCGAGCGCGAGCAGCAGGAATTCTTCGAGCGCGTGCGCGCGACCTATCTCGAACGCGCGCGACGCGAACCGCAGCGGCTGCGCGTGATCGACGCCAGCCGCACGCCGGCGGAAGTGCAACATCAAATTACCAGCGTGCTTGTGGAGTGTTGCAGTGGCGGACGCTGAAACGGTCCCGGTCGCCCGGTTTCCGGTCGAGGTGTATCCCTGGCACGCGTCTGTCTGGACGACGCTGACCGCCGATCTCGAGCGCCTGCCGCACGCCTTATTGCTGCAAGGCCCCGCCGGTCTCGGCAAGCAGGATTTTGCCTTGCGCCTGGCGACGGCATTGTTGTGCGCCCAGCCGAAAGCCGAGTCGGCCTGCGGCCAGTGCCACAGCTGCCAGCTGCTCGCAGCCGGGACCCATCCGGATCTGAAGCTGGTGATGCCCGAGGAAGACCGGCGCGGCATCGTCATCGACCAGATCCGCGGTCTCGGCACGTACCTCGCGCTGCGGCCGCACACCGCGGCGCGCAAGGTGGCGATCCTGTCACCGGCCGACAGCATGAATCTGAACGCCGCCAACAGCCTGCTCAAGATTCTGGAGGAACCGCCGCTTGGCAGTATCCTGCTGCTGGTGGCGAGCCAGCCGGCGCGCCTGCCGGCGACGATCCGCAGCCGCTGCCAGCGGGTTTTGTTTCAGGTTCCCGAACGCGGCCTAGCCCAGAGCTGGCTCAAGGACAGAGAGGGCGGAGAGGCGGCGGTGCAACTGCTCGGCGAGGCCGGGGGCGCCCCGTTGCGGGCGCTCGCCCTGAGTCGGGAGGATTTTCTGGCCAAGCGCGAGACCTTGTTGAGTGATCTTGAACGGCTGCTGGCGGGAAACGAAGACCCGGTGACCTGCGCCCAGCGTTGGAAAGGACTCGGCGCGTCGGCTTGTATCGACTGGCTGACCGCATTCGTGGCCGGCCTGATCCGTGGTTTGGCTGTTCCAGGCGAACCGGCGCCGGCCTTATTAAAAAATACAAAAAATGTATTAACTTTAAATAAGTTATATATATATATTGATGTCGTTTCTAGTGCAAGAAACGGGTTATTTTCCGGCGGACTGGATGAGCTTCTGCTGCTTGAGGATATCCTGATCCGCTGGTGTCGAATGGCCGAACGCTCGCCTACAATCAAAACCGGAACCTGACATGAGCGATCCCAAACCTCCTTTGCCCGGCGGGATGCCGAATCTTCCCAACCTGCCGAACATTCCCAAGGCACCGGTGCGCCCGGTGTCGGCGGGTCCGTCGTCCGCACCGCCGCAGCCGGCACGTCCCGGGGTACTGTCGCTCACCATCAAGGACAAGAACGCGCTCTATGCCGCTTATATGCCGTTTGTGAAAGGCGGCGGGTTGTTCGTTCCGAGTAGCCGCCCGTACAAGCTCGGTGAGGAAGTATTCATGCTGCTCACGCTTATGGAGAGCAAGGAAAAGATTCCGGTCGCGGGCCACGTCATCTGGCTCACGCCCCAAGGCGCCCAGGGCGGGCGCACCGCCGGCATCGGCATCCAGTTCAACGAAAAGGATTCCGGCGTGGCGCGCAGCAAGATCGAAACCATCCTCGCCGGTATGCTGAGCTCCGATCGGCCGACCCATACGATGTAGTGTGCGGCGTGGCCGAGCTCGTCGATTCCCACTGCCATCTCGATTTCGAACCGCTTGGCGACCAGCTCGCCGAGGTGTTGACGCGTGCCCGTGGCAACGGCGTTGGGCATATGCTGTGCGTCTCGGTAACACTGGAAAATTATCCTAAAATACAGGCAATTGCTGAACAACATTCACGCATTTTCTCGTCCGTCGGCGTGCATCCGAACGAACGCGAAGGCCGCGATCCGGATGTCGACGAGCTTGTAACGCTCGCTGTCAACCCCAGGGTCGTCGCGATTGGCGAAACCGGGCTCGATTACTATCGCTCTCAAGGCGACATGGGCTGGCAGCAGGAACGCTTTCGGCGCCATATCCAGGCTGCCCGCCAGGCCCACAAGCCGCTCATCATCCATACGCGCGACGCCGCCGCGGACACGCTGGCGATTCTGCGCGAGGAAAACGCCGCCGAGGCCGGTGCCGTCATGCATTGTTTTACCGAATCCTGGGACGTCGCCAAGGCTGCCATGGACCTCGGCTTCTATATCTCGTTCTCGGGGATCGTGACCTTTGCCAATGCCACGGCCTTGCGTGAGGTCGCCGCAAAGATTCCGGACGACCGGCTGCTGGTCGAGACCGACGCACCATACCTGGCTCCGGTGCCATACCGCGGCAAGACCAACGAACCAGCCTATGTGCGCCACGTGGCCGATCGCCTGGCCGAGGTGAGGGGGGTTTCGGTCGATCACATCGCCGACATCACCACGCAAAACTTTTTTGAACTTTTTCAAACAGCTCAACGAGTTGTCTGAGAATTAACGCCACTAGAATTTTCTCGAATAAACCGCTGAGCCCATGCGTGATCGTTCGTTGGGTTTGAACACGCAAGCGCCTGGGCCGCCTGGGCCGGTGTGGCGAGTGGGGATGGCGCTGGCGCATGGGTTTCATGGGCCTAGCCGTCACCGTTTCTCTTCCTGAGAAACGTATAATGTATATTATGTCAAATTATAAAAATAGCTTCTAAAATAGCCTGAATCAGAAGATTTCCGCCGCCAAGACCTCACCCACCCCGGCGCTGCCGCAATCCGGCGCGCAGATCAAACCTGCGCAACCGGAAACGTTACCGTCGCACGCAAACCTTTGCCGTCATCATTCGGCGCGAGCTCGAGCGTCGCGCCGTGGATCTCGGCGATCCGCTGGACGATGGACAGCCCCAGCCCGGAACCCTCCTGCCCTGTCCCAAGAAGGCGGTAGAAGCGCTCCCGGACCTTGGGGAGTTCGGCCGCGGGGATGCCCGGACCCTGGTCGGTGATCGTAAGGCGCGCGGTCTGGCCATCGCGAGTCACGTTAACCCGGACCGTGGTCCCGGACGGGCTGTAGCGGATGGCATTGTCGATCAGGTTGCGCAGCAATACCTGCAAAAGGGTCGGTATGCCCGGGATCTCGACCTCGGGGCCCTCGGCCAGCTCCAGTTGCAGTCCGTCAGCCACAGCCTGAGGAGCTAGTTCGGCCACGGCCTCGGCCGCGAGGCTGCGTAGCCGGCAGGTCTGCGCCGGCGCCTGTTGGGACCGGTCGAGACGCGCGAGCGTCAGGAGCTGGTCGATCAGGTGCGCCGCGCGGTCGCAGCCGGCGATGACGTTGTCCAGCGCGTGGGCGCGGGTGGCGTCATCGTAGGCGCCGCGTGCGACCTGGGCCTGGGCCCGGATGGCGGCCACGGGCGTGCGTAGCTCGTGGGCGGCGTCGGCAGTGAAGCGACGCTCGTTTTCGAGTGATTCAGCTATGCGCCGGAACAGGGTGTTGAGTTGCCCCACCAGCGGCTGGATCTCGCGCGGCGTCTGGGCCACATCCAGCGGCGCGAGGTTATCCGGCGCACGGCGTGAAATTTGATCCCGAAGAGCAACGAGCGGTTTCAGCCCCCGCCCAACAGCAATCCAGAGCAGCAGCGCCAACAGCGGCAGCGCGTACAGCAGCGGCGTGAGCAGGTTCAGCGCCATTTCGCGCGCGAGTTTGGCGCGCAGCTCGGCGCGTTCGCCGACATGAATCACGAGCTTGCCCGTGGCATCCCGGCTGGTGAACACACGCCAGCGGTGCTTGTCGATGGTTTGATCGCTGAGGCCCGGCTTGTCGCCCGCGAGCGGCACGTCCGGCGTGTTCGCCGAGCGCAGGCGCAACCGCCCTTCCTCCCAGACCTGGAACGCCACCCGGCGCGCGTACTTGTGCAGCGCCGGCGCCTGCACCTCCTCCAGGTCGTCGATCTCGTGCGCCGCCTGCGCAATCAGCAACGTCGCTGACTGCGCCAGATGCGCGTCCAGCAGCTCGTCCAGCTCCTCGCGCGCATCGAAATAGGTAAAGACGACCGTGCCGAGCCACACGAGCGTGACGGCGCCGAGGGCGAGCGCCAGCAGCCGGGCCTTGATCGAGTTGCGCATGGTTTTCAGGCAGGAACGTCGCGCGGCAGCAGGTAGCCGACGCCGCGCACGGTGCGTATCAGGTCGGGTGAAAGCTTGCGCCGCAGGTGATGGATGTGGACCTCGACCACGTTGCTCTCGATCTCCTCGCCCCAGGCGTAGAGTTGTTCTTCGATCTGGGCGCGCGACAAGGTGCGCCCGGCGTTGAGCATCAACGCATGCAACACGGCGAATTCACGGGCCGAGAGCTCGACCGGCTGACCGCGAAAGCTTACGCGATACGTCGCGGGATCGAGCTCGATGCCAGCGGCGTGCAGCACCGGCGTGGGAGCACCGCTGGCGCGACGCACTAGCGCGCGCAGGCGCGCGTTCAACTCGCCCATGTCGAATGGTTTGATGAGATAGTCGTCGGCGCCGGTGTCGAGGCCCTGAATGCGGTCCTCGACGGTGTCGCGCGCGGTCAGGATTAGCACCGGGATGGGATTGGCCTGACTGCGCAAGCGGCGCAGCACATCCATGCCCGAAAGCCGCGGCAGGCCGAGGTCGAGCACGACCGCGGCATAGGGCTCGGCGTCCAGTGCGTGCAGCGCCGCGACGCCGTCGCGCACCCAGTCCGTGGCCTGCCCCGCCTGCTTCAGGCCCGCCTGCAGCGCGTCGCCCAGGAGCGGGTCATCTTCGACGACCAGTATGCGCATGCCGTATGTTGATCTGCCCTGTCGTGGTTGTTCTGGTTAATGGATTTCGTGCCGCTGATCGTCGTGTGTCATGCGTTGGGCAACTTGCGCGTGCGTGTCCGGCGCTGCCAGGGTCTGCGGATACCAGTACCAGAACCCCGCGACCGTCGCGAGCAGGATGGCGCCGAGCCAGGCGTGGCGGTAGCGAATGCCCTGCTCCGGTTCGCCCTGCTTGCGCCCGGTGATCATCGCGCGCACCAGGTTTTCCCGGTGCAGCAGGCTGCTCACGACGACGCCGGCGATATGCACGAATACCACGACGAGCATGGCATTGGCCATGCCCTCGTGCAACTCCTCCAGCTGCTCGCCCCCGCTCGTATCGTTGTACGCGGCCCAGCCGGTGATGCCGGCCAACAGCCCGAGCCCAAGCAGCAGGAACACAGTGAGGCTGCCCGCCGGGTTGTGGCCGAGGTAGTGTTTCGGCTGACGCGTCAGCAGCGAGGTCAGATAGTCGCGCACCGCCGTCGGGCTGAACAGGAATGAACGGAAACGTGCGTAGCGCGTGCCGATCAGGCCCCACAGTAGCCGAAAGCCGATCAGGCCAAGCAGCGTATAGCCGAACAGAAGGTGCAGATCGCGCGTGCGTTCGGATTCGGCGGTAATGAACGCGCCGACGAACGACAGTGCCAGCAGCCAGTGGAACAGCCGTGTCGGGATGTCCCAAACCAGAATGGATTGCTTGGTGTTCATACAGGACTCCTATCGGGGTACGCGCAGCGTGCGCTCGCTGTAGTCACCCTGCTCCGCGCGCGTATGGCAGGCGGTGCAGTTGGCGGCGCTTTTTATCGTCGGGTTTTTCCAGGTACGCGCCGGGACTTCGTCATGTTCCTTGCGGAACCAGCGGGATTCCGTGATACGCAGCGCGGAATCGTTTGCGTATTTGCGCTTGGTGCTGGAGTTGGTTTCGAGGAACCGGGCAATGGACTCGGCGGTCTTGGCGTCGAGACTCGCATCGGTGCCGAAGTGGTTGTTCAGCCCGGTCATGAGCTTGCGCCAGGACGCCGCCGGCAGCAGTTGCGGTGGGTACGCGACGTGGCATGAGCCGCATTCGGTCTTCCATGCCGGGTCGGTGGCGGTATAGACATGCTCGCCGGCGTATGCGGTGCCGGTGGCCAGCGTAAGCAACAACCAGAGGGCCGGATTGACGAAACGATAGATGCGCATAAGACCTCCTACTTTTTCAGGGTCAGGAGGTAGGCCAGCACGTCGCCCTTCTCCTGCGCCGTGCACGTGCGGCTCAGCACGTCATTGCAGTTGCGCTTGAACCACTTCTCGACCTTGGCCGGGTCGGTGAAGCGTTTGGCGTTGGCGGTCGGCGCCAGCGGCTCGATCAGCTTGCCGGTCTTGGCGTGCTTGCCGGTGACGGTGGCGTCGTTGCCGTGGCAACTGGCGCAACTCCACTCGTTGCCGTGTGTGGTCTTGAAGAATTGTTCACCGCGTTGGGCGGAGAAGCCGCGAAAGCCGCGGTCGGCCTGTTTCTTAGTGGTTTCGAAGCCGGAAAGGATTTCAGTGGGCGTTTCAGCCGTTGCGGCTTGGGTTGCGGACAACAGCAGTAACGTCAGCATGCCGGCCATTGGGCCGTTCTTGCGCATCATCGTTACCTCCTTCGGGTTGGACGATGCGCACAGGCTATGCGCCAATGCTTAAGCCAGGCTTAAACAGGATATGGGGGGAATACGGTAAATGATGGTGCCCGGGGCCGGACTCGAACCGGCACGGCCTTGCGGCCAAGGGATTTTAAGCCAGAGCATGGCTTCCGCACCGGGACACCTATGGGGTTGGATGGGGCTTGCTGTAGCAGGTTTCCCAGCTAACCGATGCCTTCCATCATATCCCGGTGCGCGATGCAATCCGCCCCGGTTCCCTTTCGCTTGGCTCCTAGCCGGCCCCTGGAATCGGGGCCTTTCAGGAGCACCCTCATGGCGAAAATCAAACTCACCAAGTCCGTCGTTGACACGGCACAGGCGCGAACCTGCGACGTGGAACTCCGAGACACGCTCGTTCCAGGCTTCTTGTGCAAGGTTACACCAACCGGGCGCAAGGTATTCATGCTTCAGTACCGCACGAACTCCGGCGTGCGGCGCAAGCCGTCGCTCGGCCAGTTCGGCGAGCTGACGGTCGAACAGGCCCGGTCGCTGGCGCAAGACTGGCTGGCCGAAGTCCGGCGCGGCGGCGACCCCGGACTGGACAAGGCGGATGCCCGCAAGGCCCCAACGGTCAAGGAGCTGTGCGGCCGGTTCATGGATGACCACTCCAAGCCGCACAACAAGCCGAGCACCCAGGCCGGCTACCAGTACCAGATCGACACCTTCGTCATTCCGGCCTTCGGCACCAAGAAGGTTCACGAAGTCACGCGCAACGACATTACCGCGCTGATGAAGCGCATGGAGAAGTCGCCCACCCAGGCCAATCGGGTGCTGTCGCTCGTGCGCAAGATGTTCAATCTGGCCGAGCTGTGGGGCTACCGGCCAGACGGCTCCAACCCGTGCCGCCATGTGCCCAAGTACCCGGAAAAAGGCTCGACCCGGCTTATTACCGATGACCAGATGGTCAAGCTGTTCGCCTATCTGGACAAGGCCGAAGCCGAGAACTTGGAGCATCCCATCCTCTTGCTGGCCGTCCGGCTGCAATTCGAGTTCGCCGCGCGCATGTCGGAAATCCTGCTGTTGCAGTGGGATTGGCTCGACCTGCCCAATGGCCGGGTGGTCTGGCCGGACAGCAAGACCGGCGATATGTCCAAGCCCTTGAGCGAGGAAGCCAAGCGGCGGCTGACGAGCGCCCCCCGCTATGGCGATTCGCCCTATGTCTGCCCGGCGATCATCGACCACCGCCAGCCCCTCAGCCCCCACACCTACTATCAGGGGTGGCGGCGCATCCTCAGCAATGCCGGCGTGCCGAAGGTCGGCACCCACGGCATTCGCCATCGCTCCGCGACCGACATTGCCAATTCGGGCGTCCCGGTCAAGGTCGGCATGGCGCTGACGGCGCACAAGACCGTGGCGATGTTCATGCGCTACGTCCACACCGAGGACGATCCTGTGCGCCAAGCCGCCGAACTGGTGGCGACCCGTCGGCAGACCATCACCGGGAAGCGGCAACCGCAGCCGCAGGAGGCCACGGCATGAGCGCCCGGACGCCCAAAGCCGCCAAAGACGCCGCCCTGCCTGCCGGCTACGCCGGCATCCACGGCGGCATCGTGGAACTGCTGGACGCCGCGCGCCAGGCGGCGGCGCGCAGCGTCAATGCGCTGATGACGGCCAGCTATTGGGAAATCGGCCGCCGTATCGTGGAGGCCGAGCAACAGGGCAAGCGGCGCGCGGGCTATGGCGAGCAGTTGATTGCCCGGCTGTCCGCCGACCTGACCGCGCGCTTCGGGCGCGGTTTCAGCCCGGACAATCTGGAGAACATGCGGCGGTTCTTCGCCGCCTATCCCCGGCCCGTGATTTCCGAGGCACTGTCTCGGAAATCGGGCGACGAGCTGCCTGCCGAGATTTCCGAGACAGTGTCTCGGAAATTCGCCCTGACCGAGTTGGCGCAGGTGTTCCCGCTGCCGTGGTCGGCCTACGTGCGGCTGCTGGCGGTCAAGGACGACCACGCCCGCCGGTTCTACGAGGCCGAGGCGTTGCGCGGCGGCTGGAGCGTGCGCCAGCTTGACCGGCAGATCGGCAGCCAGTTCTACGAGCGCACGGCCTTGTCCAAGGACAAGGCGGCGATGCTGGTCAAGGGCGCAGCGCCGAGGCCCGAGGATGCCGTCAGGCCCGACGACGCCATCAAAGACCCCTACGTGCTGGAGTTCCTGAACCTCAAGGACGAGTATTCCGAATCCGATCTGGAGGCCGCGCTGATCCAGCGGCTGGAGGATTTTCTGCTGGAGCTGGGCGAAGGGTTCACTTTCGTCGGGCGGCAGCGGCGCTTACGCATCGACCAGACGTGGTATCGGGTGGATCTTCTGTTTTTCCATCGGCGGCTGCGCTGCCTGGTCATCATCGACTTGAAGCTGGGCAGCCTGTCCCATGCCGACGTGGGCCAGATGCTCATGTATTGCAACTACGCCAAGGAGCATTGGGCCTATCCCGATGAAAACCCGCCCGTGGGGTTGATCCTGTGCGCCGACAAGGGCCATGCCCTGGCGCGGTATGCCTTGGAAGGTTTGCCGTCGAAGGTGATGGCGGCGAACTACCGTACCGTGCTGCCGGATGCCGAGCTGTTGCAGAAGGAATTGGAGACTACGCGGCGCTTGCTGGAATCGCGCACGTCGAAGCAGCCCACGAAACTCCCGCAGTAACCGGGCGTCCCGGCGTTCCGCCGTCGGGTTCGCGGGCTGTGCCCCACGCCTCGTTCCGAGTCGCGGCCATTCGGCTTTGACCCCTGACGCCTTCGGCCCTCGCGGGCCTGCGCGCTCCGCTTGCCCAAAAGCCGAGGGTGTGCAGTGGGCGGTGTGTAGGCGGTCTTGCTGCTCCCTTCACCGTATCACGGCGTTCTCGCCGTCAAGGGCGGCGCACGCCATGCGCGCTTGCGTCCTGGCGGCCGTCTGCGACCCCTGACTGCTTGCGCTGCGCCGTGCTGAACACGGTTCCGGGCAATTCCGCCCGAGCAACCGGAGCACGATCATGTCGCAACTCTCCCTCTCTCTCGATACCCCGCTGATGGTGCGCAATGGCCGTGGCCGCTATCGGCCGGCGGACGCCGACCAGATTCTGGAAGCTGCGCGCCAGGTCATCGAACAGAAGATGCAACGCGGTGCATCGTTCAGTTCGCCGGAGGCGGTCAAGGACTACCTGCGCGCCAAGCTGGCCGGCTTCGAGCACGAAGTCTTTGCCGTCCTGTTTCTCGATACGCGCCATCGGTTGATCGACTACGTGGAGATGTTCCACGGCACGATCGACGCCGCCGAGGTGCATCCGCGCGAGGTGGTGAAGCAGGCGCTGCGGCTCAATGCGGCGGCGGTCATCGTTTCGCACAACCATCCGAGTGGGAACCCCGAGCCGAGCGCGGCCGACAAAGCGATGACCGCGCAGCTTCGGCAGGCGCTGGCGCTGGTGGACGTTCGCACGCTGGATCACGTCATCGTTGCGGGGACTCGCACCACGTCATTCGCCGAGCGCGGCCTGATTTGACGAAGGGGGCTTCGGCCCCCTTTTTGCTGCGCCTGGTGGCGCAACTCCGGCCCTCACGGGCCTGCGCGTGCTGCGCACTTGCCCAAGGCCGAGTGTGTGGAGGTGGGAGGGAGGCGGTCTTGCTGTTCCCCTCATCGTGCCACGGCGTTCTCGCCGTCAAGGGCTGCGCGCCGATGGCGCTTGCGTCCTGGCGGCCGTCTGCGACCCGTGACTGCTTGCGCTGCGCCGTGCCCCGGAAGGGTCGGGCAATTCCGCCCGGCAACCTTTCAGGAGTTCACCATGAACAACGTACCCATCACTGCCGAGCAGCGCATCGTGCTGCTGGCCAACGGCCGCGCATCGCTGGAGAACACGGACTTCGATCCGGCCCCGGTGGTCAAGCTGTTCACGCCGGATGGCAGCGCGACCTGGCTGCTGACCGAGATTGATCCAGACGACCACGACCACGCCTTTGGTCTTTGCGACCTGGGCCTGGGGGAGCCGGAAATCGGCTGGGTCAGCTTGAACGAGCTGGCGAGCGTGCGCGGCGGGCTGGGCCTGCCGATCGAGCGCGACCTGTCTTTCCGGGCAGAGAAACGTCTAAGCGGCTATGCGCGCGACGCACGGCTGGCCGGGCGAATCGTCGTCTGACTTCGCCCTTGGAGCGCCGCAAGGCGCTCCTTGCGCTTTCTCGACCATCACAGGAGATCAATGCCATGAGCAGCCATCACGACTACATCATCGAAATCACCGCGCAGCACGATGCGCTCAAGCCGTTCGCGCCGGAAAACGGCCAGCCGCTGCGCTTCAAGATCGGCGACGCGGTGATCTTCACCAACGAGTACGGCGCACAGTTCCGGCTCCGCGTCACCGGGTTCTATCAGCCCACCGGGCTTTCAGGTATGTACGCCCGCGGTGCGCGCTACCTGCTGGACTCGTCATCGCCGTGGATGCCGGTTGCGGAATCCAGCCTGCGTCCTGACGGCTCGGCCTGATGCCTTCGCGCCCCTTCCGGGGCGCTGCGCGCTTCGCTTGCCTCTAGGGGAAAGCCCTGCGGGCTATCCCCACCGCGCGATGCTTGGCACCCCTAAAGACCGCCGAACCGGCTGCGCCGACTCGGCCAGAAATCCACGGCCACAGCAGAACCCGCTTCCCGATGCGTGGGGCGTGTTGCGCCTGGTGCTCATCAAACCTTGAAGGCTGTGCGTCCCCGGCCAAGAAACATGGCCGGTCGCGCTGTCGTGCGCGTAGCGCATCGAGCCGCCTGCGGCGTCTCGCCCCTGTCGGGCTTCCATCGTTCCCTCGCTCCGCTCGGCTGACGCCTTCGGCCCGGCTTCCAGATCCGGGCCTGCGTGCTTCGCTTGCAGTGCGGTCAGCGCAAGGGGAAGGCCGTTGCCATGTCCAGCCGTCTCCCCTGACTTCATCACCTTGTCCGCGACTGTAGCCCGCTCCCGCGTGCCATCAAGGTGCGCAGGGCCGTGTCCTCGGCTACGCCTGCGGGCCGCACCACCCCCTTGCGCTTGTTTCCTTGACGGCCCCCGTCCGCGCGCTCCTGACCGTCGCGGGCGATGAACTCAGGAAGACGGTGGCAACAGGGCCAACCGGGTTCCTCTCGCCGACCGCACCAAACAGCCGAAAGGCTGGGCTCCGAATCTAGGAATCCGGTGTGCGGTGAACAGCAAACCCTTTTTTCTTTGTCAGGAGAAATGAAATGCAACTCGCATCCCGCTTCGCTTCCCGCTCCCCCTCGCTGCGCAGCGACTACCCGCTGTCCGATGACCAGATTCACCGCGTAGCGCCGTCCATCTTCGCGGACGCGCCGCATGAAAGCCGTTCGCAGCGGTACGCCTATATCCCCACCGCCGCCGTGCTGGCCGAGCTTCGCAAAGAAGGGTTCCAGCCTTTCATGGTGACGCAAACCCGCGTGCGCGATGAAGGCAAGCGCGAGCATACGAAACACATGCTGCGCCTGCGCCACGCCAGCCAGATCAACGGCGCGGAGGCCAATGAAATCGTGTTGTTGAACTCGCACGATGGCACGAGCAGCTATCAGATGCTCGCGGGCATGTTCCGGTTCGTGTGCAGCAATGGGCTGGTGTGTGGCGACACCGTGGCCGATGTGCGCGTACCCCACAAGGGCGACGTTTCCGGGCATGTCATCGAAGGCGCTTACGAAGTCTTGCGCGGCTTCGACCGGGTGAAGGATTCCCGCGATGCCATGCGCGCGATCACGCTGGACGAAGGCGAAGCCGAAGTGTTCGCCCGTTCCGCGCTGGCCCTCAAGTACGACCCCACCGACAACAAGCCCGCGCCCATCACCGAATCGCAAATCCTGATGCCGCGCCGGTTCGACGACCGCCGCCCGGACTTGTGGAGCGTGTTCAACCGCACGCAAGAAAACCTGACCAAAGGCGGATTGCATGGCCGCAGCGCCAACGGACGCCGCCAGCAGACCCGCCCCGTGCAGGGCATTGATTCCGATGTGCGCCTCAATCGCGCCCTCTGGATGCTGGCCGATGGCCTGCGCCAGTTGAAAGCCTGATTCCCCACGCGGCAGGGGCAGGCAGCAGCCCTTGCCGCATCCCTCGCTGCTGCATCCCCGAACCTCTAGGAGTTATCACCATGAACGCCGTGACCCAAACCGAAGCCCGCGCCATCGAAACCGCCGCACCGCTGGAAATGGCCGACCCGTCCAAGAACCTGATCTTGGTTGCCCTCTCGCAGTTGCTGCCGCGCCGCTCCAAGCGCAATGCCCGCAAGATGCCGCGCCTGTCCATCCCCGAACTGGCCGCAAGCATCGCCCGCATCGGCCTGCTGCAAAACCTGATCGTGATTGAATCCGCCGATGGCGAGCATTACGAGGTGGTGGCCGGTGATCGCCGCTTGACCGCCTTGAAGCTGCTGGCGAAGAAGCACCGCATCCCCGCCGACTACGAGGTGCCTTGCCTGCTGGTGGCCGATGGCAGCGCCCGCACCGTCAGCCTCGCGGAAAACCTGATGCGCGAGCAGATGCACCCCGCCGACCAGTTCGAGGCGTTTGCCGCGCTGGTCAAGGAAGGCCGGCCCATTGAGGATATTGCCGCCGACTTCGGCGTGTCCCCGCTGGTGGTGCAGCGCCGCTTGAAGCTGGCCCACATCGCGCCGCGCCTGATGGCCGACTACCGCGCCGGAGCCGTCACGCTGGAACAGTTGATGGCCCTGACCATCACCGACGACCACACCGCGCAGGAAGCCGCGTTCTATGCTGCGCCGGATTGGCAGCGCAGCCCGTCCGCGCTGCGCGCCCGCCTGACCGAGCGCGAAATCGACGCCACGCACGCGCTGGTGCGCTTCGTCGGGCTGGACACCTACCGGCAGGCAGGCGGCGGCATCCGCCGCGACCTGTTCGCCGAAGGCGATGCCGGAACCTACCTCACCGACGCCGGGGTGCTGGAAACGCTGGTGCGCGAGAAGCTGGCAACGCTGGCCGAGGGCGTGCGCGCCGAGGGCTGGGCATGGGTGGAGGCCGTGCCGCATCTGGCCTATGAGGAACGGCAGGCGTTCCAGAACGCCCCGTGCCATCGCCGCGAGCCGACCGCCCGCGAGGCCCGCCGCATCGCCTCGCTGGAAAACCGGCTTGAAAAGATCGACGCCGAACTGGAAGAAGCCTGCGACGCCGAGGCCGAGGCCAAGGCCGAGAAGCTGGAACAGCGGCGCGATCAGGTGGTCGGGGAACTGCAAGACGCGGAGGACGCTTTGCACGGCTATGCACCCGAGGTGCGCGAGGTGGCCGGTGCCATCGTCACCATCGACCGCAACGGCGAGGCCGTCATCCATCGCGGCCTGCTGCGCGAAGCCGAGGCCAAGGCGCTGCGCACGCTGGAAAAGTTGCGGCGCGGTTTCGGCAACGCGGAAGGCGAAGCCGACAACGACGAAGGCCACGACGCCGAGGACACGCCCAAGGCCGCAAGCCTGTCCGACCGGCTGGCGCAGCGGTTGAGCGCCCACCGCACGGCGGCGCTGCAAATCGAAGTGGCCCGGCATCCGCAAGTCGCGCTGGCCGCGCTAGTGCATGGCATGGTGCAGGAGGTTTTGCAGCCCGACGCCTACGGCGACGGCCTGCCGCTGGACGTGCGCGTGTCGGTGCAAGACCGGATGGCAGGCATGGCCCCCGACTGGTCGGAATCGCCCGCCGCCGTGGCGCTGCGCGAACTGCAACAGGTAGCCGGTGAAACCTTGCCGCAGGACAGCACCGAACTGTTCGCCGCGCTGCTGGCGAAGTCGCAGGACGAACTGGTGCGACTGCTGGCCGTGTGCGTGGCTTCCACGGTGGACGTGGTGACGCCTCGCGCCACGCCACACCAGCCCGGCGAGGAACTGGCGCAGGCCGTGGGCCTCGACATGGCCGCGTGGTGGCAGCCCACCGCCGAGGGGTATTTCCAGCACGTATCGAAGGCCGCGATTCTGGAAGCCGTGGAGCAGTTCGCCCCGACGCAAACCGCGCGGCTGGCGAAGTTGAAGAAGGCCGACATTGCCAGCGAAGCGGAGCGACTGGCGGACGGCACTGGCTGGATGCCCGCCATCTTCAAGGCCACAGGCCCGCAGAACGCCACGCGGGAGCAGGACGCCCCGGAGGATGCCGAGGCAATGGCGGATGAACCCGCCGAGGCGCTGGCCGCTTGACCCACGCCAATGGCAAGCGCCCCGGCCTTGAACCGGGGCGCTTCGCTTGAAGGAGAAATACGCCATGACCCGCACCACCAGCCGCCCACGCATGGCGGCGATCTACGCCCCCGGCGCGGTACGCGCCCGCCCTGGCATGGCGAAGGCGACTTGCGCGGCTACCGCCCGTCCTCGGGCTGGTCAGCCTGCCCCGACCTCACCGACATTCACCCCATCACGGGCCGCGCCTTGCAGCGTGCCGTGTGGTGGCTCCTTGAAACAAAGGAATAACCGCGTTCGCGGCAAGCCTAGATCTATTTTTCCATTGTTGAGGGTGCGCTAATCACGATACACCCGTTCATCCCGTTGATCTTCAGGACACCTTCCTTGAATTTGGCGTGCTCTTGTGTCGCGCGCGTGCAGTCCCACAGAATGCTGACGATCCGCGCGTCTTTGTATGTCGCGTCGGCGCGATAAAGCGAAGCGTCCTCGGCAATCTCGCCGATAAGCGCCTGGAAGGACTTCTTCACATCCTTCCGATACTTGACCTCGATGATCGTGTGGAGCGACGGCAGGTAGAGATCAATGCGCGGATTCTTCTGCCCGACAGGCTGAAGGTTTACTTCGTCCGCGATGTCGTTGAAGATCGGCCCAAGCAAGACATAGAGAAGGTTCTGGACGTGGTATTCGTTCTCCACGGGCCACTTGACGGGTTTCGCGCCCCGTGTGCGTCCGGCGTCCTCCCATGTCCACCGTTTAAGGCCGACCGGGATATGCTCTAAGAACCCCAGAAGGTCGTCGAGGCTCCAGCCTTTTGGCGGCACGACGGCCACGTCCTGATTGACCTGGTCGAAGACGTAGACCAACAGGCTCACGAGCGCCGTTGAAGAGTCGCCTTGCGCCTGAGCGCGGAACTCGTCCATGAAACGGCTGACCAAGGCCATGCGGCTTTGATGATCCTCAATCCGCCGGATCGTCCGGTAGTGAAGAAAAAGCGGCACGCAGGCGCTGGCATAGAAGGCGGATTCGCCACTGCGGACATACGTCGCGATGTCCTTCTCGTAGAGATTGAGATGGTCGCTGCTTGCTTGCTGCGCCAGGAATCCTGAAATCCAGTTCTCAAACTCCCGCGCGATGCGCGCATCGTTCATCTGCGCGACCAGCCACTTCACGGCCATGACCCCGAACATATCGGAAACCCACGGGCGCGGCGTAGAGTCGATCTTGGCGGCTTGCCCGAGCAGGCGCGAAACATCCTGGCTTGAAACCGTTTCGTCCAGAACGCCGAGGCCCGCAATCGCGCACCGCTGGTACAAGGGAAGCGCCGCAAAGTCGAAAGACGAGAGACCGTCCTTCGACAATCCCAGGAAACGCAGGAAGCAGACTTTGAATGGATCGGCGTGCGCACTCTCGATCACCTTGCGGTGCAGGTACTCACACAACTGGTATGCGTTGTCCTTTTCTACAGGAACCATTGGGATTGCCCGATCTTCCCGATCATCACCGAGTCGTTCCAACCCGGAAGCTGGTTGAGCCATCCGAGATTCCGCGCGATCAGGTCGGAATAGCTGATCGTCACCGGCATGGGATTAGGAAAATAGCTGCGCCAGGAGTGCGAAGCGAAGCTGTAGAGCTGCGCGCTAAGATACTTGATGTCCTTGAAGGTCGAGTCCTTGTGAACATCGAGGATCACGCCGCGCGGATGCCCGTCCGTGTCCTGCCGCAATTCGCGCTGGCCGATCAGATAGACCAGCATTTCATGCTTGGAGAGTTTGAAGGTTCTCCCGCGCTGTGGGGCAAGCTTTCCTTTCTTCACGCCTGCCGTTGCGGGGTCAAACATATGTAACCCGTGATCTTCCGAGATTTTCACGAAGGCGTATTCGATCTGATACTCGCGGTACTTGTCGATCACGGCGCGGACGGCTGCGATCTCGTCCTTGTTGAACTTCTTGACCTGCGCGTGGAAGATCAGGCGAATCGTGTCGCCCTTCTGCCAGTTCATACGCTTCTGGATTTTCTCGATGGTTTCACCGAGAACCGAAGTCAGCGCCTCGCAGTAGGCGTCCGGGACGACGGCCTTGGATGTGTTCGAGACGATATAGCTGCCATCCCCGGAGAAAACGGTAGTGATGCCCATGATCCGCTGGTTGTCGGCCCCACGTTCCAGCCCGATATTCGCGCTGCCGATACCGATGACGAGTTCATGGGAAAGCGTTGGAGAGGATTTGAGCAGCCACGGGACGCCACCCATCTTGGCGTAGCAAGCCAGCGCCATATTGTTGAGCGAGTAGCCGAGCGAGTAATCAGACTGCGCCAGAAGTTCAATGGTGAAGTCCTGCACCGGAACTTGATGTAGGAAGAAAAGGCTCTTGCCCAGATAGTATGGATTCTCCGTGACATTGAGCTTCTTGAAGGACTGCCGGACCTGCACGAGGGCTAGATCCCATCGCCCGCCGTCATCCGCTTTCTTGCGGATGGCAGCCTCAATGGCGTTCTTGTACGCCTCCACGCTGTCGGTCATTGTCGCGAACACTTCAACGCGGCTCGTTCCGAGCGTGAATTTGCCTTCAAGTCCGTTGCTGAAATACTTGCTGTTCGAGATGCCTTTGAGGAGCTTGCGAACGAACTGCTCAACGCGCCCCTTGTCATGCTGGGCGCAAATTACACAAATCGAGGGATCGTTTCTATCGAAGGTCCGCTTGGTATAGGGACCGCTCTGCGTCAGCCCCTTTTCCGCCCAATCCGCTTCACCGTTGTCGTTGAAGACGAACACCGGCTTTTGCATTTGCCCGCAATCCTTCTGGATGTCCGGCGAATCTTTGATCTCGATGCGCGTGCCGTCGATCAGCGTGACGCTCTTCGCCTGGATGTACTTCTTGAGTGCATCGATGCGCGCTTTCTTGTTCTCACCGCCATTGAAGATGGAGACGGATTGCCGGATACCCTCTACGAGGGCATCTTTCTTTGCGCCGTGCGTGTGCAGAATGTAGGCATCGAAGTTCTCTCGGCTGGCTTCCAAATAAACGTCTTTCGCATCGGTCTGAACGATCTGGCCGTCGGGCCGTGTAACGAAGAGCGTTTCGCCCTTGCGGGCGTTCACAGAACCCAGAAGTTTCCTGTATCCATCCTCCTGCTGCGTGACGACGTAGCGGCCTATGAGATCGAACCCGGCATTGAGGAAGAACAGGCCGCTCTCCTTAACTACCCGGCGCGTTGTGCAGTCAATGACAAGGCACGGATGGCCCAGAACGGTGCGGGTGTTGATGGAGTATTTGACACAGACTTTGAAGGGGTAATCGTCGCCCAGGATCGGAATGAGAAGATTATCTTCCGGCCTGGTGCTCACCAACTCGATAGGGTTGAAGCCGGAGGGAGCGCGGCCCAGTCCCGCAAAGTGCCGCGTCAACCCGTCCTTCACCAGCGAACAGAAGATGCCAGAATTGTCCTTGAGCGCGATGACCTGCGGGGTGCCGGACACGGGGAAGGTGCCGTCTCCTGAGAAGATCAGGATAGTGTCGCCCTGCCGGCGGAACGAGTGGGTCGATCCGTGCGTCGCGCGAAAACCCTCCAGCGTCTCCGTGTCATAGGGGACTTGACGGGCTTCAAGCTCCAGTTCGGGAATTTTGAGAGGGAAAGCGTTCAGGACGATAGGCAAGGCGCATCCCTCTTAGGTCCGCGACGCTTCGGCCGCAACGTGTCCAGCGAACTCTGTTACGAAGGTTCGCAGTCCCGTCATTTCTGAAAGCCCCGCATAGTCGCCCGTCGTTACGGCGGTGCGAGGTGAAGTCAGGATGCACGCCGCCGTGTAAAGCTGTTCTTGCATGAGTTTTCGGCAAAGAACGTTGTAGCGCTGAGCGTAGGAGGCATCCCTGAAATCCGGGAAGACCGGGAAGTGCGGCGACGTGTCCCTGACCGGCGTGGCAGATTTCGCGCAATCCTCCAGCAGCATCAGCCAGCCGATAAAGGGTTTGGTCTGTTCGCCGAACGCGCCTTCGCGGAAAGCAGTCCACAAATCATGTGCCGTGCCGATGGCTTCTTCGGTGCGATTGTTGAAGTT
Organism: Gammaproteobacteria bacterium; assembly: GCA_004298065.1. Classification (GTDB taxonomy): domain Bacteria; phylum Pseudomonadota; class Gammaproteobacteria; order Acidiferrobacterales; family Sulfurifustaceae; genus SCRL01. The sequence continues at coordinate 34,375 of SCRL01000016.1, read as the reverse complement.
GTTGCCGAAGGATGGCCCGACTTGACTCTTGAACTCGAAGGCCGCGACGAGGCGGCCTTGGTTCATGACGAGCAAATCCCAGAGCTTCGTCGGCCGGAAATATCCGGGCAGCGTGAGGACGCGGCGCTCCAAGTGGAGCTGTGCATGTGCAAGGCCGTTGGCGCGCACGATGTCTTTCACCAGCGCGACGAACCCGTCCATGTTCTTGCCACCGGTGACGCTGGCGCGTTCGCCCTGATCGACGACTCCGGCCTCGACCTGCTTCTGCCGCGCCTTCTCTCGATTCCCCCAGAACGCCATGACGGCATCCCGCGCTTTCGTTTCATAGTCCGCAAGATCAAGCGCCATGTCTCAGTCCCCGTTTCCGCCGAGCGCCGCCTTTTCGTGGCGGCTCAATCCGTAGAGTTGAAATGTCGCGGCATTGCAGGCCGCGAGGTCGCGCGCTTCGGCCGCGTTGATGAGCGCGGTCTTGATGGCCTGCGGAACATCATTCCAGCGCGGCAGGCGGAGGCGACGCAGATACTGCGCCTGAAAGCGTAGAAAACCGCCGTGCATTTTTGTTGAGTAGGTTGCGATGAACAGCCGGGTCACGGACGACAGGAGGACGGCTTGCAGCGCCTTTAAGTCCCACTGGCTCGCCGTGATGTAGTAGAGATTGTGATGAGGGTAGAGCTTGCCCTCCTCGAAAACGATATGGGCCTGGCCTTTGATGTCGGGGATCAGGAGCTTCGGCGTTCCGGCAATGGATGGCGTGATGCGGTCGATGGTGCGATACCAATTGGTAGGCACCTTCTGCGCGCAATGCCGTCCGGCGATTTGGTCCTTCCGCGCTTCCAGATAGCGTTTGAGCATCGGATAGCGTGCAAGATCGACAAGCTTGCCGTCGTCGGCGAACGGGTTGATGACGCCCAGGCCGCGCCACTTCACGGTGCCGTCTGCAATGTCCTTGGTCATCGCCAGCGGAAGCTTGCGGTCCTCTTCCACGTTGAGTTCGTCCATCGACCCGATAAAGGCTTTATCCGCTCCGGTCGCAACGCCGATCCCGACTTTGCAACCCGTTTCCTCGAGAAGTGGAAAGGCCGTCTCAAGACGCCGGATGACTTCCATCTGATCGGAAGAATCGAGAATCCACGGCTCCGTGCCGCTCGCCACGCCGTCAATCACCTGCACAGCGCTGTCCTTTGGAGGGCGGCGCGATGAGGTCAGCTCCAGGGCGAGCGCGCCCAACGCCTTGGTCTCCACGGGCGGGCGGTGAGCGATCCGCGTACTTTTGCCGCGCTCCCGCGAGATGACGGTGATGGCCGGATAGGCGATCACCTCCGAATGAAAGGCCGGCGTATCGACCATATCGACATAGACTTTCAAATGGAACTGCTCGGAGACGAGGTTTCTGAGCGGCCCGCCATAGCGGTTCTTCATCCAGCGATCCGCGCAGATGAACCCGAGAACGCCACCATTGGTCAGGCAGCGCAACGATCGCTCGATGAACGGAATATAGAGATCGGCACGGTCATAGATCGTCGTGTAGCGCGAGCGGTATTCCGTCAGCAGGACATCGGGAACCCGTTCCTGCCGAACGTAGGGAGGATTGCCGATCACGACATCGAACGGGTCGGGAAGGTCGGTCAACAGGAAATCGTCATTAACCAGCCACGTATCAGCCAATACGATGGATTGCGAAGCCGTCAGGCCGTTGCGAGACAACAGGTCGATGACTTGGCTGCGCGTTTGCGTGAAGGTCTCCCGATGAAGTTCGACCGCACGAATGCATCCAGCCAGAGCCTTTACGGGCACACGCGGATCGTCCAATGTCTTCCACGCCGCCAGAAGCCGATCGATAGCCGGCAGCAGAAAGTCCCCGCCGCCGAACGATGGCTCAAGCAGCTTGAGTTTGTGCAGCGGACGGTGGGCCTGATACCCGCAGAGATCGAGAAGGAACTCGACGATTTCGCGGCGCGTGAAGATCGCCCCGCGCGCTTCAATCCCCGCATCGGTGGCAAGGATTTCCACGGCCTGCGCGACCGGGCAAAGTCCCGGCAGGGACGACTGCCGGGCGGCAAGTCCTCTGGCACTTCGCGGGGCAAGGGGCACGGAACTCACTGCGGCCTCCCCAATAGCGGCCACTGCTCCGCCACATACCGCTCCGTAGCATCGCGCACGACCCAAGCAACAGAAACCTTCTTGCTCCGGGCGATGGCTTCGAGCATTTCGTACAGCTCGGGAGGAAAGGTCACGGACGCCCTCGGAGCCGAATCACGCTTGGACTTTAAGGTAGCAATTTCTTTTGCGGGCATGGCCTAAGCACGCTGTCGAATCAGATAGTGCACCACTTTACACCAAGGTGGTGCACGACTCCAATTGAGTTGGACTCAGTGGTGCCCGTGCCCCACCACGGCGCGCTGGCGATCACGCTGGCGCTTGCTGCGGCAGGTTGTGCAAATGCGTGCCGTCCTCAACGCTGGCGGTTCCTGCCTGTCACGTCACGAAGGACGGTTCACGGACAACCCGCCCGGCATCGCTATGGAGCTTCCACACCACGCCTCAAGACCGGCACCGCAAGGTGCGGCAGGGGCGTTCTCGCGTGTCGTCGGGGGGGTGACCTGGCCCGCGTCAGCGGGCGAGCCGGAGCAGCCTTCATGCGGGGATGCCGAGCCGACCCCATCTCCTTTCGGAGCGGTTCGGCCCAAGGCGTCCTTGTCTCGTTGTGAATCCTGGCGGTGGCGCGGCTGCGCCTCGGGCTTCATGGCCGCAACCGTCCGGCGAAAACAATTTCCCCTGCGCTGCGCGCATTCCTCGCGGGACAAATTCTTTTCGCCTCCCGGTTCTCCTCTGCGTTACGACCGCAAGCGGTGCAGCCAGCCCGTCCCCCGCCGGCCGGATCACAACAAGGACGCGATGGGCGCGAACCTTGTTCCACCGAAAGGAGAAACATCATGGCCACCATCGGCACCTTCACCGCAGACAAAGACGGCTTCACCGGCACGCTTCGCACTCTGACCCTCAACGTCAAGGTCAAGCTGGTTCCCAACGACAAGGGGGACAGCGAGAAAGCCCCGGACTTCCGCGTCCAGGCGACTGGCCACGACATCGGCGCGGCGTGGAAGAAGACCAGCGAGGCCGGGCGGGATTACCTGTCCGTGACCCTCGACGATCCTTCATTCCCGGCTCCGGTGTATGCCCGCCTGATCGAAGGCGAGGACGGCACGCACGACCTGATCTGGTCGCGCAGCAAGCCCCAGGCGGCGTGACCGCCGCCCGCAGCGCCCCGCCACACGGCGGGGCGCTGTGCTGTTTCTTCGCGCAAAACCTGGCAGCGGCAGGCAGTAGCCCATAGCAGGTGCGTTTCCATGCGCGGAAGCTGCGTCCATGCCATCGGTCAAGGCATGGCGTGTCGGCGCGATGCGCCGCCGGGCTTTCGGGCTTCGCCCCGTGCCGTCTTTGTCGTCACGGCCATTCGGCTTCAATCCCTCACGCCTTCGCGCCTGCGGCGCTGCGCGCTCCGCTTGCCTCCAGGGGAAAGCCCTGCGGGCTATCCCCGCCGCGCGATGCTTGGCACCCCTTGAACACCGCCGAACCGGGCTTCGCCGGATCGGCCCGGCCAGCGCCTACGGCTGGGCCGCTGCTGCGAGCTGGCTTTCAGCCTCGCTCATCAGCACCGCCGTGCTGCATTCGAGCGCGCCGGCGATCTTGAAGATAAGCGCCAGCGTGGGCATGTGTTCGCCGCGCTCGACCTTGCCCATGTGCGAACGCTCGATGCCGGCCAGGTGCGCCAGCGATTCCTGCGCGATGCCGCGCTCCGTCCGTAGCCCGCGCACCGCCGCGCCGAAGGCTTGCGCCAGTTCGGCATCGAAGGTGGTGGCACCGGCCGGGCGGCCAGGTTGGACGGATCGCTTCTGCATGGACAGAAGCGTCAAATCGCAGGACAATTAAAACCACGTTATCTTTAACTCAGTGACGAAAAATCGCTGTTCCGTGCTTTTACGGAAATCCGCATTTACGGATTTCCACAGAACCGGGGAATCGCATCCGTGTCTTTCCGGCTTCCTGCAATTGCGCTTCTGCGCTTCCGTTCTTCTACGGATGCGATGGCTTGTGCATCCGTGTTTCCACACGCATGCACGGTTCCGTGGGAGTTCTGCCCATGACCTTGCCGCTTGTCACCACTGATGAACGCGCCCGGCTGCTGGCCTACGGCGCGGCGCTCGCCGCTGGCCAGCGCCTCGACCCGCTGCCGGTGGTGCGCCTGTTCACCCCCGACGCGCATGTGACCTGGCTGCTGGTGTCGCTCGACCCTGCGGATGGCAATACGGCCTATGGCCTGATCGACCTCGGCATCGGCATGCCCTCGCTGGGAACGGTCAGGCTGTCCGACTTGGCTGGCATCGTCGGGCCGCGCAAGCTGCCGGTACAGCGGGATCGGTATTTCCAGGCGGTGCGCCCGCTGTCGGAGTACGTCCGGTTGGCGCAGGAGAACGACGCGATCACGGACTGATGAACGCCAGCGCGGCCCGACCAGCCGGGGCGCACTGTGACTATTTCAGTCTTGGTCAAGACCGGGTAGGTCTGAATCGGCATTGATGCGCTGAAGCGATGCCAGTCTGACGCAAACAGTCCTGATCTTTGGCGCGGGCTGCGGCACGGTATCCGGTGCCGCGCACCATTTCCGGGTGGCGCAGCCGTCGCATTCAGACGATTTCCCCAACACGCCGGAGCCAAACGGTCTTGACACCGACAGTTACAGCTTAACCGCTTTTGATGATGACCTGATGGCATTTCGATAGCTCCCGCCTCGCGGAAATCGTGGCGACGCATCCCAAACACAGGGAGCTTTCGCCATGACTGATCGCAGCGCCGACCACTGGTATCCGACAGCCGCCTATCTCTACGTCCTGCATCTGGATGGCCCCGCGCTGGCCTGGGAATACCTGCGCAGGAATCCCGACTACCGCCGCGACTGGCTGCGCCGTCGCCGCCGACCGGATGCGGCGCAGGCTTGGAGCCTGCGCCTACTAGAAGACCCGGCCCTGGATGCACGCGACGCGCATCCGGCCTGGTTCCCTGACCACGATGCCGTGGTGCAGCTCTACCCCGACGCAGACCCGCCGCCCGATGCTTGCACCTTCGAGTTCTGGCGCGTTCCCGGCTGCAAGCAACTGATCCACGACGGCAAGCGCCTGGTGCTGGTGTCGCGTTGGCCCGGCTGCTGCCTGCGGCTCGCGCTCGCGCCGGGCCTGGAGGACGGCGTGGCCTACCTCTACGCCACTCGTGCTTGCGCCACGCCTTGCGCGCGCTATCGCACGCTCGCGGCTGAACTCGACGCCCTGGCCGCCGCCACGGTTGCCGCGCCTGCGGCGGCGGCCCGTTCCCGGCCCACGCCTGCTGCACTGCTGGAGCTGCACACCTTGCAGGCGCTCGACGCGACCCTGGCGGGCGCGTCCTTGCGCGAAGTTGCCGAAGGGCTGTTCGGCGCGGATGCCGTCGCGGCCGACTGGCACAAGGACGGTGCCTTGCGCGCTCGCGTGCGCCGGCTGGTGCGCCGTGGCGATGCGCTGATGCGCGGCGGCTATCGCCGCCTGGCACAGCTTTCACCGCCTTCGCCGCAGTAGGGGGACGTTTTGCAGCCCCTGCAATTCGTCCCTTAGCAAGAAGCCTCGCTTTCTCGAAAGTGCCTCCATCCGGCCGCGTGGTGTGGCCGGGCTTGATGGAGGTTCATCCCATGCGACCAGCTCCCTTGCGGCCTGCCGCCACTGTCTCGACCGCTGCCGCGCAGCCGCAGCGTTACCTCACCAACGACGAAGCCGCCGAGTACCTGCGCCTGTCGCCGCGCACGCTGGAAAAGCAGCGCGTGATCGGCGGCGGCCCGCGCTTTCGCAAGTTCGGCCGGCGCGTCATGTACGCCGTGGCTGACCTCGATGCCTGGGCGGCTGACCGCAGTTTCGAGACAACTTCCGATCCCGAGTACGCCGAGCACCACTCGGCGGACAGCCGTGCGCGCTGATCGCTGGCGCGCGTCAGGCCATCGCCATGTCCAGCCCCGCGCTGCCCGTGCGGCAGCGGCCGATGCAAGAGCGCGAACAGCTCGACCTGTTCCGCGCCTTGCCGGGCGATATGGCACCGCGCGACAGCCAGGACTTGATGGCCTATCCGTTCTTCTCGCTTGCCAAGTCCAAGCGGATCAAGCCCATCGACTTTCGGGCGGGCAACATCACGATCCGCGTGGAAGGCACGCAGGAGCACGGCATCGCCACGATTTGGGATGCCGACGTGCTGATTTGGGCGGCCTCGCAGATCGTGGAGGCGAAGGACGCCGGCCTGCCCACGTCGCGGCTGATCCGCGCGACGCCCTACGAGATCCTGCGCTTCATCGGACGCGGCAAGTCGCTGCGCGACTACCAGCGCCTCAAAGCGGCCTTGGATCGCCTGCAATCGACAACGGTGGCCACGTCCATCCGCGAGACAACCGGGCGGCGCCTGCACCGCTTCTCGTGGATCAACGAATGGAAGGAGCTGGCCGATGCCAGCGGCACGCCGCTGGGCATCGAGCTGATCCTGCCGGACTGGTTCTATACGGGCGTGCTGGATGCGGCCCTGGTGCTGACCATCGACCCAGCATATTTCCGGCTGACCGGCGGCATCGAGCGGTGGCTGTATCGGCTGGTGCGCAAGCACGGCGGCAAGCAGGAATACGGCTGGCAGTTCGACTTCCGCTACCTGCACCAGAAATCCGGCAGCACCGCCAAGCCCTACGACTTCGCCTGCGACCTGCGCGCGCTGGTCGCGCGGCAGTCACTGCCCGGCTACGTCCTGGGCATCGAGCGGATGCCGGACACCGGCATGGAACTGCTGACCTTCCGGCCCGTGCCGCATACGGCACGGGGATAACTCTGGGAAAACCTGTGAATAGTGTCGTGCTATCAGGCGTGCCGGGTATCGTGCTATCAGGCGTGGGACTATCGTGCTATCAGGCGTGCCAATCGGCCGCAAACCCGCGCCAGCACTGGGTTTTCGCACCCTCTAACTTCCCTAACTTAATTTCTCTAACTTTTAGTAGGGAAACGCCGCTGCGGTGGACAACCGCCACGCGGCCACCAACGCAGCAGCAACAGCCCGGCTTTCCAACACGGAGGGCCAGGCCATGATCGTCGCACTACTCAACCAGAAAGGCGGCGTGGGCAAGACCACGCTCGCCACCCACATCGCCGGCGAGCTGGCTATGCGCGGCCAGCACGTCGTGCTGCTGGACGCCGACCCGCAGGGTTCATCGCTGGACTGGACGCAACGCAGAAGCCAGCAAGGCTTGCCACGGCTTTTCAGCGCCGTGGGCCTCGCACGCGAAACGCTGCATCAGGAAGCCCCGGAGCTGGCACGCCGTGCCGATCACGTCGTCATCGACGGCCCGCCGCGCATCGCCGCCTTGGCGCGCTCCGCGCTGCTGGCGGCCGAGCGCGTGCTGATCCCGGTGCAGCCCAGCCCCTACGACCTGTGGGCCAGCGCCGAGATGGTGGCGCTGATCCGCGAGGCGCAAGTCTTTCGGCCTGCGCTGCGCGCGGCCTTCGTCATCAACCGGCGCGTCAGCACCACGGTGATCGGGCGCGAAGCGCGCCAGGCGCTTGCCGACCAGCCACTTCCTGCGCTGCGCGCGGAAGTGCATCAGCGCATCGTGTTCGCCGACAGCGTGGCCGCTGGTCGGCTTGCACGCGAGACGGCACCGGACAGCGCCGCCGCGCGGGAAATCACCGCGCTCGTGGACGAACTGCTGCGGTGGACGACATGACAGCGAAGCCACCACCAAACAGCAAACGCGCGGCAAAGCGCGTCGGCATCGGCGCACGTCCGCCCGCGAATCCGCACGCCGAGGCGTGGATTCGCCAGGGCGACGCCGATGCGCTGGGCAAGGGCGACCTCTACACGGCTCGCCTCACGCTCGACATCACGCCCGCCATGCGAGCGCGCATCAAGGTCTCGGCCTTCACGCAAGGCGTGACCGTGGCCGACCTGCTGCGCGGCCTGCTGGAGCGGGAGTTTCCCGAGAACCGCAGGGAGAACACACCATGACCGCATCCGCTTCGCCTGCCGCCGTCGCGGCCACGGCTGCACTGGCTGCGCCTACCGGCCAGCCGGCCAGCGCGCCGCTGACGCGCGTGGCGCTGGCCTACATCGAGGCCCGTTTCAAGCTCTACCTGCGCTTCGGCGAACCCGCGCGCACGCACCAGCTCGACCGCTGGCGGCGCAGCGCGGTGTTCCTGCCGGGCGCGGTGTTCTGCCGCGTGCGCTGGCAGGCCAACGACTTCGGCACCGTGCGCTGGCAGCTCATGGTGATGCAAGCCTGCACACCGCTGGATGCGGCGCAGCGCATCCCCGGCGTGCAGCCGGGCGCGCGCCTGCTGCTGCACGCCGAAGGCGACGGGCAAGTGCGCGCCGTGCTGGAGCGCATCGACGCCATCGAGGCGCTGGGCATTGCGCCTGTCGCCGTCTCGCCCGCGTACTGGCGCACGCTCGCCAACCGGCTCGCCGCGCGCCTGCCGCTGCCCGACTACACCGCCGAGCGGCACGCCGCCTGGCTGACCGGGAGGGCGCTGCCATGACCGCCGTTTCTACCCCTGGCACTGCGTCGCGTCCTCGCTCGCACGCTCGCTCACGCTTGCGCGCTCGCATCGTGCTCGCGGGCCTCACCGCCTGCGGCCTCGCTGCGCTGGCCTGGGCGTCCTTCGTGCATCCGCTGCCGCGCCTGATCTACAACCCGTCCGACAGCGTGGCCGTCGGCTGGTATCGCGTCGATCCGCTGCACCATCAGCCCGGCTCGCCGCCACGTCCGTTGTCCGTGGACAGCATCGTCCTGACCACGCTGCCGCCAGACGCCGCCGCGCTGGCCGCGCAGCGCGGCTACCTGCCTGCGCACGTGCCGCTGCTCAAGCGCGTGGGTGCGGTCGCGCCACAGCAGGTTTGCGTTTTCGATGCGCTGGTGTGGATCGACGGCGTGCCGGTGGCTACCGTTCGGCCCGCCGACCGGCTGGGCCGTCCGCTGCCATCCTGGCCGCAGTGCCGGCAGCTTCGGCCTGGTGAACTGTTCCTGCTCAGTTCGACCAATCCGGCGTCGTTCGACAGCCGGTATTTCGGGCCGGTCAGCACGTCCGCCGTGATCGGCGTCGCGCGCCCGGTCTGGCTGGAGGCCCGCCCATGATGGCCGCCGACTCGCTGCACGTTGCCGTGCATCTTGTCGTGCCATCGGGCGTGCCGATCCCGTGGCTTTCCGCATGTCGTCGCGCGTGCAGTGCAAGCGCCGATCCTTCGTATCGGGCGCCGCACTTCGCGCTGCCTTCCCATGTGCAGGCGTCTTGCCTCGAACGCGCCCGGCCTATGGCCGTCGCCGCGTTCGCCGGCGCGCTGGCTGCTCGCGCAGCAGCGCCGCCGGGCCGCCGCTGCCCGGAGCGCCAGCGAGGGGCAAAGGCGGAAGGCAAGACAAAAGGACGCGGCACCAAGCCGCGTCGAACGCCAGTCTGCACGTGGGGCTGGCGCAGCACGGCGCGGCTTCGCCGCCGTGCCGCGTGTGGCGCGAAGCCCGCGCCAAGACAGGGCGGCCCGCGTGCTTCGCACGCCGGGGCACGCTCCAGCTTTCAGGGAGCGCATCCATGAGCGACCGCCGCGACGACGATTTCCGCGTGCGTCCCAGCGCCCCGAAGAACCGGGGCAAGGGCCAAGGGCAGAGCTTCGTTTCCAAGGTGCTCAAGCAGGCGGGCAAGGCCAGCAGCGGCAAGTCCGCGGTGCGCCGTCCGGTATCGGCGCGTGGCACTGGCCAGCGGCCTGGCTCGCGCCTGGGGCGCGGCCATACGGCGGCGCGCTTCGCGGGCGCGAAGCTGACGCCCATGTCGCGGCGCGTGACCATCAAGACCTTGCTGGTCAATCACCAGCGGGCCAGCCCGCAATCGCTCGCCAAGCACCTGCGCTACATCGAGCGCGACGGCGTGGGCCGCGACGGCGAGCCGGGCCAAGCCTACGGGTCGCAGACCGACACCGCCGACCTCGACGCCTTCAAGGAACGCTGCGCCGACGACCGGCACCATTTCCGGTTCATCCTCTCGCCTGAGGATGGCGCGGAGCTGGAAGACCTGCGCACCTACACGCGGCACCTCATGGGCCGCATGGAGGCCGACCTGGGCACGGGCCTCGATTGGGTGGCCGTCAACCACTGGAACACGGACAATCCGCACACGCACATCGTCGTGCGCGGGTGCGACGACACGGGCAAAGACCTCATCATCGCGGGTGACTACATCGCCGACGGCTTCCGCCATCGCGCCGCCGAACTGGCGACCGAATGGCTGGGGCCGCGTACAGAGCTGGAGATCCAGCAGACCTTGCAGCGCGAGGTGGAGCAAGAGCGGTGGACGAGCCTGGATCGCACCTTGAAGCGCGAGGCCGGCGACGATGGCCTGGTGCATGTCGAACGGCTCAACGAACCGAGATTGCAGCGCCAGCGCCTGCTGCTGATCGGCCGTTTGCAACGCTTGCAGCGCCTGGGCCTGGCCGACGGCACGCAGCCCGGCACCTGGGCCGTCCATGCCGATGCGGAGAAGACCTTGCGCGCCCTGGGCGAGCGTGGCGACATCATCCGCACCATGCAGCGGGCTATGCGCGGCGAGCCGCGCGAGCTGGCGGTGTTCGAGCCGGGAGACGATGGCCGAACCGTCCTCGGGCGCGTGACCGCGAAGGGGCTGGCCGACGAGCTGCACGACCGGGGCTATCTGGTCATCGACGGCGTGGACGGCAAGGCCCACTACGTCGCGCTTAACGCCCGTGACGAGCTGGCGAACTATCCGACCGGCGCCGTGGTGGAGGTGAAGGGATCGGCCGACGTGCGCGTGGCCGACAGGAACATCGCCGCGCTGGCGAGCGATGGCCTGTACCGCACCGACCATCACCTGGCCGTGGCACAGGGCCAGGTCATGCCGGGCCGCGATCCGCAAGAAGGCGTGGCGGCCCACGTCCGCCGGCTGGAAGCCCTGCGGCGGGGCGGCATCGTGGAGCGCTTGGCCGAAGGGCTGTGGAAGGTGCCGGGCGACCTGCCCGAGCAGGGCCGCCGCTACGACGCGCAGCGCCTGGGCGGCGTGGCGGTGGAGCTGAAATCGCATCTACCCATCGAACGGCAGGCGCACGTCATCGGTGCCACCTGGCTCGACCAGCAGTTGATCGGCGGTGGCTCGGGGCTTGGCGACCTAGGCTTTGGTGGCGAGGCCAAGCAGGCGATGCAGCAGCGCGCCGACTTCCTGGCCGAACAAGGGTTGGCCGAGAGGCGCGGGCAGCGCGTGATCCTGGCGCGCAACCTGCTGGGCACGCTGCGCAATCGGGAACTGGCACAGGCCGCGAAGGACATTGCCGCCGATACCGGCCTGGAGCATCGGCCCGTGGCCGACCGGCAGCGCGTGGCTGGCATCTATCGCCGCAGCGTCATGCTCGCCAGTGGGCGCTACGCGATGCTGGACGACGGCATGGGCTTCTCGCTTCTGCCGTGGAAGCCGGTGATCGAGCAGCGGCTGGGGCAGCAGCTTGCTGCGACGGTACGCGGCAGCTGGGTTTCTTGGGAGGTCGGGCGGCAACGGGGGCCATCCATTGGCTAGGCTAGCGTGCATCTTGGCTTGTGACGGCGCTTGAAAATCCGACGCCAACGTCTTTCGCATCCCCCGCGTCCTGCTGAACACCATAAGACCTGACGCGCGCTGTCGCAAAGGGCGAGCAGGCGCCATCAGCGCTTCTTTGCGTCAGCATCCTGCGAACGCAGCGCATCGAGCACATCACGGGTCAAAAGCGTGAATTTCATCAGTTCTTCCATCTCATCAACGATTTCGCCGCGGATGCCTACGCGCGCTAGCACGCGATCCCGCTGCTGCCATTGACCCTGGCTTCACCAACTCGGATTCGACTTGACGTTCGCAATCAGCTTCCTGATGCAGCCATTCGCGGAAAGCCAGAAGTGCTGGATCTTCCCGATGAACAGGCCGGTATTCCAGAAGCCAGTCCTCCCCTGTGGGCGCGACGATCGGAAATGGTGCGACCAAGCGGCCCGCAGTCAGGGCATCGCTGACATAAGGGAATTGAGCGATGGCGACTCCGACGCCATCCAGCGCCGCCTGCATCGCCATGGCATTGCTCTCGAATGACACCTCCCCGGCGGGACAGAGCGGAGAGCGTAGGCGTGCCGCCGCGGACCAGTGCGGCCATTCGTTGGGCATGTTGGACGCGACAATCAAAGTTGCGTTGCGCAAGTCATCGGGTGAGCGCAGCTTGGATGCGAGTTCCGGCGTGCAGACTGGCACGACCGCGCTGGGGAACAGATGCTCTGCGGTATGGCCCGGCAGCGCGTTGGTATCGCGCCGGATGGTGCAGGTCCAGTCGTCACGCACCGCGCGGGTCGCGCCTCCGGTCGCCACGCGCACCTCGATGTCGGGGTGGCTGCGATAGAAGTTGGCCAGCCTCGGGATCAGCCAAGCGACCGCGAGGGTCGGTCCCACTCCCACCGTAAGCACAGGGCCGGCGCGCATCGCTGCGACGCTTTCGGTGAGGCGGCCGATTGAATTGAAAGCATCGGTGAGACCGAGCAGCAGCGCTTGTCCTTGAGCGGTCAACTCGAGCGCGCTCGCATGCCGTCGGAACAGCGCAAAGCCGAGACGGTCCTCCAGCAGGCGAACCAAGCGGCTCACTGCAGTTTGTGTGACGTTCAGCTCTCGCGCCGCAGCGGTGAAACTGCCATGCCGGCCGGCCGCTTCGAACGCGCGCAGTCCGTTCAATGAAGGCAATTTCCGCACCATATGGACCCCAACTTTTTGTTGGTTGCACACTAAGTTAAAAGCATTTTGGAGTCAAGCATCAGCACGTTAATATGCCCTCTATCGTCGAACGCTATGAGCAAGAAACCTAAGATCGGAATCATGGATCCAGCCTCTGTTTTTAATGGGCTGATCTCTATATGTGCACCCGGCCCTGACATAGCGGTGGTCAGGCATCTCGCAGCGTCGGGGCGCAAGGCGTTATCAAAGATTCTCCCTATAAGCATCGGCATTTTTACAGCGGAAGTTATATGCATTCTCTACGTCCAGCCTCTCTTCTCCACGCCCAAGAAAAACGAGGATTCATCCCGCATGTGCCTTTGCTGAAGACGGCTGTGCCCGATACGGCGAACCAGGAAGTCGCCGTCTATCACGTCGAATATGAGCCAGGTGGAATCAATCCACGGCACTTTCATCCGGCCGCGGTCACCTTCCACATCCTCTCCGGCACCGGAATCTGGCAGGAGGAAGGCGAATCACCGGTCACCTTGCGCGCGGGAGACAGTCTGCTCGTTCCGGCCGGTACGACTCATGCGCATTGGAATCCCAGCGCGACCGAAAAGCTCCGCTTTCTCGAATTCATTGTGTCTGAAAAGGACAAAGGTCGGGCCATTCCTAAACCATTGAAAGACTAAGTTTTTTTCAGTGCTAAGCGATTCAGTACGAGCAGGATCGCCATGAGCAGGCGCATCAAGCGAAACGACTTGGATCTGAACTGAACTGTTTTTGTCGTTGCTAGCGTAGCAGCGGTTATCACAAGGCAACGTACGCGCCCCACCGAAACCAGATCAGTCCTCGCATAGGGCAAAGATGCAATTACACGGAACGATGCGAAATCATCTCACGATGGCGATTGCTGCCGTTTCGATTCTCGCTGGCGCGCCCGCCGCCGCACAGGATCCTGCCGCTTCCAAGCTGGAAGCACTACAGACGGAGATCAGTAAACTGCAAAAGGAAGTCGCGGCCCTAAAAATGGACATTACCAAGGGGGAGCAGGAAGACGTAAGGGCCGCCAAACAAGGGGCTGCGGCCAAAACGGCACCTCCTGTCGAGGCTACCACCATTCGGATGTCCTCCAGCAACCGTCCGACGATCTGCAGTTCCGACTCGCAAAACTGCATCTCGCTCACGAGCCGCCTGCAGCTCGACTTCGGCGGCTACAACTACCTGCCGAACACCGCAGCCACGACGCCGCAGGACCTCGTCGGCGGCGCGATCGCGCGCCGAGCGCAGTTCGGCATCATCGGTACGTTCTTAGACGACTGGGAGTACAGCGTCGTCTTCGAGGGCGGTGGGTCCGGCGGCGGCGCCGGCGTGGTACTCGACAAGGCCTATCTTACCTATAGCGGCTTCAAACCATTCAAGATCTGGAGCGGTATTCTCAGTGTGCCCTACACGCTCGACCGAGCGACAAGCAACAACAACATCACCTTTATGGAGCGAGCCGCGCCCGTGGAAGTCGCCGCCGGCATCGGCGCAGCCACGCGTTCAGGTTTCGGCATCACCGCCAACGGCCGACAATGGTGGTGGGGCGCCTTCCTCACGGGACCGGCTTCCGGCAGGACATCGCACGATGCCAGGCAGACCGCCGCGACCGGACGAGCGGTGTTCCTACCGGTTCTGACCAACGATGCCTCGCTCCTGATCGGCGGCGACATGCAGTACCTGTTCGACGCACCGACGGGTGCTTCGGCACTGAACCTCCGAGACCGGATTGAGATGCGCATCGATGGCAACCGTATCTTGGGTACCGGCGCTCTTCCGATCGACTCCGCGCGCGTCTTGAGCGCGGAACTGGCCGGAACACTTGGTAGCTTCCACTTCCAGGGCGAGTATTTCGATTTCAACGTCGAGCGGCTTCCCGGCAATGGGCCCGGCCTCGACTTCAATGGCTATTACGTTCAAGGCGGCTATATCCTCACCGGCGAGAAGCGAAGTTACAACACCAGTTCCGGTTCCTACGGTGGGGTCGTACCAAGTCGTCCCTTCGACTGGAAGACGGGCGGCTGGGGCGCATGGGAGATAGCCGCGCGCTACAGCATGGTCGACCTCAATGACAAGGACGTACTTGGCGGTCGGCAGGAGAACCTCACGCTCGGCTTGAACTGGTATGTAAACAAGAACATCCGCTTCATGTTCAACTACATCAACGGCAGAGTAAAACAGCGGAACAGTGGTGGCGACGTTGGCGCGAACTATCAGGCCATCAGTGGTCGCGCGCAGATTGCATTCTGATGGATAACGGTGACGGTATGGATAGGTAGCGGCAAACAACCGATTCTTCCCAGGCGAACTAAAGCACGGGGCGATCTCTCATAGCGCCGTTCAGCGCAACAGGGCAGGCGCTCTTTTGTCAATATTTGTTTTCTGATGCCGGAAAAGATGTATCAGTATTCAATTGCCGTTGAAAAACACAAGCGATGGCGAGCAAGGCTGAAGCATCCTGGCGATCGAAGCGATCGGGTGGTGTTATCACAAAAAGGAGGCAGCCCTTGGAACTCCGCCATCTGCGTTGCTTTCTGGCCGTTGCTGAAGAGCTCCATTTCGCCCGCGCAGCCGAGAAGCTGCACATCGAGCAATCACCCCTGTCCCGAGCCATCAAGGAGTTAGAAGAGGAATTGGGCGTTGTGCTGTTTGCCCGTACCACACGCAGCACCCGACTGACCCGTGCTGGAAAGCTATTCTTGGAGCATGTGCGTCGTGTGTTCGCTGTCCTGCAACAAGCACGCGACAGCGTGAAAGCAGCAGTCAACGGTTTTCATGGGCAGTTGCGTGTGGCCTTATCGGATGGCATCACGCCGTCACGGCTGCCTGCCGTACTCGCGCTGTGCCGACAGGAAGAACCCGAAGTCGAGATTCGTTTTTCCGAGGTGCCGCTTTCGCAGCAAATCAAAGGGCTGCACGACGATTTGTATGACGTGGGATTCGCGCAATCGGACGAAGTGGGCGACGGCATCGCCGCCACACCCGTCTGGAGCGATACGCTCATGGTGGCAGTGCCAGCGCGGCATCCTCTGCTGGCCTACAAGCGCATCCCCTTGGAAGAACTGCTGCGTTACCCGCTGGTCTTGTGTGATCCGCAGGTTTGCGAGAGCCATGCGAAGAATGTTGACCGTGTGCTGCGCCGGGCGGACATGGAACCGATAATTGCGGAGCGCGTGGCCTCCTGCGACCTGATGATGGCACTCGTATCGGCCGGCTTCGCGCTCGGGCTTGCGGGTGCAGCACACATTACTGCCAGTCGAGAACCGGGAGTGGTGGCCCGACCACTCGCATCGCGTGTACCACCACTGACCACCTACCTGCTGCATCCTATAGACGAACCATCGGAGGTGCTGGCTCGATTCATCGAGCGCGTACAGGCCATCGAGTCTCTGGAATCTCCCAGGCCCATGCCGGGCCGCAGTCTTGATCCTCCGGAGGAACCTACGCCATGAAGAAGATCATCCCATTCTTGTTGGCGGCCATTCTGACCGCTTGCAGTCAGTCTGAGACGCCTCAAAAGAGCAATGCCTCGGAATCGAATATCCCAACAGTGGAAGAGCTGGCTGCCAACCCCGATCAGCTCAAGGAACTGCGCCAGCAGTGCAAGACCGATCGCCCCAAGCTGGGTGATGTGTTGTGCAACCGGGTCGCCGAAGCCACGCGCAAACGGTTTTACGGCGACGGCGAAACACCCTACACACCGCCGAAGGAGTCACCCAAGTTCTGAACGTTGGATGCTCGCCGCATCGTCTTCATTTTCTGTTCGACACGCCGCAATGCGCTCTCGCTTGCGGCGCTTTTCTTTGGCCCGCCATCGCATTCATTCTTTCATTTTCATCGACCTTTCTGCTCTAAACGGTCTTTGACCGGCACTGACCCGGCACCGATCCTGACGCTTGCGGCACGCCCTTGTGCCGCTTCTTCCATGAGGAATCAGCGCAGGATAAATCGGAGGCCAGGTCATGCAAGGGACGAACGTGCTGTTCGGTCAGATCGCCGTGGTATTCGGTATCGTGATCGCCGGAGTGTGGGGCGCCACACAATGGACAGCAGCCGCCCTTGGCTATCAGCTACGCCTTGGCTCGCCCTGGTTCGATTTTCTTGGCACACCGATCTACTACCCGTGGAAGCTGTTTGAGTGGTGGTTCTTCTTCGATGCCTACGCGCCGCGCGTGTTCGATACCGGCGGCGCTATCGCAGGCGGCAGCGGCCTGCTGGCGGTGGCGGTCGCTATCGGCATGTCGATCTGGCGCTCGCGGCAATCGCGCCTGGTCACGACCTATGGCTCGGCGCGCTGGGCGAACGCGGAGGACATTCGCAAGGCGGGCCTCACGCAGCCAGCCGGCGTGTTCCTCGGCCAGCACGAGCGCCAGTACCTGCGCCATGAGGGGCCGGAACACGTCCTGACCTTCGCGCCCACGCGCAGCGGCAAAGGTGTCGGCCTGGTGGTGCCGACGCTGCTGTCCTGGCCGGCATCCGCCGTCATCCACGACATCAAGGGCGAGAACTGGCAGATAACCGCCGGCTGGCGCAGCCGTTTCAGCCACTGCCTTTTGTTCAACCCGACTGATGCGAAGTCGGCCGCCTACAACCCGCTTCTTGAGGTGCGGCGCGGCGCGCATGAAGTGCGCGACGTGCAGAACATTGCGGACATTCTGGTCGATCCCGAAGGTGCGCTGGAGAAGCGCAACCATTGGGAGAAGACTTCGCACGCGCTGCTGGTCGGAGCCATCCTGCATGTGCTCTATGCGGGAGAAGAGAAGACGCTACGCGGCGTCGCCAACTTCCTCTCCGACCCGGCCAGCCCGTTCGAGCTGACCTTGCATCGGATGATGACCACGCCGCACCTCGTTAATGGGGACGGTGGTGGCCCGCATCCGGTGGTGGCATCCGCTGCGCGCGAAGTGCTCAACAAGTCGGACAACGAGCGTTCCGGCGTGTTGAGCACCGCCATGTCGTTCCTCGGCCTGTACCGCGACCCCACTGTGGCCGAAGTCACTTCACGCTGCGACTGGCGTATTGCCGACCTGATTTCCGCCGCCCACCCCGTATCGCTGTACCTGGTGGTGCCGCCCTCGGACATTTCGCGCACGAAACCGCTCATCCGCCTGATCCTCAACCAGATCGGGCGGCGGCTCACCGAATCGCTCGACGGCTCCGATGGCATCGAGCGCCGTCACAAGCTGCTGCTGATGCTCGACGAGTTTCCGGCCCTGGGCCGGCTCGACTTCTTCGAGACGGCCTTGGCCTTCATGGCGGGCTACGGCATCCGCAGCTTCCTCATCGCCCAAAGCCTGAACCAGATCGACAAGGCGTATGGGCAGAACCATTCCATCCTCGACAACTGCCATGTGCGCGTGACCTTCGCCACCAACGACGAACGCACCGCCAAACGCATTTCCGAGACGCTGGGCACGGCGACCGAGCTGCGCGCGCAGCGCAACTATGCTGGCCACCGGCTCGCGCCGTGGCTGGGGCACCTGATGGTGTCGCGGCAGGAAACGGCTCGCCCGCTGTTGACGCCGGGCGAAGTCATGCAGCTTCCGCCCGACGAGGCGGTGGTGATGGTGTCCAGCGTGGCGCCGATCAAGGCCACGAAGCTGCGCTACTACGCCGATGCCAATTTCAAGCGGCGCGTGCTGCCGCCGCCCGCGCTGGCGGACGGCCAATACGCCGACGCGCCGCCGTTGCGCCCCGACGACTGGAGTGGCCTGGCAATCCCTGCCGTGCCCGCCGCGCCTGCGGCCGATACCGCCGACGGCTTCGGCGCTTCGGCCGACGACGGCGGCCCACGCCGTCAGCCCGAACTAACTGATGCCGTCGCCTACGACCCCGAGCTGGCCGCGCCTGCGGCCGACCTCGGCCTGCTCGATGACGACGACGACCTGCCGCTTCCCCTTCCTCGCCAGCTTGATCCGGCCATGCAGCGCACGGCCCGGCTGGCTTCCCTCGACCTCAACGACGGAATCGAGCTGTGAGCCACTATCGCCTGAACCTCTTTATCCAGCCCGAGCACGCCCAGCGGCTCGATGAACTGGCCGCCAAGAAAGGCGTGTCCAAGTCGTCCATTGTCGCGGCGGCGCTCGCATCGTGGCTGTCGCCCGATGCCGCCGACCAGCGCGAGGCGGCGATTGCCAAGCGCCTTGATCGGCTGTCGCGCCAGGCCGAGCGCATGGAGCGCGACCAGAACATTGCCATCGAGACACTGGCGCTCTTCATCCGCTACTACCTGACCGTCAGCACGCCGGTTCCCGAAGCACACCAAGACGCGGCCCGCGCGCAGGGCAAAGCACGCTTCGAGCAGTTCACCGAGCAGCTTGGCCGCCACCTGATGCGCGGGCGCAGCCTGGTGCGCGACGTGGTGGAGGAACTGCACCCCGACCCGATGCGAATGGAGGACGCGGCAGCAGCAGCACAGGCTCGGGAGCGTGCGTCATGAGCGCCGTTCCCCAATCCATGAGCGCCACGTCGCTCGACCGGCGCATCCAGATGCTGCGCACGGCAATGGGGCCGCTGATCGCCACTGCGCTCGAAGACCCCGACGTGGTGGAAATCATGCTCAACCCCGACCGCACCCTTTGGGTGGATCGCTTGTCGTCGGGCCGCGCGCCGATGGGCGTGGAGCTGCCCGAGGCCGATGGTGAGCGAATCATCCGCCTGGTCGCGGCTCACGTCGGCGCGGAGGTGCATCGCGGCCAGCCGCTGCTGTCCGCCGAGCTGCCCGAGACGGGCGAACGCTTTGAGGGCATCTTGCCGCCCGCCGTGCCGGGGCCGGCCTTCGCGCTGCGCAAGCGCGCCATCGGCGTGATCCCGCTAGAGCGGTACGTCGTGGACGGAATGATGACCGCCGCCCAGGCGGGCTTTCTGGTGCGCGCCGTACGCGAGCGCCAGAACGTCCTGATCGCCGGGGCCACCAGCAGCGGCAAGACGACCTTGGCGAACGCGCTGCTGGCCGAGATAGCTGCCACGGGCGACCGCGTGCTGGTGCTCGAAGACACGGTGGAGCTGCAATGCGCGGCCCGCGACCACGTTCCGCTGCGCACGCGCTCCGGCGTGGTGTCGATGACCGAGCTGGTGCGCTCGTCCATGCGCTTGCGCCCTGATCGCGTCGTGGTCGGCGAGGTGCGCGGCCCCGAGGCGCTGGATCTCATCAAGGTGTGGGGCACGGGCCACCCCGGCGGCATCGCCACGATCCATGCCGGCTCCGCGCTCGGCGCGCTGCTGCGCCTGGAGCAACTGATTCTCGAAGTGGCGGTGAATCCGCCCCGTGCGCTGATCGCCGAGGCGGTCAACGTGGTGATCCACATCGCCGGACGCGGGCGCAAGCGCCGCATCGAGAGCATCGCCCGCGTCGTCGGCTTCGACGGTGTGGGCTACCAACTGGCGGACGCGATGGACGCGCCGTTTCCCGAACTGCCGCTATTTCCCGAGGCCGCACCCGCTGCGGCGACTTCCCCGTCCCCAGACCAACCTGGAGAACTGCCATGACGCAGCTGATCGTTCCTGCTTTCCGTTTTTCTGCAAATCCGGCTTTGCGCCTCGCACGGCTGCACAGCCTAGCCCGCCCTGCGGCGCAAGGGCTGATGCTGGCCGCGCTGCTGCTGTTCCTTGCCGGAACCGCGCAGGCCGCCGGTTCCTCGATGCCGTGGGAAGGCCCGCTGCAATCCATCCTCGAATCCATCCAGGGGCCGGTGGCGCGCATCGTCGCGGTCATCATCATCATCGCCACGGGCCTCGCGCTCGCGTTCGGCGACACGTCGGGCGGCTTCCGCAAGCTGATCCAGATCGTGTTCGGCTTGAGCATCGCCTTCGCTGCGTCCTCGTTCTTCCTGTCGTTCTTCAGCTTCTCCGGCGGGGCTGTCGTATGAGCGGCCCGGATAGCTTCGCGGCAGGGTTCGAGGTGCCTTTGCACCGCTCGCTCACCGAGCCGATCTTGCTGGGCGGCGCACCGCGCACCGTGGCGATTGCCAACGGCACGCTGGCCGCCGCCGTCGGGCTGGGTCTGCAACTGTGGATTCCTGGCGTGGTGCTCTGGATCGTCGGCCATTCGCTGGCGGTGTGGGGTGCGCGCGTCGATCCGCAGTTCATGGCCGTGTTCGCCCGGCACATCAAGCACCGCCCGTTGCTGGACGTGTGAGGGGACGCCGCCATGCTGAACCTCGCCGAATACCGCCAGCGCCCGGCCTTGCTTGCCGACTGGCTGCCCTGGGCCGGGCTGGTCGCGCCGGGTGTCGTCTTGAACAAGGACGGCAGTTTCCAGCGCACGGCACGGTTTCGCGGGCCTGACCTCGACAGCGCCACGCAAGGCGAGCTGATCGCCACGTCGGCGCGTTTGAACAACGCGCTGCGCCGGCTGGGTTCGGGCTGGGCGCTGTTCATCGAGGCCGAGCGCCGCGCCGCCGCCGACTACCCGCACTCCGAGTTTCCCGAGGCGCTGTCGTGGCTGGTGGACGAAGAACGCCGTGCAGCGTTCGAGGAATCAGGCAACCACTTCGAGAGCGGCTATCACCTGACGTTGGTGTACCTGCCGCCCGAGGAATCGCGCGCCCGCGCGGCGGGGATGCTGTACGAGAACCGTCCCACCGAGGGCGTGGACTGGCGCGAGCGCCTGACGGCCTTCGTGGCGGAGACGGATCGCATCTTTGACCTGCTCGATGGCGTCATGCCGGAAATCGCCTGGCTGGACGACAGCCAGACGCTGACGTACCTGCACGCGACCATCTCGACGCGACGCTATCGCGTGGGCGTGCCCGAAGTGCCGTTCCACATCGACGCGCTGCTGACCGACTCGCCACTGGTCGGCGGCCTGGCACCCATGCTGGGCGACCAGCACCTGCGCGTGGTGTCGGTGCGCGGTTTCCCGACCTCGACCTGGCCGGGGATTCTGGACGATCTCAACCGCCTGGGGTTTGGGTATCGCTGGAGTACGCGCTTTCTGTGCCTCGACAAATCCGAGGCGGAACGGGAATTGGGACGCCTGCGCCGCCAGTGGTTCGCCAAGCGCAAGAACGTCATCGCGCTGCTGCGCGAAACGATCTTCCAGCAGGAAAGCCCGCTGGTCGATACCGATGCGAACAACAAGGCCGCCGATGCCGATGCCGCCTTGCAGGAGCTGGGCAGCGATCAAGTCGCCTTCGGCTACCTGACGGCGACCGTCACCGTCATGGACGAGGACGCCGGCGCAGCCGACGAGAAGCTGCGCATGGTGGAGCGCGTCATTCAGGGGCGCGGGTTCGTGACCATCCCCGAAACGCTCAATGCCGTGGATGCGTGGCTGTCCTCGCTCCCCGGAAACGCCTACGCCAATGTGCGCCAGCCCATCGTCTCGACGCTGAACCTGGCCCACATGATGCCGGTGTCGGCGGTGTGGGCCGGGCCGGAGAAGAACGACCACCTCGACGGCCCGCCGCTGATCGTCACCCGCACCGATGGCGCGACGCCGTTCCGGCTGGTGACGCACATCGGCGACGTGGGCCACACGCTGGTCGCCGGCCCGACCGGCATGGGCAAATCGGTCTTGCTCGCCACACTGGCGATGCAGTTCCGCCGCTACCCCGGCTCGCGCATCTTCGCCTTCGACATGGGGCGTTCCATGCGCGCCACGATCCTCGGGCTGGGCGGCGAGCACTACGACCTGGGCACGGATGGAGAAATCGCCTTCCAGCCTTTGGCCCGCATCGACCACGAGGGCTACCGCACCTGGGCCGCCGAATGGATCGAAGGCCGCTTGCTGCACGAAGGCGTAGCCGTCGGCCCCGACGAGAAGGCCGCCATCTGGTCGGCACTCGGCAGCCTCGCCGGTGCGCCGGTGGAGCAGCGCACCATGACCGGGCTGTCAGTGCTGTTGCAGTCCAACGCGCTGCGCCAGGCGCTCGCGCCTTATGTGCTGGGCGGCGCGCACGGCAAGTTGCTGGACGCCGACCACGACCGGCTGGGCATGGCCGACGTGCAGGGCTTCGAGATGGAGGAGCTGATGCACAGCAAGGCCGCCGTCATGGCCGTGCTGCATTACCTCTTTGCGCGCTTTGACGAACGCTTTGACGGTGCGCCCACGCTGCTGATCCTCGATGAAGCATGGCTGTTCCTCGATGATCCGGTGTTTGCGGCACGCATCCGCCAGTGGCTCAAGACGCTGCGCAAGAAAAACGTGTCGGTGATCTTCGCCACGCAGAGCCTTGCCGACATCAAGGATTCGAGCATCGCGCCCGCGATCATCGAAAGCTGCGCAAGCCGCATCTTCCTGCCGAACCCGCAGGCGACCGAGCCGCAGATTCGCACGATCTACGAGGGCTTTGGCCTGAACTCGCGGCAGATCGAAATCGTCGCCACCGCACAGCCCAAGCGCGACTACTACTACCAATCCCGCCTCGGCAACCGCCTGTTCGACCTCGACCTGGGCCCGGCGACGCTGGCCTTTGCGGGCGCTTCCACGCCGCAAGACCAGCGTGACATAGACCGCGTGCTGCTGGACGCCGGCACCCCCGGTTTCGCGGGCGCCTGGCTGCGCCATCGCGGCCTCGATTGGGCGGCCGACCTGCTGCCCTCGTTCCCCGGCCTCGCGCCGGGTTCCTTCCGTACCACCGACCACCCACAAGAGAACCTGTCATGAAGAAGCGCCTTCTCGCCGCTGCCATCGCGGCCATGCTTTGCACCGCCACCGCCCATGCGCAATGGGTCGTGATCGACCCCACCAACCTCGTGCAGAACACGATGACCGCGATCCGCACGCTGGAGCAGATCAACAACCAGATTCGCCAGCTCCAGAACGAAGCGCAAATGCTGATGAATCAGGCGCGCAACCTCGCCAGCCTTCCATCCAGCGTGGTCGGCCAGTTGCGCGCCAACCTGGCGACCACCGAGCGGCTGATCGCACAGGCCCGAGGCTTGGCCTACGACGTGACGAATCTGGATCGGGAGTTTGCACGCCTGTACCCGGAGCAGTACGCCGCCACCGCCAGCGGCGACCAGATGTACCGCGACGCCCAGGAGCGGTGGAAGAACACGCTCAACGGCTTGCAGACCACCATGCAGATGCAGGCGCAGGTGTCGCAGAACCTGGGTGAAGACGAAAGCGTGCTGGCCGACCTCGTGGGCAAGAGCCAGTCGGCCGAAGGCGCGTTGCAGGCGATGCAGGCCATGAACCAGTTGCTTGCCTTGCAGGCCAAGCAGTCGATCCAGTCGCAGCGGCTCCAGATCACGCAAGACCGGGCGGCCTCGCTGGAACTGGCGCGGCAGGCGGCGGCCACCGAGCGCGCCCGCGAAGTGCGGCGGCGCTTCCTCGGGGAAGGCACGCCGTACACGCCGCAGTCCGTCAACTTCTACCGCGACTGACAGGAGGCCGTCATGCAATGCGTCCTCGCCCTGTCTATTCCGGTGCTGGTGCTGCTGGCCGCTTGCGGCGAGCAGCCGACCGGCAACCTTGCCGATGCCCTGGCGGCCGACCCTGGGCGGCTCAAGGCGTTGCGCGCGCAATGCACGACCGACCGGCAGGCCACGGGCGAGGACGCTTGCCGCGCCGCCGCCGAAGCCTTCCGGCGGCGCTTCTTTTCCGGCGAGGCCGGGCCGGATGAATACCGGACGCTGGCCGACCTGCCGCCGATCCCGCCCAGCTTCGAGGAACCGGCCGATGGCACCGCGCCGGCATTGCCCGCCCCGGAGGACGCGCCATGAATGACGTGACCATCATCGACCAGTTTCTCAACACCTTCGCCACCTACATCGACTCGGGTTTCGGGCTGCTGCGTGGCGAAGTGGCGTTCCTAACGGCCACGCTGATCGTCATCGACATGACGATCGCCGGCCTGTATTGGGCCATGAGCCACGCCACCGGCCAAGGCGATGACGTAATCGCCAAGCTGCTGCGCAAGGTGCTCTACGTCGGTGCCTTCGCCTACATCCTCAACAACTTCAACTGGCTGGCCAGCATCGTGTTCCGCTCGTTCGCGGGATTGGGCATCACCGCCACCGGCTCGGCCATCACGATGGAGAACTTCTTGCAGCCGGGCCGGCTTGCCAAGACCGGCATCGACGCCGGGGCGCCGATTCTGGAGCAGATCGGCGAGATGGCGGGCTTTCCCGAGGTGTTCGCCAATCTCGATCCCATCGTGGTGATGTTCCTCGCGTGGCTGGTCGTGGTGCTGTGCTTCTTTGTCTTGGCAATCCAGCTTTTCATCACGCTGATCGAGTTCAAGCTGACCACGCTCGCGGGGTTCGTGCTGGTGCCGTTCGCGCTGTGGAACAAGACCAGCTTTCTCGCCGAGAAGGTGCTGGGCAATGTCGTGGCCGCCGGCATCAAGGTGCTGGTGCTGGCCGTGATCGTCGGCATCGGCTCGGGCCTGTTCTCGCAGTTCCAAGTCCATCCCGCCGAGCCGAATATCGACCACGCGCTGGTCATCATGCTGGCCTCGCTCACCTTGCTGGCGCTCGGGATCTTCGGCCCTGGTATCGCCACGGGCCTCGTGTCCGGTGCGCCCCAGCTCGGCGCGGGCGCAATGGCCGGTGCCGCTGTCGGCGCAGCCGGAACGGCGGTGGCTGTCGGTGCTGCCGCGACGGGCGTGGGCGGTGCGGTGGCCGCTGGTGCCCGCATGGCCCCGGCCGTCGCCAAGCTGGCCGGCAGCGGCGCGCGTGCCGCCACGTCGGCGGCTGGCAGCGCGAAGTCGGCGTTCCAGGCCGGTTCCGCAGCAGCAGGCGGCGGTGCCAAGGGTGCGATGGCCGGCTTGGGCAACGTCGCCAAGACCGGCGCGCAGTCTGCCGGACGCGCTGCCACATCCCGCGCTTCCGCTGCCGGGCAGCGCATGGCCGCGCCGTTCCGCGCGGGCTGGAACGGCGACGCTGGCGCGTCAGCCGGCCAGGCTGCCACCACCGAAGCCCCCACAGGCGCTGCCGCTGCGCAGACGCCCGAGCAGCCCGCTTGGGCCAAGCGGCTGCAACGCCGCCAGCAACTCACCCATGCCGCGACCACCACCGCCCACACGCTGCGCGGTGGCGATGGCGGCGGCTCCGGCCAAGGGCCGAGCCTGCGCGATTCCGATTCATAAGGAGAACTGACCATGCGATTCAAGAAACCGCAGGTGCGCTACGCCGACACGCCGCAACCTGCCACGCCGTACCAAGCCGCCGGCCAGGTATGGGACGACCGTATCGGCTCGCCGCGCGTGCAGGCGAAGAACTGGCGGCTGATGGCCTTCGGCTGCCTGACGCTCGCGCTGCTGATGGCGGGCGGCCTGGTGTGGCGCTCGGCGCAGTCCATCGTGACGCCCTACGTCGTGGAGGTGGACAACGCGGGCCAGGTGCGCGCCGTGGGCGAAGCCGCCACGCCGTACCGGCCGGGCGATGCGCAGACGGCGCACCACATCGCGCGCTTCGTGACGCTGGTGCGCTCGCTGTCCATCGACCCCATCGTCGTCCGGCAGAACTGGCTGGACGCCTACGACTACACGACCGACAAAGGCGCAGCCGTGCTCAACGATTACGCGCGGGTCAACGACCCGTTCGCGCGCATCGGCAAGGAATCGGTGACGGTGCAGATCGCCAGCGTCGTGCGCGCCAGCGACACGTCTTTCAACGTGCGCTGGACGGAACGGCGCTACGTCAACGGCGCCGCAGCGGGTCTGGAGCGGTGGACGGCGGTGGTGTCCATCGTGCTCCAGCCGCCGCGCACCGAAGAACGCCTGCGCAAGAACCCGCTGGGCATCTACGTCAACGGCCTGTCGTGGAGCCGCGAACTGGATTCTTCCGAAGGAGCAAAACCATGAATGATGTTTTCCGTAAATCCGCTTTGCCGTTGACCGTGCTTGCTTCGGCTGCCCTGTTCTCGGGCTGCGCCACGCAGGGCAAGCCGCCGCCGACCATCTCGCTCGATGAGCCGGTGCCGGTGCAGGCCCAGCCGATGCCGGAGCCGCCCGCGCCCGTGGAAGTGGTGGCTGTGCCCGAGGTGCTGCCGATGCCGGCGCAGTTGATGCCGGCTCCCGAGGCCGAGAACGCCAAGCCCGCGCCCGAACCTTCCGACGAGAAGGTGCGCGTCTTGCGCGCCAACGCCGAGGCGCGTGTCGCGCCCACGCGCGAGGGCTACGTCAACGCGATTCAGGTGTGGCCCTTCACCGATGGCGCGCTGTATCAGGTCTATGCGGCCGTGGGCCGCGTGACCGTGGTGTCGCTCCAGCCCGGCGAGGAACTGGTGACGGTGGCCGCCGGCGATACCGTGCGCTGGATCGTGGGCGACACATCCAGCGGCAGCGGTGCCGACCTGCGCGTCAACGTGCTGGTGAAGCCCATCCGCTCGGGCCTGAAAACCAATCTGGTCATCACCACCAGCCGCAGGACGTACTTGCTGGAGCTGACTTCCACGGAAAAAACGTGGATGGCATCCGTTTCGTGGGAGTACCCGCGCGACCGGATGTTGGCCTTGCAGCGCCAGGCGCAGGCGGCCAGCGCCGCCGCGCCGGTCGATAGCGGCCTGTCGCTGGAGAACCTGCGCTTCCGCTACGCGATCAGCGGCAGCAATCCGCCATGGAAGCCGCTGCGCGCCTTCGACGACGGGCAGAAGGTCTATATCCAGTTTCCCGTCGGCATCGCGCAGGGCGATCTTCCCCCGCTGTTCGTGATCGGAGCCGAAGGCGACGGCCAATTGGTGAACTACCGCTTCCGCTCGCCGTACTACATCGTGGATCGCCTGTTTGGCGCGGCCGAGCTGCGCCTGGGCGGCGACAAAGGCGACGTGGTGCGGATCGAGCGCACGGACGGCGTGGCACGGAGGAACTGACCATGAGCCAGGACGATACTCCCGACCTCGCCACGCCGCAGGCGGGCAAGGTCGTGCCCGAGGCGGTGGCGCTGCGCGCCCAGCCGCGTGCCGTGACCCGGTTGAACCGGCGCACGCTGGCCGTCCTCATCGGCGGCCTGTCGGTCGCCGTGCTCGGGGCCACGATCTGGTCGCTGCAACCGCAGCGGCGTGGTGCGGGCGAGCAGACCGAGCTTTACAACGTCGATCGCGTCTCGAAGTCCGAAGGGCTGGACGGCCTGCCGGCCGACTACTCGAAGCTGCCGCCGGCCTTGCCGCCCGCTGTGCCCGAGCTAGGGCCGCCGCTGCCGGGCGACCTCGGCCCTGCCATCGTGAACTCGCAGCAGCCAGCCGTGGCCGCTTACGCGGCCCCCGGCCACGATCCCAACGAAGCCTTGCGCAAGGAGGCGGAAGCCGCGGCGGCCTCGTCGGTGTTCTTCCGCTCGGGTGGCCAGGGCCAAGCCGCCGCTACGGTGGCGCAGGCGACGCCGGATGCCCCTGGCGCTGCCAGTGCGCTCGCGGCCTTCGACCCGCTCGCCGCCGGGCCGGCCTCGGTGGCGGCCCAGCTTGCCGCCCCAGCCGCTGCGCAGAGCCGGCAAGACCAGAACGAGGCGTTCCTGCAAAGCGGTTCTACGGAAACCCGCAATTCCGGCCATCTGGCGCTGCCGGCCTCGCCGTATCAGATCATGGCCGGAACGGTAATTGCGGGCGCGCTGGTGACGGGCATCAAGTCCGACCTGCCGGGCGACGTGATCGCCACGGTGACGGAGCCGGTCTATGACTCGGCTACGGGCAAGTTCCTGCTGATCCCACAGGGGTCGCGCATCCTCGGGCGCTACAACAGCCAAGTCAGCTACGGGCAGAGCCGCGTACAGGTGGTGTGGAACCGGGTCATCCTGCCCGACACGTCCTCGCTGACGCTCGACAACCTCATCGGCACTGATCCGGCTGGCTATTCCGGCTTGGAGGATGACGTGGACTGGCATTGGGATCGCATCGTCGCGGGTGCTGTGCTGACGACGCTGCTGGGTGTTGGTGCCGAGCTGGCCGCACCGGAGAACCGCCAGGACGGCAACCGCATCGTCATCGCCGGGCGCGATAGCGCCCAGGACAGCATCAATCAGGTCGGCCAGGAAATCACCCGACGCAACATGGACATCCAGCCGACGCTGACCATCAGGCCGGGCCTGCCGGTTCGCATCATCGTAAACCGGGATCTGGTGCTGCGGCCGTACCAGCCACTGTTCTTTAACCGGGGAGCTTCGCAATGAGCACGAAGAAACTGCGGCTCGGGCCGCTGCCCAAGACCGAGAACGTCAAGCTGACCTTTGCCTGCCCGGCCAGCCTGAAAGCCGACCTCGACCGCTACGCCGCACTGCACGCGCAGACCTACGGCGAGGCGGTCGATGCGGCGACACTGATCCCGCACATGCTGGAGGCGTTCATCGCGGGGGATCGGGGGTTTCGCAAGAAACGGTCAGGGCAAGAGTAGTCGCACTGCTACGGCCCCAAGACCTCGGCGACGTTGTTCCTAGAGTTGATGCCCTTGCAGCAGGGAAGTTGGAGTGAACATATCGCAAAGCATCAGCACATGATGCCTAGCGCGGGTGATACCAACTCGCACCAGTTTGCGACAACGAGGGTGAGGCGCAGCCTCTTGAGTGAAAAGCAGAGGACTGCTGTTCGGGTCATCGAAGATGATTGCTGCGTCGAACTCCTTGCCTTTCGACTTGTGAATGGTCATGACGTGGATGCCCCTCAAGTCATTGCCACCCGACAAGAGCTGATCTTCGGCTATGGCCGCATCAAGTGCGCCACGCGCATTTCGATATGCTCCCTGCGTTTGCCAAAGTTCGGTCAGTGCTGCTGAGATACGGCGGCCACGCTGGAACGCGACAAGCTGTTCGGCATCTTCTGCTATGGCTTGAAACGGGTTGGCACCAGCATTGCGAAGGATGTTGCGCGCATCCAGCCAATCCCGCTTCGGGTCGCCAGTGAACTCGTGGGTGCGCAATAAACGTACCGCAGCTAGGAGCTTGGATGCCACTCCATTAGCGCGTGGGGAAGTACCTCCGCGGCTTTGTACGGCGCTTGCTGCCAACCGTTGTGCGGTGGCTAGATTGGTATTCCCGCCGCGTGCTCGGAAAACCGTCGCAGCAAGATCGAGTCCATCGGCCAAGTCCAGCAGTTCCTCCGCTACGGGCCTGCGCGGTTCCAGCATAAACGCGACCATGCGACTCGAAAGCAGAACAGATGCTTCGTCGATCATCACCCGATGCGGGATCAAGTTCGTGCCGTCGCCAGTCAGAGCACGGGAGATGACATTGACTCCGCGCCCCCATGTTGCCAGTACCGCAAGACTCTCGATGTCGCCTTGGGCGGCTTCCTTTGCACGTTGAATGGCAATGCCGATTGCTTGGCGGATCGCCCGATCACGGTACTCCCGGTTGGCGCGATAGTTCATCCGTGATACACCCCGGTACGCTGCACCTCTTGGCGTGTTCAATAGCACGTCGTTGGCGAAGGCGACGATTTCCGAATTGGGACTTCGGTGATTCTCGCCGGCCAGATCCACCCGCAGCGGTTGCAACGCGGCCATGATGTGCGTCACTCGGTCTGAGCTAACGCCAGGCCGGAAGTCGTAAATCTGTTGGTCCAAGTCGGCAAGGCACATCATTTGCGTGCCAGCGGATAGCAGTCGAACACACTGCCACTGATCTTCCGCGGTGTCTTGCGCCTCATCGACAACGATCAACGGATAACACGACGAAAACAAATCACGCAGGCGTGCGCTTCGAGACAGTAGTTCGTGAGCCTTCGGAGCAAACAGGTCGAATGCGACTGTCCCAGTCTCCCGAAATAGCCGTTCGCGCTCGACGTTCCAATCACCGCCATTGCTCTCGAACTCATGCCGCATTGCCGCCTCGTCGTGAGGCATCAGCAGACGCAACGATCGCGGTGCGCCCAGCAGGTATCCATAAGCCTGCAAGATGCGCCAGAAGAACGAGTGGAAAGTCTGGATTGAGAGCTTTCCTTGCAGGGCGGCAGGCAACTGCGTCTTGCTCGCTTCGGCGACGCGCGCTACAGCAGCACGCGAGAAGCTGAGAAACAGAACAGACTGGCCAGGTGACAGGCCCCGTTCGATAACGAGTCTGGCCTTAGCCAAAGCGATGGTCGTCTTGCCGCTGCCCGGGCCACCCGTAACGAGGATCGCGCCGTTCTCATCGAGAATGCTCTGTCGCTGCGCGCAGATGACCAGGGCCACGGCTTACAGTCCCTCGGGGGCACCGGCCGGGGCTGCGTTGTCACCGGCCGCGTCTGCCCCGGCGTCGGCCTGCGCAGCAGGCGCTTCCTTGCGCTTCGGCTTTGGGTAACGTTGATAGATGTCAGCGAGGAAGTCGGTAATGGTTTTTGGCAGCTCGGCCACAGCACACAGTTGCAGTAGCTTTGCCGCGCCGCCTTCGCCTTTCAGGCCCTTCAACGTGGAAATAGTCAGCTTGCGTAATTCGTCGTCAGCAGGGCGGGCTACTGGAATCCCAAACCGGCCATCGGCGTCCTCTGCGCGCAGGGCCTCCAAATACTGCCATTGCCGATCCAAGGGGATTTCCTCGGCCATCAGCACTTCGGCGCCTTTTTGCTGAATTTCTTTGGCTACTACGTAGCTGCCTTGCAATGTGGCGATTTCCGCGTCCGTGCGCTTCTTGCGATCGAAGAAGGCAAAGGCTGGTGTCCCGATTTCCTTGAAGAATGCCCCCAACTTTTCCAGATTTCCGTCGCCATCGGCATTGATGACAGACAGACCGGCTACGTCCAACGGGAACAGGGCCGGGTCACTGTCTTCCATCTTCTGCGCGACCACCAACAAGGCATCCTGTTCGGTGATGCCTTCACCGACGATCACGCCTTGGCCAAGCATGGCTTCGGCGATGGCTCGACGAAAGTTCTGTCGGTAGTTCTTGGCCTTCATACCGGCCGGCAGCTTGATCGCCGTGCCGCTTAGCGTGCCGTGTTCGTCGCGGTTGAGCTTCAGTATCCCGTTAGGCTCGAAACGCTCGATGACGTAGGGAGAATGCGATGTAACGAAGCACTGCGAAGTTTCTTCGAGCAGATAGTTCGCAATCCGCCGCTGTGTATGGGGAGGAAGGGCAATCTCGGGTTCTTCCATCGCAAAGATGACGTTGTCTTTCTTGAGGTCGGCGATGAAGGTCAGCAGCGCAAGCAGGAGCGTGTTTAATGTTCCGCTGCCGGCCTGTTGGAACGGGACGGCTTCCTCCCCACGCCCCATCGTCAGAAAGAAAACGATGGTCTTCCGCAGGTGCTCGCGCGTGAGCTGGGAGACGAACAGACGGGTCGAGCGCCCCTCGCTACCGGGCGCGATGTATTCCGCCAGCCGTGTCTCGATTTCATCAAGGATCGGCCCCAGTTCAGTAGCGTCGGCGTCTATGGGTGGATCAAGGGCGGCCAGGCGCTGGCGAATGCTCTCCCACATTCCCTTGCGGGCCTCTTTCATGCGCAGGATGTTGTCGAGCAGCGTGCCGCGCTCCAGGCTCAACGCACGCGAGCCAGTGCGGATGGTACGCAGGTAAAGGAAGCCTATCGCTCGCTTGACCTTGGTGGGAATGGACCTGGGGTCAGCGTCGTCATCGTCGTCGCTTCGGCCATAGATCGTCTTGGCGAAAAACTGGTCTTCTTCGATGTCGTATTGGGCGACGGTAATCAAGCGAAGGCAGAGTTCCACGTTGGGATCATCGGCGTTGCCAATCTCGCCTTCGCCGAGAACCCGCTTGTCGGTCTTGTGCCAGAACTCTAGGTTGGCGGCGCAGAGCTTCTTGATGTCGTCGGTGAGATCGACGAGGACAACTTCGATGCGGATAGGAACTGGCGTTTCGCCACTTTCGTTTAGATAGTCAGCATTGCGGAAATCGAACTCCTCAACGGGGGGTGTTCGATTCAGGCGATCCGGTCCCAGAACGAGATCGAGTGCTTCGCAGATCGTGCTCTTGCCAACGTTATTGCCACCAATCAGGAGCGTATGTCCTGTGAAGTGAAGTTCCGCATTTTTGATACCGCGGAAGTTCTCTATCCCCAACCGAGAGACGCGCATGATGCCCCCAAGAGTCCTTGCTATTGTTGTTATGGCTACATGGTCGCCTTGCTTCCATCATCTTCCAGACTGCTGCACGCTCCCGGTAGCTTGAGAAAGATAAAGCAATCACAACAAGAGCCGTCGTTGCGCAAGCAGCGGCGGCTGCCAAACTGGTGCCCGAGGCCGGAATCGAACCGGCACGCCTTTCGGCGAGGGATTTTCTTACCACTTCGACTTTCGCCGCCGTCCTGCTCAATGCAGGGCGTTCGTGGTCTGGAGCACGCCTTCACCATAGCCTTGCGGCCGTAGGTGCCCGCCGTCTGCTCTCTACACCTTCCCAAGCTGTTGCTCGGGCTTGGCTCGGCGTTGGCTCGGTTGCCGAAGCATCCAGGGCGTTCGCCGAGTTTGACGGGCTTCACTTCGGGCGTTTCCCCCCGAAGGCTCAAATTGTTCAAGTCCCTTGTGTCTACCGATTTCACCACTCGGGCGGAGTGCTCACCACACTGAAAACACCTACCTC
The DNA here is from genome assembly GCA_004298065.1 of Gammaproteobacteria bacterium. Classification (GTDB taxonomy): domain Bacteria; phylum Pseudomonadota; class Gammaproteobacteria; order Acidiferrobacterales; family Sulfurifustaceae; genus SCRL01. Next base: position 1,184 of record SCRL01000016.1, on the reverse strand, counting down.
CATCTGCTGGCACCTAGTTGGCTCCTGGCCGTCAAGCCAAGCTGCGAGACCACTTCTAGGATGCCTGCAAACCGTTGTCACTATTCACCTTCTGGCCCGGTAGCTCAAGCACAAAAGACTTGACAAAACAGATTTTAAGTCCCTTGCGTCTACCAATTTCGCCACCCGGGCAAACGGAAGGCCGGCACATTATATCGGCGCCGGACTCCGTTCGGACGGGTTACTTTAGTTATCCGTGGCTCTCCCACGCCGCCGCCAGCACCGGCTGGAGCGAGTCCGGCATCTCGGCGGGCAGGACGTTGCCACTGCCGGGGATCGGGCTGAAGGCGGCCATGGCTTGCACCAGGAGCTCGACCTGCTTGTCCTCCAGCTCGTAGCCGTTGGCGGTTTCGATCTCCTCGATCGGCCGATGCTTGCTGGTGTACCACCCTTCGAGGGTCATGCCGTCTTGGGTGCCGAGGATATTGATCAGGAGGTTGTCGCCGTTTCGGGTGAACCAGAGATTTTCCTGGGTTATGCCGCTGCCGAAGTGGATATCGCTATCGTGGCCTTCGTCCTTGATGGCTGTCTTGAGGGTGTCCCAGCCGTCGCCCAGGTTGAAGAGGATGTTGCTCTCACTGTCCCCCGCGAGGATGAGGGTGTCATTCCCTTCCTCGCCGATCAGGGTGTTGTGGCCCTTGCCACCGTCCAGGATGTCATTGCCGCACCCGCCATTGAGATAATCGTCACCCTTGTCGCCATACAGGGCGTCATTGCCCCCTTCCCCATAGAGCTTGTCGTTGCCCTTCTCGCCATAGACCGTATCGTTGCCGGTACCCGAATAGACGACGTCCCCGCCCTTGCCGGCGTAGATTGTGTCGTCGTGGCGACCGGTAATGATGGTGTTGGCCTTATTGGTGCCGTACCAGATCTTTTGCTGGATGGTGAGATCGGCCAAGGTGTAGCTGGAGCCGTCTGTAAAGGCGAAAGTCTCGATGGGGCTGGAACCGTCAGGGTTCAAGGTTATGTCCAACCCCTCTTCGGTCTCGCAGCCGCAATCATCGAGGAAACGCAGGCGGGCCACCCCGCCTTCGGTGCGAATGACCGTATTCTCGAAGGAGAAGCCGGTCCCGAAGGCAACGGTATCCTGGCCGGCGTAATCGGTCAGGGTGTCGAGGCCGTCGCCCACGTTGTAGAGATAGGTA
>SCRL01000015.1 GCA_004298065.1 Gammaproteobacteria bacterium | reverse complement strand
CAACATCAAGATGGTCGTCTCCCTCATCGCCCCGATCGCCATGGAACAGGGCCTGCGCTTCGCCATCCGCGAAGGCGGCCGGACCGTGGGCGCCGGGGTGGTGGCGAAGGTGTTGGAGTAGCCACCATATATATAGTGCGGCGCCGGTGGCCGGCGCCGCGGAACGGGTAACAGGCCAGTAGCTCAATTGGTAGAGCGTCGGTCTCCAAAACCGAAGGCTGGGGGTTCGAGACCCTCCTGGCCTGCCAGGTATCTGGCAGAAAGGATTTAGGCGGTACATGGCGGACAAACTGAAGCTGGCCCTCGCGGTGCTGCTCGTACTGGGTGGCATCGGGGGTTTCTATTATTTCGGCGGCAAGCCGGAGATCGTCCAATGGGGCGTGCTGCTCGCGGGCTTCGCGGCGGCCGCGCTCGTGGCCGGCTTCACCGCGCCCGGGCGCGCGGTGTGGGAGTTCGCCAAGGGTTCGCGCGTCGAGCTGCGCAAGGTCGTGTGGCCGACGCGCAAGGAAACCATGCAGATGACGCTGGTGGTGTTCGCGATGGTGGTGCTGATCGCGATGTTCATCTGGGTGCTCGACTGGGTGCTGCACAAGACCCTCACGGTCATCACCGGCTAAGAGAGATTGCGAGACATGACGATGCGTTGGTACGTGGTGCACACCTATTCCGGCTTCGAGAAGTCGGTGGCGCGCTCGCTCCAGGACCACATCCGCAACGCCGGGATGCAGGACAAGTTCGGCGAGGTGCTGGTGCCGACCGAAGAGGTCGTGGAGATGAAGAGCGGCCAGAAGCGCACCAGCGAGCGCAAGTTTTTCCCCGGCTACGTGCTGGTGAAGATGGAGATGGACGAAAACACCTGGCACCTGGTGAAGAACGTGCCGAAGGTGACCGGCTTCCTCGGCGGCTCGGGCATGAAGCCCTCGCCGATCACGGACAAGGAGGCGCAAGCGATCCTGCAGCAGGTGCAGGAAGGCGTGGAGAAGCCGCGCCCGAAGTTCTCGTTCATGCCCGGCGAGCAGGTGCGCGTGATCGACGGTCCGTTCGCCGATTTCAACGCCACCGTCGAGGACGTGAACTACGAGAAGAACAAGCTCAAGGTGTCGGTGTCCATTTTCGGGCGCATGACGCCGGTCGAGCTCGATTTCTCTCAGGTCGAGAAGGCCTGAGTCTGTAACTAACCGCGGGGAGGCCGACAACGGCCGCTTGCACCCGTAAGGAGCAACCATGGCAAAGAAGATTACGGCCTACGTGAAGTTGCAGGTCCCGGCCGGGTCGGCGAACCCGTCGCCGCCCGTGGGCCCGGCGCTCGGTCAGCACGGCCTGAACATCATGGAGTTCTGCAAGCAGTTCAACGCCAAGACGCAGACCATGGAGAAGGGCATGCCGATCCCGGTGATCATCACCGTGTTCAGCGACAAGAGCTTCACCTTCATCACCAAGACGCCGCCGGCGAGCGTGCTCATCAAGAAGGCGCTCGGCCTCGAGTCCGGTTCGGCCGTGGCCAACAAGAACAAGGTCGGCAAGCTCACGCGCAAGCAGGTCGAGGACATCGCCAAGATCAAGATGCCCGATCTCAACTGCTACGACATGGACGCGGCCGTGAAGATCATCGCCGGCAGCGCGCGCCAGATGGGCGTCGACGTGGAGGGCCAGTAACATGAACGGCAAGCGTATGAAGACCCAGCTCGCGAAGGTCGACCGGATGAAGAACTATCCGCTCGACGAAGCGCTTCAGCTCCTGAAGAGCACCGCGAGCGCCAAGTTCGACGAATCGGTGGACGTGGCCATCAACCTCGGCATCGACGCCAAGAAGTCCGACCAGAACGTGCGTGGCACGGCAGTCATGCCGCGCGGCACCGGCAAGAAGGTGCGCGTGGCGGTGTTCGCCGAGGGCAAGGCCGCCGAGGCCGCCAAGGCCGCGGGCGCCGACATCATCGGTTTCCAGGACCTGGCGGACAAGATCAAGCAGGGCCAGATCGATTTCGACCTGTGCATTGCGACCCCCGACGCCATGAAGATCGTCGGCCAGCTCGGCCAGATCCTTGGGCCCCGCGGCCTGATGCCGAACCCGAAGGTCGGCACCGTGACGCCGAACGTGGCCAAGGCGGTCGAGAACGCCAAGGCCGGCCAGGTGCAGTTCCGCACCGACAAGGCCGGCATCGTGCACGTCGCGATCGGCAAGGCCTCGTTCGAGTCGGACGCGCTGAAAGAGAACCTGCTCTCGCTCGTGGCGGCGCTGAACAAGTCCAAGCCGGCGGCGTCGAAGGGTGCGTTCCTCAAGAAGGTGACGATCTCGACCACGATGGGTCCGGGCATCCGCCTGGATACGTCGGCGCTGTAAGTAATCAGGTAACCCGGCCGGCAAGCCGGCCGGGTTGGAAAGAAGTGTGAAGCGATCGCCTTGGCGATCGCGTTCATGAGCGTACTTTGGGACCGCCGGGTATTCCCCGGTGGATCGTCAAAGACCGCAGGTGCGAAGGTGTGCGGTACGGCACCGACGCTTAATGGGGCAACCCACCCGCGCAGACGGTGTGCCCGAAACAGGATAGTTGGCAACTCCTGGGAACGGTCGCCGTTGGGTAATGCAGTACTAACGGAGGTGACTCGCATGAGTCTTAATCTTGAGCAGAAGAAGGCGGTCGTGGCCGAGGTGTCCGTGCAGTTGAAGGACGCCCAGGCCGCGATGCTCGCGGAGTACCGCGGGCTGACCGTCGCGCAGATGACCGCGCTGCGCCGCAAGGCGCACGATTCCAAGGTCTACCTGCGCGTGGTCAAGAACACGCTGGCACGCCGCGCGACCGAAGGCACGCCGTACGAGTGCCTCAAGGACCAGATGACCGGGCCGCTGGCCTACGCCATCTCGTCCGACCCGGTCGCGGTCGCGAAGCTGCTGAGCGAGTTCGCCAAGGACAACGAGCAGCTGAAGATCAAGGCCGCGGCCATGTCGGGGAAGCTGATGACCCTCGACCAGGTCAAGGCCCTGGCGATGCTGCCCGGCCGCGAGCAGCTGCTCGCGATGCTCCTTGGCACCATGCAGGCGCCGATCGCGACCTTCGTCCGCACCTTGAACGAGGTGCCGGGCAAGTTCGTGCGCACCCTCGCTGCGGTGCGCGACGCCAAGCAGGCCGCCGCCTAAACCTTAACGCACGTCAAAGACTTTATTTCAGGAGATTGCATCATGGCCGTTTCGAAAGAAGACATCCTTAACAGTATCGCCGGCATGTCCGTGCTCGAGCTGTCCGAGCTCATCAAGGACATGGAGACCAAGTTCGGCGTGTCCGCCGCTGCCGCCGTGGCCGCTGCCCCCGCCGCCGCTGCCGCCGCTGCGCCGGCCGAGGCCAAGGACGCGTTCGACGTGATCCTGGCCGCCTCGGGCGACAACAAGGTAGCGGTGATCAAGGCCGTCCGCGCGGTGACCACCCTGGGCCTGAAGGAGGCCAAGGACCTGGTCGAGGGCGCGCCCCAGACCGTGAAGGAAGCCGTGCCGAAGGCGGACGCCGAGAAGATGAAGAAGGAGCTTGAGGCCGCCGGCGCCAAGGTGGAGCTCAAGTAGTCCTTCTGTTCAGTGGTAGTGACGCACCCGGGCGGGAAACCGCCCGGGACGCGATTTTTTCTTTATGTCAGAACGTTGCCGTGACGCAGGCTAACGACCGGGGAAGAGCATGACTTATTCGTTCACCGAAAAGAAACTCATCCGCAAGAGCTTTGGCAAGCGCCCGAGCGTCCTCAAGACGCCGTACCTGCTGGAGATCCAGAAGGAATCCTACCGGCAGTTCCTGCAGGCCGAGGTGCCGGCCGAGCAGCGTATCGACCAGGGCTTGCAGGCGGCGTTCAAGACCGTCTTCCCGATCGAGTCGTACAACGGCAACGCCGCGCTCGAGTTCGTGAGCTACCGTCTCGGCGTGCCGCCGTTCGACGTCAAGGAATGCCAGCAGCGCGGCCTGATCTACGCCGCGCCCCTGCGCGTGCTGCTGCGCCTGGTGGTGTTCGACAAGGACGAGACCACCGGCACCAAGACCGTGCGCGACATTAAAGAACAAGAGGTCTACATGGGCGAAATCCCGCTCATGACCGACCACGGCACCTTTATTATCAACGGCACCGAGCGCGTCATCGTCTCGCAGCTGCACCGTTCGCCGGGCGTGTTCTTCGAGCACGACTTCGGCAAGACCCACTCCTCGGGCAAGCTGCTGTTCTCCGCGCGCGTGATTCCGTACCGCGGTTCGTGGCTCGACTTCGAGTTCGACCCGAAAGACTACCTGTACGTGCGCATCGACCGCCGCCGCAAACTGCCGGCGACGGTGCTGTTGCGGGCGCTCGGCATGAACACCCAGGAAATCCTCGCAACCTTCTTCGAGATGGACACGTTCCATTTCGACAAGGGCGAGCTCCGCCTCGACCTCGTGCCGGCGCGCCTGCGCGGCCTGCAGCTCGACTTCGAGATCAAGACCCCGAAGGGCGAGATCATCGTCGAGACCGGCAAGCGCATCTCCGGGCGTCACATCCGCGAGATCGAGAAGGCGCGGATGCAGAAACTCACGGTGCCGGCGACCTTCATCACCGGGCGCGCGCTCGCCGAGGACATGATCCATCCGCAGACCGGCGAATTGCTGGCGAACGCCAACGACGTCGTGAGCGCGGACATCCTCAAGAAGCTCACCGAGGCCGGCCTCCCGAGCGTCAAGACCATCTACACCAACGACCTCGACCAGGGTTCGTTCGTGTCCGACACCCTGCGCCTCGATCCCACGCGCGAGCCGCTCGAGGCCCAGATCGAGATCTACCGCATGATGCGCCCGGGCGAGCCGCCGACGAAGGACGCCGCCCAGACGCTGTTCAATAACCTGTTCTTCAGCGCCGACCGTTACGACCTCTCGGCCGTGGGCCGCATGAAGTTCAACCGCCGCGTCGGGCGCGGCCAGGACGAGGGTCCGGGCATCCTGACGAAAGAGGACATCGTCGACGCGATGAAGGTCCTGATCGAGCTCAAGAACGGCAAGGGCGAGGTGGACGACATCGACCATCTCGGCAACCGCCGCGTGCGCTCGGTGGGCGAGCTCGCCGAGAACCAGTTCCGCGTCGGCCTCGTGCGCGTCGAGCGCGCGGTGCGCGAGCGCCTGTCGCTCGCCGAATCCGAAGGCCTGATGCCGCAGGAGCTGATCAACGCCAAGCCGGTGTCGGCGGTGATCAAGGAGTTCTTCGGCTCGTCGCAGCTGTCGCAGTTCATGGACCAGACGAATCCCTTGTCCGAGGTCACGCACAAGCGTCGCGTCTCGGCGCTCGGACCGGGCGGCCTGACGCGCGAGCGCGCCGGCTTCGAGGTGCGCGACGTGCACCCGACGCATTACGGCCGCGTGTGCCCGATCGAGACCCCGGAAGGCCCGAACATCGGCCTGATCAATTCGCTCGCGACCTACGCGCGCACCAACGAGTACGGCTTCCTCGAGACCCCGTACCGCAAGGTGACGAACAACAAGGTCACCGATGAGGTGAATTACCTGTCGGCCATCGAGGAGAGCAAGTTCGTGATCGCCCAGGCGAACGCGACCCTGGACAGCCACGGCCGCCTCACCGACGAGCTGGTGTCGTGCCGCTACAAGAACGAGTTCCTGCTGTCGACGCCGGACAAGGTCGAGTACATGGACGTGGCGCCGTCGCAGATCGTGTCGGTGGCCGCGGCGCTGATCCCGTTCCTCGAGCACGACGACGCCAACCGCGCGCTCATGGGCTCGAACATGCAGCGCCAGGCGGTGCCGACGCTGATCACCGAGAAGCCGCTGGTCGGCACCGGCATCGAGCGCATCTGCGCCATCGACTCCGGCGCCACCGTGGTGACGCGTCGCGGCGGCGTGGTCGAGTCGGTCGACGCCTCGCGCATCGTGGTGCGCGTGCACGACGACGAGACCAAGCCGGGCGAGGTCGGCGTGGATATCTACAACCTGACCAAGTACACGCGCTCGAACCAGAACACCAACATCAACCAGCGCCCGCTGGTGAAGGTCGGCGATTCGCTGGCCAAGGGCGACGTGCTGGCCGACGGCCAGAGCACCGACATGGGCGAGCTCGCGCTCGGGCGCAACGTGCTGGTCGCGTTCATGCCGTGGAACGGCTACAACTTCGAGGACTCGATCCTCATCTCCGAGCGCGTCGTGGACCAGGACGTGTTCACCACGATCCACATTGAGGAGCTGCAGACGGTGGCGCGCGACACCAAGCTCGGCTCCGAGGAAATCACGCGCGACATCCCGAACGTCGGCGAGGCCGCGCTGGCCAAGCTCGACGAGGCCGGCATCGTCTACATCGGCGCCGAGGTGGACGCGGGCGACATCCTGGTCGGCAAGGTCACGCCCAAGGGCGAGACCCAGCTCACGCCGGAAGAGAAGCTGCTGCGCGCGATCTTCGGCGAGAAGGCCTCGGACGTGAAGGACACGAGCCTACGCGTGCCCTCGGGCATGGCCGGCACGGTGATCGACGTGCAGGTGTTCACGCGCGAAGGCGTGGAGAAGGACTCGCGCGCCAAGAGCATCGAGGAGCAGGCGCTGGCGAGCATCCGCAAGGACCTCGACGACCAGTACCGCATCGTCGAGAACGACGCCTACTCGCGCCTCGAGCGCGTGCTGGTCGGCAAGACCGCCGACGGCGGCCCGGCCGGCCTCAAGAACGGCGACCGCATCACCAAGGCCTACCTCGAGGAGCTGCCGCGCCACAAGTGGTTCGACATCCGCCTCAAGAACGAGGAAGCGTCGCAGGCGTTGGAGCAGACCAAGGCGCACATGGCGCGGCTCAAAGATCAGTTCGAGCAGCGCTTCACCGAGAAGAAGGCCAAGCTCACCTCGGGCGACGACTTGTCGCCGGGCGTGCTCAAGATGGTCAAGGTGTACCTCGCGGTGAAACGCCGGCTGCAGCCGGGCGACAAGATGGCCGGCCGCCACGGTAACAAGGGCGTGATCTCGCGCATCGTGCCGGTCGAGGACATGCCGTACATGGCCGACGGCCGTCCGGTGGACATCGTGCTCAACCCGCTCGGCGTGCCCTCGCGCATGAACGTCGGCCAGGTGCTGGAGACGCACCTGGGCTGGGCAGCGCGCGCACTCGGCGAGCAACTCGGCAAGATGCTGGACGAGCAGCGCAAGGCGGAAGACGTGCGCCGCCTGCTCGACAAGATCTACAACCACGTCGGCAAGAGCGAGCACAAGGAAGACATCAAGTCGCTCACCGACGACGAGGTGATCGAGCTCGCGGGCAACCTGCGCCTGGGCGTGCCGGTGGCGACGCCGGTGTTCGACGGCGCCTCGGAAGGGGAGATCAAGGACATGCTCGCGCTCGCGGGCCTGCCGGCCAGCGGCCAGACCACGCTCTACGACGGGCGCAGTGGCGAGGCCTTCGAGCGGCCGGTGACCGTGGGCTACATGTACATCCTGAAGCTCAACCACCTGGTGGACGACAAGATGCACGCGCGCTCGACCGGCCCGTACTCGCTCGTCACCCAGCAACCGCTCGGCGGCAAGGCCCAGTTCGGCGGCCAACGCTTCGGCGAAATGGAAGTGTGGGCGCTCGAGGCCTACGGCGCCTCCTACACCTTGCAGGAGATGCTCACGGTCAAGTCCGACGACGTCGCCGGTCGCACCAAGATGTTCGAGAACATCGTCAAGGGCGACCATCGGATGGAGGCCGGCATGCCGGAGTCGTTTAACGTGCTGGTCAAGGAAATTCGCGCATTGGGTATCGATATCGAGCTGGAGCAGGAAGAGTAAGGCCCGGGCTGTTCCCGACCCTTAACTCGACCCAGGCACAGCAGGAGCCACAATGAAAGACTTGTTCAATCTCTTCAAGCAGCAAGCCAAGTCCGAGGACTTCGATTCCATCCGGATCGGTCTCGCGTCGCCGGAAAAGATCCGCTCGTGGTCGTACGGCGAGGTGAAGAAGCCGGAGACGATCAACTACCGCACGTTCAAGCCGGAACGCGACGGCCTGTTCTGCGCCAAGATATTCGGACCGGTAAAGGACTACGAGTGCCTGTGCGGCAAGTACAAGCGCCTCAAGCACCGCGGCGTGATCTGCGAGAAGTGCGGCGTCGAGGTGACGCTGTCCAAGGTGCGCCGCGAGCGCATGGGCCACATCGACCTGGCCTCGCCGGTGGCGCACATCTGGTTCCTGAAGTCGCTGCCCTCGCGCATGGGCCTGGTGCTGGACATGACGCTGCGCGACATCGAGCGCGTGCTCTACTTCGAGGCCTACGTGGTCATCGATCCGGGCATGACGCCGCTCGAGAAGGGCATGCTCCTGTCCGAGGACGCCTACCTCAACGCCCTCGAGCAGCACGGCGACGAGTTCGACGCGCGCATGGGCGCCGAGGCGATCCGCGACCTGCTGAAGCAGATCGTGCTCGAGGAAGAGGTGAAGAAGCTGCGCGACGAGCTCGCCGGCACCGCCTCCGAGACCAAGATCAAGAAGTACACCAAGCGTCTGAAAGTGCTCGAGGCATTCCTCTATTCCGGCAACAAGCCGGAGTGGATGGTGCTCGAGATCCTGCCGGTGCTGCCGCCCGAGCTGCGCCCGCTGGTGCCGCTCGACGGCGGCCGGTTCGCGACCTCGGACCTGAACGACCTGTATCGCCGCGTCATCAACCGCAACAACCGCCTGAAGCGCCTGCTCGACCTGAACGCGCCCGACATCATCGTGCGCAACGAGAAGCGCATGCTGCAGGAGGCGGTGGACGCGCTGCTCGACAACGGCCGCCGCGGCCGCGCCATCACCGGCGCGAACAAACGGCAATTGAAGTCGCTGGCCGACATGATCAAGGGCAAGCAGGGCCGGTTCCGCCAGAACCTGCTCGGCAAGCGCGTCGACTACTCCGGCCGCTCGGTCATCGTGGTCGGCCCGACGCTCAAGCTGCACCAGTGCGGCCTGCCGAAGAAGATGGCGCTCGAGCTGTTCAAGCCGTTCATCTTCGCCAAGCTCGAATCCAAGGGCCTCGCCACCACCATCAAGGCGGCGAAGAAGATGGTCGAGCAGGCCACGCCCGAGGTGTGGGACATTCTGGAAGAGGTGATCCGCGAGCATCCGGTGATGCTGAACCGCGCGCCGACGCTGCACCGCCTCGGCATCCAGGCGTTCGAGCCCCAGCTCATCGAGGGCAAGGCGATCCAGCTGCACCCACTGGTGTGCACCGCGTACAACGCCGACTTCGACGGTGACCAGATGGCGGTGCACATCCCGCTGTCCATCGAGGCGCAGCTCGAAGCGCGCGCGCTGATGATGTCCACGAACAACGTGCTGTCGCCCGCCAACGGCGACCCGATCATCGTGCCGTCG
>SCRL01000014.1 GCA_004298065.1 Gammaproteobacteria bacterium | reverse complement strand
CGCACCTTGGCGACCTTGCGCAGCGCCGAGTTCGGCTTCTTCGGCGTGGTGGTGTACACGCGCGTGCACACGCCGCGCTTCTGCGGGCTGGCCTCGAGGGCCGGTACCTTGCTCTTGCCGGTGGCACGGCTACGCCCCTTGCGCACCAGCTGATTGATTGTCGGCATAAATCCAGGTCCCAGAAAGCAACAGGCCGGCGGCACGCCGGCCTGTTTAGAGGGGCGCGATTCTAGGGATACGCCCCAACACTGTCAAGCCATTTCCGCGGTTTTTGCCGCCAAAACGGCCGGTTTTCGGCCGACCCCGGGGATGTTTCCACCACCCCGGGGCCGGGATTTCCCTTAGTTACGTCAACTAGCCGCTCGCGGCCTCTTCGCCACTGCGGGCGGGCTTGCCGCCGAAGGTGGTAAGGGCCTCTTCCAATGCCTTGGCCTCTTCCTTGGACTCGGTGCGCTTGCGCCGGCGCTCCTGGTGATGCGCCAAGCCGGTGCCGGCCGGGATCAGACGGCCGACGATGACGTTCTCCTTGAGGCCGCGCAGCATGTCGATCTTGCCGGTGATCGCGGCTTCGGTGAGCACGCGCGTGGTCTCCTGGAACGACGCCGCCGAGATGAACGACTCGGTCGAAAGCGAGGCCTTGGTGATGCCGAGCAGGAGCGGCTCGATCGTCGCCGGCTTCTTGTCCTTGGCCAGCGACTCGTTTTCCTCGAACACGCGCGAGCGTTCCACCTGCTCGCCCGGCAGGAACCGGGTGTCGCCCGGGTTGTCGACGCGCACCTTGCGCAGCATCTGGCGCACGATCACCTCGATGTGCTTGTCGTTGATCTTCACGCCCTGGAGCCGGTACACGTCCTGGATCTCGTCCACGATGTAGTTCGTGAGCGCCTCGACGCCGAGCAGCCGCAGGATGTCGGATGCGACCGGCGCGCCGTCGACGATGGTATCGCCCTGCTCCACGGTTTCGCCCTCGAACACCGTGATGTGCCGGCCCTTCGGGATCAGGTACTCGTGCTCGGTGCCGGCCTTGTCGGTGATGACCAGGCGTTGCTTGCCCTTGGTGTCCTTGCCGAACGACACCACGCCCGAGGTCTCCGCCAGGATGGCGAAGTCCTTCGGCTTGCGCGCCTCGAACAGCTCGGCCACGCGCGGCAGACCGCCGGTGATGTCGCGCGTCTTGAGCGACTCCTGCGGGATGCGCGCGAGCACGTCGCCGACGCCGACCTTGTCGCCGTCGTTGACGGTGATGATCGCGCCCGGCGGCAGCATGTACTTGGCCGGAATCTCGGTGCCGGGGATGTTCACCGCCTTGCCCTTGGCGTCGAGCAGCGTGATCACCGGGCGGATGTCCTTGGCGCCGGCGCGATGCTTGGCATCGAGCACGACGAAGGTGGACAGGCCCGTGACCTCGTCGGTCTGGCGGTTGATGGTGACGCCGTCGATGAAATCGCTGAACGCGACCTTGCCCGCCACCTCGGTGATGATCGGGTGCGTGTGCGGGTCCCAGTTCGCGACCACCGCGCCGCTCTTCACCTTCGAGCCGTCGTGCACCGACAGCACCGCGCCGAACGGCACCTTGTAGCGCTCGCGGTTGCGGCCCTGCTCGTCCTGCACGATGAGCTCGCCGGAGCGCGACACCGCCACGTAGTTGCCGCTCGCGTGTTTCACGGTCTTGATGTTCTTGAGACGCACGGTGCCGGTGGTCTTGACCTCGATCCGGGAAACCGCCGTCGCGCGCGACGCCGCGCCGCCGATGTGGAACGTGCGCATCGTGAGCTGCGTGCCCGGCTCGCCGATCGACTGCGCGGCCATGACGCCCACGGCCTCGCCGTTGTTCACGAGGTGGCCGCGTCCCAGGTCGCGCCCGTAGCACTTGCGGCACACACCGTAACGCGTGGCGCAGGTCACGGCCGAGCGCACCAGCACCTGGTCGATGTTGCGGTCCTCGAGCAGCGCCACGGCCTTCTCGTCGAGCAGGGCGCCGTCGGCGACCAGCACCTTCTTGTCGTTCGACGGCTCGCGGATGTCACCGATGACCACGCGCCCGAGCACGCGGTCGCGCAGCGGAATCACCACTTCGCCGCCTTCGACGAGCGCGCTCTTGGTCACGCCTTCGGTGGTGCCGCAGTCGTCTTCGGTCACGACCAGGTCCTGGCATACGTCCACCAGGCGGCGCGTGAGGTAACCCGAGTTCGCGGTCTTGAGCGCGGTGTCGGCCAGACCCTTGCGCGCGCCGTGGGTCGAGATGAAGTACTGCAGCACGTTCAGACCTTCGCGGAAGTTCGCCGTGATCGGTGTCTCGATGATCGAGCCGTCGGGCTTGGCCATCAGGCCGCGCATGCCGGCGAGCTGGCGGATCTGGGCCGCGCTGCCGCGCGCGCCCGAGTCGGCCATCATGAAGATCGAGTTGAACGACTCCTGGCGCACCTTGGCGCCCTTGGCGTCCGTCACCTCTTCGCCGCCGAGCTTGTCCATCAGCGCCTTGGCGACCTTCTCCGAGGTGTGGGTCCAGATGTCCACGACCTTGTTGTAGCGCTCGCCGTCGGTCAGCAGGCCCGAGGCGTACTGGGTCTGGATCGCCTTCACCTCGGCCTCGGACTGGCCGATGATCTCGGCCTTCTCCGCCGGGATGATCATGTCGTCCATGCCGAACGACACCGCCGCGCGCGTGGCGTAGGCGAAACCGGTGTACATCAGCTGGTCGGCGAAGATCACCGTGGCCTTGAGGCCGACGCGCCGGTAGCAGGCGTTGATGAGCTCGGAGATGGTCTTTTTCTTGAGCACGCGGTTGATGAGCTCGAACGGCATGCCCTCCGGCAGGATCTCGGACAGGAGCGCCCGGCCGACGGTGGTGTCGCAGAGCTTGCGTGTCTCGACGCGCTTGCCGCTGGCGTCGAACGACACTTCGCGGATGCGCGCCTTGACCTTGGCCTGCAGCGCCACCTGGCGGCTGGTGTAGGCGCGGTGCACTTCATGCACGTCGGCGAAGGCCTTGCCCTCGCCCAGGGCGTTCACGCGCTCACGCGTCATGTAATAGAGACCGAGCACGATGTCCTGCGACGGCACGATGATCGGGTCGCCGTTGGCGGGCGACAGCACGTTGTTCGTGGACATCATCAGCGCGCGCGCTTCGAGCTGCGCCTCGATGGACAGCGGGATGTGCACCGCCATCTGGTC
>SCRL01000013.1 GCA_004298065.1 Gammaproteobacteria bacterium | reverse complement strand
GTCCGCACTGGGTCGTTACCCGCCGCTCAACGCCTGAACGATGTGCACCGCATCCGACGGGCGCAGCGGGCGCGCGAGGTCGAAGACCTGCTCGCCATTCACGAAAAACCGGATGTGCGGGCGCATGCGGTCTTGTTCGTCGATCATGCGGAAGCGCACACCGGGATAGCGGCGGTCGAGGTTGGCAACCAGTTCCGTCAGCGTCGCGCCACTCGCCTCAACCTCCCGTTCTTTGGTGTAGGAACGCAGCGCGCTGGGGATCAACACCTTCATCATAAAACCCTTACAAGAAAATCAGCCACAGAGTACACAGAGGTCACGGAGAAAAATCCGGTTTTCTTAATCTCTGTGTTCTCTGTGATCTCTGTGGCAAATATCTCTTTGTTTGTGTTTTAAGGAATCTTTCAAGATACCTCTGCGGTCTCGACCGCGTAGATTTCCGGAAGATGCCGCGCGATGCAGTTCCAGCGCTTGCCTTCGTCGCGGCTCGCCCAAATTTCTCCAGCCGTCGTGCCGAAATACAGCCCGACAGGATCGTGCATGTCCGCCGTCATCGCCTGACGCTTAACGGTCCACCAAGCCTGATTCTTCGGTAAACCGGCATCGAGCCGTTGCCAGCTCTTGCCGGCGTTGCGCGTGACGTAGGCGCACGGCATGCCGTCCGGGCTGGTGCGCGGCCACACGGCCGTGCCATCCATCGGGAACACCCACACGGTGTCGTCATCGCGCGGATGCACGACCATCGGAAAGCCGATGTCGCCGACGCGCTTGGGCATATTCCTCCCGATGCGTACCCACTCGTTCGACGGCCGGTCGAGCCGGTAGATGCCGCAGTGATTTTGTTGATAGAGCCGGTCCGGGTTGCTCGGACAGAGCCGGACGCAGTGCGGATCGTGGAACATGGCGTTGGCCCGGTCGAATCCTTCCACCACGTCGAGCCCCTTGATGAGCAGCGCAAAGGTTTTGCCGCCGTCCCGCGATTCGTGCACGCCACCGCCCGACATGGCGAAATACAGATGCTTCGGATCGCGCGGATCGACGATGATCGAGTGCATCTTCGGCCCGTCGGGCGTGCCGTCCTGCACCGTGCCCATCCAGGTCCGATACTGCGGATCGTCGTTGATGTAGGAAAACGGTTGCCACGTATTGCCGCCATCGTCGGTACGAAACAGTCCCTGCGGCGAGGTGCCGGCGTACCATGCGTTCGGCTCGTTGGCGTGGCACGGCGTGAGCCAGAAGGTGTGATCCACCGCGCGTCCCGCCGCGCCCGCCGGCGCCTTCGCGAACGCAGGCGGTTGCGCGGCCTCTTTCCAGGTCTTGCCCCAGTCCGTGGAGCGAAAGATCGTCGGGCCGAGGTGGCCGGTCTTCGCCGCCGCGAGCAGCGTCCGCCCGTCGCGTGGGTCGAGCACGATGTGATTGATGATGTGGCCGAGGAAGTGCGGGCCGTCGATGCGCCACGTCTTGCGCGCCGCGTCGCCGTGGAACAGCCACGCGCCCTTGCGCGTGGCGACGAGCAATAGCGTTCGACGTGAGCGCGAGCTACGTTTTGTACGCGCAGTGGTCTGCTTTTGGGTTGCCGACTTCCTGGTGGTTCGTGCCATACATCGCCTCCCGCGAAAAATTTTCACATCCCTGCCGAGCGCCGGCGCCGGTCAGTCGTAGCGCTTGCGATCCGAGCGCCGGCGGCCGGCGCGCTGGGTGACGACACCGCGCAGGCGATAGCTGCCAGTGATTTCAACCGTGGGATAAGCCTCGTTCAGGGGCTTTAAGTACTTGTGCCCGTCCTTCACCCAATACTGGCGGAAGGTGGTCTCACCTTCGTAATCCACCACCACGTATGTCCCGTGAGTTGCCGGCATCGCCGGGTCCACGACGATCACGTGCCCCTCGATGAACTCGGGCGTCATGCTGTCGCCCAGCACGCGCAACGCGAACGGTTCGAGGTCGGCGCAGCTGTGGATTTCCTGCTCGGGCGTGCGCTCTTCGCGCACCACCACCGGAATCGGAATGATCTTGGCCTTGTTGCTCATTTCTCCACCTTTTCAACCGCTGCCGACGGCGTAGCACGCCGCCGCAGTCCGTCACACCATTGTTCCATCCGCTCGGCGCGTTCCAGAAGCCGGTCCAGAAACGCCGCCGTGCGGCTCGATCCTTCGGATTCGTCGTACATCCAATACGCAAACGTCGCGAGGTAGACGCTCGTGTGCCCCACTTCCTCGAATGCGCGCCGCGGCAACGCCGCCGTGCGCCCGACCGCTTCGCGCCACCACTGCACCGTGCGCGAAACCCGCAACAAACCCGCGATCTGGTAGTGCACGTGGCCGGGCTCAAGCTTGTTCAGGACCATCTGACGCGTCACGCGCCGGTGTGCCGCGAGCGTCTTGAGCCAGACCAGGAGCGTGCGCGCCAGCCGCTCGCGCATCGGCGCCGCCGTCACTTCCGGTCGCGCCGCCTCCGCGAGCAGCGCGGTGTCGGCGCGGTCGAACCACGCGTCCACGATGTCTTCCTTCTCGCGGAAGTGCGCGCGGATGTCGTCGAGCGGAATCGCCAGCGCCTGTGCTACCTGGTGCAGGCGCACCGACTCCCACGATCCCGATTCCTCGGCGAGCGCGAGTGCCTTGTCCACGATGCGATCCCGCAGGGAAGCTTCGGCCATGGCGATCTCCGCAAAAGCCGCCTTGAAAAGTCCCAGAAAGGACCTTCCAAAAGAATTCCTGGATTATTTTAGGCCGGAGCGGGCGGGACGGATACAGCCACGAAGTCTGGGGACTAGGACTAGGCTTCGGTCTTGCCGGCGCGGCGGATGACCGCCTCCACCAGCGCTACCTGCATCAGGTCCGGGTTCACCACCTCGGGCAGGAGATGCCGCAAACGATAAAGCGACTCGGCCTGACGGCAAGCGGTGCGTTCGAGGCGGTCGCGTGTCGCGCGCGAAAGATTGCTGTGGGTCAGCAGCTTGGGGGCGTTCCAGTCGTGGTAATCGCGCGCCAGCGTCGCATCGGCGCGGTTGTCCCAGCGCTCGCGCAGCAACAGCTCCGGGAACTGCTCGCGCGTCAGTCGCCGCCCGGCCTGCGCGGGTTCCAGATTGTGACCATTCAGCCCCTGGCCGTCGCCCGTGCCGTCGCGCAGGAACCACTGCGCGCGTGGGGCCTCGCCGGCGGTCTCGCGTACCCGCTTTTCCAGAATCTCGCGGTGCGAGGTCCCGTCGGCAGGGACGCCGAGCTCGGCGTAGTGCGGCGCGCGAAAACCGTCGTCGCCCTTGAGCGCCGCCTGCCATGTCGTGTGCGTCACGCGCGGCGGCTTCGGGCGCGGCAGCGCCGCGCCGAGGATCGCGAGCGGTAACGCGTCTTTTTCGTCCAGCAGCCACAATTCGAGCTTGTCCGCGAGCGGAAACGGCAGCGGCGGCTGCTCGCGCAACGCGCGCATGAACTCGGCCGTGTGCTCGTCCTCGACGAGCGTGCCGCTGCCGTCGGCGCGCCAGATTTCATGCGAGGCGTAGCGCGAACCACGCTGCTGAATCTGCACCATCCAGGTGATGCCGTCGGCGCTCATGGCGCGAAACGGCGGCAGGTCCACCACCTGCACCGTGCCCTGGTAGGGCGACAGCCGCCGCAGGCTGTAGTAGGCGGCGCCCACCAGTGACAACTGCTTCAGTTCCGGAACGGTGGCCACGGTTACGGCTCCGGCTTACGCCGCGCGCGTGGATGCGCCTGGTCGTAGACCTTCGCCAGATGCTGAAAATCGAGGTGGGTATAAATCTGCGTGGTCGAAAGATTGGCGTGGCCCAAAAGCTCCTGCACCGCGCGCAGGTCGCCGCTCGATTCGAGCACGTGCGAGGCGAACGAGTGCCGCAGCATGTGCGGGTGCACCGGGACCTCCAGCCCGCGCTTTTGCGCCCAGCGCTTGACGAGGTCCTCGACCTTGCGCCCGTTGATGCGCTTGCCGCGCTCGTTGACGAACAGCGCCTGCTCGCCGTGTGCGACGATATCGGCGCGCAGCGTGAGCCACTTCCGGATCGCCGCGCGCGCCGGCGCGCCCACCGGCACGATGCGCGTCTTGCTGCCCTTGCCGGTGACGCGCACGGTCTCGTCGGTCATGTCGAGGTCGTGCACGTCGAGGCCCACGAGCTCCGCCAGGCGCAGGCCGGAGGAATACAAAAGTTCCAGCAGCGCGCGGTCGCGCCACTCCATCGGTGTTTTGGGCTCGAACTCCACCAGGCGCGTCGCCTGATCGGCGGTGAGGGTTTTCGGCAGGCGCTTCGGCGCCTTGGGCGCGGACACACCCACAGCCGGGTTGTGGCGCGCGCGATTCTCGCGCAGCAGATAGCGATAAAACGACCGCACCGCCGAGAGCAGGCGCGCAATCGAACGCCCGGAAAGGCCGCGCTGGTGCTGGGCGGCGGCGAAGGTGCGGATGTGCGTCGCGTCGAGCGCGTCCCAGTCGCCGAGCTTGCGCACGCGCCGGAATTCATCGAGCGCCTGCAAATCGCGCGCGTAGTTCGTCACCGTATGCGGCGACATGCGCCGCTCGGTACGCAGATACTGGAGGAAGCTTTCGATGGGGGAGGCGCGTTCGGTCATCGTGAACGCGCGGGTGCCTCAGCCGCGGTGGCGCGCCAGCGCGTGCGTCAGCAGCTCGCCGATGCGCGTCAGGAACACGGTGCCCATGCCGGCGTGGAAACGGTACGGATCGCGGCTGCCGACGGCGAACGCGCCGAAGGGGCTGGCGCCGCCGAGCGCAACGACCGCCCAGGTCTTGATGTCGGTGGCCTGCTCGCCGAAGAGCGCGCGCAACGTCGGCACGCCGGGGGCCTCGCCGCACGCCGGCTTGCCGTCCTTCACGCGCGCCAGCAGCTCGTCGAGCTGGCGGTCGTCGCCCGCGGCGCCGGCATGGCCGCGCACCAGCAGGCGCACGCCGTCGAGGTTGAATTCCTGGCGCAGGATGTCGGCGGCGGCGTCGAGCGCGTCGTCGAGCGAACGCGCGTCCACCATCGCGAGCGCGAAGCGATGGATGCGCGCGGTGAGGGTGTCGTTGTCGCGCGCGTTGCCGAGCAGCTCGCGCAACTGGCGCTGGAGATTGCGGCTCTCGTCGCGCAGCACCTTCACCTGGTGCTCGATGAGCGAAACCGCGCGTCCGCCGACCTCGTGCGCGAGCGAGATACGCGCGAGCAGGTCGGGGTGGCGCTGGAAGTAATCAGGGTTTTGTTCGAGGAAACGGGCGACGGCGTCTTCCCAGGAAATTTCCTGCTGGAGTTCTTCGCTCGTCTGCTTCTGGCTCATAGCCCGTCCAAGTCTATCGTTCCCTCGTACACCGTTACCGCGGGGCCGGTCAGGATCACCGCCTGGCCCTCGCCCGGCCACGACACCGTCAGGGTGCCGCCGGGGAGCGATACCTTTACAGTAGCATCAAGCAGCCCCCGTTGGCGACCGGCGACCACCGCGGCGCAGGCGCCGGTGCCGCAGGCGAGCGTCTCGCCCGCACCGCGTTCCCACACGCGCAGACGGATGTGCTTGCGGTCCACGACCTGCATATAGCCCGCGTTCACGCGCTTCGGAAAGCGCGGGTGGCGCTCGATCTTCGGCCCCTGGGTGTTCACCGGCGCCGCGTCCACGTCCGCCACCACCTGCACCGCATGCGGGTTGCCCATGGACAGCACGTTTATCTGGATTTTCTGCCCGTCGACTTCAAGATCGTAAAGCGGCTGGCGGCTTTCGGCGTCGAACGGCACGTCCTTGGGTTCGAAGCGCGGCACCCCCATATCCACCGAGACCTCGCCGTCGGGTTCGAGGCGCGGGCGGATGAGCCCGGCCAGGGTCTCGACCTGGATTTCGTCCTTCGCGGTGAGGTTGTGGTCGCGCACGAAGCGCACGAAGCAGCGCGCGCCATTGCCGCACTGCTCCACCTCACCGCCGTCGGCGTTGAAGATGCGGTAGCGGAAGTCGGCGCCGTTGCCACTGGCGCGCTCGACCACCAGCACCTGGTCGCAGCCAACGCCGAAACGGCGGTCGGCGAGCCGGCGAATCTTTTCCGGGCTGAGCGCGATGTGCTGGTTGACGCCGTCGAGCACGACGAAATCGTTGCCGGCGCCCTGCATTTTCGTGAAAGCCACACGCATGGTGAAAGCTTACCGCTTGCCCGCGGTCAAATAAACCGGAATAGTGAAACCATGAAAGCGTTTTTCATCCGCCAGTTCCGCGCGCTCAAGACGACGCCCAACCACTATCTGCGCAAGTCAGTCGGTGGGTTCTTCGTCGTTGGCGGGCTGTTCGGCTTCCTGCCGGTGCTCGGCTACTGGATGATCCCGGTGGGCCTGGCGCTGCTCGCCGTGGACTTCCCGCTGGCGCGGCGGCTGTATCGAAACCTGATTGTCTGGTGGGGGCGCAACTACCAGCGCTTCTGGCCGCCAGCGAGGCGCATCCGGCAGGCTATCCTCGCGGAGCGCGCCCGAAAAAATGGACGTAATCCCGATATGCGCAACGGTCCATGACGACCGCGATGCCGGCCGAGCGTGCTTTAAGCGCCGCCGGCTCGTTCACCACCCCATCCTGTAGCCACAGAGTCTTAATGCCGAGGACGATGCAGTCGTCCACGATCTCGTCCACATGCTCCGGCGCGCGGAACACGTCCACCATGTCGACCTTCTCCGGCACCTCGCGCAAGGACGCGTAGGCCTTCTCGCCCAACACCTGCTCTACCGCCGGGCGCACCGGAATAATGCGGTAGCCGAAGCTTTGCAGGTTCGACGCCACCATATAGCTCGGCCGGTCCGCGCGCGGCGATAAGCCGACGACGGCGATCGTATGCACGCGCTCAAGCAGCGCTTTGATCTCGCTCTCGGAAGGGTTGTGAAACTGCGCCATGGCGCTTCATTCTAGCGAACCCCTCCGACAACGGCGAAACGTGGTTAGCAACGCGCGGCTCAGCGCCCCGAGCCGGCGGGCAAGCGCGGGGCCGGCCCGCCTGATTTTGGCGCGCCATTGCCTGCTTGTGGCCGGTGACCTTCGAGAAATTTCCGCCGCTCCTCGGGACTGGCATTCTTCAGGCGTTCGCGCACGGCCTGGCGCTGTTCCGGCGTCATCTGGCGCGTCCGTTCCATCTGTTCGCGCGCGCGAGCGCGATCCTCCGGACTCATGTTCTGCCAGCGCTCGCGCAGCTCACGCTTCTTTTCCGGCGGCAGGTTCTTGAAGCGTTCGTGCGCACGCCGCAGCCGCGCCTGTTCCTCGGGCGGCATATTCTTGAAGCGCTCATAGCGTTCGCGCGCCTTCTGGCGCTGCTCCGGGGCCATCTTCTGCCAGCGCTGGTGGCGCTCGCGCGCTTCGCGGCGATCCTCCGGCGACATCTGCTGCCAACGCTTCGCGCCTTGCAGCAGTTTCTGCTGGCGCTCCGGCGGCAACGTGTCCCAGCGCTCGCGCAACGGTTGCAGCGTTTTCTGTTCCTCGGCGCTCAGCTGGTCCCACGGACGCGACGCCGCAGTGTCGTCGGCCGCCAGCGCCGGCGTAAGCCACAACAGGCAAAACATTGTCAGCCATTTAATCACGTGCTTTCTCCTTCGGACGGCGCGCCGGCGACGGTGCCGCGTCATCGCTGTCCGGTATGGTTTCGTTCCAGGTACCCGTGGCGGTCTCCCAACTACCGAGAAATTCGAGCAGATCGAGGGAAGGTTCCGCCTCGCGCGCGTCTTTCTTTTGGGTCTCGGCCGGCGGTGCCGCCGCGAGCGGCGCGCTGACGGCGAGCAAGACCAGCAATAACGATTCAGGTCGCATCGGTACGGTCCGCCAGCCAGTTGTAAAACTCAAGCTCGGTATAGAACTCCGGGCTCTCCTTCGAAGCGAGCAGTTCGACATCCTCGAAGCCCGTGACCGGCACGCCGCCGGGCGCGGCGAACCACAGGGTGCCGGCGACAGCGAGCACAATGCCCGCGACCGTCAGGCCGCCGACCGGCAGCCACCAGCGATGGCGCGGCTTCGGCGCAGGCGAGCGCACTTCCTGCTCCGCGATTTGCCACGCCCGGGCACGCACCGCACGCAACCGCGCGACGGTGTCGGCGTCCAGGTTTTGCGCGACATCGTCGAGCAGGCGCCGTGCCTGCGTTTCGAGCTTGCGGTCCGTTTCGTCCGTCATGGCCAGTGTTCTCCGAGTTGCGCGCGCAGCGTCTGTACTGCGCGCGAGTAATGTGTCTTCACGCTGCCTTCCGAGCAGTCCATGGCGCGCGCCGTCTGCGCCACGTCGAGCCCTTCCCACGCGCGCAGCAGGAAGGCCTCTCGCTGGCGCGTCGGCAGGGCCGAGAGCGCCTGCTCGAGTGCGCCGAGCGCGGCGCGGCCGGCGGCCTGCGCCGCGGGATCGGGACTGGCGCCGTCCGGCAGGTTGGCGAGCGGATCGTCGTCCGAGTCCTCGTCGCGGGCGAGCCACACGCGCCAGCGCGACCGCACACGCGTGCGCCGGCGCCAGTCGTTGATGCGGCTCTGGAGCACGCTGTGAAACAGCGGACCCCATTCGGATTCGGGCCGTCCGGCGTAATTCCGGACCATGACCAGCATCGCGTCCTGCACGATATCAAGCGCCTCCTCGCCGTCGCGCGTCGCCAGGCGCGCGTTGACGAATGCGCGCCGTTCGACGCCGGCCAGAAACCGGTCCAACGACTGCCGACTGTCCAGTGTTCGTCTCCTGTCTCGGAAATCGGTTTCCGCACCGGTCGCCCGACCGCCCCGCGGGTTCCCCTGGGCAGGCAGACATACTTATATAACGCGCCAAGGAACGCCCGGTTGACAGCATAGCCGCCGCCGGGCGGGGCTGAATTGCCTGCCTTGCCGGGGTATTATCAGCGCACCGGTGCCAGCGCGGTCCAAGGCCGCAGGCGCGGGCAAGAACGAGATTTCCCGGTTTCTTCAGGAGAGAGCATGAAGCGTTATGCATGGTGGATAGTCCTGGCGGCAGTCCTGCTCGCCGGTCCGATCGGTTGCGGCAAGAAGGAGCTCGACGAGCTCAAGTCCAAGACGACTAATCTTGAAAAGGATCTCGTCGACACCAAGACGAAGCTCGCCGACCGGGATAAGGAAGTCGTCGAGCTCAAGACCAAGGCGGAGCAGAACCAGGCCAACATCGACGCGCTCACGGCCGAGCTGGTGAAGCTCAAGGCCGAGAACAAGAAACTGCAGCAGGACGTGAAGAAGCGCTAGTTTCCGTATCGGGACGCGGGCGTGACTTCCGCATGCGTTCCCGGTGTTGACGTGTCATGGGTTTCTTCGTCGGTTTCAACTGCGATTCCTGCAAGTACCAGGAAGAATCCATCGGCGTCGGGCACGGCAAAAATCCGACGCCGTACCTGGCGCTGTTCCGCTGCGGCCGATGCAAGACCATCGGCAGCACCTGGCTGCAGGACGGCGGCGTACCGCGCTGCAGCCTATGCTACGATGAAGCGGTAACGATCCTGCCGGACGACACGCGCCGGGTGGACTGCCCGAAGTGCGGCAAACCGGCACGGATCGCGGTGCGCGAAGGGAGTTGGGAATAGCCCGCCGTATCCGAGGCTGTGACTCCGATCGCCGCCGGCGACTGTCCGACGGCAGAACGAAGGGGAGGCCTTGCTGCCAAAGCGGATTCTGATTCTCGGCACCTTCGGGCCGTTCGGGCAGCGCCTGGCGCGCGCGCTCGCGCACCTGCCCGAGGCCGAGTGCCTCCTCGGCGCCGAACCCACCAATATCGCCGAGCGTCTGGGGCGCGAGCTCGGCGTGCAGGTCGTGGCGATCAATCCGCGCGAGCCCGGCTCCGTGCGCCACGCGTTGCCCGGCGTGTACGCCGTCATCAACACCTGCGGGGCGTTCCTCGATCCGGAATACACCGTTGCCGAGCAGTGCGCCGAGCAGGGCGTGCACTACATCGACCCCGGCGAAACGCGCGACTACGTGAACGGCATGCAGCGCCTGGCGCGTGCCGCCGAGCGCAGCGGCGCCATGATCGTCACCGCGGCCTCGGCCGCACCGGCGGTGTCGGCGGCGCTGGTGGACCTGCTCGACCTCGACTTCGACCGCATCCGCGAAATTCATACCTGCCTCTCGCCCGGCGCGCGCGACCAGCGCGAGCTGGCGGCGGTACGCGCGATCCTGAGCTTCGCCGACGAGCCGGCGCGCATGAAAGAACGCGGTCGCTGGCGCGAGTTCTATTACTGGACGAAGCCTCAGCGCGTGGATTTCCCGCCGCCGATCGGGCGCCGGCGCGGCTATCTCTGCGACCGTCCCGACCTCGACCTGTTCCCGAAGCGCTACGGCGCCCAGACCGTGACCTTCCGCATGGCGCTGCCCTGGCGCCTGTTCAACCTGGCGCTCGCGGGCGTCGGCTGGCTCGGGCGGCGCGAGATGCTGCATGCGCCGCCGGGCTGGCTGCTGACGCTCGTGCGCCTGGGCGCGCGGTGGCTGCCGACCCGGCGCTTCGCCGGCGGCCTGCGGGTCGAGGTGCGCGGCGAGCGCCGCGGGGCGGAGCTCGTGCATACGGCGTTTCTCATCGCGCGCGACCGCCACAGCCAGGCGATCGCGACCGCGCCGATCCTGGCGCTGGTCAAGAAATGGGTCGCCCGCGGCACCGCCGAGCGCGGCGTGCTGCCGTGCGTGGGCCTGCTCGACTGGGACGAGATTCGCGCCGAGCTGCGCGACTACGACATCGTGCTCA
>SCRL01000012.1 GCA_004298065.1 Gammaproteobacteria bacterium | reverse complement strand
GGATTCGTGGTAGCGCGACACGTCCTTGCCGTAACCCACGGACAGATCCTGCAGCGTGCACTCGCCGCCCTGGTCGCACACCGGGCAGTCGAGCGGATGGTTGATGAGCAGGAACTCCATAGTGCCCTTCTGCGCCTCGCGTGCCTTGTCCGAGCGCGTCCACACCTTCATGCCCTCGGCCACGGGCGTGGCGCAGGCCGGCAACGGCTTGGGCGCCTTCTCGACCTCGACCAGGCACATGCGGCAATTGGCGGCGATGGAAAGTTTCTTGTGGTAGCAGAAGCGCGGCACATAGATGCCGGCCGGATCGGTGACCTCGATCAGCATCTGGCCCTTGCGCGCCTGCAACGGGCGGCCGTCGACCTCGATGTTTACGACATCGCTGGGAGCCACCGGCGGTTTTTCCATGTTCGCGCTCATGCGGCAGCCGCCTCCGAAAGGCCGTACAGGACCAAAGCCATGCCGTGTCGGCGGCATGCGCCAATTCGCCGGTCGCATCCCCGCGCTACGCGCGGGGCCCCTGCTCTGCGGCTCATGTCGCTGCTCCCGGCAAGGAGAACCGGCCCGTGCCCGGCATGCAGCAGCCGTGCTCGACGTGATACTCGAACTCGGCGCGGAAATGTTTCACGAAGCTTTGCACCGGCCAGGCGGCGGCGTCGCCGAGCGCGCAGATGGTGCGGCCCTCAATCTTGCCGGCGACGTCCGATAGCATGTCGAGGTCTTCCGGCTTGCCCTGCCCGTTTTCGATGCGGTGGATCACGCGATAGAGCCAGCCGGTGCCCTCGCGGCACGGCGTGCACTGGCCGCACGACTCCTCATAATAGAAGTAGGCGATGCGTTCGAGCGCCTTGACCATACAGGTGGTTTCGTCCATGACGATCACCGCGCCCGAACCGAGCATCGAGCCGGCCTTGGCGATGGAGTCGTAGTCCATGGTGCATTCCATCATCACCGCACCCGGCAGCACCTTGGCGGACGAACCACCGGGGATCACGGCCTTGAGCTTGTGGCCCTTGCGCACGCCGCCGGCCATCTCGAGCAGCTGCTTGAACGGCGTGCCGAGCGGGATTTCGAAGTTGCCGGGTTTGTTCACGTGGCCCGAGACCGAAAAGATCTTGGGACCGCCGTTGTTCGGCTTGCCGAGCGACAGGAACCAGTCGGCGCCGTGCTTGATGATGTCCGGGACCGAGGCCAGCGTCTCCGTATTATTAATGGTGGTCGGCCGGCCGTAGAGGCCGACGTTCGCCGGGAACGGCGGCTTGAAGCGCGGTTGGCCCTTCTTGCCCTCGATGGATTCGAGCAGCGCCGTCTCCTCGCCGCAGATGTAGGCGCCGGCGCCGAGGTGGCTGTACAGATCGAAGTCCACGCCCGATCCCAAAATATTCTTGCCGAGCAGGCCGGCAGCATAGGCTTCCTTCAGCGCCGCCTCGAAACGCTCGTACGGCTCCCAGAACTCGCCGCGGATGTAGTTGTAGCCCACGGTTGCGCCGATGGCGTACCCGGCGATGGCCATGCCCTCGACCAGCGCGTGCGGGTTCAGCCGCAGGATCTCGCGGTCCTTGCATGTCCCCGGCTCGCCCTCGTCCGAGTTGCACACGATGTACTTCTGACCCGGCGCCTGGCGCGGCATGAACGACCACTTGAGGCCGGTGTTGAAGCCGGCGCCGCCGCGCCCGCGCAGCGCCGATTTCTTCAGCTCCTCGATGATCTTCTCCTGCGGCATCTTTTCTTTCAGGATGCGACGCCAGGTTTCGTAGCCGCCGGCAGCCTGATAGGTCGCGAGTTTCCACGGCTCGGGCTGGTCGAGCGTGCGGAACAGCATCGGCCCCTGGGTGGCGGTGGCGACGACGCTCATTTGTCCAGATCCTTCAGAATCTCGTCCACCTTCGCCGGTGTGAGATGCTCGTAATAGGCCTTGTCCACCTGCACCATCGGCGCGCCGGCGCAGGCGCCGAGGCACTCGACCTCTTTCAGCGTGATCTTGCCGTCGGCCGTGGTCTCGCCGAGCTTGATGCCGAGCTTGCGTTCCAGGTGCTCGACGATGTGGTCCGAGCCGTTCAGCAGACACGAGATGTTGGTGCACACGCACACCTTGTGACGCCCGACAGGCTCGCGGTCGTACATCGAATAGAACGTCGCCACCTCGTACACCGCGATCGGCGGCATGTCGAGATAGTCCGCGACCGCGTCCATCAGCTCGGTCGACAGCCAGCCGTGGTGCTCCTGCACGATGCGCAGCGCCGCCATCACCGCCGACGATTTGCGGTCGAGCGGATACTTGGCGATCCACTGGTCGATCTCGGCGCGGATCGCGCTCGAGAGCCGGTCGCCCGGCCGGTTCTGGGCGGCGGCGTTCGCGGTCACCGGTCGATCTCCCCGAATACGATGTCCTGCGTGCCGATAATAGCGACGGCGTCGGCGATCATGTGGCCGCGTGCCATCTCGTCGAACGACGCGAGGTGCGCGAAGCCAGCCGCGCGGATTTTAACGCGGTACGGCTTGTTGGCACCGTCGGACACGAGGTAGATGCCGAACTCGCCCTTCGGGTGCTCGACGGCGCAATAGGCCTCGCCCTCCGGGATGCAGTAGCCCTCGGTAAACAGCTTGAAGTGATGAATGAGCGACTCCATGTCGTCCTTCGTCCGTTCGCGCGTCGGCGGCGCGATCTTGTGATCGTCGACCATGACCGGGCCGGGATGGTGCCGCAGCCAGTCCACGCACTGGCGGATGATGCGATTGCTTTGGCGCATCTCCTCGATGCGCACGAGATAACGGTCGTAGCAGTCGCCGTTCACGCCCACCGGAATGTCGAAGTCCATGCGGTCGTAGGCGGCGTACGGCTGCTTCTTGCGCAGGTCCCAGACGACGCCCGAACCACGCAGCATCGGGCCGGTAAAACCGAGGTTGAGCGCGCGCTCGGGGCTGACCACGCCGATGCCGACGGTGCGCTGCTTCCAGATGCGGTTGTCGGTCAGCAGCGTCTCGTATTCGTCCACGTAACCCGGGAAGCGGTCGGTGAAATCCCAGATGAAATCAAGCAGCGAACCCTCACGGTTCGCGTTCAGGCGCGCGACATCTTTTTCATCACGGAAGCGCGATGGCTGGTACTTCGGCATCGTGTCCGGCAGGTCGCGGTACACGCCGCCCGGGCGGTAATAGGTCGCATGCATGCGCGCGCCCGAGACCGCCTCGTAGCAGTCGAACAGGTCCTCGCGCTCGCGGAAGGCGTACAGGAACACGGTCATGGCGCCGATGTCGAGCGCGTGCGTGCCGAGCCACAGCAGGTGGTTCAGGATGCGCGTGATCTCGTCGAACATCGTGCGGATGTACTGCGCCCGCAACGGCGGCTCGATGCCGGTCAGCGTCTCGATGGCGCGCACGTAGGCGTGCTCGTTGCACATCATCGACACGTAATCCAGCCGGTCCATGTAACCGATGGACTGGTTGTAGGGCTTGGACTCGGCAAGTTTCTCGGTGCCGCGGTGCAGCAGTCCCACGTGCGGATCGGCGCGCTGGATCACCTCGCCGTCGAGCTCGAGCACGAGCCGCAATACGCCGTGCGCCGCCGGATGTTGCGGCCCAAAATTCATCGTGTAATTTCTGATCTCTGCCACGGTCTTATCCCTTGGCAAACCCTTCTTCACGGATCACGCGCGGCACCAGCACGCGCGGCTCGATCGTCACCGGCTGATAGACCACACGCTGTTTGTCCGGGTCGTAGCGCATCTCGACCTGGCCGATGAGCGGGAAGTCCTTGCGGAACGGGTGGCCGATGAAGCCGTAGTCGGTGAGGATGCGGCGCAGGTCGGGATGGCCCTCGAATACGATGCCGAACAGGTCGAACGCCTCGCGCTCGAACCAGTTGGCCGAGTTCCATATCTCCGTCACCGAAGGCACCAGCGGCATCTCGTCGTCGAGATAGGTCCGCAGGCGCAGGCGGTGGTTGTGCGTCAGTGACAACAGGTGATACACGACGCCGAAGCGCGACGGATGCGCACGCCGGGGCGCGACGCCGCCGGTGGTGCCGCCGCCCGGCAGGTCGCTCTTTCCGTATTCGAGATAGTCCATGCCGCAGACATCAATGAGCTGCACATAGGCGAAATCCGGGTCGTCGCGCAGCAGGCGGCAGACGCGCAGCAAGTCTTCGCGCCGGATCTCGAGCGTCAGCGCACCCGCATGCTCGCGCGCCGCCGAAATGGCGTCGCCGAACAGTTGCTGCGCGTGTGCGAGAACGGACTGGTTGCGTTCGGTCATGACAGAGCGGCGCCTCAGCGGGCGATGGTCGAGGTGCGCCGGATCTTGTTTTGCAGCTGCAGGATGCCGTAGAGCAGCGCCTCCGCGGTCGGCGGGCAGCCGGGCACGTAGATGTCCACCGGCACGATGCGGTCGCAACCGCGCACCACGGAATAGGAATAGTGATAGTAGCCGCCGCCGTTGGCGCACGAGCCCATGGAGATCACCCAGCGCGGCTCGGCCATCTGGTCGTAGACCTTGCGCAGCGCCGGCGCCATCTTGTTCACCAGTGTGCCGGCCACGATCATCACGTCCGACTGGCGCGGGCTCGGGCGAAAAATCATGCCGAACCGGTCCATGTCGTAACGCGAGGCGGCGGCGTGCATCATCTCGACCGCGCAGCAGGCAAGC
>SCRL01000011.1 GCA_004298065.1 Gammaproteobacteria bacterium | reverse complement strand
ACGTTGATGCAGTGCATGCAGCGCACGCAGTTGCGGTTGTCCACCGCCAGCGTGTCGTCGTCGTTGAGCGACAGCGCCTTGGTCGGGCAGCGCGCGACGACGTTGTCGATGACGTACTTGCGGCCCTTGGCCTTGACGAAGTTCTTCACCTCGGCCTGGTCGACCTTCATGTCGTCGCGCCAGGTGCCGATCACGGCGAAGTCGGCGCGCTGGATCGAGTTCATGCAGTCGTTCGGGCAGCCCGAAACCTTGAACTTGAACTTGTAGGGCAGGGCCGGGCGGTGCATGTCGTCGAGGTAGTCGTTCACCAGCAGGCGATGGATCTTCTGCTCGTTGGCGCAGCTCTGTTCGCAACGCGCGGCGCCCACGCAGGACATGCCGGTGCGCACGCACGGGCCGGCGCCGCCGAGGTCCCAGCCGTACTCGTTGATCTCATCGAAGAAGTGCTGCGTGTTCTCGGACGTGGTGCCGATGAACATGATGTTGCCGGTCTGGCCGTGGAACGCGATCAGGCCGGAGCCGTACTTGTTCCACGAGTCCGAGAGCTGACGCAGCATCTTGGTGGTGTAGTGGTTGCCGGCGGGCGGCTGCACGCGCAGCGTATGGAATTCCTTCGCCTCGGGGAACATCGGTTTGCCGTCGGTACCCATGAGCTCGGTGAAGCGCGGGATGATGCCGCCGCCGTAACCGAACACCGACACCGTGCCGCCCTTCCAGTAGCCGAGACGGGTCTTGTACGAGTGCTCGAGCTGACCCAGGAGGTCCACCATCATGTTGTTGTCCATGGCCAGGCGCTTGAGCCCGGTCACGAAGCTCGGCCACGGGCCGCTCTCGAGCTGGTCGAGCATCGGCGTCGAGTGGAACGGCTTGGAGGACTTCTTCTCCTTGGGAAGATACGTCGAGTGCTTCTCAGGATTCTTCGGTTTGTTCTGAGCCATGTACAACCTCCTGATAAGAGATACGTTGTTCGTTCGGCCGACATTGCGCCGCGGCCAAGCGATGCTTTCAGCGCGGGAGATCAATCTTCCGGTGGGCTTGCCAAATCCGCCTTACGGACCGATGATCGGCGTGCCCGCAGCCCGGCATTTCCCGCGGCTTTCCTGCCAGCTACGGCAGTGAGTCTAGGTCGGCCATCCCGTCCATTAAATCCTGCCTTGGAGGGGGTTATCGGACATCCATCTATTACCTAGGGGATAGACGAACCCTAGCCAAATCCTTGTTGCAATAAGTTGTTTTCAAAGCGGAAAATGACCCGTAAG
This sequence comes from Gammaproteobacteria bacterium, assembly GCA_004298065.1. Taxonomy (GTDB): domain Bacteria; phylum Pseudomonadota; class Gammaproteobacteria; order Acidiferrobacterales; family Sulfurifustaceae; genus SCRL01. Next base: position 32,662 of record SCRL01000011.1, on the reverse strand, counting down.
TAAAAAATACCCGGAAATTTCCCTCCGGAAGGCCTTTTCGAGGGCTTAAATCGTACTCGAGGAGCAAAAACTTAAGTGACCCCCCGGATGCAACCCCTGGCCATCTCGCAGCCGAGCCCGTTTGCGCTCGAAAACGAGGCGCTTTATCAGCGCTGGCGCGCCTGGAAGCTCGAAAATTACCCGGCACGGGCCGAGGACGCGGCGGTTGAGGTGCAGGACCCCCGTGCCCTGACCCTCGCCGAGGCTGACCGGATTTTGAGTGTCTGCCGCAAGGCCAATATGGTCATTTACCGCAGCCACTTGGGCGCGCTTGCCGATAAGTCGATTCCGCGCCTGCTCGGCGAGCGTTTCGGGCTCAAAAGCCTCGACAGCAACCTGCTCGCCGATGAGGACAGCATCACCTCGCTTGAGGTGATGCCGGAGAAGTCCGGACGCGGCTACATACCTTATTCGAACCGCCGGCTGCTGTGGCACACCGACGGCTATTACAACCCGCCGTCCGCCCGCATCCGGGCGATGGTGCTGCATTGCGTGCGCCCGGCAGCCGAGGGCGGGGAAAACGCGCTGCTCGACCCCGATATCGCCTATATCCGCCTGCGCGACGCCGATCCGGCGCACATCCGCGCGCTGATGGCGCCGGATGCCATGACCATCCCGCCGAACACCGGGGAGGGCGCGGAGCGCCCCGCGAGCGTCGGTCCGGTGTTCGCCATTGATTCGACCGGCGGAAATCTCCATATGCGCTATACGGCGCGCACACGCTCGATCCAGTGGAAGGACGATGCCGCGACGCGCGCGGCGGTGGCAGCGCTGGAGCAGTTGCTGGCGGACGATTCGCCGACTGTGTTCCGCTACCGCCTGAACGCGGGCGAGGGGTTGTTGTGCAATAACGTGCTGCACAACCGCACCGCGTTCCGGGACGCCGACGACGCGCGCCGGCTGCTGTACCGCGCGCGCTACCACGACCGTATCGCGGGCACGAATCTGGACGACATTTTCGGGGCGTAAACCATGCTCTACCTAAGCGAAATCCTGTTGCAACACCACGATATCCAGACCTTCGAGCAGTTGTGCGAGGTCGTGAGTCGCAAGGCCAAGGAGCATGTGCACTTCAAGATGGACGTAAAGCCGCCGTATCCGGACACGCCCGCGAACTGGGAAGACCGGCTCGAAGGCGCGTTCGTCGGCATCCATTCGGTGACTAAATGAAATATCTGAAAGACGAAACCTTCATGATGGATATGGACGGGTCCGAGGACACGCAGGGGTCCACGCGCCTGCTCGAAAACCTGGCCGAGGACCTGCAGCAGAAGCTCATCGAGCTGCCAGCGGGGAGCGGGGCGCTTGCGCGCGCCGACCTGTTGCTGGAGCTTGCGCGCGCGCAACTGCGTCTCGAAAAAAACGACGAGGCGTGGGACAACGCGCGCGAGGCGTTCGATGCATTTGCCCAGGCCGCGCGCTGGGAAGAGGCGATTCAGTGTTGCGACGCGCTGTTCGCCGCCGACCGACCGGAATCGCTCGCGGCGCTCGGCAACGGCCTTTGGCTCGCGGTCACCTTCCCGGTGGACCCGGAACTCACGGTGGCGATGCTGCAACACGTGATCGACGACACGCCGCCGGATTCCGACGGCGCCGCCGTGGCCGCCACCGCGGCGCACTACGTCGCCGAGATGCGCGCGCCCGAGGGCAAGGAGCGCGAGAACCTGCTGTTCTACACCAACCAGATGCTCGCCGCCGTCGCGCGCCGGCACAGCGACGTGCACGATCAGGAGGCATTCGAGCGTTGGTTCAACAAACTTGAACTTGGCGATCCGGCCAAGTTCCTGCCGCGCCTGCGTAACGTCGTGGACGTGCTGGTGCAGGATGATTGGTGGGTGGATCGCGCGGCGATCCAAGCGAATTTACCGGTGCAGTAATGCGGTCGGGCTGATTTTTATGTACTGGCAGGAAGAAACCAAACGCGATGCGCGCCCGGTAGTGCCGGACGACGTGGTGGACCTCGCGTTCAATATTTCCTGCCGCTGCCTGCCGGTGGATCATGCGTGGGCGCTGTACACGGCGCTGCGCCCGCTGCTGCCGTGGCTCGAAAGCGAGGAGGGTGCCGGCGTGCACCCGATTCACGTCGCCGATTCCGGCAACGGCTGGATGCGCCCCGACCGCCCGGACGATCTGCTGTACCTCTCGCGCCGCACCAAATTGATGCTGCGCGTGCCGCAAGGCCGCGTGACCGAGGCCGAGCGCCTGAGCGGCCAGGTGCTGGACGTGGGCGGTAACCGTCTGGCGGTCGAAAAAGCGGCGGTGCGCCCGCTCAGCACGCATCCGGCGCTGTTCTCACGCTACCTTGTGACTGACGACGCGCTGGATGAGGCCGATTTTCTCTCGGCAATGCATGCGCAGCTCACCGCCATGGGCGTCCGCCCGAAGAAGATGGTCTGCGGCATCGCGCGGACCCTCGCCACGCCGGACAAGACGCTGCACACCCGCAGTCTCATGATCGCCGACCTGACGCCGACGGAATCGGTGCGGTTGCAACAGCGCGGGCTCGGGCGGCTGCACCACCTGGGCTGCGGGCTGTTCATCCCGCACAAGGACATCCAGGAGGTCCGGCAGGTCTTGGATTAGGCGGGACGGCTTTGTATTATTCGCGCCGTTAAAAAACCGCGAGATCACCGGTTTATTGTTCCAAGGGGGCTATCTATGAGTATCGAGTTCAACGGCAAGACGATCGAAACCGACAAGAACGGCTATCTGGTAAATCTGGAAGACTGGAGCAAGGAGCTCGCCGAGTTCATTGCAGGTCAGGAGGGCGTGACGCTCACCCAGAAGCACTGGGACCTGCTTGAGTACCTGCGCGACGAGTACCTCAACAACAACGCCAGCCAGCCGAACACGCGCCACATCGTCAAGGCGATGTCGGACAAGTGGGGCACGAACGTCAGCCAGAAAGACGTGTACGACCTGTTCCCGAAGGACCCGAGCAAGCAGGGCGGTCGCATCGCCGGCCTGCCGGAATCGCGTCGCAAGGGCGGATATTAAAAGCGGCGCTCAGCGATCAGCTTTCAGCCATCAGCTCATCGTTTTAAGCTGACCGCTGACGGCTGATAGCTGAGTGCTTATGTTCACCACGCTCGTCGACACCGACACCCTCGCGCGGCATCTCGCCGATCCGCGCTGGGTGGTCGTCGATTGTCGTTTCACCCTCACCGACACCGGCGCCGGCCGGCGCGCCTGGACCGCCGGCCACATTCCGGGCGCGCGCTACGCGCATCTCGACGAGGATTTATCTTCTCCCATCACGCCGCGCACCGGGCGCCATCCGCTGCCGGATCCGAACGCGCTCGCGCGCAAGCTCGGCGCCTGGGGCATCGACGAATCGAAACAGGTCGTGGTCTACGACGACACTTTTGGCGCGATGGCGTCGCGCCTGTGGTGGTTGCTGCGCTGGCTTGGGCACGAGTCAGTCGCGCTGCTCGACGGCAGTTACCCCAAATGGGTGCGCGAGAAAAAGCCGGTGACGCCGGAGGCGCCCGTCGTTCACCAAACGACATTCTATCCCCGCGTCAACAACACGTTCTGGGTGAACGCGGATTTCGTCGAGCGCGTGCGACAGGACGAGGCGTTTGTCGTGTTCGACGCGCGCGCCGAGGAGCGTTTTCGTGGCGAAGTCGAGCCGCTCGACAAGGTCGCGGGTCACGTCCCGGGCGCGGTCAACGCGATGTATGAGGATAATCTCGACGTGAGCGGCGAATTTCTTTCCGCCGAGGAGCTGCGCGAGCGTTATCTCGATTTGCTTGGCGGCGTCGTGCCCGACCAGGCGATACACATGTGCGGCTCGGGCGTGACCGCGTGCCACAACGTGCTTGCGATGGAGCACGCGGGCCTGCCGGGCGCCCGGCTCTACGCCGGCTCCTGGAGCGAGTGGATCACCGATCCGAACCGCCCGGTGGCCACCGGCGAATAGCCGATTTTTCGTCCGACAAAATCGCCCCGGATGACGGGGGTCAAGGCATTCCCCCATCGGAAATAAAAAAATTCTGTCTAATCCCGCCAATCCTGTTTATTCTCCTGTCCCCATGACGCAGCGCGTAGACGATTACCGCCTCAAGCTCGGCAAGCACGAGCTGGTGCCGATCGTGATCGGTGGTATGGGCGTGGACATCTCCGCCGCCGAGCTCGCGCTCGAGGCCGCGCGCCTCGGCGGCATCGGTCATATCTCCGACGCGATGGTGCCGACGGTTTCCGACCGGCGTTTCAAGACCGGCTTCGTGGCCGAGAAGCTCAAGAAATACAAATACAACGTCGCCAGCCACGACAAGTCCGCGGTGCAGTTCGATCTCGTCCGACTGGCGGAGGCGACCGCGCTGCACGTGGGTCGAACCATGGAGGCGAAGAAGGGCGACGGGCTTATCTTCATCAACTGCATGGAAAAGCTCACGATGAATGCCCCGCGCGAGACATTGCGCGTACGCCTGACGGCGGCGATGGACGCCGGCATCGACGGCATCACGCTCTCCGCCGGCCTGCACCTGGGTTCGCTCGCACTGGTGCAGGATCACCCGCGCTTCCGCGACGTGCATTTCGGCATCATCGTGTCGTCGCTGCGCGCATTGCTCCTGTTCCTGCGCAAGAACGCGCGCCTCAACCGCCTGCCGGATTACATCGTGGTCGAAGGTCCGCTCGCCGGCGGGCATCTCGGCTTCGGCATGGACTGGGCGCAATACGACCTCAAGACCATCGTCAACGAGATCCACCAGCACCTCAAACAGGAAGGATTGGCTATTCCGGTCATTCCCGCGGGCGGCATCTTCACCGGCACCGATGCGGTGGAGTTTCTCGAAACCGGTTCCGCGGCGGTGCAGGTGGCGACGCGCTTCACGGTAACGAAGGAGTGCGGTCTGCCGGACGAGGTGAAGCAGGAATATTTCAAATCACGCGAGCAGGATATCGAGGTCAACCTCGTCTCGCCCACGGGCTATCCGATGCGCATGCTGAAGAGCAGCCCCGGCCTCGGCGCCGGCATCCGCCCGAACTGCGAGGCCTACGGCTACCTGCTCGATGGCTCGGGCAACTGCGCCTACATCGATGCGTACAACCGCGAGCTGGACAAGCACCCGGACGCGGACACGCTGTCCGTGAAGGACAAGACCTGTCTCTGCACCCACATGCGCAACTTCGATATCTGGACCTGCGGGCATTACACCTACCGCCTGAAGGACACCACGCGACGCCTGCCGGACGGCAGCTACCAGCTACTGACCGCGGAGCAGGTATTCCGTGACTTCCAGTTCAGCACCGAGCACAAGATCGCGCTGCCGGAACAACAGAATTAATTCACAGGATTTTTTAGGATTTTGATGTACACCGTCCCTAGTGTACACCCTGCGGGCGGCCTGCGGCCGTCCAATTCTGCTCCCGGCAGAATTGTCAGGATTAGGGCAGCAAAGGCTTTTCCGGTTTTAATCTTGTCTATCTGCCTCTTCGTATTCCCGCAGTAGCTGCTCTAGGTCGAGTGATTTCAGTACGCCACGTGCCACTTCCCAAGCGCCTTCACCGCACAGCCCGCTGATGGATGCCTGCTCGTAGGCTTTAACGACTGCTTCCAGACACGCCGCATGCACTGCTTCAGCAAGGCGCTGTTTTTCTGTCATTGGAAGAGACAAGTATTTAATCCTGTAAATCCTGAAAAATCCTGTTAATCCTGTAAAATTTCATTTGTTTTTCTTTTCCAGTTTCAGCGAAGCGGAGTTGATGCAGTAACGCAATCCCGTCGGCTTCGGGCCGTCAGGAAAGACGTGTCCGAGGTGCGCGCCGCACTGCGAGCACACGACTTCCGTGCGGCGCATGAAAAAGCTGTGGTCCTCTTCCTCGCCGACGTTTTCTTTGTTCATCGGCGCGTAGAAGCTCGGCCAGCCGGTGCCGGAGTCGAATTTAGTGTCGGAATTGAACAGCTCGGCGCCGCAGCCGACGCAGCGGTACACGCCGTCGTCGTGGCAATCGTGGTACTCGCCGGTGAACGCGCGCTCAGTGCCTTTTTCGCGTGTGACGCGATACTGCTCGGGGGTCAGTTGCTGCTTCCACTCGGCGTCGGTCTTGGTGGTCTTGGGCATGGCGGCATCCTCCTGCATTCCCGTAGACCGTCGGTAGCGGTCTAGAGTTCACTCCACATGCGGAACAGGTTGACGTACACGGTGTTGATGCGCGCCGTGTCCGCGTGTTCCGGAGCCTCCTTGAGCAGGCGCTCGCGCACCTGATTCAGCTCGTACAACAGCTCGCGCTTCGCCGGGTCGCGCACCAGGCTCTGCACCCAGGTCACGGCCACCAGCCGTTCGCCACGCGTGACCTCGGCCACGTGGTGCAGGCTCGACGCCGGATACATCACGGCATCGCCGGCCGGCAGCTTCACCTTTTGTTCGCCGAACGGGGTGTTAACGACCAGCTCGCCGCCATCGTAACTCGCGGGGTCATTCAGGAAAATCGTGATGGCAACGTCGGTGCGATAGAGTCCCTCGCCCGCGCCCATGATCGGATCGTCCACGTGGTCGCCGTAGTGCATACCCGGGACGTAGCGCGCGTAGAACGGCGTCGCCACTTTCAGCGCCAGTGCCCCGGCGCGGTACACCGGATGCTGTACGAGACTGCCCATGACGAGGTTGTCGAGATGGCGGATTTCCTGCGCCTGCCGGTCGGCCTCCTGGTTGTTCTTCACCCGCACCGCCGCCATGCCGGCCGAGGCCTTGCCGTCCACGAACTTCACGCGCGCGAGCATCTCGCGCACGCCCTGGAGCTGGTCGGGGGTAAGGACGTTTTTCAGATGGAGCAGCATGGACGCAGATTATAGGTGAGTCTCAGCGGTAGAACAGCGTAAGCCCGCCGAGCAGGATCATCCACGACACAACCTTACGGAACACGCGTTCGTTGATGTGCAGGTGAAGCTGGTTGCTGAACCAAAGCGTGATTGCCAGGAACGGCGCACTGAAGACCATCATTTCCAGAATCTCCGCCGTGTAGGTGCCGTGGACCAGGTACTCCACTGCACGCAGGCCGTTCATGGCGAGGAAAAACGCGAAGGCGTAGTGCCGCACCGTCGACTTTTCCTTGAACGTCGCCAGCAGCCGCGTCATGGCGATGGGACCGCTGATGCCGAACAGTGCCTGCGAGGTACCCGCGAGCGTATCCATCACCCGCATCCCCTTCGGCCCGAAATGCGCCTTGTGCGGCGCGATCACCAGGAACAATCCTGCGGCGCTGATGGCGGAGGCCAGCAGCACCTGGAAGACGTTGGCAGAGAAGTAATAGAAGAGGATGAAACCGGCAATCGCGCCGAGACCGGCGAAAAACAACATCCCGGCCATGAACCGCGCATCAACCTTTTTGGGCGAGCGAACGAGACCGATGACGGCAACGAGTATTTGCGGCAGAACTGAATAGATGACGAGTGTCTTGGTGTCGTAGAGAAAGCTCAGCAGCGGCAGCATCAAAATCGTTCCGGCTAGGCCGAAAACGATTTCAAACGTGTAGGTGAGGACACAGACGACGGTGAGTATGGCGAGAGGCAACATTCGTCAGGCAAAGCAAAGCCACGTCGTCGCGATGTACTTCACGCTTTTTTTTACTTCCGCCGCGCGATGAATATGGGTCCAGAACGGTGGAAACAGGACTAGCTTTCCTTCTATGGGCTTTACGTTGACTTGCTGTAAATCGAATTCCGTCTCGCCGCCAGCTTCCACGTCGTTCAGATACCACAGCGCCACGAGTTGGCGCGTCATGAATTCGCCCGGGCCGGAGTCCACGTGCCAGTGGTAATACTCACCGGGGCGATAGCGCTGGATGTTGTAGCCCAGGTCCTTGAAGCGGTTGACGGCGAAGAAGGGGTAGAGCTTCACGATTTCGCGCAGGCCGGCGAGCAGCGACTGGCGCAGGTGTGCGTCGATATCCTTCCAGTCCTCGCGCCCGCTGATGAAGATGTCGGTGGTTTTCTTGATCGAACTTTCCTCGACCTGCCCGTTGCCGATACGCCCGGCGTTCTGCTGATCGGTCTTTTCCTCGAAGCGCCGGATCATCTCGCGACAGATGTCGCCGGGTAGGGCGTTCGGGATTTCGTAGATGAAGCTGTGCGGTTTGACTTCGCGCATGCGGGAACAGGGCTGCCTTATCCGTTATCCGCCTATCTTAAGGGGGCGACGCCCGGCAGGACCAGCGCCAACTATTTCAGCCGCTGATTTCTTCAAAGCGTTGCTTGAAGGCCTGCATGCGGCGTTCCTGCGCGTCCTTCTCGTCGTCCAGGGCCGCGGATTCGACCCACTGGCCGGTCGCGCGGTCGAGCACGGCAAAGCGAAAGCTCTTGCCGGATTTGTACACTGCCGTGACTTCCTTACCGGCCTGTTTCATGGCCTCGATACGCGAAAGCTTGCCGGACGCAGCAGGCGCGGAGGTCGCGCCGGCGCCGTAAACGATTTCAGTGTTGAGCATCTCACCGTCGGTGTCCACAACCACGCCGGTGACGCCCGGCAGGCGCTTGAGGATGTAGCCGGCCATGAGCTGGGCCATGGTTTCATTGCTGGCGCTCATGGCGAGCATGATCCGGTGCGCGGCGATTTGCGCGCGCTGGGTTTTGTCCGGATGCTCGATGAAGTCGCGGCTCATTTGCCAGCCGCGGTCCATGTCGCTATCCATCTTGCGAAAGAAATCCTCCGCATCCGTGAGCATCTCGTCCGGCACCCGGACAGCGTAGGTTTTATCGTTCAGCGTAACATTCAGGGTCGGCATGGTGTCGATCCAGCGAGGGCACGGCAAGGCCGTGCGGGTCAGAGGGAGTTATCGGTATCGAGCAGCCGCGCGATCTCGGCTGGCGCGCGGTTTTCGTCCTGGCGATAGAGGGCGAGCATCCGTTCGGCCGTTTCGCGCCAGCGCGCCTGGCCCGTGCGCGCCAACTGGCGCAGGGGGTCGAGGTCGCCGTCGGCGCACCAGCGGCGATAGGCCGCGAGCGCCTCGGGGAACAGGTGCCTGCGCATGCCGCCGAACGTGGCGAAGTAAAAGTGCAGCGAGGCGTCGTTGCGCGTCTCGACCAGCGCCGGCAGGGTGGCGAGGCAATCGGCGTAGTTATCGCGCACCGCGCGCGCCATGATCTCGGCCTTGGAGCGCGACAGTCCGCCCAGCATCCGCTCCCAGTCGGGGCCGAGCATCTCGCCGGCGGTACCTTCGCCGAGCTCGTGCAGCACGATGGATTCGGTTTCGTTGTGCATCATCCGGTCGAGTGCCTGTTCGGCGTCCAGCTCGAACGGATAGCAGGCGAGGGCGCGATGCATGGCTTCATTGTTCTTGTTCCAGCGCGATTCCTCGACCTTCTCCCATAGGTAGCGGCGCACCGATTCCTGGCGCACGAAGATCGTGCGGCCCTGCAACATCGCCGGCGGCGCCTCGAGGTCGCGCGCATATTCGCACGAGGAGATGTAAACCGTGAAACCGTTGCGCGTTTCTTTCGTCACCAGGTTGCCGAGGAAGAACTGCGGCTTGCAGAAACGTCCGTAGCCGCCGCTGTAGACGTAGCCTTGCGGTACCAGCTCGCGGTTGACGGCGTCGGCGTCGAACGGATCGGATGGGCCGCGTTCCAGCGGGATCGGCTCGAAGCCATTGGACTCCAGATGCTGCCACATCTGCTCACGCTCCTGCAGCCACTGGCCGACGTCCTCCTTGGCGAGCTGGCGCGTGAGCGGGATGTCATTCTCCCAGCGGTAGAACTCGCGCATCTTGAGCAGGTAGATGCACAGCGTGAGGTCGCCGGCGCTCTGGGCGTCGGCGATGTGGCAGTTCTTCTGGACGGTACTGACGACTTGGCCGATGTTGAGCATGGTGAAACGGCCTGACGATATGCTATCTAATAGTATAAGTATGAAGTGCATGCCCAAACAGCGCAGTTTTGTAAGGCCATTGTCCTGGCTGGCGACGCTCCTGCTCGGACTTGGGCTGGCGCTCGGCGCGTACGCCGATCCGCCGGAGAACTATCCGTTCCTGTCCTATGACGAGGGACTGAAGCAGGCGCGCGCGCAGGGCAAGCACATCTTTCTCTATTTCGGGCGCCTCGGTTGCGGTTGGTGCGACAAGACCAATAAAGAATCGTTTTCCGACCCCGCGCTGCGCGCGCTCTACACCGACCACTACGTGTTGATCTATGCCGACGCCGAGGGCGGCAAGCGCCTGACGCTGCCCTCGGGCGAGCGCGTCACCGAGATGGAGCTTGGCGTGCGCATGAAGGCGTTCGCCACGCCGCTGTTCGCCTGGCTTGAGCCGGACGGCAAGACCATCGTCAAGGTTGCGGGCGTGCAGACGGTGAAGGACTTCCGCGACTACGACCGCTTCGTGCACGGCGGCGAATACCGCGCCAAGGACTTCAAGCAGTTCATCTCGGAAAATCCATGATCCGCCTCGCGGCCTGGGTGTTCGCGCTCGTGGCGCTGCCGGTCCAGGCTGCGTCGTGGGAATTCTCCAGTGCGCTCGATGTAAGCCCGGAGCAGCCGGGCGTGTTTCACCAACTCGACAGCGCCGGGCGCAAGCACATCGCCGTTTCCGGCGACACCGTCGCTGTCATCTGGGAAGAGAGCCGCGCCGGCGCGACGCAGGTGAACGCCGCGTTCAAGCTGCTTTCGCAGAAAGTTTTCAATGTCGTGCGCGTGAGCCATGGCAGCGCGCCGGTGGTGGCGTCGCTCGGCGGCGGCCGTTTTGCGATTGCATGGGAGCAGGACGGGGAGGTGTGGGTGCGCGTGGCTGAGCCCGCGGCGCCGGGACCGCCGCTGCGTTTGGCGCAGAAAGCCATGCAACCGAGTCTGGCCGTGCTTGGCAGCGATGTCGTCGCGGTCTGGAGTGAAGAAGTGGATCATCACCCGCGTATCCGTTTCGCTCACCTCAAGCGTGAAGGCCAGTCGATGCGTCTCGTCGGCATTGCGCGCGATGTGGACGGCACGCCGCCGAAGGCCGAGCAGCTTTACCCGGACGTGGCGCTGACACCGGCCGGTGTGACCGTCGCCTGGGAAGACCGGCGCGAAGGCCACACGATTCTGCTGCATGCTTTTTCGAGAGATGGCAAGCGCTTCAACAAGCCGCAGATTCTCAACGAGCAGCCGCCCAAACGCTCCGAGGTCTACGGCAAGGGTACGGGCGTGGCGCGTGTGGCGCTGGCGCGGCACGGGGTGCGCGGCGTGGCCGCGGTCTGGCTCGACAAACGCAGTTTTCTGGAAGGCTACGACGTTTACACCGGCTTCGCGCGCGACGGCGCGCGCTTTGGAAAAAACGAGAAGGTGCAGGACGAGTTCGGCAACAACATCAGCCAGTGGCACGCGGCAATCGCGGCCGATGCCACTGGACGCGTGGCGGTGGCGTGGGACGACGATCGTGACGGCAGCGCGGATTTGTGGCTCGCCTGGCCTAAAGCGGCGGGGCAGTGGAGCGAGAACGTCGCCATGTCGGTGGCGTCGGGATCGGGGCAACAGTCGAGCCCGGCCATCGTCTTCGACGCCGCCGGCAATCTGCACCTCGCGTGGACCGAGCGCGACACGCCGGAGACACCGACGCGGCTGCGGTATACCGTCGGAAAATTTCTGAAATGAATCAGTGACGTCGACGACTATCCCTTTGGTGGTAGTCGGGTGTTTTTATGTTGAAATGAGAGTGCCGATGAGTAATATATGGCGCCTCCCAAAGCTGCGATACAGGGATGTATCGAATGCAGTGCCGAGGGATGCAAACGGGGTGCCTACGGTTAAATCGAGGAGCAGGATTCCATGAATCAGACGTATTACCAGACCATCGATACGATGGAAAAGAAGGGCGTCGACGTCGAGTACATCAACGGTTGGGCGTGCGGTTATCTGCACAACCCGAAGCGCGAAGAGCAGCGCCTGACGGATGCCTACAATGCCGGCTTCGATGATGGTTCTGCCGGCAAGACCGATGGTTATGCCAGCTGGGTGAAGAAGAAGTAAGCGAATTTACGATGAAACTGCGGTACGGGGATGTACCGATTGCAGTGCCGATGGATGCAAAAACAAAACGGGCCGGTTATCCGGCCCGTTTTGCATTTGTAGGTTGGAAAATTAATCGAGCGCCCTTCGGGCGCGCTTAAAGGCAACTAGCGGGGAGCCGCCCCGCTCGCGGGTGACTTCTCTTTGCTCGTGCAAAGAGAAGTCACCAAGAGAAAGCACGCCCGGATGGCGCGACCTCCCCCTCGCATCCTCGGCTTTGGCTCGATAGTCGCCCTACGGCGCATCCCTGCGCCGGAGTGCGACCTGCGCAATCCCTCGCGCAGTCCTTCGGATACTCGGCCAAAGCCCTCCGGTGCTCGGGCGCGCCATACGGGGCCCCGAGAAGCCTCCGTGGTTTAACGCAGTTGGTGTTTAGCCCCGTAGGCGAGCCGAACACCGAGGCAAGGCCGAAGTAGAGTCCGAAGGATCGCGAGAAGGAACTCGCGAGTGCGCATCCGGGCTAGGGATAGCCCGTATGCGCACCTCCTGAGGCCAACGAGGGGTGAGGGCACCCGCGGTTTCTGCGGGCGAAGCCTTCCGGGGCAAGATGGCTTTGGCCACTTTCGCCGAAACGAAAGTGGCCCGGGGGTGCAGGGGGCGGAGCGCCCCGCGGTGTTTTTTATTTAACCGCCGCCGAAGGCGGCTCGACACGGAAGATATTATTAGCCGCTGCTCTCAGCGCGCTGGTACCACTTTCGTGCTTCCGCCTCGTCCTTCGGCACGCCGAGCCCCTGCTCGTAGAGCATGCCCAGTGTCATCTGCGAACCAGGCAGACCTTGTTCCGCCGCTTTGCGGAACCACGTTGCCGCCTCGGCCGGATTCTTGGGTGCGCACTCGCCCTGGAGATGCATGAAGCCGAGGCCGTGCTGCGCCAGTGCGTGGCCCTGTTCGGCCGCAGCACGCATCCATTTATAGGCGTCAGCCTCGTTCTTCACGTGTCCGAGCCCGTTCTGGAGCATGACCGCGAGCCGGTACTGGGCGTCGGTGTTGCCCTGTTCGGCGAGCGGCGCGAGCAGCGTCAGGGCCTTCTGGAAGTGCTTGGCCTCGAACGCGGCGACGCCGCTCGCGAGGTTCATCTCGAAATCGTCTTGTGACATCCCTGCACCCGATGTAATTTTTAGAATGATGCCAGAGGCGGCTGCTAACTGCACGTTCAGCCCTTTTCGGCATGTGGCTATGAAATCCGCCCATGTGGTGTTCTTGGCAGTCGATACAAATTAAAATCTTCGGTTATGGCACTGCACCTTAAAACCAAGTTCCGCGCCCGCGGCCCGAAGACCATCGAGCAGCGCGCGAGCGTGGTGGCGAGCAACATCTGGAAGGTGGCGCAGGAGGCGACGCGCCACATGGAGATCGAGGGCTACAAGATCGGCAGCGACCGCCAGGTGACCGCCATTCTCACCGAGCTGATCGCGTTCCAGATCCAGATCGCCGACCGGTTGGTGTACGGCAAGATCAGCGAGGACGAGCGCGGGCGCTTCGTCAACGCGCTCGGGCAGAACCTCGCGCGTCTGGTGAACGACAACTTGCGCGAGTTCATCGGCCCCGGTGACTACGCCGGCCCGTTCGTCGCTGCGCTCAATGCGCGCCTCGCCGATTATGCCGAGTTCGAATTCACCGACGAGGGCCCGAGCTACGCGGTGCTGCGTTATCTGGGCGACAAGGTGGCCGAGGCCATGGCCGGTACCGACAACAAGTGGGTGCTGGAGCAGGTGATGGACATCGAAGCGCCGCAGGCGGTGAAGCACCTCAAGCGCATCGTCGCCCAGGTGCTCGGTATCAAGGCCTGACAGCCGGCGGCGGGTGTTGTATGCTTCGCCGCGTAAAAATTACAGGCCTTCCCCGTGCAAGACTTCAACACGCTCACCCTTCGCCTTCGCGAGCTGCGGGAAAATTTCGCCGCGCTGCGGAGGTCGCTTTGACTACGACACCAAGCACGACCGCCTGCGCGTAGTCCGCGCGCTGCTCGAACAACCCGACGTCTGGAACAACCCCAAGCAGGCTCAGGAGCTGGGGCGCGAACGCGCGCGCCTGGACGAAGAACTCGGCGCGCTGGAGAAGCTCGACAGCCGCCTGACCGAGGCCAACGAGTTGCTCGCGCTCGCGCGCGAGGAGAACGATCTGGCCGTGGCCGAGTCGGTCGAGGCCGACCTCGAAACCGCCGGCATGCAGATCGCCGATATCGAGTTTCGGCGCATGTTCGCGGGCGAGATGGATCCGAATAACGCCTTCATGGACATCCAGGCCGGTTCCGGCGGCACCGAGGCGCAGGATTGGGCCAACATGCTGCTGCGCATGTACCTCATGTGGGGCGACCGGCGCGGGTTCAAGACCGAGATCCTCGAAATCTCTGAGGGCGAGGTGGCGGGCATCAAGGGCGCCACGGTGCGCTTCACCGGGCCGTACGCCTTTGGCTGGCTGCGCACCGAAATCGGGGTGCACCGGCTGGTGCGCAAGTCGCCGTTCGATGCCGGTAACCGTCGCCACACCTCGTTCGCCTCGGTGTTCGTCTATCCCGAGGTGAGCGACGACGTCGCGATCGAGATCAACCCGGCGGACCTGCGCGTGGATACCTACCGCGCCGGCGGGGCAGGCGGCCAGCACGTCAACCGCACCGACTCGGCGGTGCGCATCACGCATCTCCCGAGCGGAATCGTCGTACAATGCCAGTCGGATCGCTCGCAGCACCGCAACCGCGCCGAGGCCATGAAGATGCTGAAGGCGCGCCTCTACGAGCAGGAGATGAAGCGACGCCAGGCCGAAAAGGACAAGCTCGAAGCGAGCAAGACCGACATCGAGTGGGGCCACCAGATCCGCTCGTACGTGCTCGACCAGTCGCGCATCAAGGACCTGCGCACCGGGGTGGAGACGGGCAACCCGGAGGCGGTGTTGAACGGCGACCTCGACAAGTTTATCGAGGCGAGCCTGAAGCAGGGCGTGTAAATGACATCATCTGAAACATTAGTCACTAGCTGGAATCAACTGATTTAAAAACAAAAAGATGGATACCCCGCAAGACGAGAACGAACAGATCGCGCTGCGCCGCCAGAAGCTCGCGGAGCTGCGTGCGCAGGGCGTCGCCTTCCCGAATGACTTCCGGCGCAACGTCGTGGCGGGCGAACTGCACGCCGAATACGGCGAGAAGGACGGCGCCGAGCTCGAAACTCGCAACGTCCGGGTGAAGGTCGCCGGACGCATGATGACCCGGCGCGTCATGGGCAAGGCGAGTTTCTGCCACCTGCAGGACATGTCCGGCCAGATCCAGCTCTACGTCACGCGCGATGCCTTGGGCGAGAAGGCCTACGAGGACTTCAAGAAGTGGGACATCGGCGACATCCTCGGCGCCGAGGGCACGCTGTTCAAGACCAAGACCGGCGAGCTGTCGGTGAAGGTGGACGGTATCCGGCTGCTCGCCAAATCGCTGCGGCCGCTGCCCGAGAAGTACCACGGGCTGACCGACACCGAGACCCGTTACCGTCAGCGCTATCTCGATCTCATCATGAACGAGGTCGCGCGCAAGACCTTCCGGGTGCGAACTCAAGTCGTAAATTACATTCGCGATTTCCTGAACCTGCGGCAGTTCCTTGAAGTGGAAACGCCGATGATGCAGGCCATTCCGGGCGGCGCCGTGGCGCGTCCGTTCGTGACCCACCACCATGCGCTCGATATCCAGCTGTTCCTGCGTATCGCCCCGGAGCTTTATCTCAAGCGCCTGATCGTGGGCGGCTTCGAGCGGGTGTACGAGATCAATCGCAACTTCCGTAACGAGGGGCTCTCGACCCGGCACAATCCCGAATTCACGATGCTCGAGTTCTACCAGGCCTACGCCGACTACCGCGACCTGATGAACCTGACCGAGGAGATGTTCCGTGGGCTGACCGAGCAGGTGTTCGGCGGCACGACCGTGACCTACCTGGGCGAACAATACGATTTCGGTAAACCTTTTGGACGGCTGACTCTCAAAGAGGCGGTATTGCGTCACAACCCGACATTCAGCGCCGCTGACCTTGAGTCGGTGGAGAAGCTTGCGGGTTATGCCAAGGGGCTCGGCATCGAGCTCAAGCCGACCTACGGCACCGGCAAGCTCCAACTCGAAATCTTCGAAAAGACGGTCGAGGAGAAGCTCAAGGACCCGACCTTCATCATGGCCTATCCCACCGAGGTCTCGCCCCTGGCCCGGCGCAACGACCAGGACCCCTCCATCGCCGACCGCTTCGAGTTGTTTATCGGCGGACGCGAGATCGCCAATGGCTTTTCCGAGTTGAATGACGCCGAGGACCAAGCCGAGCGCTTCCGCAAGCAGGTGCAGGAAAAGGAAGCGGGGGACGAGGAGGCAATGCACTTCGACGAGGACTATGTGCGAGCCCTGGAGCACGGCATGCCGCCGACTGCCGGGGAGGGTATCGGCATCGACCGGTTGGTGATGCTCTTCACCGACTCGCCCTCGATCCGAGACGTGCTGCTTTTCCCACACATGCGTCCCGAAAAGTAGAGTTTTACAGGGTTGGCAGAATTAAGCAGGGCCTACGATATTAAAAACAGGATTAATTTTTTTCTGTAAATCACTGTTAATTCAGAAAAATCTTGTTAATCCTGTGAAGTGCTTTTGATGTCCCCCAAGCCCATCGCCATCTGCCTCATGGGCGCGACCGCCACCGGCAAGACCGCGTTGGCGTTGGCGCTGCACGAGCGCCTGCCGGTCGAGATCATCAGCGTCGACTCGTCCCAGGTGTATCGGGGCATGGATATCGGTACCGCCAAGCCGACCCCTGCGGAGCTGGCTAAAGCCCCGCACCGGTTGATCGATATCCGCGATCCGGCGGAGAGCTACTCCGCCGCCGAGTTCTGCACCGATGCCCGACGCGAGATGGGGGCGATTCATCGGTCGGGACGCATCCCCCTGCTAGTGGGCGGCACGATGTTTTACTTCCATTCCCTTGAGTACGGTCTATCAGACCTGCCATCCGCCGACCCGGAGGTGCGGGCACGGCTGAGCGCAGATGCCGACCGGTTGGGGTGGGAGGGGATGCATGCCCGCTTGGCTGAAGTCGACCCGGTTACAGCTGACCGCATCCATCCTAATGATGCTCAGCGTATTCAGCGGGCGCTTGAGATATATGAGCTCACCGGTCAGGCGCCAAGTGCCATCAACAGCCAGTCAGCATCCGCCGCCAGAGAATACCGCTTTATCAAAGTTGGATTGCAGATAAGCGATCGCGCAAAACTACATGAAAATATTGCAAAACGTTTCCACGACATGCTTGAGCGTGGACTGATTGCCGAGGTGGAGCAGCTTTATAGTCGTGGCGATCTGACACCGACTTTACCCTCCATCCGAACCGTGGGATATCGCCAGATTTGGGAATACTTGACTAAAAAAGTCAATTATAATCAAATGATTGAGAATGCCCTGGCCGCCACACGCCAACTCGCCAAGCGCCAGATGACGTGGCTGCGCTCATACCCGGACGTGAGGTTTTTTGAGAGTGGGATGAATGGCTTGGTCGATTCGGTGCTGGAATATCTTACGGCGGAGTGCCGCGATCCTTCCTGACTGTGGGTATAATCATTATTGACAGGGAAGTGGCATATGTATTGTTTTTTTTGAAATTGACCTTAAGAGAAGATAACTACAACAGACGATAACAACAGGAGAAATAACATGAGTCAGCAAAAAGGGCAGGCGCTACAAGACCCTTTTCTCAATACCTTGCGCAAAGAGCACGTTCCGGTTTCGATCTTCCTCGTCAACGGCATCAAGCTCCAGGGCCAGATCGAGTCGTTCGACCAGTTCGTCGTGCTGCTCAAGAACTCCGTGAGCCAGATGATTTACAAGCACGCCATTTCCACTGTGGTGCCCAGCCGTCCGGTGAAATTCCACTTTGAGCACGGCGAAGGCGACGAAAAGGGGCCCGGCAACGAGTAATCAGCCGCCCGTCTCCGTGCGCCAGCAGGCCGAACGTGCACTGCTGGTGCAACTGCGGCTCGACAACCGCCGGGACATCACCGAAGACCTCGAAGAGCTGCGCCTGCTCGTCCGCTCGGCGGGCGCGCAGGTCTGTGGCGTTGTCACCGGCGCACGCGAAAAACCCGATCCGGCCACGTTCGTCGGTCGCGGCAAGGCCGAGGAAATCCGCGGCGTGGTCGCCGCCGAGTGCGCCGATGTCGTGCTGGTGAATCACACGCTCAGCCCCTCGCAGGAGCGCAATCTCGAAAAGGCCGTCGGTTGCCGGGTGCTCGACCGCACCGGGCTTATCCTCGACATCTTCGCCCAGCGCGCGCACTCGCGCGAAGGCCAGCTCCAGGTCGAGCTGGCTCAGCTCGAACACCTTTCAACACGGCTGGTACGAGGCTGGACCCACCTCGGGCGCCAGAAGGGCGGTATCGGCCTGCGCGGTCCCGGCGAGACCCAGCTCGAAGTGGACCGCCGGCTCATTCGCGACCGCATCAAGAAACTCAACGAGCGACTGGAACAGGTAACGCTGCAGCGTCGCAGCCGGCGGCGCGCCCGCGACCGCATTCCCATCCCGACGGTGTCGCTCGTGGGTTACACCAACACCGGCAAGTCGTCGCTTTTCAACCACCTGACCGGCGCCGGCGTGTACGCCGCCGACCAGTTGTTCGCCACGCTCGACCCGACCATGCGCCGCATCGGCCTGCCCGGCAACGTGTCGGTGATCCTGGCCGACACCGTGGGCTTCATCCGCGACCTGCCGCACGACCTGGTCGAGGCCTTCAAGTCCACGCTCGAGGAGGTGGCCGAGGCCGAGCTGTTGCTGCACGTGGTGGATGCCGCCAACCCCGAGCGCCGCGAGCAGATGGAGAAGGTTAACGAGGTGCTGGCGGAGATCGAGGCACGCAACATCCCCCAGATCGTGGTGTTCAACAAGATCGACCTCACGAACGAGGCGCCGCATCTGGAGCGCGATGCCGACGGGCACGTGGTGCGGGTGTGGCTCTCGGCCCTGACCGGCGCCGGCGTTGAACTGCTGCTCGACGCGGTGGCGGCGCACTTTCGCACCCGTCACCGGATCGTCCGTTTGCGATTGCCGCCGGCGGCCGGGCGCCTGCGCGCGGTTTTGTACGAGCGCTTCGACGTGCGGCGCGAAGCGACGCCGGAAACCGGCGGCTGGGAGCTTGAGATCATGCTCAACCCGGAACAACTCGCCTGGCTCGAGCGCCAGCCCGGGTTCGAGAAGCGCTTTCTTGCCGAGGACGAATCGCGCGTCCTTGCCCGCACCGGATCCTGACCCTAGAATTCGGCCCTTGTCCGCTGATTTTCACCTGACCGAACAAAAACTTTCATAGGAGCCCGCACTTGGCCTGGAATGAACCCGGATCCTCCGGGAGCAAGGACCCTTGGGGACGCCGCAAAGCAGACGGCGGGTCCGATCTCGACCAGATCGTGCGCCGCTTGCAGCAGAAGCTCGGCGGCCTGTTCGGTGGTCGCAAAGGCGGCGGCGAGATCGGCGGCGGTCGCGCCGGTGGCTTCGGCGCCGGCCTGATCGTGGTCGTGGCGCTCGTCGTCTGGCTGTTGTCGGGTCTCTACATCGTGCAGCAAGGAGAGCGCGGCGTGGTGTTGCGTCTCGGCAAGCAGACCGAAATCACCGAGGCCGGCCTGCGCTGGCATCTGCCGTTCCCGCTGGAGAAAGTCGAGAAGGTGAACGTCGAGAAGGTCTCGACCATCGAGGTCGGTTACCGCAGCAACCCGCGCACCGGCGGCAAGACCAAGGTGCCGAAGGAGGCGCTGATGCTCACCGGCGACGAAAACATCATCGACATCGAGTTCGCGGTGCAATACAAGATCAAGGACGCGGCGCAGTTCCTGTTCAATGTGCGCGACCCCGAGACCACGATCTCGCAGGCGACCGAGTCGGCGGTACGTGAGGTCGTGGGGAAGGGCACCATGGACTTCGCGCTGACCGAAGGACGCGACGAGGTCGCGCGCAACGCGCGCGCGCTGCTGCAGGAGATCCTCGACCGCTACAACTCCGGCGTGCACATCGTCACCGTCGAAACCCAGAAGGCGCAGCCGCCGGAAGAAGTGAAGTCGGCGTTCGACGACGCGGTGAAGGCGCGCGAGGACGAGGTGCGTCTCAAGAACGAGGCCGAGGCCTATGCCAACGACATCATTCCGCGCGCCCGCGGCGCCGCGGCGCGCATGATCCAGGAGGCCGAGGGCTACAAGGCCGCGACCATCGCGCGCGCCGAGGGTGACGCGCGCCGCTTCAGCGCCGTCGCCAGCGAATACGTAAAGGCGCCGGGCGTGACGCGCGAGCGCCTGTACATCGAAACCATGGAGCAGGTGTATTCGAGCACCACCAAGATTTTCGTGGACCAGAAGGGCGGCAATAATCTGCTCTATCTGCCGCTCGACAAGCTGGTGCAGGGCGCGATGGAAGCCGGCCCGCCAAGCGCGGTCATGGTCGCGCCGCCGGAGCCGGAGACCGGCGGGGCGCAAAGGCCCACGACACGCAGCCGTGCCGACCAGCGCAAGCGGGGGGTCGCGCCATGAACCAGAACAAGCTCATCGCCCTGTTCGGCCTGATTCTCGTCATCGTGCTGACCGTCGCGTCGACGATCTACACCGTGGACGAGCGCGAGAAGGTCATCGTCGTGCGTCTCGGCCAGGTGCTGCGTCACGACGATGCGCCCGGCGTGCACCTCAAGGCGCCGTTTCTCGACAACCTGCGCTACTTCGACAACCGCATCCTCACCATGGACGCGGACCCGCAGCCGTTTCTGACAAAGGAAAAGAAATACGTACTGGTGGATTCGTTCGTGAAGTGGCGCATCGTGGACGCGCTCAAGTACTACCTCACCGTCGGCGGGCAGGAATCGGAGGCGCGCCGGCGTCTGGAGCAGGTGGTGAACAGCGGTTTGCGCGACGAATTCGGAAAACGCGTGGTAAAGAGCGTCGTGTCCGAGGAGCGCCACAAGATCATGGAGATCCTCACCGGCTACGCCAACAAGGAGGCCGGCAAGTTCGGCATCGAGGTCGTGGACGTGCGCTTGCAGCGCGTCGACCTGCCGGAGGAGGTGAGCCAGTCGGTGTACCAGCGCATGAAGGCCGAGCGTTCGCGTATCGCCAACGAACTGCGCGCCCAGGGCGCGGAGACGGCGGAGAAAATCCGCGCCGAGGCCGAGCGCAAGCGCGAGGTGCTGCTGGCCGAAGCCTACCGCAAGGGCGAGACCCTGCGCGGTGACGGCGACGCGCGCGCCACCTCCATTTACGGCAGCGCCGCCAATCGCGCGCCCGAGTTTTATTCGCTGTATCGCAGCCTGAACGCCTACAAGGAAAGCTTCAGGAAGAAAGACGACATCATGATCGTCGACCCGAGCGCCGACTTCTTCCGCTACATGAAGAAGCCGAGCCGCTAGGCTGTCGTGGAACGCCATGTGGCACGATCTCACGGTCGCCCTGGCCCTGCTGCTGGTGCTCGAAGGGGTGTTCCCGTTCATCAATCCCGCCGGGATGCGGCGGGCGCTGGCGGCGATCAGCGAGCTGCGCGACGCGCAGCTGCGGTTCGCCGGCCTGACCAGCATGTTGCTCGGGCTGGCGCTGCTCTATATCGTTAACCACTGACAAACCGTTTTTAGTCCGACCATGGCCACGACCGACAAGAAGGCCGCGCGCGAGCGCTGGCTGCTGCCCGAGGGGATCGAGGAGATCCTGCCGGACGAAGCGCGCCGGCTCGAATCACTGCGCCGGCGCCTGCTCGACCTGTTTGCGTCGTGGGGCTACGAGCTCGTCATGCCGCCGCTCATCGAGTATCTCGAGAGCTTGCTCACCGGCACCGGCCGCGATCTCGACCTGCAGACGTTCAAGCTCACCGACCAGCTGACCGGCCGGCTCATGGGCGTGCGCCCGGACATGACGCCGCAGGCGGCGCGCATCGACGCGCACTATCTGAAGCGCAACGCGCCGGTGCGGTTGTGCTACGCGGGCTCCGTATTGCGCACGCGTCCGGACGAATTCGAGGGCGCGCGCGAGCCGTTGCAGCTCGGCGCCGAGTTGTTCGGCCACGCCGGTCCCGAGGCCGATGCTGAAGTCCTGTCGCTCATGATCGAGGCGCTGCGGCTCGCCGACATCCGCGAGGCGCATGTCGACCTCGGGCACATCGGCGTGTTCCGTGCGCTCGCGACGCAAGCGAAGCTCGATAACACCGCCGAGGCCGAGCTTTTCAGCGCGCTGCAACGCAAGGCGCGCAACGATGTGGACAGCCTGCTCGCCGAGAACGACGCACCGGCGGCGGCCAAGCGCATGATCGCCGGTCTGCTCGACCTCTGCGGCGGCCAGGAAGTGTTGGCACAGGCGCGCGCGCAATTGAAAGGCGCGCCGGCGGAGGTGAAACAGGCGCTCGCCGAGCTCGACACCGTGGCGACACGCGTGGCACACAAGCCCGGCACGCCGGCGCTGTATTTCGACCTGGCCGAGTTGTCGGGCTATCGCTACTACACTGGCGTGGTGTTCTCGGCGTTCGTGCCGGGACACGGGCGTGCGATCGCTCGCGGCGGGCGCTACGACGGCATCGGCAAGGCGTTCGGGCGCGAGCGCGCCGCGACCGGCTTCGGTGCCGACCTGCGCCAGTGGTTGAAGCTTGCGGATACGACCACGGCGCCGCTCAGCGGCATCCTCGCGCCCGACAGTGAGGACCCGGACCTGCTCGCCGAGGTCGCGCACCTGCGCACCCGGGGCGAGCGTGTGGTCATGTGGCTGCCGGGCGAGAAGTGCTCGGCGTCCGAACTCGGCTGCGACCGGGTGCTGGCGAAGAAGGGCGGGCGTTGGGTAATCGAGACTATTAAATAAAGTAAATAAAGCGAGTCATCATGGCAAAGAACGTAGTGGTAGTCGGCACCCAATGGGGTGACGAAGGCAAGGGGAAAATCGTCGATCTGCTCACCGACCGCGCGTACGCGGTGGTGCGTTTCCAGGGCGGGCACAACGCCGGGCACACGCTCGTCATCAACGGCAAGAAGACGGTGCTGCACCTGGTCCCATCGGGCGTGTTGCGCGACGGTGTGATGTGCCTGATCGGCAACGGCGTGGTGCTGGCGGTGGACGCGCTGTTCAAGGAAGTGGACGAACTGACGAAGAACGGCGTGGACGTGATGCGCCGGTTGAAGGTGAGCGAGTCGTGCCCGCTGATCCTGCCGTACCACGTGGCGCTCGACCACGCGCGCGAGAAGGCGCGTGGCAAGAGCGCCATCGGCACCACAGGCCGCGGCATCGGGCCGGCGTACGAGGACAAGGTCTCGCGCCGCGGCCTGCGCGTCGCCGACCTGCTCGACACCAAGGGCTTTCCGGACAAGCTCAAGAGTGTGATGGAGTACCACAACTTCGCGCTGAAAAATTATTTCCAGTGCGACACCGTGGACTACGCCAAGACGCTGGCCGAATGCCAGCAACTTGCCGAACGCCTGCGCCCGCTCGTGGCCGACGTCACCGAGCTGCTACACCAGTACGCGAAGGAGGGCAAGCGTGTGATGTTCGAGGGCGCGCAGGGCACGCTGCTCGACATCGACCACGGCACCTATCCTTACGTCACCTCGTCGAACACCACTGCCGGCGGCGCCGCCACCGGCAGCGGCGTCGGGCCCAATCGCCTCGAATACGTGCTCGGCATCACCAAGGCCTACACCACGCGCGTCGGCGCTGGTCCGTTCCCGACCGAGCTCAACGACGGCGTCGGCGATTTCATCGGCACGCGCGGCAACGAATTCGGCTCCACCACCGGGCGCAAGCGCCGCTGTGGCTGGTTCGACGCCGTGATCATGCGCCGCTCGAACCAGCTGAACGGCGTCACCGGCCTGTGCGTCACCAAGCTCGACGTGCTCGACGGTCTCGATACTATTAAGGTTTGCACGGCGTATCGTTATGAAGGCCAGGTGCGTTCGACGCCGCCGAGCGGCGCGGACGCGCTCGCCAAGTGCGAGCCGGTTTACGAGGAGATGCCGGGCTGGAAGGAATCGACGCTCGGCGTGCGCAGCTTCGACAAGCTGCCGGCGAACGCGCAGAATTATTTGAAGCGGCTCGAGGCGCTGACCGAGGCGCGCATCGATCTCGTCTCCACCGGCGCCGAGCGCGAGGACACCATCATTTTGCGGCACCCGTTCGAGTAAACGTTTGCGGCAGCCGTAAAAAAAGCCGTCAGCAGCGGGCTGACGGCTTTTTACTTTAGTTTGGTACCGAGGAGAGGACTTGAACCTCCACGGGTTTCCCCACTAGAACCTGAATCTAGCGCGTCTACCAATTCCGCCACCTCGGCATGCGAACCCGGTTATCATACGGGTCCCGGCAGGACGGCGCACTCTACCGACAGGAAAAACCGATGTCAACGCGCAACAAAGACACGACGCACGACCCCATGGCTGCGCGCGAAGCGCAGAAATACGAATTCCCCGTGCCCTCGCGCGAGGCGGTGACGCAGCTGCTCGCCGAGCGCGGCGAACTGATGGCCTTCGAGGAGATCGCCGCCGCGCTCGGCGTGTCCGGCGAGCGCGATCTCGATGCGTTCGGGCGCCGGTTGCGCGCGATGGAGCGCGACGGCCAGCTGCACCGTAACCGCCGCGGCCTCTACGGCCTGCCGCAGAAGATGGACATGGTGCGCGGGCGCGTCATCGGCCACCCCGACGGCTTCGGCTTCCTCGTTCCCGACGAGGACGGCGAGGATCTGTTCCTGCCGCCGCAGGTGATGCGTTCGGTGATGCACGGCGACCGCGTCATGGCGCGTGTCACCGGCGTGGACCAGCGCGGCCGGCGCGAGGGCACCGTGATCGAAGTGCTGGAGCGCGCGCGCACGCAACTGGTCGGACGCTACAAGATCGCGCAGCGCATGGGCTTCGTGGCGCCTGAGGATCGGCGCATCACTCAGGACGTGTTGATCCCGCCCGGCGAAGAGGGCGGGGCGCGCGAAGGCCAGATTGTGGTGGCCGAGATTACGCAGCCGCCGACGCGCCGCGCCGGGCCCGTGGGCCGGGTCGTCGAAGTGCTCGGCGAACACATGGCGCCCGGCATGGAGATCGAGATCGCCATCCGCAATCACGACATCCCGCACGAATGGCCGGTGGATGTGCGCCGTGAGGCCGAGACGTTCACGCCGACGGTGCCGCCCGAGGCGGCGCAGGGCCGGCTGGATTTGCGCAACGTGCCGCTCGTCACCATCGACGGCGAGGACGCGCGCGACTTCGATGACGCCGTGTATTGCGAGCGCGACGGCAAGGGCTTCCGGCTGCTGGTCGCCATCGCCGACGTGTCGCATTACGTGAAACCCGGCATGGCGCTGGAGCGCGAGGGCGCGAGCCGCGGCAACTCGGTGTATTTCCCGCAGCACGTGATTCCGATGCTGCCGGAGGAACTCTCGAACGGCCTGTGCTCGATCAACCCGCACGTGGACCGGCTGTGCATGGTGTGCGAGATGCACATCGGCCCGCAGGGGAATATCCGCACTTACCGTTTCCACGAAGGCATCATGCGCTCGCACGCGCGCCTGACCTACACCAAGGTCGCGGCCATGCTGGTGGACAACAACGAGGCATTGCGACGCGACTATGCCGCGGTCGTGCCGCATCTGGACAGTCTCTATGCGCTGTTCAAGATACTGCACGCGGCGCGTTTGGAACGCGGCGCCGTGGATTTCGAGATTCCCGAGACGCGCATCGTGTTCGACGAGAGCCGCAAGATCCGGGAGATCAAACCGACGAGCCGCAACGACGCGCACCGGCTGATCGAGGAATGCATGCTCGCGGCCAACGTCTGCGCCGCCGAGTACCTGAAGAAACACAAGGTCCCGGCGCCGTACCGCATTCACGAGGGCCCGACGCCGGACAAGCTCACGGAACTGCGTGAATTCCTGACCGAGCTGGGGTTATCGCTCGGCGGCGGCGAATCGCCCGAAGCACGGCATTACGCGAAGCTCTTGAAGGCCGTGGAGAAGCGCCCGGACTGGCGCCTGATCCAAACGGTGCTGCTGCGCTCGCTTTCGCAGGCGGTGTACAGCCCGGACAACATCGGTCACTTCGCGCTCGGCTTTCCGCACTACACGCATTTCACCTCGCCGATCCGGCGCTACCCGGACCTGCTGGTGCATCGGGCCATCAAGTGCCTGTTGCAAAACAGGCCGTGCGACATGACGCCGGAGCGCATGCAGGAGGCGAGCGACCACTGTTCCATGACCGAGCGCCGCGCCGACGAGGCCACGCGCGACGTGGTCCGCTGGCTCAAGGCCGAGTACATGATGGAGCACATCGGCGGCGAGTTCGACGGCGTCATCAGCGGCGTGACCAACTTCGGCATCTTCGTCGAGTTGACGGACATCTTTATAGACGGCCTGGTGCACATCACCGCCCTCGGCAACGACTATTTCCATTACGAGCAGGGCAAGCACCGCCTCATGGGCGAGCGCACGCGCAAGGTGTACCGCCTCGGCGACAAGGTGAAGGTCAAGGTCGTGCGGGTGAACCTGGACGAAGCGCGGATCGATTTCGAACTGGCGCAGGTGGAACCGCGTGCGCCGGCGGGTGAACGGGGAAGGCGTCCGGAGGGAGGAGAGGGAGGGAGAAGGGGCAAGCGCCGACGTAAGCGTCGGCGCTGAGGCTTTGGTCTTGTGCGCCCTTCGGGCGCGATTGAAAAGCTAATTGCGGGGTTGCTCCGCCCCCTGCACCCCCGGGTGACTTTCCTTTCGGGGAAAGTCACCAAAGCCATCTTGCCCCGGAAGGCTCGCCGGCAGACAACGCCGGTCCCTCGCGTCTCTGGTCGGCCTCAGGAGGTGCGCATACGGCGCATCCCTGCGCCGGATGCGCACGCGCAGCATCCATGCTGCACCCCGTTGGGCTCGACTTCGGCCTTTCCTCGACGCTCGCACGCCTACGGGGCTAAACAGCAACAGCGCCAAACCACGGAAGCTGTACCCGGGCCCCGTATGGCGCGCCGAGTGCAGTGGTGCTGCTGTGCCGGCATAACGGCGGGGCACGGCCAAATGGGTGTATACGTGCTTTCTTTGGTTCCTTGCTTTGCACGAGCAAAGAAAGGAACCCGCCGTGCGGGCGCGGGAGCCCGCTCATATACGCGCCCGGAGGGCGCACGAGACCTTTATCTGTTGAGCAGAGCATTTCGCTAGCAGCTGATAAACTCCGCCGTAAGAAAATGTCAGAAGAACTTATTACCGGTATCCACGCCGTCCTCGCCGCGCTCACGCGCAGTCCCGAGCGCGTGCAGGCGCTGTGGGTGAGCCGCGAACGCCGCGACCGGCGGCTCGGCGAAATTCTTTCCGCCGCGCGCGACGCCGATATCAAGGTGCACCAGGTGCCGCGCGCGACGCTCGACCGCATGGCCGGCGAGCGCCACCAGGGCGTGGCCGCGCGCGTACAGGAAACCGCGGTGCGACGCGCGGAGGACCTCGGCGAATTTCTCGATGCCCTGACCGGCGCACCGCTGCTGCTGGTGCTCGACGGCGTGCAGGACCCGCACAACCTCGGCGCCTGCCTGCGCTCGGCCGAGGCCGCGGGCGCGCACGCCGTGATCGTACCGCGCGACAATTCCGCGCCGCTCTCGCCCGTGGCCCGGCGCGCCGCCGCCGGCGCCGCCGAGTCGGTGCCGTTCTTCCAGGTCACGAACCTGGCGCGTTGCCTCGACGACCTCAAGCAACGGGGTATCTGGCTGGTCGGTGCGACCCAGGACGCCGAGACCGAACTCTACCGGGCCGACCTCAACGGCCCGCTGGCGCTGGTGCTGGGCGGCGAGGGCAAGGGCCTGCGGCGCCTGACGCGCGAACATTGCGACGTGCTGGTGGGCATCCCCATGGCCGGGGCGGTGGCGAGCCTGAATGTCTCGGTGGCCACCGGTATCTGCCTGTTCGAGGCCGTGCGCCAGCGCAAAGGTTGAAACGCCCAGCGCGCGTTTTGGCCGTCTATCGGCGTCGCGCCCAAATCCCGCCATGCCCTTGCTTCGCTTCGACAACGTTTCCCTGGCCTTCGGCCATCGCCCGCTGCTGGACCGCGTCACGTTCGAGATCCGTCGCGGCGAGCGCGTTTGTCTGGTGGGGCGTAACGGCGAGGGCAAGTCGTCGCTGCTGCGTCTGGTGAGCGGCGACGTCGCGCCCGACGATGGCGATGTCTGGATCCGCCCGGGCACGCGTGTCGCGCTGCTGGCCCAGGAAGTCGCGACCGACAGCGACGCATGCGTGTTCGATGTCGTCGCCGGCGGCCTGGCGGCGCTGGGGGAATTGCTGTCGCAATACCATCGCGCGGCGGTGGAGCTGGCGCACACGCACGCACCGGCGGCGGCCGCGCGGCTAGCGGAATGTCAGCACGCGCTTGAGGCCGCCGACGGCTGGCGCCTGGAGCAGCGCGTGGAAACGGTGCTGTCGCGCCTCGAGCTCGATGGCGACGCGCGACTGTCGGCGTTGTCGGGCGGCTGGCGCCGGCGCGTGATGCTGGCGCGCGCCCTGGTGTGCGAGCCGGACCTGCTGCTGCTCGATGAGCCCACGAACCATCTCGACATCGACGCCATCACCTGGCTGGAGGATTTTCTCGCCGACTATACCGGCGCGGTGTTGTTCATCACCCACGATCGCGCGTTTCTCCAGCGCCTGGCGACGCGTATTATCGAACTCGACCGCGGCCGGCTGAGCTCCTGGCCCGGAAATTACGCCGACTACTTGCGTCGCAAGAGCGCGCAGCTCGACGCGGAGGCGCAGCAGCACGCCTTGTTCGACAAAAAGCTGTCGCAGGAGGAGGCCTGGATTCGCCAGGGAGTCAAGGCGCGGCGCGCGCGCAACGAGGGCCGGGTGCGGGCGCTCGAGGCGTTGCGCGAGCAGCGCCGCCAGCGTCGCGACCGCATGGGGCAGGTGGCGCTCAGGCTCGACGAGGGCGGGCAGTCCGGGCGGCTGGTGTTCGAGGCCGAGCACGTCAACTTCAGCTACGCCGGACGCGCGGTGATCCGGGATTTCTCGGTGCGCGTGCTGCGCGGCGATCGCATCGGCATCATCGGCCCGAACGGCGCCGGCAAATCGACGCTGATCAAGCTGCTGCTGGGCGAACTCGCGCCGGACAGCGGCCGGCTGCAACGCGGCACAAAATTACAGGTCGTGTATTTCGACCAGCAGCGGGCGCAGCTCGATCCCGCGGCCACGGTGATGGCGAGCGTCGCCGAGGGCAGCCAGACGGTGACGATCAACGGCCAGACGCGGCACGTGGCCGGCTACCTGCGCGATTTCCTGTTTCCGCCGGAGCGGCTGCAATCGCCAGTGAGCATGCTCTCCGGCGGCGAGCGCAACCGCCTGTTGCTGGCGCGACTGTTCGCGCAACCGGCCAACCTGCTGGTGCTGGACGAGCCGACCAACGATCTCGACGTGGAAACGCTCGAATTGCTGGAAGAGCTGCTGCTCGACTATCACGGCACGCTGTTGCTGGTGAGCCACGACCGCGCGTTTCTCGATCACGCGGTCACCAGCACGCTGGTGTTCGAAGGCGGCGGGCGCATCGGCGAATACGTCGGCGGCTATAGCGACTGGCTGCGGCAGCGTCCGGCGGCGGTCGTGCCGAAACCGGATGCGCCACGCGCGGCAAAACCGGTGCCGGTGCCGGCCGCGCCGCCTGCCGGCAAGCCGCGCAAGCTTTCCTATAAGGAGCAGCAGGAACTCAAGGCGCTGCCCGGAAGGATCGAGGCGCTGGAAGTGGAGCAGTCGCAGTTGCAGGCGGCCGTCAGCACCGCCGGGTTTTACCAGCAGCCGGGCGAGAAGATCGCCGCGACGCTGGCGCGTCTGGAAGCGGTCACGCAGGAACTCGCGGCCTGCTATGACCGTTGGGAGGCGCTGGAGTCGCCACGGACGGCGCCCTGAGGGTGGTTCGCCGGCAAGGGTTGCCAGGCGTCCGGAATGCAGCCCACCGGCCGGCGAACGTCAGTAAATCCGCTGATTTTCAAGGAGTTCGCAAGCCCCGGCCTGTTGGCAGGGCGGTAAAATCCGTATAGAATCCGCCGCTCTTTGAAGTAGGCAGTCGCCCCGATTCGGGGTTCCTTGCCTCACCGGCCGCAAAATAACGACAAAACGGCACGGGAGGCTGATGTTTATCCATAAGGAGTGTTGCATGCGTCATTATGAAATCGTGTTTCTGGTTCATCCGGACCAGAGCGAGCAGGTGCCCGCGATGATCGAGCGTTACCGCTCCATCGTCGAGGCCGCGAACGGCAAGGTCCACCGTCAGGAAGACTGGGGCCGCCGCCAGCTCGCCTATCCCATCAACAAGATCCACAAGGCGCACTACGTTCTGATGAACGTCGAGTGCCCGCTCGAAACGCTGCGCGAGCTCGAATCCTCGTTCAAGTTCAGCGACGCCGTGCTGCGCTCGCTTGTCATCAGCCGCAAGGGTCCGGTCACCGAGCCCTCGCCGATGCTGAAGGAGAAGCAGCAGGAAGAGCGCGCCGCCGAAGGCCGCGTGGGCGACGACGCGCCCATGGCCGACGCCGTCGTCTGATCCCACACGATTTCAGGAGCACACACCATGTCCCGTTTTTTCCGGCGCAAGAAATTCTGCCGCTTCACCGCGGAGAAGGTCGTCGAGATCGACTACAAGGATATCGCCGTACTCAAGCAGTACGTGAGCGAGACCGGCCGCATCACCCCGTGCCGCAACACCGGCACCAAGGCGCGCTACCAGCGCCAGCTGACGCGCGCCATCAAGTACGCGCGCTTCCTGGCGCTGATGCCGTACTGCGACAGCCACTGAGCGAAGGAGCGAACCCATGGAAGTCATTCTGCTTGAGAAGGTGCGCAACCTCGGCTCGCTGGGCGAGCAGGTGAAGGTGAAGTCGGGCTTTGCGCGCAATTTCCTGATTCCCTACGGCAAGGCGGTGTACGCCACCGCCGAGAACCGCGCCAAGTTCGAGGCGCGCCGTGCCGAGCTCGAAAAGGCCGCGAACGAGGCGCTCTCCACCGCCCAGGCGCGCGCCGAGAAGATGACCGGTGCGACGGTGCAAATCGTGCGCAAGATCGGCGAAGAGGGCAAACTCTTCGGCTCGGTCGGCATCAAGGACGTGTGCGACGCCATGCACGAAGCCGGCTACGCCCTGGAGAAGTCCGAGGTGCACTTCGACCGCGGTCCGATCAAGGACGTCGGCGACCACGAGGTGTCGATCTCGCTGCATCCGGAAGTCAACCTCAAGATCATCGTCTCGGTCGTCGGCGAGAAATAACGCTTTTTTCCTGTCAAGGGCCGCGACGAGCGGCCCGATGACAGCGCGCCGATTCGTGGTACATAATGCCCTTGCGTCCGTCCGCGTCCGCGGACGGCCAGAACAACGAGAGGGAACCGGTGGAGGAGCGGGCCTTTTCCAGGCGTGGCGGTGACACCTCGACCGAGGTGCTCAAGGTTCCGCCGCAGCACATCGAGGCCGAGCAGTCCGTGCTCGGCGGCCTGCTGCTCGACAACACCAGCTTCGACCGCATCGCCGACGCGCTCGTCGCCGACGATTTCTACCGGCGCGAGCACCGCCTCATCTTCAACGCCGTCGCTACGCTGTGCCAGGCAGGCACGCCGGCCGACGTCGTCACCGTCGCCGGGCATCTCGAGAAGCACGGCGAGCTGGAACAGGCCGGCGGCCTCGCCTACCTCGGCAGCCTGGCCAACAACACCCCGAGCGCGGCCAACATCGCCGCCTACGCCGCGATCGTGCGCGAGCGCGCGATCCTGCGCCGCCTGATCCAGGCGAGCGGCGAGATCAGCGCCGCGGCCTACAGCCCCGAAGGCTTGAACGCGCAAGAGGTGCTCGATCGCGCCGAGGAACGCATCCTCGAAATCAGCGAGACCGGCCATCGACGCGGCACGTTCCAGCCGATCAACACACTGCTGACGCAGGCGGTGGACCGCATCGACCAGTTGTTCCGCTCGGAGTCGCCGTACACCGGCGTGCCCACGGGTTTCACCGACCTCGACGGCATGACCTCGGGCCTGCAGGCCGGCGACCTCGTCATCATCGCCGGCCGCCCGTCCATGGGCAAAACCTCGCTCGCCATGAACATCGCCGAGAACGCCGCCGTCGGCCACAAGACCCCGGTGGCGATTTTCAGCCTGGAAATGCCCGGTTCGCAGCTGGCCATGCGCATGATGGCCTCGCTCGGCCGCATCAACGCCCACAAGGTGCGTACCGGCAAGCTCGACGACGACGATTGGCCGCGCCTGACCTCGGCCGTGAGCCTGCTGAATGACGCGCCGCTGTACATCGACGACACCGCCGGCATCACGCCGATGGAGCTGCGCGCCCGCGCCCGGCGCCTGAAACGCGAACACGGCCTCGGCATGATCATCGTGGACTACCTGCAGCTGATGCAGTCCACCGAAACCGAGGAAAACCGCGCCACCGAGATCTCCAACATCACCCGCTCGCTCAAGGGGCTGGCCAAGGAACTGGAAGTGCCGCTGATCGCCATGTCACAGTTGAACCGCTCGGTCGAGAGCCGCACGGACAAGCGCCCGGTGATGTCCGACCTGCGCGAATCCGGCGCCATCGAACAGGACGCGGACGTGATCCTGTTCATCTACCGCGACGAGGTCTACAACAAGGAGAGCCAGGACAAGGGCACGGCCGACGTCATCATCGCCAAGCAACGTAACGGCCCCACCGGCGAGGTGCGCCTGACCTTCCTCGGCGA
>SCRL01000010.1 GCA_004298065.1 Gammaproteobacteria bacterium | reverse complement strand
GTGCGCCGCACCGGATTCATTGTGGCGCACCACGAACAGATCGGTGTGCATCGCCTCGAGGTTGCGCACCGTGTCGAGCAGGGTCTCGCCCTTGGAGGTCGAGGACTGCGCGATCGCGAGATTGATGACGTCCGCCGACAGGCGCTTGGCGGCGATCTCGAAGGTGGTGCGGGTGCGGGTCGAGGGCTCGAAGAACAGGTTGACGATGGTCTTGCCGCGCAGCAGCGGGACTTTTTTGATCTCGCGCTCGCCGACGGCGATGAACGATTCGGCGGTGTCGAGAATGTCGAGAAGCGTCGGGCGGGGAAGTCCTTCGAGTGTCAGGAGATGGCGCAGCCGTCCCTGAGCGTCGAACTGCAGGTCTTCCCTCATCGGGCCTCCTGGATTTTTAGTTCGAGCCGGTCGGGGCCGCCGACGAGCTTGACGTGCTTGTGCTTGGACAGTTTCAGGTGCTCGCCCACGACCTGGGCCTCGATCGGCAGCTCGCGCCCGTCGCGCTCGATCAGCACTGCGAGCATCACCGAGGCCGGGCGGCCGTAGTCGAAGATTTCATTGAGCGCCGCGCGGATGGTGCGCCCGGTCTGGAGCACGTCGTCCACCAGGATCACGTGCCGGCCGTCGATGTTCATCGGCAGGTTCGAGGCCTTCACCTGCGGGTTGACACCGACCTGCGAGAAGTCGTCGCGGTAGAACGAGATGTCGAGCGTGCCGAGCGGTTCGGTCAGGCCGAGCGCGGCGTGCAGCTTCTGCGCGATCCACACGCCGCCGGTGTGGATGCCGATCATCGCCGGTTCGCGCGCGAGCGTGGGCTTGAGCGCCTCGGCCATGCGCATCAGCGCAGCGTCGATGTCGATCGTCGGTGTGGCGGGGGTCATGTGTCCGCCTCCGGGGATTCGTCGAGGTAGGCTTGGAGAATGTGGCGCGCGGCCTCGGGATCGAGTCGCGGCTTCTGGCGGGTGCCGGAAACGCCGGCCTCGCGCAGGGATTGCCTGGCGAGCACCGTTGTCAGGCGTTCGTCCACCATAAGTACCGGCAGATTGTAACGGGCCTTGAGGCGATTACCAAATTTGCGCGCTGGGCCCGTGCGCGGGTTGGGCGTGCCGTCCATGTTGAGCGGCAGGCCCACGATCAGGGCCTTGGGACTCCATTCCTCGATCAGCCGCGTGAGGCCGTCCCAGTCCGGCTGGCCCGCGCGGGTTACGCGTACAGACACGAGCGCCCGCGCCTGGCGGGTGAGGGTCGAGCCGATGGCAACGCCGATGAATTTGGTTCCGAAGTCGAAGGCGAGAACCGTGACGCTTGTCTTCGCCACCACGATCAGGCGTGCCCCGCGTCGCCCGCGAGCGTCGTGAGGTCCACGCCGAGGCGCTGCGCCGCCGCGCGCCAGCGGTTCTCCGCCGGTGTTTCGAACAGGATGGCGTCGCTCGCCGGGCCGTTGAGCCAGGAGTTTTCGCTGATCTCGCGTTCGAGCTGGCCCGGCGACCAGCCGGCGTAGCCTAGCGCGATCAGGCAGCGATCCGGGCCTTCGTTGCGCGCGATCGCCTCGAGGATGTCGCGCGAGGTCGACACGCCGAGGGTGTCGGTGACGGGCAGTGTCGACTGCCAGCTACCGATCGGCTCGTGCAGCACGAAGCCGCGGTTGTTCTGTACCGGGCCGCCGTAATACACCGGCATGTCCGCCTGGGTCGCGCCGGCCGTGTCGATGCCGAGTTGTTCGAGGATGTCGCGCAGTTTCAAGTCCGTGGGACGGTTGATCACGACCCCCATCGCGCCCTCGTTCGAATGGTCGCAGATGAGCGTCACCGTGCGCGCGAAATTGGGATCGGCGAGCGCCGGCATGGCGATCAGAAAATGGTTGGCGAACGACACCGCGGGTTTCATAACCCTAATTATATCTCCTGGATCGGAGCGGGTAGTCGGGTATTACTGGGCGCTGACGAGGGTTTCGTTGAACTTCCAGGTGCGGGTGATGTGCAGGATGTCGGTCTCGGCGCGCATCTCCGGGGTGAATTGCGCGAACGGGCTCGCCAGCTCGACGATGCGCGCGGCGGCGTCGTCGAGCAGCTTGTGGCCGGACGAGCGCAGTACCTCGATCTTCGCCACGTTGCCGTCGGGCTTGATCGTGACATCGAGCACCAGGCTGCCCGTGAGGTGGCGGCGCTTGGCCTCTTCCGGGTAGTTCAGGTTGCCGATGCGCTCGACCTTGGCGCGCCACGCATCCATGTACATCGCGTATTTGTATTCCTGCGTGCGCGCGTTGATGTATTTGGTGCGCGCGCGTCCCTGGAACGTCTGCCACTCGCGGTCGATCTCGGCGCTCAGGCGCGCGCGTTCGGGGTCCGGGGCGCGCGCGACCAGCCCCGGATTCGGCGGCGTCGTTCTCGCGTTTTTGGGCGCCGGCTGCGCTTCTTGTTGTACGATTTTCGCCTTAGTGTCGTAGCTGAGGCGGTCGAGCACATCGCGTCGCGAGGACACCTCGGTCTGCGGCGGCGGGATATGCGCCGGCAGGCGCACGGAGGTTTCGCCGAGTTCGCGCACCGGCAGCGGGCTGCGCGCGAGCTCGCGCTTGCCGGTCTCGCCGCCGCCGTCCTGGTGCGCCTGCGCGAGGAAGTCCGGGTTCTGCGGCGACTTGGTGCTGTGGGTCTGCACCAGCGTGATCTCGAGCGTCGGCAGGCCCTCGGTGTGGCGCAGCTTCGGCAGGGTGAAGCCGAGACCGAGGAGCAGGATGAGATGGGCCAGGGCGGAGCCGAACAGGCTCATGCCCAGGCGGTTGTGCCCGGCGACGGAGGCGGTGAGAGGGAAACGGGACAACGCGGTCGACATTTCGAGTATCAATTATATATCCGAGGCCGCATGGTTTTGTGTCGCCTCCGGCGACGTATAAGAGCGGGCTCCCGCGCCCGCACGGCGGGTTCCTTTCTTTGCTCGTGCAAAGAAAGGAACCAAAGAAAGCACGTATACACCCATTTGGCCGTGCCTAGCCGTTACGCCGGCACAGCAGCTCCTGTGCACTCGGCCGTTTCAAGAGGGGCGGAGCGCCCCGCGCTTTTGCATATTTTGAAATTTAAGTAGCAGCGCGCTGCGCGGACAGACGCGCGGCGACCGCGTCCATGAGCTGGTCGGCGATGTTGAGGCCGTAGAGTTTGTCGAGCTCGCGGATGCAGGTCGGGCTGGTTACGTTGATCTCGGTGAGCCAGTCGCCGATAACGTCGAGTCCGACGAACAGCAACCCTTTCTCGCGCAGCACCGGGCCGACCTGTGCGCAGATCCAGTGGTCGCGGTCGGACAGCGGCACGCCGACGCCACGCCCGCCGGCGGCGAGGTTGCCGCGGGTTTCGCCCGGCGCCGGAATGCGCGCGAGCGCGTACGGGATGGGTTCGCCGTCTACCAGCAGGATGCGCTTGTCGCCCTCGGCGATCTCGGGCAGGTAGCGCTGGGCCATGGCATGTTCGGTTTCGTCATGCGTGAGCGTTTCGATCGCGACATTGATGTTGGGATCGCCGAGGCGCAGGCGGAACACCGATTCGCCGCCCATGCTGCCGAGCGGTTTCAAAATGATGTCGCCCTGCTCACTGAGAAAGTCGCGCAGGCGAGCCGCGTTGCGCGTTACCAGCGTCGGCGGCGTGCACTGGGGGAACCAGGCGGCGAAGAGTTTCTCGTTGCAGTCGCGCAGCGCTTGCGGGCGGTTTACTACCAGTGCGCCTGCAGCCTCGGCGTGTTCGAGCAGGTAGGTAGTGTAGACATACTGCATGTCGAACGGCGGGTCCTTGCGCATCAGGACTACGTCGAGCGCCGCGAGCGGGCCTTCGCTTTCCGCGCCGAATTCGAACCAGCGTTTCGGGTCGGGCGTGACTTTCAGCCGGCGCGTGCGCGCGTGCGCCGCGCCGTCGCGCAGGAACAGGTCGGCCTGTTCCATGTAGTAAAGCTCCCAGCCGCGCGCCTGTGCCGCAAGCAGCATCGCGAGCGTGGAGTCTTTTTCGTACTTGATGGACCCGATCGGGTCCATGACCACGCCGAGTTTGCGCGTCATCGGATCAGGCGGCGGACCTGGCCGGCGCGGCCTGTTTCCACTCGCGTGCCGCGGCGAGTAGCGCCAGGCGCGCGATCACGCCGTAGGCGTAAAAGCGGTTGGGTACAGCATCCGGTGCCTGGCTCGGGTCCGGGTAGCAGCATGGGGAGGTGAAGGCGAGCGGTTCGAACTGCATGCCGGGGGCGTTCAGGTTCTCGTCGCGCCCGCGTTCCTTGTGCACGCGGTAGAAACCGCCGACGACGAAGTGGTCGATCATGTACACCACCGGCTCAGCCACCGCCTGATCGTCGCCCCAGGACTCGAAGGTATAGATGCCTTCCTGCACCAGCACGTCGGTGACGGCGTGGCCTTCCTTCACGTGCGCCATCTTGGTCCGTTGTTTGCGGTTGAGGTCGAGCACCTCGTCCGCGCTCTTCACCGTCATGATGCCCATGCCGTAGGTGCCGGCGTCGGCCTTGAGCATCACGAACGGCTCGAGCCCGATGCCGCGCTCGCGGTATTTGCGCCGCACCTGTTCGAGCACGTCGTCCACGTTCGCTGCCAGGCATTCCTCGCCCTCGCGCTTCATGAAGTCGATCTTGTCGCACTTGCGAAAGACCGGCTCGATGAGCCAGGGGTCGAAGCCGAAGAGTTTGGCGAACTCCCCGGCGACCTCGTGGTAGTGGCTGAAATGGCGCGACTTGAGGCGCCGGTGCCAGCCGAGGTCGAGCGGGGGCAGGATCGGCTGGTCGAGACCCTCGAGGATCGGCGGGCAGCCGCCCGAGAGATCGTTATTAAGGAGTACCATGCACGGCTCGAAATCGCCCACACGCACCTTGCTGCCCGCGCGCACCAGCGGCTCGAGTACAATCCGTCGCCCCGAGGGCAGGTCCACGGGACGGGGGCCGGTAAGGTCCGGCAGCAGCGAGCCGATGCGTACCTTGAGGCCGGCCAGGGTCAGGATTTCCACCAGCGCCGCCAAGTGCTCGAAGTAGAAGAGGTTGCGGGTGTGATTCTCGGGCACTACGACCACGCCGGCGGCCTTGGGACAGGTGCGCTCGACCGCGGTCTGCACCGCCTGTACGCACAGCGGCCGCAGGGACGGGCCCAGATTGTTGAAGCCGGCGGGGAACAGGTTGGTGTCCACCGGCGCCAGCTTGAAGCCGCTGTTACGCAGGTCCACGGAGCAGTAGAACGGGGCTGGGGTTTCGACCCAGCGGGCGCGGAACCACTGTTCGATGTCCGCCTGCTGCTTGAGCAGGTACGTCTCGATTTCCTGTAACGGGCCAGTGAGGGCAGTCGCGAGCTTCGGGACCGCCGAAGGCAGGCTGTTGTCCATGCGGTTTAGATGCTTTCTGAATCGGCCCTCAATGTTAGCCTATTCTCTACGGCGCCGGGCAAGCATTACGGCATGAATCTTGAAAATGAAGGGAATAAAGACACTCTCCGATAATGCATGCAGCGGAGGCGGAGTGCGCAGGCAGGGCGTTTGGGCGCGACTTTGTTTCCTGGACTATAGTTAGGCAGGTTTCCGGGGCGGGCTCATTGGAATTTCCCGTAATATGTGCTACCAAATCACTGCCTTAGGTAGGGAATCGCACAAAGCACTCAATAAATTGTCCCGGGATCATACCCGGCCGGCATAGCCCCGGGTTTTTGCGCATCGGAAAGGGTGGATCGCGTGAGTATTAAGGTGATGATTATCGACGACAGCAATACCATTCGGCGCACCGCCGAGGCCCTGCTCAAGAAGGCCGGCTACGAGGTATTCACCGCTTCGGATGGGTTCGAGGCTATGTCGATGATCACCGACAATCAACCGGACATCATCTTCGTCGACATCATGATGCCGCGTCTCGACGGCTACCAGACCTGCCAGCTCATCAAGAACAACAAGCGCTTCCGTAATACCCCCGTGATCATGCTTTCGAGCAAGGACGGTTTGTTCGACCGGGCCCGCGGCCGCATCGCCGGTTCGCAGGAGCACGTCAACAAGCCATTTACCCAGGAAGAGCTGATCGACGTCATCAACAAATACGTCCACTGACGGGCGCATGCACGGTACCGACAGATATAACCAAACGGAGTGGGAACCATGGCTATTAAAAATGTGCTGATCGTAGATGACTCGCCGACGGACACCCATCTGTTGGGCGAGATCCTGAAAAAGAATGGCTTCAATGTCTCCTCCGCCGGCAATGCCCAGGACGGCATCGCCAAGGCGAAGCAGGAAAAGCCCGACTTGGTGCTGATGGACATCGTTATGCCGGGCATGAACGGCTTCGAGGCGACACGCGCCATTTCGCGCGACCCCGAGACCTCGCACATCCCGGTCATCATCATCTCGACCAAGGGCCAGGAGACGGACAAGGCCTGGGGCATGCGCCAGGGCGCCAAGGACTACATGGTCAAACCGGTGGACGAAAAGATCCTGATGGAAAAGATCAAAGCGCTGTAACCGATGACCGCGATCCAACAAGACCCGTTTGCCCTACTGCGCCGGATGGCGCAGGAGAGCATGAGCAATGCGCCCGGTCTGCCGCAGGAGACCGAGACGCGCACGCTGTGGTCGGGGGTCGCGTTCCGTCTCGGCGAACTTCGGTTGGTGGCGCCGCTCGACCACGTGCTCGAGGTGCTGCCGTGCCCACCGATGACGATCGTGCCGAACACCAAGTCCTGGCTCAAGGGCGTGGCCAACGTGCGCGGCAACCTGATCACGATCGTGGATCTCGCCGAATACTTCGGCAAGCCGCCGATCTTCGCCAACGAGGACGCGCGACTGATGATTCTGAACAACCCGGGGCTCAACACCGGGTTGCTGGTGAACGAGGTGTTGGGGTTGCGACACTTCGACGCCCAGCTCGAGCGCCAGGATCTGTCCGGCCTGGACGATCCCGTGCTCGCGCATCTGAACGGGGCGTTTTTGCACGACAATGTGCTGTGGGGCGTGTTCGACATGAAGTCGCTGGCCGAGGCGCCCTCGTTCCGGCACGTGGCCGTCTGATACGGCCGAAACGGGAGTCGCTACTTTTTATTACATAGATTATTGAGGATGGGGTGCAGCTTATGGCCAAGAACGACGATACGCAGGAAAACCTGATCGACCGTCCTTCCGAGGACGTCATCGACCTTTCGGAAGAGCAGGTCGCCCGTGAAGCCGGCGAGGAGATGGTCTCCGCCGAGAAGATGCGCAAGCCGCTGCTCGCGGGCTTGGGCGGCGCGCAGGCGCTCTTGAGCCTGCCGGTGCTGTTGACCGGCCTGGTGATCTCGATCATGGCGGTGGTGTGGCTGCTCGCGGTCAACACCCAGCAGGCGGAGCGCGAATCCAAGTACATCGAACAGTCCTCGCAGCTGCTCATGCTCTCGCAGCGCCTGGCGAAGGACGCGCGTGAGGCGGTGCTCGGCCAACCGATCGCGTTCAGGAGCCTGAAGGAGTCGCGCGACAAGTTCGAAGCCATCGTGACCACGCTGCGCGACGGCAGCGCCGAGCAGGCGATAGCGCCCAGCCCGCCGGAAGTCTCGGCACAGCTCGCCGGCGTCATCAAGCTGTGGTCGCCCAAGGCCAACGAAGGCATGCGCGCCCAGGTGGACCAGATTCTGTCGCAGGAAAAGTCGCTGTTCAGCATGCACGACCGCGTGATGGCCATCAACCAGATGAGCCCGCTGTTGCTCGCGGTGGCGGACGAAGTGGTGGAGCTCGGCGCGAAGGCCGGCATGAAACAGGCCGACCTCTATCTCGCCGGTCGCCAGGGCATGCTGTCCCAGCGCATCGCCAAGGACGTGAACCTGTTCTCGCAGGGCGGCAACGAGGCCGCGGTGGCGGCCGCGCAGTTCGGCAAGGACGCGAAATTGTTCAAGGACACCGAGGCCAAGCTGAAGAAGCTCTCCCCGAAGACCATTCAGCCCAAGCTCGAAGAAGCCTCCGCGATCTTCGGTGAAATCAACGGCCACGTCGAGGGCATCCTCGGCAACGCCGCCGAGCTGTTCGTCTCGCAGCGTGCGAGTACGCAGGTGTTCGAGCAGTCCGACCCGCTGCTCAAGAAGTCGCGCGAGTTGGTGGACGCCTACGCCGGTCTCGGCTCGGCGCGTGCCGGCCTGCAGACCGGTATCTTCATCTCCGGCGCCCTGTCGGTGCTGTTCATGTCGCTCCTTGCGTACAAGCTGTACAACGACCAGCGCAAGCGCGCCGCCGAAGCGGCCGAAAGCGCGCGCGTCAGCGCCGAGCAGAACCAGCAGACGCAGGACTCGATTCTCAAGCTGCTGGACGAAATGGGCAGCCTCGCCGACGGCGACCTGTCGATCCAGCCGGAAGTGACCGAGCAGATCACGGGCGCGATCGCGGACTCGATCAACTTCGCTGTCCGCGAAATGCGCGGCCTGGTGCTACGCATCAAGAACGCCGCGCAACAGGTGGCGGTGGCGTCCGAGCACTCGCGCCAGACCGCGACCGAGCTGACCGAGGCCGCGCTGCGCCAGGCGGCGCAGATCACCGAGACCACCGAGCGCGTGAAGGCCATGGCGCGCTCCATGGAAGACATGTCCAAGAGCGCCGAGCGCTCCGCCGAGGAAGCGCAGAAGTCGGTGTCCACCGCCAAGCGCGGCGCGCAGGCGGTGCAGGACACGATCCGCGGCATGGACCAGATGCGCGAGCAGATCCAGGAGACCGCGAAACGCATCAAACGTCTCGGCGAGTCGTCGCAGCAGATCGGCGAAATCGTCGAGCTCATCAACGACATCGCCGAGCAGACCAACATCCTCTCGCTCAACGCCGCGATTCAGGCGGCCATGGCGGGCGAGGCGGGCCGCGGCTTCGCGGTGGTGGCGGACGAAGTGCAACGCCTCGCCGAACGCTCGGCCGAGGCGACCAAGCAGATCGGCGAGCTGGTGAAGACGATTCAGGCCGACACCAATGAGGCGGTGTCCTCGATGGAGCAGGCGACCCACGGCGTGGTCCAGACCACGAAGCTCGCGGACGCCGCCGGCCAGGCGCTCGGCGAGATCGAATCGGTGTCCGAGCAGCTCTCGGGCCTGATCGTGGCCATCGCCCAGGACGCACGTCGCACTTCCCAGGCGGCGACCGACGTCTCGGGCAACATGGCCAAGATTCAGGAAACCACGACGCTGACCTCGTCCGGTTCGCGCGAGACGGCGGAAGCCATCGGCAAGCTCTCGGACCTGGCGCGCGAGCTCCAGGCCTCCGTCGCTGGCTTCAAGCTACCGGCATAGAAAAGGGGACGGGGACGAGAGGCGAGGCGCGAGGGATTCGGATTTTCTTCTTCGCGCCTCGAATCTCGCATCTCGTACCTTATGTAGGACATGAGCACCCATAGCAAAGTCGACCCCGGCACGCTCGGCTGGGTCAAGTCGGAGATCGACGAGACCCTGAAGCAGGCGCGCCTCGCGCTCGAGCAATTCGTCGAGAACCCGGCCGACAAGACCAACCTGCGCTTTTGCGTTACCCACCTGCACCAGGTGGTCGGCACGTTGCTCATGGTCGAGCTCGACAATGCCGCGGCGCTCGCCAAGGAGACCGAGGCGCTGGCCGAGGCGGTGCTCGAAGAAAAAATAGAGGGCAGCACTCCCGTTTTTGAAACGCTCACGCGTGGCATCCTGGTGCTGCCGGATTACCTGGCGCGCCTGCAATACGGCCAGCCGGATTCGCCGCTGCGCAACGTCGCGCTGTTGAACGAGCTGCGCGCCGCGCGCGGCATGCCGCCGGTGTCCGAGCTTGATCTGTTCGCGCCAGACCTGTCCGTACGCCCGCCGCCGGCGGAGCGCAGCGGTGACAAACTTGGCGAAGCGGCGTTCGCCGATTTCATCCGCCAGCAGCGCGCGGCGTTCCAGCCGTTGCTGCTCGGCTGGCTGCGGGACGCGAGCCAGAAACAGGCGCTGCGCGACATCGCCGCGATCCTCGAAAAGCTGCAACGCCAGGCCGGCCTGCCGGCGGTCGAGCAGCTCTTCTGGGTAAGCCGCGGCCTGCTCGAGGCCATGGCCGGCGACGGTCTCGAAGCCACGCCCGAGCGCAAGAAGCTGCTCTCGCGCCTCGACCAGCTGATCAAGAAACTCATCGACGGCGCCGACAAGGCGACGCTGCGCACCAACGCCGAGGCGCTTACCAAGGCGATGTTGTGGGAGGTGGCGCGCGCCATCGGCGCCGAGGGGCTCGCCGACCAGCTCAAGCGCGCCTTCGAGCTCGACGCGTTGCTCGGCCGCGAGCCGGTGGCCGCGGACGAGGAGATGATCGCGCCCGAGGCGTTGCAATCGGTGGGTGCGGTACTGGCGAAGGAAATCGAAACGGCGCAGGACCTGCTGACGGCGTATTTCGACCCCGAACAGAAAGGCGCGGTAGCGCTTGATCCCCTGACCGAGCACCTGCGCCGCATCGGCGGTACGCTCGACATGCTCGGGCTCGCGCCGCTCAAGCGCATCACCGACGAGCTCATCGAGCTGACGCGCGCGATTCTCGATGGGCGCATCGCCAACCCCGCGGCGGTGTCGATGCCGATGGCAGAGGCGTTACTGCTGGTGGAGCACCACAGCCGCGAGATGCCGCGCGCCGGCGGCGACTGGGAGCGGCAGTCCGACGAGGCCGCCGCGCGCCTGCGCGACCTGCGCGCGAGCGGCGGCGCGTCGGCCGTCGAGGACGTCGTGGTCAGTGAGGCGGCGCTCTCGGAAGCGGATTACAAGCAGCTCCTCGGCGTCGTAGCCGACGAGGCCAACGTCAACCTCGGCAAAATCGAGGAGGCCGTCGAGAGTTTCGCCAAGAATCCGCAGCGCAGCGCGTCGCTGGGCGAGGTGCCGGCGCTGCTGTCCCAGATCCAGGGTGCGGCGCAGATCCTCGGCCAGGAGCCGCTGGCCGAGCTCGCCGACCGGACGCGCCAGCATATCCAGGACATTCGCGACGGCGTGTTACCGACCGACACCGCGGTGCTCGACGGCATCGCCGTGTGCGTCGGCACGATCGGCGCCT
Organism: Gammaproteobacteria bacterium; assembly: GCA_004298065.1. Lineage (GTDB taxonomy): Bacteria > Pseudomonadota > Gammaproteobacteria > Acidiferrobacterales > Sulfurifustaceae > SCRL01. The sequence continues at coordinate 2,486 of SCRL01000010.1, read as the reverse complement.
ACCTCGACGGTCTCAAGGCCGGCCGGCGCAATCTCGAAGCGCTTATCGATTCGGCGCGCCGCGAAATCGACGCCGCCATCGCCGGCAAGCGCCGCGAGGGTACCGTCGCGGTCCCGCCCGCCGCGGCCGCGGCGGACGTGGCGACGGCGGTTGGCGGCGTGCGCGCCGCCATCGAGTCCTGGCTCGCGCAGCCCGGCGACGTGGACGCGCATGCGCGTGCGAAACAGCAGCTCGCGCTGCTGGCGCAGGCGGCGCAGCGTCCAGAGCTGGAGCGGGTGCGCCAGATCGGTCAGCAGATAAGCCACTTGCTCGAGTTGGTGCCGGCGGGTCCGGCACCGCTCGGCTCCGAAATAGTCGAGACGTTGCAGCAGTCGCTCGAGGCGTTGTCCCAGGACAGCGGTGCGCGCCCCGAGACGACGCCCGCGGCCGTGGAGCCGCCGCCGGCGCCTCCACTGCCCGCCGCGCCCAAGACGGCGCCGCTGCCGGCGGAATTCGACGCCGAGATCCTGCCCATCTTCATCGAGGACGCGCGCGACGTGCTCGGCAACGTCGTGCGCGAATTCGCACGCTGGCGCGACGATCCGGAAAACCGCGAGGCGCTGACCGAGCTGCGGCGCGGCTACCACACGCTTAAGGGCAGCGGCCGCATGGTCGGTGCCGCCGACATCGCCGAACACGCCTGGGCCGTGGAGCGCATCCTGAACCGCCTGCGCGACGGCAAGGGCAAACCGGGCGAGACGATTTTCAATTTGCTCCAGCGCACGCAGGATGCGCTGCCGCAGATGATCGCGCAGCTCGAAAGCGGTACGCCGCCGTCGGTGGACGTGGCCGCGCTGCGCGCCGAGGCCGAGGCGCTGGCCGCCGGTGGCGAGGCCGCCGTGCCCAAGGCGCCGCCGGTCGCGGCGCTCCCGCGCATCGACCACGCGTTGCTCGATATCTTCACGAATGAGGCGCGCGGCCACCTGGCCACCATTCGCGATGAGCTCGCCGCCTGCCGCGCGAGCGGTCTCGGCTTTGTTTCGGATGCACTGTCCCGCGCCTCCCACACGCTCGCCGGCAACGCCCGCTCGCTCGGTCTCGCAATAATGGTCGAAGCGAGCGCGGACGTGGAAAAGTTGCTGCACGCGCTCAAGGGCAAGCCGGCGCCGCTGCTGCCGGAGCATGTCGAGCTGATCGCGCGCTACGAAGCGCTCGTCGGCGGTCTCGTAGACGCGCTCAACAACGGCGGCGGCGACGTTCAGGCGCTCGAACGCGACTTTGTCGGTATCGCCCACGCCGCGCACGATGCCCAGGTGCGGGCCGAGTCCGAGGAATCCCTGCCGACCGAGGAGATCACGCTCGAGGCCATACCCGCGCCGGCGCTATCGCACGACGCCGGGCGCATCGAACTGCCGCCGCCGGTTCCATCCCTGCCACCGATTCCACCGCCGGTACAAATTCCGGCGGTGCCGCCGGCGGCAAAAGCGCCGGCACGTCCGTCGGTCCCCGCCCCGGTGCCCGCGGCTGCGGAGATGGTGGAAGAGGCCATCGACCCGGACCTGCTGGACGTCTTCCGCGAGGAGGCCGTCGACATTCTCGCCAAGGTCGAGGAATCGCTGACGCAGTGGCGCGCCAAGCCCGATGAGTTCGGGGCCGTGCTTGAGCTCAAGCGCGCGCTGCACACGCTCAAGGGCGGCGCGCGCATGGCCGGGGCGCTCACCATGGGCAACATCGCCCACGGCACCGAAACCGTGCTCAAGCACGTCGAGGACCGGCGCCTGGCGCCGGGCATGGCGCTGTTCGACCTGCTCGACGAGATTCACGACGTGCTCGTGGCGATGCTCGACACGCTCTCGAGCCGCAAAGCGGCGCCGGACGTGCGCGACCTGGCGGCGCGCATCGCCGCGCTCGCCGCCGGCGCGCCGTTGTCGGAGAAGGTCGTCGCCCCCGCCGCGGCTGTTCCGGCGCCGACCGCGGCGGTGCCGCCCGCGCCAATGCCCACCGTCACTGCCGAGCCGGCGCCGGTGGTGGTCGCAGTCGACGACGTCATGCGTACTACCGATCCGGGCGCCGAAACCGAGGCCGAGCAGCGTCAGGCGTGGCCGGAGTCGATGGAGCGTCGTGGCCAGGTGCGCGTGAGCACCGGGCTGCTCAGCAATCTCGTGAATTACGCCGGCGAGGTGTCGATCTCGCGCGCGCGCATGGAGCAGCAGGTGTACAGCTTCCGCGACAACCTCTCGGAGCTTTCGCGCAACATCGCGCGTTTCCGCGATCAGATCCGCGAGCTCGAGATCCAGTCGGAATCCCAGATCCTCTATCGCGTCGACCAGCAGGGCGCGCCGGCCGCCGGCCAGGAGGCTGACTTCGACCCGCTCGAGTTCGACCGTTTCACCAAGCTGCAACAGCTCTCGCGCCAGCTGGCCGAGAGCCTGCACGACCTGACCACGATCCAGGGCAACCTCGGCAACTTCATGGGCGAGGCGCAGACGGCGCTGCTGCAGCAGGCG
>SCRL01000009.1 GCA_004298065.1 Gammaproteobacteria bacterium | reverse complement strand
CTGCTCATCGGCCTGACGCGCTGGCCGAGCGTGCATCTGCTCAAGGCCGACGATTTCTACATGTTGCTCACGGCCCACGGCATCGACGTGCTGATCTTCTGGATCATCTTCTTCGAGATCGCGGTGCTGTACTTCACTTCCTCGACACTGCTGAAGAGCCGCCTGGCCACGCCGCGCTGGGCCTGGCTCGGCTTCATCCTCATGGTCGTCGGCTCGGTGATGACCAACGTCGCGATCTTCCAGGGCAAGTCGAGCGTGATGATGACCTCGTACGTGCCGATGTCCGGCGAGTGGCATTTCTACCTCGGCCTGATCCTGTTCGCCGTCGGCGCGCTCATCGGCTGCTTCGTGTTCCTGGGCACGCTCGTGATCGCGCGCGCCGAGCGCACCTACGGCGACGGCTCGATCCCGCTCGTCACCTTCGGCGCGCTCACGGCCTGCATCATCGCCATCTTCACCATCGCCTCGGGCGCGATCATCCTGATCCCGACGCTGCTGTGGAAGATCGGCTGGATCGGCTACATCGACCCGCTCATGTACCGCGTCATCTGGTGGGGCATGGGCCACTCGTCGCAGCAGATCAACGTGTCGGCGCACATCGCCGTGTGGTACGCGGTCGCCGCCATCGCCTTCGGCGCCAAGCCGCTGTCCGAGAAGGTTTCGCGCTCGGCGTTCCTGCTGTACATCCTGTTCCTGCAACTCGCCTCGGCGCACCACATCCTGGTGGACCCGGGCATCAGCTCGGAGTGGAAGATCTTCAACACCTCGTACGCCATGTACCTCGCGGTGCTGGCCTCGATGATCCACGGCCTGACCGTGCCGGGCGCGATGGAGGCGGCGCAACGCCAGCGCGGCTTCAACAAGGGCCTGTTCGAGTGGCTGCGCAAGGCGCCGTGGGGCAACCCGGCGTTCTCCGGGGTGTTCCTGTCGATCCTGATCTTCGGCTTCCTCGGCGGCATCTCGGGCGTGACCATGGGCGTGGAGCAGATCAACCTGATCATCCACAACACCATCTACGTGCCCGGTCACTTCCACGCCACGGTCGTGGGCGGCACCACGCTCGCGTTCATGGCGCTGAGCTACTGGCTGGTGCCGGTGCTGTTCCGCCGCGACATCGTCCTGAACGGCCTGTCCAAGTATCAGCCGTACCTGTTCGGTATCGGCGTGGCCGGCATCTCGCTGTTCCTGATGGGCGCCGGCACGCTCGGCATCCCGCGCCGGCACTGGGACATCTCGTTCGCCGACGCGTTGCTCAAGCACACCTACCCGGAGACGGCGTACCTGATGCTGGCGCTCGCCGGCCTGTCGGCGATTATCGCGGCCATCGGCGGCGGACTGTTCGTCCTGCAGATGGTCCTCACGGTGTTCTTCGGCCGGAAGAAGGGCGCGCAGGAAAAGAGCCCGGTTCCGATCATCGCCCCGCCGGTGTCGGGTAACCTGCAGGGCATCGGCATCGGCGGCGTGGCCGTGCCCGGCACGCTGGTGCTGGCGTTCGTGTTCCTGACCTCGTTCGTCCTCTACTACTTCGTGAACTGGAAGTATCTGTCCGAGGTCTGGCCGCTCAAGTAAGACGGCGGGAAGTTGGAACGACGCAGACGACTGAGCCCGTTTGCGTCGGGGGAGCCGGGCAGGCGCAAGCCTGCCCGGCCTTTCCTTTTTTGAAGCCAGTGGTATAGATACAGCATGCGTGATTTCCTCGCGGTTCTCCTGCTGGTCGCCTCTCCTGGGGTGACGGCGGCAGTCCATGGTCCTGCGGCGCACGGTGGCGCGAGCCACGAAGCGCATGCCCCCGCACCGGCGTTCGACGAGAAGCACGCGCTCAAGGTGAGCCAGGGCGTGCTCGGCAAGGGCCCGCGCGATGCGATGCTCACGCGTGCCGACGGCACCACGGTGCGGCTTTCGGACTACCGCGGCAAACCGCTGGTGGTGAGCCTCATCTACACCAGCTGTTACCACATTTGCCCCACGACCACGCAACACCTCGCCAAGGTCGCGCGCACCGCGCGCGCGGCGCTGGGCACCGACAGCTTTCGCGTCCTCACCATCGGGTTCGACACGCCCAAGGACACGCCCCAGGCGATGGCGCGTTTCGCGCGCGAGCAGCGCGTCGACCTGCCGGGCTGGGACTTCGCGAGCGCGGACGCCGCTACCCTGAAGCAGCTCGTGGAGGATGTCGGCTTCCTGTATTTTCCCGCGGCCCAGGGCTTCGACCACCTGATCCAGGCGACGGTGCTTGACGCCGACGGGAAAATCTACCGCCAGGTGTACGGCATGACCTTCGACACGCCGCTGCTGGTCGAGCCGCTCAAGGAGCTGGTCTTCGGCGAGCCGCGGACGGCGTCGTTTCTGGAAAGCGTCGGCAACCGCATCAAACTCTTTTGCACCGTGTACGATCCGGCCACGGACCGCTACCGCTTCGACTATTCGATCTTTATCGGCGGCGTCATCGGTCTCACGGGTCTCGGACTGGTAGCCTTCCTGGTCGTGCGGGAATGGCGTCGACGCCGCCCCACAGTTTGACCTGCATCATGGTTGCGTCTCCGAGCGGAATGCTACGGTAATTCCGGGCGCCCCCGCGCCCTTCGCCAGAGAGCCGCCTTGTCCGAGCAGCCGTCCATGATCCGCCGCGCGCTCGCCCGCCTCGAAGGTCCGTTCGAGCGCGTCTTCGGCGCCGCCAGCCCGATGCACCACCTCGGCGGGCTCGCGTTTTTTCTGTTCTGGATCGTGGCCGCGAGCGGGATCTATCTCTATATTTTCTTCGAGACCAGTCCCGACGGCGCGTTCCGCTCGGTCGAATACCTCACGCGCGAGCAGTGGTACGCGGGCGGCGTAATGCGCAGCCTGCACCGTTATGCCTCCGACGGCCTGATGCTCACGATGACGCTGCACCTGTTGCGCGAGTTGGCGCTCGGGCGCTTCAAGGGCTTTCGCGCGTTCTCGTGGGTCACGGGCGTGCCGCTGATTTGGCTCGTGTTCTTCTCCGGCATCAACGGTTATTGGCTCGTGTGGGACCGGCTCGCGCAGTACGTCGCCATCGCCACCTCCGAGTGGCTCGACTGGCTCGGCGTCTTCGGCGAGCCGATCGCGCGCAACTTCCTGCACGCGGGCACGCTGAGCGAGCGCTTCTTCACGCTGCTCGTGTTCCTGCACCTCGGTGTGCCGCTGTTCCTGCTCGCCTTCACCTACGTGCACGTGGCGCGTATCTCGCGCCCGAAGACCAGCCCGCCGGCGCCGCTGATCCTCGGCACCATCGCGGCGCTGCTCGCCCTTGCGCTCGTATATCCCGCCACGAGCCAGGGACCGGCGCAGCTGAACACCGTCGCGGCGAATGTCGCGCTCGACTGGTTCTTCCTCCAGCTCTATCCGTTGCTCGATACGCTCGGCCACGGGCCGGTGTGGGCCGTTGCCGGCGGCGTCACGCTGTTGCTCGTGACGCTGCCCTGGCTCGGGCGCCGCGTGCGCGAGCCGGTGGCGGTGGTGGACCCCGCGAACTGCAACGGCTGCGGACGCTGCTTCGCCGATTGCCCGTTCGGCGCGGTCGTGATGCAGCCGCATCCCGACAGACCCGGCCACGAACTCGCGGTGGTCGATCCGGACCTGTGCGGCGCCTGTGGCATCTGCGCCGGGGCCTGCCCGTCGTCCACGCCGTTTCGCTCGGTGGCCGAGCTCGTCACCGGCATCGACATGCCGCAGCGCCCGGTGCATCAGCTTCGCGCCGAGTTGGAACACGCGCTCGATGGGCTCACGGGCGAGGCGAAGGTGGTCGTGTTCGGCTGCGACCGCGCGGCCGACGTGCACCCACTGCGCGGACCGGGGGTCGCGACCGTGAGCCTGATGTGCGCAGCGCAACTGCCGCCGTCGTTCGTGGATTACGCCCTGCGCGAAGGGCGCGCCGACGGCGTGCTCGTCACCGGCTGCCGCACGAGCGACTGCTGGTTCCGCTTCGGCGCCGACTGGGTCGAACAGCGCTTCGCGCACGCGCGCGAGCCGCACCTGCGCACGCGCGCGGCGCGCGAGCGGGTGCGCGTGGCCTGGGCCGGCGTCACCGATCTCGCCACTTTGCGCACCGAGCTTGAACGCTATCGCGCGGACCTGCGCCGGCTGGCGCCGGCCGCGCCGCACACCGAATCGAAACCACGGAGAATCGCCCATGGCTAAACTGCTGCGCTACGCCGGGCAGGTCGCGTTCTACGGCCTGTTTATCGGTTTCATCGGCTACTTCTCGACCTCGCCCGCGTACCAGCACCTGCCCGCGGACCAGGCGCTCGTCAAGCTCACCTTCAGCCATCCGGGCCAGCCCAAGGAGCCGTGCCGCGAGCGCTCGGCCGAGGAGCTGGCGAAACTGCCGCCCAACATGCGCATCGCGCGCCAGTGCGCGCGCGAACGCTCGCCGGTGGCGGTCGAGTTCGCGCTCGACGGCAAGGTGGTGTACGCCGCGACGCTGGCGCCGGCGGGCTTGCAGCACGACGGCAACTCGACGCTGTACCAGCGCCTGCCGGTGGCCGCCGGGCCGCACCGGATCTCGGCGCGCCTCAAGGACCACGTGGCGCTGCCGGATTACAATTACGCGAAGCAGGCCGAGGTCGTGCTGGCGCCGGGGCAGGTGTTCGTGATGGACTTCGACGCACGTCACGGCGGATTTATTTTCAAGTAGCCGTCAGGCGGTAGCTGAACGATGAAGCCCGAAACGCCCGATTTTCCGGAGCCGACGACATTCGCGCTTCCCGTCCCCGACGACGCGCGCCGCCGGCTTGCCCGCGGCTGGCTCGCGCTCGGGCTGGCCGCGCTCATCGGCTCGGGGCTGTATTCGATCCTGCTGGTGCTGGCGCGTGCGCCGTTCGCGCAGCGGCTGCTGCCGAGCACCGATTTTTTCCACACCGCACTCGTGGTGCACGTGGACCTGTCGGTGCTGGTGTGGTTCATCGCCTTCGGCGGGCTGTTGTGGTCGCTCAACTCGACCGCGCGCTGGCTGCGCCTCGGCTGGGCGGCGCTTGGGCTCGCCACCCTCGGCACGGCGATGTTCATGGCGGCGCCGTTCGTGCCGGACCCGCAACCGCTCATGAGCAACTACATCCCGGTGCTGCGCCAGCCGCTGTTCCTGGCGGGACTCGTGGTGTTCGCGGCCGGGACCGGACTGCTCGTGTTGCGCGCCATGGTCGCGATCCCGCTCGTCGGCCAACACGCCACCGGCGCCGGGGCGCTGCGCTTCGGCCTCAACACCGCGGCGGTGGCGACGATGCTGGCGCTCATTGCCTTCGCCTGGTCGTATGCGCTGTTGCCGGTGCTTTCCGACGCGCGCGCGTATTACGAGTTGCTGTTCTGGGGCGGCGGGCATGTGCTTCAGTTCACCTGGACATTATTGCTGCTGGTCGCATGGCTATGGCTCGCCTCGGCCACCGGCGCCCGCCCGCCGCTCACACCGCGCGTGACGCTGATCTTTTTCGCGTTCGGCCTCGTCACCGTGTTCCTGACGCCGCTCATCTACTATGCCTACGACGTCACCGCGGTCGAGCACGTCAAGCTCTTTACCTGGCTCATGCAGTACGGCGGCAGCCTTGCAGCGCTGCCGCTGAGCCTCGCGGTCGTGCTCGGTGTCGGGCGTTCGTCACGCGCGCACGGCGCGGCGCGCCCGCTCAAGGCGGCGCTGCTCGCGTCCATTCTGCTGTTCGGCATCGGCGGGGGCATCGGCTTTCTCATCCAGGGGAGCAACGTCACCATCCCGGCGCATTACCACGGCAGCATCGTCGGCGTGACGCTTGCCTTCATGGGGCTTGCGTACCTGCTGCTGCCGGCGCTCGGCTACGCCGCGCCGAACGAAAAATGGGCCACGGTCCAGCCCTGGCTCTACGGCGGCGGGCAGTTGCTGCACGTCGCCGGCCTCGTGTGGTCCGGCGGCTACGGCGTGCAGCGCAAGGTCGCCGGCGCGGCCCAGGGCTTGCAGGGGTTCGACCAGATCGCCGGCATGGCGCTCATGGGGCTTGGCGGCCTGGTGGCGATCCTCGGTGGCATTCTGTTCCTGGTGCTGGTGTTGCGCGCCATGGCGCGCGCACCGCAGCGTGCGGTGTAGACGCGTTCGGCATTTCCTACCCCGGGAGAGATAGGCCGGCGTATCTCCGTGGTGGCGTCTCGGCCGCCGCTTGACCCAAGTCAAACACCCCCGGTCATGCACCGCCAATCATGGCCGGCCTTGGCGCGCCGTTGGCGCGCGTTTTGACGAACTTGCGGAGGATTCGGCAGTGACCAAAAAGATGCACGACACCCCGATGCTGGACCAGCTCGAAAGCGGCCCGTGGCCGAGCTTCATCACCGGCCTCAAGCGCCTGGCGAAACAGAAAGACATGGTGGTTGACCTGCTCGGCCAGCTCGAGCACTCGTACCAGACCAAGATCGGCTACTGGAAGGGCGGTACCGCGAGCGTCATCGGCTACGGCGGCGGTGTGATCCCGCGCTTTACCGAGCTGACGGACAAGGACGGCAAGCCGAAATTCCCCGAGGCGAAGGAGTTCCACACCATCCGCATCATGCCGCCGCCCGGCTGGCACTACGACACCGGCACGCTGCGCAAGTTCTGCGACATCTGGGAGAAGCACGGCTCCGGCCTGATCGCGCTCCACGGCCAGACCGGCGACATCATGTTCCAGGGCTGCACCACCGA
>SCRL01000008.1 GCA_004298065.1 Gammaproteobacteria bacterium | reverse complement strand
AGCAGGCCGTACTTGCGGCGCACGTAGTTGATGACCGCCTCGTCCATCTTGTCGCCGGCGATCCTGAGCGAGTGCGAGTAGACGATGCCGCCGAGCGAGATCACGCCGACCTCGCTGGTGCCGCCGCCGATGTCGAGCACCATCGAGCCGGTCGGGTCCTTGATCGGCAGGTCGGCGCCGATGGCCGCGGCCATCGGCTCCTCGATCAGGTACACCTCGCGCGCGCCGGCGCCCATGGCCGACTCGCGGATCGCGCGCCGCTCAACCTGGGTCGAGCCGCAGGGCACGCAGATGACGATGCGCGGGCTCGGCTGGAACAGGCGGTTCTCGTGCACCTTGCGGATGAAGAATTTGAGCATCTCGCCGGTGACGGTGAAGTCGGCGATCACGCCGTCCTTCATCGGACGGATCGCCTGGATCGAGCCGGGCGTGCGCCCGAGCATCTTCTTGGCCTCGTGGCCGACGGCGAGGATGTTGCGCGAGTTGCGCACTCCCGACTGGATGGCGACGACCGAGGGTTCGTTCAGCACGATGCCCTTGTCGCGGACGTAAATCAGTGTGTTGGCGGTACCGAGATCGATGGCGAGGTCGCTGGAGAACAGACCGCGAAGAGACTTGAACATGCTGCGAGCGTTTCCGTGTAGTAGTAGTTGTAGTGGAGAAAAGCGGTTAGGAATCAAACTTTAGCAACCGCCCCCCGGCGGTTCAACCGGCGGCGGGCCTATGGTAAGGTGCGCTGCCTGCCGACGCCACGGCGCGCCCGTGGCCCGCGGACGGGCGGCCGGCGACGGCCGCCGGAACGACCCGAACCCACGACTCAAGGCCAATCCATGTCGCTCGACCAAGCCCAAGTCCGCCGCATCGCCCACCTGGCGCGGCTCGAAATCGGCGACGCCGAGGCCGAGCACTACGCCAAAGAGCTGTCGCGCATCCTCGACCTCGTGGAGCAGATGAACGCGGTCGACACCACCGGCGTCGCGCCCATGGCGCACCCGAACGACGCCGGCCTGCGCCTGCGCGAGGACGCGGTCACCGAGACCGACCAGCGCGAGAAGTTCCTCAAGATCGCGCCCGCGGCCGAGGCCGGGCTGTACCTCGTGCCGAAGGTGATCGAGTAGCCATGCACCGCAAGACCCTGGCCGAGCTTTCGGCCGCGCTTCATAAGAAAGACATCTCCAGCATCGAGCTGACGCAGTATTTTCTTGCGCGCATCGGGCGCCACAAAGCGCTCAACGCCTTCGTTACCCTCGAACCGGAAAAGTCACTCGCCCAGGCCAAGGCCGCGGATGCGCTGCTGGCGAAAGGGCAGGCGCCGGCGCTCGCCGGCGTACCGCTCGCGCAGAAGGACATCTTCTGCGCCGACGGCTGGCGCACCACTTGCGGCTCGAAGATTCTTTCCAACTTCGTCGCGCCGTACGACGCGACCGTGATCCGGAAATTCAACGACGCCGGCATGGTGTGCCTCGGCAAAACCAACATGGACGAGTTCGCCATGGGCTCGTCGAACGAGACCTCGTTCTACGGCCCGGTGCGCAATCCGTGGAACACCGAAACCGTGCCGGGCGGCAGCTCCGGCGGTTCGGCCGCGGCGGTGGCCGCGCGCCTCGCACCGGCGGCGACCGGCACCGACACCGGCGGTTCGATCCGCCAGCCGGCGGCGCTGACCAATCTCACGGGCCTGAAGCCGTCCTACGGGCGCGTGTCGCGCTACGGCATGATCGCGTTCGCCTCCAGCCTCGACCAGGGCGGGCCGATGGCGCAGACCGCCGAGGACGCGGCGCTGCTGCTGAACGTCATGGCCGGCTTCGATCCGCGCGACTCGACCTCGGTCGAGGCGCCGGTGCCGGATTACACCGCCGCGCTCAAACACAGTATCAAAGGTGTGCGCATCGGGCTGCCGAAGGAGTATTTCGGCGAGGGCCTGAGCCCCGAGGTGGCCCAGGTCATCGAGGCTGCGGTCGGCGAATACAAGAAGCTCGGCGCCGAGATCGTCGAAGTGAGCCTGCCGAACAGCCAGCTCGCGATCCCGTGCTACTACGTGCTCGCGCCGGCGGAGGCGTCGAGCAACCTCGCGCGCTTCGACGGCGCGCGTTACGGCTACCGCGCGCCGGAATATTCCGACCTGATCGACATGTACAAGAAGACCCGCGCCCAGGGCTTCGGGTCCGAGGTGAAGCGGCGCATCATGATCGGCACCTACGCGCTTTCGGCCGGCTATTACGATGCCTACTATTTGAAGGCGCAGAAACTGCGCCGCCTGATCGCCGAGGACTTCCGCCAGGCGTTCGAAACCTGCGATGTGATCCTCGGGCCCACGAGCCCGACCACGGCGTTCAAGCTGGGCGAGAAGAGCGACGACCCGGTGGCGATGTACCTGTCCGACATCTACACGATCTCGGTGAACCTTGCCGGCCTGCCCGGCATGTCCATTCCCGCCGGGTTCGATGGCAAGGGCCTACCCGTGGGCCTGCAACTCATCGGCCAGTATTTCGGCGAGGAAAGGCTGCTCAACGTCGCGCACCAGTACCAGCAGGCGACCGACTGGCACAAGCGCATTCCCAAGGGATTTGAGTAATTCGAGAAATAAAGTGAGAGTTAATGGAGGACTCTGATATGTCTGAATTTGGAAAATGGACGATATCTATATTGCTGCCCTCGGCAATTTGTCTCGGGATCGGCATAAAAATATTGCACTTTCTTTACTCTAAACCTCGTAGTAAATCAGTAATCTTTCGGTTTGGTCTTTCGTTAATCGCTGCATCAGTTGGAATACTGATGTTTCTAATTACAGCTCGGGAACAGTCAGGACAAGTATTGCGATCTGTTACAAATGAGCAGATTCCTTTATACGCATATGTCCGAGCAGCCTTAGAATTGTTGGCCCTATTTATTCCTGCTGTGTTTGGGGCCATCGGAGCCAGTTTAGTGGCTAATGTGCTAACCAGAGATGTAGGCGCGAGTAGAACCCGTAAACTAGGTACAAATAAATAAGGTTGTTGTTTGCCGTGAGGCCCGTGCCAAATTTTTTGGTTTGAAGAATAGCAGGGGGGGATGGAAATGAACGAACATCTCAAATATGCCAAACATGAGGTCGTTAGCTTAAAGGATCACCCCCAGTTCAATGAGTTTTGGGTGCGTGACCGCATTGTTGATGACCCTTCAATTCTTGGGTTGGGCAGTGAACTCTACGTCAAAGATGTTGAACGGGCACAACCAAAAGGTGGACGGCTCGATCTACTATTAATTGATTCTGACACCGACCGTAGATATGAAGTAGAGATTATGTTGGGCAAGGTTGATGAGAGCCACATCATACGGACGATCGAGTATTGGGATATTGAGCGTAAACGCTATCCACAATACGACCACTGTGCGGTTTTAGTTGCTGAGGAGATAACTAGCCGATTTCTGAATGTAATCGGGCTGTTTAATAGCGTCATTCCGATGATCGCCATTCAATGCACACCTATAAAAATTGGCGATCAGATACTTTTGCAGTTTACAAAAGTGCTCGATGAGATTGAGCGTGGCGAAGATGATGAAGATGATGATTTCGAAGAAGCAGCCGCCGACAGATCCTATTGGGAGAAACGAGGGTCAAAGCCCTCATTAATGGTCGCTGATTCCTGTTTGTCTCTATTACGGGAAATCGACCCCTCGATTAGTCTTTCGTATCGACGTCAGTATATTGGCCTTACAGTTAATGGTGCTGTAAATAATTTTGTGGCCTTCAAGGCGAAGAAGCAGTTTCTGAGGGTAGAGGCAAAGACCAGAGAGGACAAAGAAGGATGGCTTTCAAGACTTGAGGAAGCCGGTCTTGTAACTTTTCCTGGCGCCCCTCAACGAAAGAGAGTTGTGTTCCGGATTGAGCAGAAAGATATACAGACCCATCATGATCTGCTTAAACAGATATTCACTGTTTGTTACAAAAATAATAAAGAGTAACCATAGATAGGTTTATAGCATTATGGAATGGGAAGCCGTCATCGGTCTCGAAGTCCACACTCAGCTCATGACGAAGAGCAAGGCGTTTTCCGGCGCGGCCACGCAATACGGCGCGGCGCCGAACACGCAGGCCTGCGCCGTGGATATCGCCCTGCCGGGCGTGTTGCCGGTCTTCAATAAAGAGGCCGCGCGCCTGGCGGTAAAGTTCGGCCTCGCCATCGGCGCGCAGGTGAACCGCCACTCGGTGTTCGCGCGCAAGAATTATTTCTATCCCGACCTGCCCAAGGGCTACCAGATTTCGCAGTACGAGCTGCCGGTGGTGGCCAAGGGTCAGCTCACGATCGATGTGGATGGCCAGGAAAAGGTTATCGGCATTACCCGTGCGCACTTGGAAGAGGACGCCGGCAAGTCGCTGCACGAGGACTTCCGCGGCATGACCGGCATCGATTTGAACCGCGCCGGCACGCCGCTTTTGGAAATCGTCTCTGAGCCCGACTTGCGTTCCTCGAAGGAAGCCGTGGCCTATCTCAAGAAGCTGCATCAGCTCGTGGTGTGGCTTGGCATCTGCGACGGCAACATGCAGGAAGGCAGCTTCCGCTGCGACGCCAACGTGTCGGTGCGCAAGAAGGGCGAGACCAAATTCGGCACCCGCGCCGAGATCAAGAACGTGAACTCGTTCCGCTTCGTCGAGAAGGCGATCGACTACGAAATCGAGCGCCAGATCGACGTGCTCGAAGGCGGCGGCACCGTGGTGCAGGAGACGCGCCTGTACGACTCCGACAAGGACCAGACGCGCTCCATGCGCAGCAAGGAAGAGGCGATGGACTATCGCTACTTCCCCGACCCCGACCTGCCGCCGCTGGTGCTGGACGACGCGCTGATCGAGGGCGTGCGCGCGACGCTGATCGAGCTGCCGGACGCGATGCGCGCGCGCTTCATGAGCCAGTACGGGCTGAACAAATACGACGCCGGCGTGCTCACCGCGACGCGCGAGATGGCCGGTTACTACGAAGCCGTGGTGCGCGAATCCAAGGCCGATCCCAAGATCGCGGCCAACTGGATCGCGGTCGAGCTGTCCGGTTTCCTCAATCGCGACAACAAGGACATCACCCAGTCCACCGTGACCGCGCCGATGATGGCGGGGCTGCTCAAGCGTCTCGCCGACAACACCATTTCGGGCAAGATCGCCAAGGAAGTGCTGGAGGCGATGTGGGCCGGCGAGGGCGATGCCGACGCCGTGATCGAGAAGAAGGGCCTGAAGCAGATCACCGATACCGGCGCGATCGAGAAGGTCATCGACGAGGTGATCGCCAAGAACCCGAAGCAGCTCGAACAGTACCGCGCCGGCAAGGAAACGCTGTTCGGTTTCTTCGTCGGTCAGGTGATGAAGGCCACCCAGGGCAAAGCCAATCCCGCCCAGGTCAACGAGTTGCTGAAGAAGAAGCTCGCGCCCTGAGACCCCACGCGCCGCCCGCGCGCGCAGTCCTAATCTGTCCTTACCGATCGCGTTACCCAACTGGGTCACACCGCATCTTAATTTCAGCGGGATAGCTGAAGTATTTTCGCGCGTATTCGCTATAGCAAGATTCGGGTCGACCTCGGGAACCCACTCATTTAACAATGAACTGCATATCCCGCAGAGATTGTGAAAAGAGGGCAACATGAATGCATTATTGGACAAGGTTGTCATTGTTACTGGCGCCAGCTCCGGGATCGGCTATGCAACATCGAAACTGTTCGCTCGGGAGGGCGCCAAAATCGTCGCCGCTGCGCGCCGCCAACCGGAACTTGATGCGCTCGTTGAGGAGGTCACCCAGGCAGGCGGCCATGCGGTCGCGCTTGCCGGCGATGTAAAGGACGAAGTCTTTATGAAGGCCGTCGTTGAACTGGCAACGAGCCGTTTCGGTGGCCTCGATGTGGCGTTCAACAACGCAGGCACGCTCGGTGAGATGGGTGCCACGCCTGATGTCTCGCTTTTGGGATGGGACGAAACGATCAGGACAAATCTCACCAGTGCTTTTCTTGGGGCGAAATATCAAATTCCGGCGATGCTCGATCGAGGTGGCGGGTCGCTTATCTTCACTTCGACATTTGTCGGTTATACCATCGGTTTTCCGGGGACGGCCGCCTATGCGGCGAGCAAGGCCGGACTTATCGGTCTCACGCAAACGCTGGCATCCGAGTTTGGTGCCAAGGGTATTCGTGTGAACGCCCTCCTCCCGGGTGGCACGGACACCCCGATGGGCAGAATATTCGCCAATACACCGGAAGCGCTATCGTATGTCCAGGGACTTCATGCGTTGAGACGCATGGCGTCGCCGGAGGAGATCGCGAAATCCGCCCTTTACCTCGCGTCAGATGCATCGAGCTTTACCACCGGTACAGCGCTTCTTGCCGACGGTGGCGTGTCCGTCCATCGAAATTAAGGCACATACAGCTTGATGTCAGACTACGATCGCATAGCCGAAGCAATTGCTTTCATCGCAAGCCGGGTGAACCGCCAACCGCGCCTGCAAGACGTCGCGGCCCATCTACACATCAGCCCCTTTCACTTCCAGCGCCTGTTCTGCCGCTGGGCTGGTGTAACGCCCAAGAGGTTCTTGCAGGTGCTCACCTTGGAGCGCGGCAAGCAGCTATTGAAAGAATCACGGCCGCTGTTGGAGGTTTCCGATTCCCTGGGGTTAAGCAGCGGGTCGCGTTTGTACGACCACTTTGTCCATCTGGAGGCGGTTACGCCGGGCGAATACAAGAAGGGAGGCGCAGGATTAACCATCAAATATGCGGTGCATGACACACCCTTTGGAAAAGCATTTATTGCCATTACTTCCAAAGGCGTCTGCAGTCTTTTATTTCTGGAAGGTGTGGATAGGAATGGGGCCCTTGCCGATTTGCGTACTAAGTGGCCGCACGCGGCGATTCATGAGGATCGTCACCGAACGCGCGCTGTTATACAGGCCATCTTCGGCAGGCATAACAAACCGGATCGCCCGTTGTCGCTGTATGTTTCCGGAACGAACTTTCAGGTCAGCGTATGGAAAGCATTGCTGCAGATACCATCGGGAACCGTGGCAAGCTATTCCCAGGTGGCGTCCGCGATAGGACACCCAGGCGCGGCGAGGGCCGTCGGGTTAGCGGTGGGGGCAAATCCTGTCGCGC
This sequence comes from Gammaproteobacteria bacterium, assembly GCA_004298065.1. Lineage (GTDB taxonomy): Bacteria > Pseudomonadota > Gammaproteobacteria > Acidiferrobacterales > Sulfurifustaceae > SCRL01. The sequence goes on along the minus strand of SCRL01000008.1, from coordinate 39,115 downwards.
TGCTCATACCCTGCCATCGCGTCATCCAACAGTGCGGCAAACTTGGCGGGTATAGGTGGGGTGAAATTCGAAAACAGGCGATCCATGCATGGGAATCCGCGAGGCATGAATAGCCTGCGCCATACCAAACTTTCAGAGCCAATCCTTCCCAGGTCAACGAGCTGTTGAAGAAAAAGCTCGCGCCCTGACCACTGCCGCCCGCAGCGTCAGATTTCGACCTGCGTCCCGAACTCGATCACGCGGTTCGTCGGCAGGTTGATGTGTCTCTCTCCGCACCGCCGACCCCCCCGAGTTTGACAATCTACCGTTCACGGCAGATACTGAATCTACCGTTAACGTAAGATATGGAGGGTCAAAAATGCATCTTGCCGATCTGCTTATTCACGTGAACGAAACACTTAGGGCCTCCGACCAGGCTTCCCTTGAAGAAGAGCTCCGCAAGGTCGAAGGCGTGGTCGCGCCGCGCTTCAGCAGCGAAACGCCCCATCTGCTTCTTGTGGCCTACGATCCGGAGGAGACTGATTCACACAACCTGCTCAGCCGGGTTAAAGACAGCGGTTACCATGCCCAATTGATAGGGATGTGACGGGAGTAGGTGCTGTGAAACACGATCATGTCATCGATATCAAGGGCCTGTGTTGTTCCGCGCCCGTGCTCAGGCTTACAAAAGAATTCAAGGCATTCGCTTCGGGGGACGTCACGTTGGTAATTTCGGACAAGTGCTCGATGGTCAAGGATATTCCTGCCTACTGTGACATGACCGAGCACGCGCTTTTGAAACAAGAAGAAAAGAACGGCCTTTTCCAATTCTGGATCAAGAAGAAGTAGCTCATGGCCATCGAATACAAAATCGGCGAGGTAGCCGATCTTCTCGGCACGACCATACGTACGATCAGATATTACGAAGAAGAGGGCCTGCTTCGGCCCTCGCGCACCGACGGCGGAACGAGACTCTACAGCGAAAGACACGTTTCGCGTCTCAAATCGATTCTGCACCTGGTCGAAAACGGTTTTTCGCTCGAATCGATACGGCTCATTGGCTCGGTCAGGGAAACCTGCAAGACGGGCGACGAAAGCAGCAGAAAAGTCTCCGCGCAGCTAGACGGCAAATTAAAGGAAATCGCGGCCCGGGCCCACGAACTGGAACGGCTGAAAAAAGAAATAACACAAGCAAAGGCCGTCGTCGGGAAATGCCGGGGGTGTAGGAACAAACCGACATCCAAAGGGTGTCCAGCCTGTCCAGCAAAAACGCACGCCAACAGCGTAGAGCTGCTTAACCTGATCTGGGATCAAGACAGCTGAAGTGTCGCCTGAGGGTTCGGTCCTTCCTCAGATTTCGACCTGCGTCCCGAGCTCGATCACGCGGTTCGTCGGCAGGTTGAAATACTCCACCGCGCTGCCGGCGTTGCGCGCCATGGTCGAGAACAGGCGCTCGCGCCACAGCGCCATGCCCTTCTGGCGGATGCTCGGGATTACGGTCTCGCGGCTGAGGAAGAACGAGGTCTGGAGCGGCTCGAACGCCAGTTCCTGCGCGCGGCAGAGCTCCAGCGCCTGCATCACGTCCGGGCTGTCCTTGAAGCCGAAGTGGACGGTCAGCTGGAAGCAGTTGTTCCCCAGGTCCTCGATGCGTATCCGTTCCTCCGTCGGCACCCACGGCACATCCTTGATGAGGACCGTGAGGAACACCACGCGCTCATGCAACACCTTGTTGTGTGCCAGATTGTGCAGCATCGCGTGCGGCACCGCGCCCGGGGTCGAGGTCAGGAACACGGCCGTGCCGGGGATGCGGATCGGCGGGCTCTTGAACAGCGACTTGAGGAACGCATCCAGCGGCACCGACGACTGCTTGAGCTGCGCCAGCAGCAGCTCGCGCCCGCGCCGCCACGTGACCATGATCGCGAACATCGCCGCGCCGACGGTGAGCGGGAACCAACCGCCTTCGCCGATCTTGAGCAGGCTCGCGGAGAAGAACGTGACGTCCACCAACAGGAAGAAGCCGGTGGCGAACGCGGCCAGCAGCAGGTTGTAGCCCCAGTTGAAGCGGATCACGAAGAAGGTCAGCACGGTGTCGATCATCATCGTGCCGACGACGGCGACGCCGTAGGCCGAGGCCAGCTTCGAGGACGAACCGAAGCCGATCACCGCCGCGAGCACCGCCGCGAGCAGGATCCAGTTCAGGCCCGGCACGTAAATCTGTCCGATTTCCTTTTCCGAGGTGTGCTGCACGCTCATGCGCGGCAGGTAGCCGAGCTGCATCGCCTGGCGCGTGATCGAGTACGCCCCCGAGATCGTCGCCTGCGAGGCGATCACGGTCGCGGCGGTCGCGAGCGCGATCATCGGGTACAGCGCCCAGTCGGGATAGGCGTGGTAGAACGGGTTCGCCAACGCCTCGGGTCGCGCGATCAGCAACGCGCCCTGACCGAAGTAGTTGAGCACAAGCGCCGGCAGCACCAGCCCGAACCAGGCGAGGCGCACCGCGCGCTTGCCGAAGTGGCCCATGTCGGCGTACAGCGCCTCGGCGCCGGTGAAGGCGAGCAGCACCGCGCCGAGCACCACGAACGACGCGAAGCCGTGGCCGGTGACGAAGCGCAGCGCGTGCAACGGGTTCAGCGCCTCCAGCACCACCGGGTTCTGGCCGATGTTGTAGAGGCCGACCGCGCCGAGCGCGAGAAACCATACGAGGCAAATGGGCCCGAAGAACGCGCCGACGACCGCGGTGCCATGGCGCTGGAACGCGAACAGGGTCGTGATCACCGCTACCGCGATCGGGACCACGTAGGGCTTGAACGCCGCGGTGCCGACCTCCAGTCCCTCGACCGCGGACAGCACCGAAATCGCCGGCGTGAGCACGGCATCGCCGAAGAACAGCGCCGCGCCGATCACACCGAGCATCAGGATCGGCGCACGCGCACCGCCCTCGCCCTTGAACGCGGAGGAAACCAGCGCCAGCAGCGCCATGATGCCGCCTTCGCCTTTGTTGTCCGCGCGCATGATCAGCATCACGTACTTGATCGAGACCACGACCATGATCGACCAGAAGATGGTCGACAGCCCGCCGAGGATGTTCTCGGTGTTCAGCGGAATGCCGTGGCCGGGGGCGAAAGTCTCTTTGACGGCGTACAGCGGACTGGTACCGATGTCGCCGAAGACGATGCCGAGCGCGAGCAGGGCCAGGCCGGCGGTGGAGGATTTCTGGGGGGGAGCGCCGTTATTCTCTTTTTGCACGCCGGATGTCCCACAGGGCAGGTGCGATGCGCGCGCACGTTACACCCGCCCCCGGGGGAACGCAAGCCAAACCGCGCGGCAAACGCCGCGCCGCTCAGTGTCGGGCGCGCGGCATGCCCGCGGCCACCGGCCGCACCGACGCCAGGACTTTCTTCGTGCTGCCGTCCTCGAACGTAAGCGCGAGCTCCACGGCCATCCCTTCCCGCAGCGGCCGGGTCAGGCCGATCAGCATCACGTGCAGCCCGCCGGGTTGCAGCTGCGTCTCGCCGCCGGCCTGCACCTCGATTCTCGGCACCGGGCGCATTTTCATCATGCCGCCCTCGTGCACCACCGTGTGCAGCTCGACCACGCGCGCCGCCGGGCTTGCAGCCTTGACCAGCGCATGATGGGTGTTGCCGCTGTTGCGCAACAGAAAGTACGCCGCGGTCTGTTCCTGGCCGTGCGGCACCAGGCGCACATACGGATCGGCAATGGCGATGTCGTCGGCGGCGCGACCGGCGAGCACCGGCGCAGCGGCGAACAGCAGGCCGAACAGGAGAGAAGTCAGGGTGCGATGCAACATGGTGATGCTCCTTGGGGAAAGAAAAACGGTTCAGCGCAGCCAGCGGCGCACGGTCTGCACGATTTCTTCCGGTTGGGCGCCGTGCGCCAGCTGCGCCACCAGCCGCCCGTCCGGCGCGACCACGGCGGTGAACGAGCTGTGGTCCACGACATAGCCCTGGGCCGAGTCGACCGCCTGTTTGCGGTAAGCAGCGCCGTAGCGCGCCGCGATCCCGGCCAGCACCGCCGGCTCGCCGGTCACGCCGATCACGTTGGCGTGGAAATGCGCGGCGTATTGCCTGAGCTTCGCCGGCGTGTCGCGCTCGGGATCGACCGAGATGAACAGCACGCGCACGCGCGCGAGCTCCGCCGGCGTCAGGCGCACGAGTGCCTGGGCGGTGAGGGCGAGTGACGTCGGGCAGACGTCGGGGCAGGAGGCGTAACCGAAGTAGAGCAGCACCACGTTGCCGCGCAGTTGCGCGAGCGCGACCGGGCCGTCGGCGGAAACGAGCGTGAAATCGCCGCCCGGCGGCAGCGCCGGCGAAGCGGGCGCGCGCACGGCCATGCGCCAGCCGATCACGACCGTGAGCGTAACGAAGAAGAGGAGCAAGGTGGTGAGCAGGACGATACGGCGCATGGTCAACTCCGGGGGCTGGCGGGGTCGGTGATGAAGGTGAACGGCACGCTCACCCGCCCGCGTTCGGTGTCGGCCACAACCCGCGCGCGCCAGGCCATGCGCGTGCGTGTGCACACCGGCAACACCGCCTTGCCCGCGTACACGCCCGCGCTCACGGCGTTGAGCGCATGGCGGTTGTAGCCCATGTACATGTCCGGGCTGCTGAAATCCACCTCGACCTTGCTCGCCGCGGCGCTGTCCACGCGCACCTCGAGCGCGAGCGGCTCGATGAGCGGGATCGGGCGCGGCGTGATGGCGAGCGTCAGGCGCCCGCCGCCGGGCAGGGCGGCGGCGCACGGCCCGCGGTGCAGATCGCAGCCGGCCTCGGGCTCGGCCACCAGCACCGGCGCCACGGGCGGGTTCATGAAACGCCAGACGAGATAACCGCCGAACGCCATCGCGCCGAGGCCGAGGGCGATGCCGGCGGCGGGCAACAGGGAGGGGAACGGAAATCGAAGACGCATCGGAGGTTACCGCTGCCGACAGGGTAACGCGGCGGCGGCGCATACCCTATGCGACACGTTGTCGCAGGCCGTCCCTGGCCTGCGCCCGGCGGCAGGTTCAGTCGAACGCGATATTCGCCTTGAGCCAGAGATTGCGCCCCGGCTCGTTCACGCGCACGGTCTGCGTGTAGCCTGCCACCGCCGTGCCGGTGCGGCTGAGGTGCTCGGCGTAGGTTTTGTCGAACACGTTGTCCACGCCGGCGGTGACGAGCGCGCCCTTCCGCGGGCGCCAGCCGGCGTTGAGCGAGAACACGGTGTAGCCGGGCGTGCGGCCGATGTCCTGGCCGACGATGCTGCCGTAGGTCGCGTGCACCCGGTCCTGTTCCGCGACCAGGCGCGCCAGCACGCCGAGCGACCAGTTCTTGACGTCATACTGCAACCCCAGCCGGCCCTCGAGCGGCGGCATCTGCGCCAGCGCCGTGCCGTCGGTGTCGTTGCTGCCGCGCACCCAGGCGAGCGCGCCGGTCACGGTCCAGCGGTCGTTCACGGCATAGCTCGCGTCGGCCTCGGCACCGTAGGTCGAGGCATTGATGTTGCGCGCCGATTTTACGGTGCCGGTATCGCGCGTCAGGATGTAGTCGTCGATGCGGTTGGCGAAGGCCGAAAGCGAGGCGCGCCAGCGGCCGCCGGCATAGACCAGGCCGGCGTCGAGCTGGGTAGCCTTCTCCGGGTCGAGGTAGAAGTTGTTGTAGGTGCTGCGCTCCCACCAGTCGGCCGGGCGCTCGGCGTGCCCGAGGCCGACGTAGCTCGTGAGCCCGCTCTCGAAATCGTGCTCGTGGCGCAGGAACGCGCCTTTGGTGCGGTCGGTGTCGCTCGACAGCGCCCCCGAGCCGGTGGTCTTCTCGTTCTTCACATCGAGCGTGTCGAAACGCAGGCCGCCGATCACGCGGTCGCGCGGGTTGAGTTGGTGCGTCACCTCGGCGAACACACCGAGGTTCTCGAACGTCATGTCCGGCGTGCGCGGCCTGGAATTCACGTCGATCGCCGAGTACATGTTGTCCGTCGCGGTCCACTGGCGCAGCGTGTGCTGGTGTTCCTGGTAGTCGGCGCCCACGGTGGCGCGCGTGTCCGGCCCGAGCGCCAGCGTCGCCGCGAGGCGCGCGCCCTCGGTGGTGCGGTCCGGGTTGCTCAGCAGGAACTTGCTGCCGGCGGCGATCGGGCGCAGCGAATAGTTGTCCATGACGTGGTCCACGTAGTGGTGGAACGCCTGGACCTCCAGTTTCTCCACCCGTGTCGACAGCTTCGTCTTCTCGAGCTTCACGCCATAGCTGGTGCGATCGAAGACCGTCCCGTCCATGCTGCGGTCGGCATAAGCCGCCTCGCCGTCACTGCGGTCCACGGACAGCTCAACGCGCGTGTTCGCATCCGGTGTCCAGCCGCCGAGCAGGCTGCCGCTCCAGCGCATGTAGGCCGAGTGCACCCGGCGCCCGTCGCCGTCCTCGTAGTCGTTGGCGTCGGTGCGCGTGGCGACGGCACGCACATAGCCGCCGGGGCCGCCGGAGGTCACGTCCGCCATCAGGTCGTTGCGATCGAAACTGCCGGCGAGTGCGCTCACGAAGCCGCGCGTGCCGGGTGCGTCGAAGTGCTTGGTGTTGCGCTCGAACAGCGTTGTGCCGGCGAGGTTGCCGCCGCCGTGGAGCACCGTCTGCGGCCCCTTGCGCACGAGGATGCGGTCGTAGGCCTCGGGAAAGACGTAGGCCGTGGGCGGGTCCATGCGCCCGCCGCAGCCGCCGAGGATGGTCTGCCCGTCCATCTGCACGTTCAGACGCGAGCCGGCGAGGCCGCGCAGCACCGGGTCGCCGTCGGTGCCGCCCTTGCGGATCACCGAGAAGCCGGGGATGTTCTTGAGATAGTCCGCGCCGTCATGCGCCGGCACCGGCTGGCGCGGCGCCTTGGGATCGGTGACCACCGTGAGCGGTTCCGACACCATCGGCGCGGTCACGACGACCTCTTCGAGCCGCGTCGTCTCTTCGGCGCGCACGGCGGTAGCGACGGCGAGCGCGAGCGTCGCCGCGAGTACGGGCAGGGGATGTTGCTTCATTGTTGTAGGCCTCGATGCGGGGATTGAAACGCGCGCGATGATAGCGGCGCGTGCGGCGAGGGGAATGCGACTTGGTGTCGCGCGGCAATGTGTCGCAGACCCTTCATCGCGAAGCTGTCCAGCTCCGCTCGAAGGTCCAGTGCGCGCCTTCCATGGCGCGCCCGTTCGGCGGCGTGGCTGCACGTTATGTGCAGCCACGAAAACCCCGCCTCACCCCTGGTCTGCGCCCTTCGGGCGCGCTAAAGCGCGACCACAAAATCGCCGGGAGCGATTTTGGGCGGCGGAGCGTAGCGACGCCGGCCCGAAAGGGCGAACCACAAGGATGGGGTGAGCAAATTCACTCCAGATGAATTTGTGACCGCAGCGGCTCAGCGGTTCGGCGTGCGGTGTCCGAGCCAGCGATCGAGCAGCGTCGTCTCCGGGTGCCCGGAGACCGCCCGGCGCGAACCGTCGGCGGCGTAAAAGTAGCTGCGTGGGAGCTCGCCGGCCCAGTGCCGGTCCACGGCGTAGCGCAGGCGCTCGCCGAACTCGTCGGCAAACACCCAGGCCTCGGCGTTTTCCAGACCGTGGCGCGCGAGCGTGGCGCGGATGGCCTCGGCCTCCGCCGGCGTGTCGGTCGAGACCAGCACGAGACGGGCGATGTGCCGGCGGCCGAAATCGGCCAGCTCCTGCTGGCAGTGCGCGCAGGTGAGCGACCAGAAGGCGAGCACGAACGGCGTTCCGGCCCGGCTCGCCGTAATCTGCGTGAGGCTCTGCGGCGTGAACGATTTCAGTTCCTGCGCGCCGGCCGGCAGCGCCAGTACGAGCAGGACAACCGCGAGCCAGCGCTTCACGGCGCGACCTCGACCAGACGGAAGCCCTCGCTCGCCGACTGCCAGCCGAGGAACACGCGCCCGCGATCGGCCAGCAGTTGCGGATGGTCCGACGCGCCTGCGCTGCGGGCCAGTGTCACCGGCGCGGACCAGCTCACGCCGCCGTCGCGCGACACCATGGTGCGCACGAGGCTCGCCGTGCCGTCGAATTCCTTCCATGCCAGCGTCACGCGCTGGCCCAGACTCAATACCTGCGGGCGTCCCGGCTGCGCCTCGGGATTGCCGAACTGCATCGGTGTATCGAAATTTCGGCCGTGGTCGAGTGAGCGGCGGTAATAGAGGCCGGCTCGTCCCGGCGCGCCGGTGAACCACGCGAGGTGATAGACGCCGTCCGGCCCGATGGACAGCGCCGGACCGTGGTGCGGGCAGCCGTCCACGCGCCAGTCGTCGCGGCTGGCGCGCACGACGGCAGAGATCCCGTCAAGGCGCAGGAGCGCGTGGTCGCGGGTGTTCCGGTCAAACACATGGCGCCAGAGCGCCACCGGCACGCCGTCGGTGTCGCGCGCGATGGCGATGCGGCAGCACTCGCAGGTGTGGTCGGCGAGCTTGCGGTTGGGGCCGAACGATTTACCGTCGTCGTCGGATACAGCGTGATACAGCGCGATGCCGGTATACGCCTCGCCGGATTTTTCCTTGTCGCGTTTGTCGAGCCACAGCAGGTGTACACGGCCGGCGCCGTCCACGACCAGCGAATCGAAGCGGTGGCTGATGGCCGCGTGATCGTCGTTTACGGTGATGGGTAATGAAAACGTCGTGCCACCGTCGCGCGATGCAGCGAAGCGCACGTGGCCGGCGAACGGCGTCTCAAGGCTCTGCGTCCAGGAGACATACACTTCGCCGTGTTTGCCGAAGGCGAGCTTGGGACGGTTCTCGCCGTCGGCAGCGACGCGCTCGGGATCGGGATTCACCCGCACTGGTGCGGTGTAGGTGTTGCCGAGATCGTTCGAATGGCGCAGGAGCACGTGGCCGTTTTCGACGCTTGCGAGCCACAGACGCCCATGCGCGTCGAACGCGGCCGTGGCGGCCATGGGCGCGCGCGAAAGCGACTTCTGCCACATGGCGTTGCGGTCCATGGGCTTGGTTGCGTCATGCTTGTGCGTCGCGGCGCAGCCGGCGGCGAGTGCCGCGACAAGCAGCGACAGGACGGCGCGCGCCGCGCTCATCGAGCGGCCGCCCCGAAGCGGTAGGCCACGCCGACGAACAGCGTACGCGGATCACCCGGTGTGTAGGTGTTGTGCGTGTCCGGGGTATAGGCACCGCTGCCGGAGTAGCTGCTCGAGGCGCTGGTGGAATACTTGCGGTCAGTGAGGTTCAGAAGCTTGCCCCACCACTCCCACGCGCCGCGCGCCCAGGTCGCGCGGAGATGGAACACGCTGTGGCCGCCGTAATACACGGTGTTGGCGTCATTCATCCAGTAGGCGCCCACGCGTTGCGCTTCGAGCGCCGCGCGCCAGCCGGACGTGGGCTTCCAAGCCAGCTCGGCGTTGACGATCTGTTGCGGTGCCTGTTTGGCGATCTTGCCGTCGTAGCTGAGCGTGCTGCTCGCGTCGTAGTCGAGGTATTTGTGCTCGGCGAGCGTGCCGGCAAAGCGCGCTTCCCAACGGTCGTCGAAGGCGTAGTCGAGGCCGAGTTCGAGGCCGGTGTGGCGGGTGCGCCCGGCGTTGCGCGGCTCGGAGTTGCCCACGCCGATCGAATAACTCACCTGTTCGTCGTAGCCTTCGAGCCGGTACAGGCTCGCGCTCAGGCGCCCGCGGCCGCCGGCGAAGCGCGTGCGCACGCCGGCCTCGTAGTTGTCGAACACCGCCGACTTGAGGTTCGGCACCGCCAGGCGTGCGTACAGCGAGCTTACCTCGGGCGGCGTGAAGCCCTGGCTGTAGGCGGCATACAGGCTGGTCGCGGGCGTGAGTTCGTGGGTCAAACCGACCTTCGGACTGAAATGCTCGAAGGTGCGGGCCTCGCTCGGCGCGCCGGTGGCACTGCTCGGCGTCAATTTGTTGGTGTAGTCGTAGCGCAGCGTGTCGTAGCGTCCGCCGAGTTGCAGGCGCGTGGCCGGCCAGAGCGTGAATTCGTACTGGGCATAGAGCGAGGCGTTCTGCAGCAGCACCTCGTACTCGCGGTTGCGCGTGCTCAGGCTGTAGCCGGTGTAGACGTTGGCGGCGTCGCGCGTGACGTCGATCTTGTCCTCGACGTAGGTGTTCGGACTGCGGTCGAAGGTGAAACCGACGATCAGGCGGCCGTCGCGCCAGTCGAGGTGGCGCCGCTGGCGCGCCTCGAGGCCGAGCGAGGTGTAGCTGTTCACGTTGATATTGCCGACGTAACCCGTAGGGCAGGTGGCCGACACCGTACAGCTGCGGATGGAGTAGGCCGGGTTCTGGCCATGGTCGTTCTCGCGCGCGTACAGCGTGAGCGCGTTGAGCACACCGCCGTGTTCGCGTTCGAGCGTGGCCGAGAGCCGCTGCGCCTTGTCGCGCCGGTAGCTGAAGGTCTGGTAGCTGACCGCCGGGTTGTTGCGGAAATCGGTTTCGTTGAGCGAGCCCGGCGTCTCGGTGTCGAGCTCGTTGTAGCTGTACACCAGTTTGAGCGGCGTCTGGGGATCGAGCGCGTAGTCGGCGCGCAGCGTGAGCGAGTCCTTGTCCATGTCGTTGTAGTTGCGCCACGAGCCGCGCTGGCGCGCGCTGTAGTGCGCGAGCCGCAGTCCGAAGTCGCCCCAGGTGTTGCTGGCGCCGGTATCCACCCGGTTATAGCCTTCGCTGCCGGCGAGCAGCGCCACCCGGCCCTCGGGCGCGGCCGACGGCGCGCGCGTGAGGAAGTTCACCGCGCCGCCGACGGCGTTGCTGCCGTAGAGCGACGACGCCGGTCCACGGACCACCTCGACCCCGCCCGCGCCCGTCAGGTTCACTTCGTTGAGCGCGTTGTGGTTGAACACACCCACCGGCCGGATCGGCACGCCATCCTCGAGGTACTGGTAGACCGCGCTGGTCGTGATCGGCTGGCGGATGCTCATCGAATGCTGCTCGTTGCCGAGGTCCACCATGTGCACGCCGGGCAGGGCGTTGACCACCTGGTCGATGCGTGTTGCCTTGGCGTCGTCGAGCGCGCGCGCCTCCAACCGGCCGATGGCCGCGGGCGTGGCCGCGAGCGGCGTCGCCTCGCGCGCGCCGCTCACCACGACTTCGTCGAGCGTGCGGGTTTCCGGGTCCGCGGCCTGCGCCGCGGCGGCGAGCGCGGCGCTGAGCGCCGCGAACAGCGGGATTCGCATGGAGCGATGTCTCATGGAAAGTGGCGGAAGACGGCGCGTCTAGCCGGCGTTCTCCAGGCGGAAGGTGATCGGCACGTCTACGCGCGATTCGACCGACGTGGCGCCGCGGCGCGCGGGCAGAAAGCGCCAACGCTTCACGGTGTCGAGGGCGCTCGAATCGAGCAACGTATGGCCGCTCGACTGTTTGAGTGTCACGTCGCCGCAGGCGCCATCGGCGCGTACCAGCACGCTCAGCAAGACGCGCCCCTCGTACCCGCGCCGGCGCGCGGCGAGCGGGTAGGGCGGCTTCGGATTGTGCAGCGTGGCAACGTCGAACTTGGCCTCGACCAGCGGCTCGTCGCGCCCGGCGCCGGCGGGGTTTTCGGCCGGGGTGGACGTAGCAGCGGATTCCGCAGGTGTCGGCTTGCGCGTCGCGGTGCTCGACGGCGCGGTCGGTGTTTTCGTCGCGCGCGGAGCGGGCGCCGCGGCGAACGAGACTTCGAGGTGCTCGACCGCGAACGGTTGTGGCAGCTCGATGCGCGCCGGGCGCAGCCAGGCCACGAGAGCAACGTGCAGCCCGATCGACACGACCAGCGCCGTGCGCAGGGTCGGCGGCAGCAGCGGAAACGGACGGCTGGCGAGGGCGGGCATGGTGTTGGGTGACGGTCGTGAAAGCCGTCATGGTAGGACCCGGAAGCCGGTGTCTGAATGCGACACGTGGTCGCATGCGACAATGTGTCGCAGGCCATCCTTGGCCCGCACCCTTCCACCCCTGTGTCAGGTCAAGGTCAGGCATCGGGGGTCCGCTAGAATGACGGGTATGTCCGCGACCGAACCGGTTTCCCCGCCCACCGCCGCCATCAACCTGCGCCGGCTCGTGGTGCTGCGCACGCTCACGCTCTCCGGCCAGGCGCTGGCGGTGTGGGTGGCGGTGCAGTCGCTCCACATGTGGCTGCCGCTCAAGCCGCTGGTGCTGATTCTCGCGGCCATGTCGGTGCTGAACCTGCTTACGTGGCTGCGCCTGGCGCGCGCCTGGCCGGTGCGCGACGGCGAGCTGTTCGCGCAGCTCACGTTCGACGTGCTGGCGCTCACCGGTCTGCTCTATTACACCGGCGGCTCGACCAATCCGTTCGCGCCGCTGTACCTGCTGCCGATCACGCTCACCGCCGCGGCCCTGCCGCGGACGCATACGTGGTTCATGGTCGGTCTCGCGGTCGCGTGCTACACGGCTTTGTTGTTCGTCTATGTGCCGCTGCCCGGCGCGCACGCGATGCACGGCGACGAGTTCCAGATGCACGTCGTCGGCATGTGGCTCGGATTCCTGGTGAGCGCCGCGCTGATCGCGACCTTCGCCGTGCGGATGAACGCGACGCTGCGCGAGCGCGACCGTCTCGCGGCCGCGATGCGCGAACAGGAACTGAAGCACGAGCGCGTGCTCGCGCTCGGCACGCTCGCTACCGGCGCGGCGCACGAGCTCGGCACGCCGCTGTCCACCCTGGCGGTGCTGCTGAAGGACATTGCGCCGGGCAAGCCGGTGGACGGCGAGACGCTTTCGATCCTGCGGGCGCAGGTGGCACGCAGCAAGGAGATCCTCGCCTCGCTCTCGGCCAGCGCCGGCGCGGCACGCGCCGAGGCCGGCGCGCCGCAGGCGCTCGATGCCTGGCTCGAAGAACTCCTGCGCGGCTGGCAGGCGCGCCGCCCGGGCGTGCGGATGCGGTCGCATCTCGAAGGCCCGCCGCCTGCGCCGCGTATCGTTGCCGAGCTGACACTCACGCAGGCGGTCGTGAACATCCTCAACAACGCCGCCGATGTCTCGCCGGACGACGTGGAAGTGAACGGCCGCTGGACCGCGGACGAGCTGGTTCTCGAAATCGCCGACCGCGGGCCAGGCCTCGCGCCCGAGGTCGAGCAGCGCGCCGGCGAACCGTTCGTATCCACCAAGGGCGAGGGGCTGGGGCTCGGATTGTTTCTTGCCTACACCACGCTCAGCCGCTTTGGCGGCACGGTACGGCTGCTCCGGCGCGAGGGCGGCGGTACGCTTTGTCGTCTGATGCTGCCGCTCAAGGGAATCGCCGCATGACCGATACGACTGACGCCGACCGCCCGACACTGCTCGTGGTGGATGACGACGCGACCTTCGCGCGCGTGTTGCGTAATGCCTTCGAAGCGCGCGGCTATGCGGTGCGCGTGGCGCACGACGTGGCGCAGGGCATGGCGGCGGCGCAAGCCGACCCACCGGAATACGCCGTGATCGACCTCAAGATGCCGGGTCCTTCAGGGCTCGAACTGGTCGCGAAGCTCAAGGAACTCGATCCCAACACGCGCATCGTCATGCTCACCGGCTACGCCTCGATCGCCACCGCGGTCGAGGCGATCAAGCTCGGTGCGGTGCACTACCTCGCCAAGCCGGCCGACGCCGACGAGATCCTGGCAGCGTTCCACCGCGACGAAGGCGATGCAATGACACCGGTGCAGCCGAAACCGCTGTCGGTCGCGCGCCTCGAATGGGAGCACATCCAGAAAGTGCTGAACGAGTGCGGCGGCAACATCTCCGAAACCGCGCGCCGGCTCAATATGCACCGGCGCACACTCCAGCGAAAACTCGCGAAGCATCCGGCGCGTAGCTAGGCGTCGCGCTTGACGGCGCGTTTCGTTTCGGTAACATGCGATCCATGTTCCATTCCGCACGCAAGCACGCCCGAGTCATTATGCGGCAGGCCAAGTGGCTGCCGCAGCGCGCTTGTGTGCCCGGAGAACCGATCTAGCCGTACCGTTTTAAAGCCGTAACCGAAGCAAGTTCCGAGGGCCGCAGAGCGCAAGTTCTGCGGCCCTTTTGCTTTTTTGTCCAGGGAGATAACGACAATGTCCGTACCGGTGGCGTTTCTGGCGGTAGTGTTGATCTGGTCGACCACGCCTTTGGCCGTGAAGTGGAGCAGCGAGGGCGCGGGATTCCTGCCCGGCGCACTCGGGCGCATGGGGTTGGCGACGTTGCTGTGCGTGGCGCTCGTCATCGGGCTGCGCCTGCGGTTGCCGTGGCACCGCGAGGCGCGCTACACCTACGCCGCCAGCTCGCTCGGTGTCTACGGCGCGCTGCTGTGCGTTTACTGGGGTGCGCTGTACATCCCTTCCGGCCTGATCGCGGTGCTGTTCGGGCTGACGCCACTCGTCACCGGCCTGTTCGCGCGCGTGGTGCTCAAGGAACGCGGCCTCACGCCAGCGAAACTCACCGGCACGCTGCTCGGCCTCGCGGGACTGGCCGTGATCTTCGGCTCGGGCGCGGCCCTGGGTCCGCACGCGCGCGAGGGCATCGAGGTCGTGCTCCTCGGCGTGGTGCTCAACGCCGCCGGCCTGGTGCTGGTGAAGCGCTTCAACGCCTCGCTGCCGAGCCTCGCGACCACCACCGGCGCGCTGCTGGTTTCAACGCCGTTGTTCCTGCTGACCTGGCTTGCCTTCGACGGCCACTGGCCGGCGGCGGTGCCGACGCCGGCGCTGGCCGCGATCGTGTACCTCGGCGTCGTCGGCTCGGTGGTCGGTTTCAGCCTGTATTTCTACGTGCTGCGTCGGGTCGAGGCCAGCGCCGCCGCGCTCGTCACGCTCATCACGCCGGTGCTCGCGCTGCTGCTGGGCGCGGTGGTCAACCACGAGCCGGTGAACGCGCGCGTTTGGACCGGCGCGCTGCTGGTGCTCGCCGGGCTGGTGCTGCACCAGTGGGGCCAGGCCGTGCTGCGCCGGTGGCCGCTGGCGGTGAAAGCGCGCGAACCGGAGTAACCGGGTAGGAAGCGCCGCCGGTGCAGTGCGACCGGCGGCGCAGGAGCGTAGTTATCTCGAAACGGCAGTAACGCAACCAAGGAGAACAAACGTGAAGCGAGTGAGTGTGGCAAGGATGTGGCTGTACGGGTTGGTAGCGGTGTTGGCATTGGCCGGTTGTGAGGCCAAGCCGCCACCGGCGGCCGAGCGCCTGAGCGGCAGCGTCGTTTCCGCCGACGGCGTGCCGATCAAGTACGAGGTCAGCGGCGCAGGCGAGCCGGCGCTGGTGTTCGTCCACTGCTGGACCTGTAACCGCCAATTCTGGGACGAGCAGGTGAGTTATTTCGAGCGCTATTACCGCGTGGTGCGCCTCGACCTC
The DNA here is from genome assembly GCA_004298065.1 of Gammaproteobacteria bacterium. Classification (GTDB taxonomy): domain Bacteria; phylum Pseudomonadota; class Gammaproteobacteria; order Acidiferrobacterales; family Sulfurifustaceae; genus SCRL01. The sequence goes on along the minus strand of SCRL01000008.1, from coordinate 23,894 downwards.
GCCGGCCACGGCGAATCGGGCAAGGGCCGCAAGAACTACACCATGGCCGCCTTCGGCGCGGACGTCGCCGCGGTGGCGGAGCAGCTCGGGCTGAAGCAGGTCGTGCTCGTGGGTCATTCCATGGGCGGGCCGGTAAGCGCCGAGGCCGAGAAGCGCTTGGGCAAATCGCGTGTGCTCGGTGTGGTCGGCGTCGATACCTTCCACACCGGTTTCCCGCTGCCGAAGAACGACAAGGAGGTCGCCGCCTTCGTGAAGCCGTTCGAGGACGACTTCAGGGGTTACGGCGAGAAGTTCATGCGCGGCATGTTCACGCCGCAATCCGACCCGGCGCTGATCAATCGCATCGGCGGCATGGTGCTCGGCAGCGACAAGACCATGGCGGTGAGCGCGCTCAAGAACATCCTCGCCTGGTATCGGAACGACGCGGCGTCTTCGTTCGACCGTCTCGGCGAGCGGCTGCGCAACATCAACGCCGATCCGCTGAACCAGGGTCGGCCGCTGCACCGCAGCGTGGTGCTGGTCGGCGGTGTCGGCCACTTCGTCGCGCAGGAGAAGCCGGCAGAGTTCAACCGCGCGTTGCAGGCGGTCGTGACGCAGCTCGTCAACGGGACGAGCTATCGTTAGGAAGGAAGCCGCCCGGGGCTGTCGGCCCCGGGCGATGTTTCAGGCCGGGGCGGCGGTGAGAATGGCGCCGGCTTCGTTCGCGATCTGCTTGCGTTGGAACAGCAGTTGCCAGCGCCGCCCGCCCAACTGGCGCCAGAGAAACGCCGCGCGGATACCGGCGAACAGCGCGCAGCGCACCTTGGCGGCGATGAGCGAGTTCGCCAGATAGCCCTGTTCGCCGTTGACCATGACACGCGGACCGAGCGGGCTGATGGTCTGGGTGTAGAGCTCGGCGACTTTTTCCACCATCGTCGTCGCCAACGGTTCGCCGCCATCCGGTTCCAGGGATTTGGTCTGCGACTCGGCCGCCTCGAGACCGCGCCGGATCGCGTCCTGCGCCTCCACTCGCCGTTCGAGCATACGTTCGAGCTGGAGCAGCGCCACCACGTAGCGCGCGATCTCCATGTCGCCGGGCTCGGTGCGCCCGGCGAGCTTGTCACGCAGCAGCCGTAGGCCGAGCGCGACGCCGCGCGTGCCGCCGAAGACCTCGGCCGTGGTCGCGGCGTCGATCATGAACAGGCTGTGGACGCTGGCCGCGAGCGCGTCGCCGTCGGTGCGGCCCTCGCGCGCGAGCTGTTGCGTCAGGCGCGCCGCCTGAAACAGGCCGGCCAACGCCAGGGTGCGGTCGCGCAGGGAGGGGTTCATGGTGCGATGCCCGGGGGGTGATGAGTCGCTCACTCCGAATTATGGCCGCCCCGGCGCGGGCTGTCATCGGCGTTCTGGGGAGCGCGAGGGTCTGGACTACAATCGGCGCATATGGCGCAGGCGATGGAAGGCAGGCGACCGGTGGTCGGGCTCATCCTGGCCGGGGGTGGCGCGCGCGCCGCCTACCAGGTCGGCGTGCTCAAGGCGATCGCCGCCCTGCTGCCCGTGGGCACTCCCAATCCCTTTCCCGTCATCTGCGGCAGCTCTGCCGGCGCCATCAACGCCGCCGCGCTCGCGATCTACGCCACGCGCTTCCACGAGGGCGTGCGCCGGCTGACGTACGTCTGGAGCCATTTCCGCGTCGGCCAGGTGTTTCGCACCGACTCGCGCGAGCTCCTGGTCAACGGCCTGCGCTGGGGCGCCGCGCTCATGACCGGCGGACTCGGCCGCGGCAACCCGCGCGCGCTGCTCGACCGCGCGCCATTGCGCGAGCTGCTCGAACGGCGCCTGCCGTGCGCGCGCATCCAGGATGCCATCGACGCCGGCGCGCTGCGCGCGCTCAGTATCACTTGCTCGGGTTACGGCTCCGGCCAGTCGGTGAGTTTCTACCAGGGGGTACCCACGATCGCGCCGTGGAAGCGCGCGCGCCGTCTCGGTTGCCCGGCTGAAATCACGCACGACCATCTCATGGCCTCGTCGGCGTTGCCGCTCATTTTCGCCGCCGAGAAAATCCACCGCGAGTACTTCGGCGACGGTTCCATGCGCCAGGTGGCGCCGTTGTCGCCGGCGCTGCATCTCGGCGCCGAGCGCGTGCTGATCATCGGCATGCGCCCGGAGATGCCGCCCGCGCCGGAACGCCCGGACGGGGAGGAGTATCCGCCGCTGGCGCAGATCGCGGGCCACGCGCTCAACAGTATCTTCCTCGACAGCCTCGAGGCCGATCTCGAACGGTTGCAGCGCATCAACCGCACGATTGGCCTGATTCCGCCGGCCCAGCGGGTGCAGGCCGATTTCGGGCTGCGCGAGGTGCGGCCGCTGCTGATCGCGCCGAGCCAGGACCCGGAACTGATCGCCGCGCGCCACGCGCACCGGTTACCGCGCTCGGTCCGTTTCCTGCTGCGCGGCGTCGGCGTGCGCGACCGCCACGGCGCCAACCTCGTGAGCTATCTGCTGTTCGAGGCGGCCTACTGTCGTGAGCTGATCGCGCTCGGCTATGCCGACGCGATGATGCGCCGGCAGGAGATTCTCGGCTTTCTCGGGGTGGAGACGGAGGTCGGCGCGCCGGCACCGGCGGGGGCGCCATGACGCTCGGCGTGATTCTGGTGGCGGCGGGGCTGGCGTGGCCGTGGCTGACGAAGCTCGGGCTGTTTCACCTGCCCGGCGACATCGTGATCGAGCGCGAGAAGTTTCGCTTCTATTTCCCGATTACCAGCATGATTCTCATCAGCCTGGCGATCTCGCTGGTACTCTGGTTGCTGCGAAAATAAATTAGTGCGAAACGCGCGTCACGCCGTTGCCGGTGACGATGCGCACGCGGTCGCCGACCTTGAACTCCTCGTCGGCCTCTTGGGCGATGGCGACGGTGCGCCCGCCATCGATCTTCACCGTGATCTCGTAACCTTTCTTGCGCGTGGTCGCTTCCTCGATCGCGCCGCCGGCGACGCCGCCGAGCACCGCGCCCACGACCGCACCGGCTGAGGAGCCCTTGCCGTGGCCGACCTCGCTGCCGCCGATGCCGCCCACGGCACCGCCGGCGGCGGCGCCGATGCCGGACTGGGTGCCCTCGATGACGATCTCGCGCACCGCCTCGACCGTGCCCATCTGCACGTCCTGCATGTGGCGCGCCTGATCGCGCGAATAGGCCGCGCCCGAGCGGCTGGAGATGCAGCCGGTGAGGGTGACGGCGAGGGCGAGCAGCAGAACGGTCAGAATGCGCATGAAGTTTTCCTTTTATAATAGGTGGTCCATTATTACTTGGATTCTAACGCAGTCGCCCGGTTCCCGTTGACCGGCGGTCCGCCGGACCCGAGCGCACGGCCGCAAGACCGACGGCACACCCGTCAGGCTAGCCGACCGGCGCTCCACAGCGCACGGGCTGCCTGCAGCCCGAATAGCAACAACCCGGCGAGCGCGAGGACAAGGCCGGCACGCAGCCCGAGCGCCGCCAATGCTCCCCCCGCGAGGAACAGCAGTGCGCGCACGCCGCTGAAACGCCCCAGACGCGCGCGCAGCGTTTCGTGCCAATGTGTCTGGCCGCCGGGTCGCAGCCACAGCGGCAGCAGCTGGCTCACCGCGCCGGTCACGAGCGGCAGCAGGAACGCAAGAAAAAACACCGTCACCGCGTGCGTCGCCGGCAACAGCCCCGCGCCGTGCAGCGCGCCGGCGAGCAGTACGAGCCCAAGACCGATCAGGGCGGCGCCGAGCGCCGCGGCCGCGCCATGCAGCGTGAAGAGATCGGCATGGAACCGCGTGAGCCAGGCCTCCGCCAGCGGAGCGATTGCGAGCACCCACAACCCAAGCCCGACCCAGGCGAGCCACGGCGCCCACGCGCTGCCCACGGCGACGAGCAGCGTGCCGGTGACGGCCCACTTGAGATCGCGACGCAACCGCGGCGCGGCGCCGGGATCGGCGCGCCCGGCCGCGGTCGGCAGCAGCACCTGCAGCGTGCCGACGGCCGTGAGCGCGACGAAGCCGAGCGTGTTGAGGTGCAAATGAAATCGCCGAAGCGCCAGGCGCTGTTCCGGCACGAGCCGCATGGCGAGCACCGCGATGAGCGCGAGCAGCAGGCAGACGGCGGCGGCGGTGTACCAGTGCAGGCCCGGATGCGGCCGGTCGAGCGCGCGCCGGCCGCGGACATGGATCCAGCCCGCCATGCCGAGTGCGGCGACGGCGCCGACGCCCGCCGCCGTGTCGAGCCCGTACGGCACGCGCGCCGGCAGCGCAAACGCGAGCGCCGCGAGCCCTCCGCCGCCGAGCGCGAGCAGCGGCAGCGCGCGCACCGCAATCCCAGGGGCGCCGCTGCGCGTGAGTACCGGCACGAAATGGGACATGGCGCCGAGGATGAGCGGCATGACGCCCGCGGCGAACGCGACGTGCAGCGCCGGCAGCGGCGCCGCCGGGTCGGACCACAGCAGGAACAGCGCGCCGGCGAAGGCCGCGAGCGTCGAGACAGCGAGGACCGCGAGCATCGCGGCGCGCGGATTACTTGCGCACGAAGTCGATCACGATCAGCCCGGGATCGCGGCTGCGGTAGTTGATCTCGATCGTGTCGCCGTAGCGCTGTGTCAGTTGATGCAGCAGCGGGATCGGGTCGTGGTCGTTGGCGAAGCGCATGGTCTCGCCGGGAACGAGCGCGTCGAGCGCGCCGAAGATCGCGGCGTGGCGGAAGCGCTTGGCGACCCCGCGCGCGTCGAAGGGATAGATCTGCTCGGGCAGGATGTGCAGATGCGGTTCGGACATGGTGATTCCTTGAAGTTGGTTGGCGCGTTGCCTGTGCCGGGATAACCCTCATCGGCAGCAGGGTAATACCTGAGCAATTTGATCAGATATCGTGCGCCCGTGGCTTGATGCACATCAAGTGCGTGCTAGCGCAGCACCACCAGCGCCGGGTCGTCGCGCCGGTCGATGAGGATGCGGCGTACACGCTCCTGCCACAGCCGGCCAAACTCGCGATGCTCCTCGGACGTGGCGCTGCCGCCGATCACCTTCGGCATCAGCTGCTGCATCGCCGGCGCCGGCGGCACCGAGGAATTCCGCGAGCGGATCGCACAGACGGATGCGCGGGACATCATTGAAGAAGGGCGGATAGTTCATGGTCGGCCCTCTGCGTGCGATGCCGCCGGGTCGTCAAACCCGCGGCAGTTGATGGTGTTCGAGCAGGTGGTCGAGCCAGAGGTTCGTCAGGTGTTCCTGCAACCGGTTCTGCGCCAGGCGCTCGTCCAGGCTGTCGAGGTCGATGATGTCGATCGGCTCATCCTGCCACGAGCAGGCGAACACCGCCTTGGTGCGCAGGCCCGTGGCCGGGTCGATCTGCCACTGCAGGCACTGCGAGCACACGCCCTTGAGCATGCACTGCATGGCGCTGTGGGCCGAGCCGATGGCGACCGGGTTCTTGCTCAAATACTGTCCGAGCACGCCGCGGCGCGCGTCGCGCACGCGCCGGACCAGACCGGCGTTGCCAATGACCAGCAGCCGGTCGACGTCCTCCAGCTTGATCGGCGGGTTGTTCGCGGCGTAGGCCGCGAGCGCGTCCAGCAGGTCGCCCTGCGCGGTGCGGTCCTGTGGCCGGCGCGATGTGACCGGCGTGCCCTTTTGTGAAACCCAGAGAATCGTATCGGCCGCGGCTTCGAGCTCGTCGCGGCAGAAAATTTCTGCCTCGTTCTCGAAGCCGGCGGCGAACAGCACGCGGTTGCCGGCGGCGCGCATCGCCGGCCCGACGGAGAGCAGCGTCGCCGCCGCGCGCCGGCCGCCGATGACCAGCGTGGTTTCGCCGCCTTCGGCGATCCGGGTACGCACGCCGGTCGGACCCATGAGCAGCACCGGCTCGCCCGGCTGCAGTGTCGCCACCAGGCGCGCGCTCGCGCCGTACTCGGTGACCATGAGCGAAATGCGCCCCGTGGCTGCGTCCACTTTCGCACCGGCGAGCGCCAGCGCCTCGGTGAGCAGGCGCGTGCCATCGAGCAACGGCGCGCGCGTTTCGAAGTTCTGGAGGCGGAAAAATTGCCCGGGCTTGAAGCGCTTCGCCGCCAGCGGCGCGCGCACGGTGAGTTCCACCGTCGAGGGCGAGACGCGCTTCACGGATTCGACCGTGGCGCTGAACTGCTCCTGCATGCGCGCGCGGAAGCGCCCGTATTCGGCCACGTCGCCGCGATGGTGTACGCGCTCGCCGAGCGCCTCGACAATCTTGGGGTAAATCTTCTGGCCCGAGGCCACGGCCTTGACCACGCTGCCGTTGAACACCGGATGGGTGTCGCCGACGATGCTCACGCGCCAATGGTCGTGCTGGTAGGAGGTGAAGGCGCCGAAGCCCGGGTCCTTGCAGTGCGGGTTCACCGCCACCGGTTCGAGCGTGCCGTGCACCAGACGATGCGTCTGGTAGTGGCCCTTCTCCTTGGCGAAGTGGCCCTTGTGCTCGAATTCGTAGGCGACGTTCGGGCGCGCGCCGGTAGCGACCAGCACCGCGCGCACCGGCAGCGTGATTTCCTCGTCGCTCGCGCGCCACTTGCCGGCGTCGTCACGCACCTGTTTGTGGAACACCATGGCCTCGATGTGGCCGTAACGGTCGAGCTTCGCCGCCTTCGGATCGAGCGCCTCGGCGTAGTAAATGCCTTCCTCGAACGCCTTGGTGATTTCCTCGTGGTTGCGCGTGTACGCCGGCGAGTCGTGCATCGAGCGGCGGTAGGCCACGGTCACGCCGCCCCAGGACTGCAACAGCGGTACGAAATTCGGCGCCTCCTCGGCGCGCACCGCCCGGGCACGCTCGGCGCGTACCGCGCGCCCGTGGGAAAGGTATTCGTCGAGCGTCGCGAGCGACTCGTCGTCCAGGCCTTCGCGGACCTTGGTTTCACCCAGCGCCGCCACGAGCTTTTCGTAGCGCTCAAGCGTCTTCTCCACCTGCACGATGTAGTACGCCTGCGCCTCGGTGGCGGTGTCGATGCCGGTGAGGCCGCCGCCGATGACCACCGCCGGCAGGCGCAACTGCAGGTTGGCGAGGCTGTTCATCTTGGCGGCGCCGGTGAGCTGCAGCGCCATGAGGAAATCGTTCGCCTGGCGCATGCCGCGCGCGAGCGAGCCGGGGATCGGCAGCGCCTGCGGCAGGCCGGCGCCGACAGCGATGGCCACGTGGTCGAAGCCGAGCGTCCAGGCGTCCTCGACCGTGACCGTGCCACCAAAGCGCACGCCGCCGAAGATCTGGAACTGCGGCCGGCGCAGCAGCGAAAGATAAATGAGCTTGAGGAAATTCTTGTCCCAGCGCACCGTGATGCCGTATTCGGCGACGCCGCCGAAGCCGGTCATGACACGTTTGTCGAGCTCTTCTTCAAGCGTCTTCCAGTCGCGCACCGGCTGGTCGATCAGCGTCTGCGGCAGCGGCTCGATCTTGAGACCCTCGGTGCCGACCACGGCGAAGCCTTCCATCAAGAGATGGTGCGACAGCGTGAAGCCCGCCGGCCCCATGCCGCACACCAATACCTTGAGGCCGTTATACGGCTTCGGCAGCCACTGGCGCGCGCGCAGCGGATTCCAGCGCGTGAGCAGGTCGTAAATCTCCACGCCCCACGGGAGCGTAAGCACGTCGGTGAGGCAGCGCGTTTCGGTCTGCGGGATGTTGACCGGGTCCTGCTTCTGGTAGATGCAGGCCTTCATGCAGTCGTTGCAGATGCGATGGCCGGTGGCCGGGCACATCGGATTGTCCGCCATGATCATCGCGAGCGCGGCCACGGTGTGGCCGTCGCGCTTCAAGCTGTGCATCTCGGAGATTTTCTCGTCCAGCGGGCAGCCGGTGAGCGTGACGCCGAGCGGGTCGACCTTGAGGCCCTTGTCCGGCTCGCCCTTCTTCTCGGGGAAGCCCTTGGAGCAGAAATCGCCGTCGTGGTCGTGGCAGTAGATGCAGTAGTTGATCTCGGCCAGCGCCTCGCGCGCGCCGGCGCGGCGGTCGGTGAGCCCGAAGCCGTCGCGCCGGCGGAAGTGCGCCGGCGGGCCCTGCACGCGCCCGAGAGCATCGTTGGCGAGCGGCACGATCGGCACCAGTTTTTCGTGCTCGCGCGGCTGCGGCAGGCGGAAACTTGTCCAGTCGCGTGTCGCCTGTTTTCCTTCCGGTGCCGTCAATGCACGCACGCACCAGCGCGCGAGCTTATCCACGGCGTCGGTATTCGCTTTCTCGTCTTGCAGCAATTGCTGACCGAGTTTGGCAACAGCCAGCTCGCGATCGTTTGGCGTCAGGCTGGCCTGTGCAAGTGTTGCAATCAGCCAGCGGTCGAGTTCGGCGAACGATTCGAATTCGTCCTTCTTGCTCAGGCGCCGGCGCGCGCGCTTGAGGACGAACTCTTTCTTGAACTGGAACACGGGGTCGTGCGAAAGCGTTTCGTCGCGAACGGTTTTCAGCTCGTGCTCGATGCCGAAGACCTCGGCGACGATTTCATCCAGCAGCGGCGAGCAGGCGAGCAGCAATTCACTTGTTTCCGTCGCCGACAGCCCGCCGCCGTTTTGGCGGTAGGCGAGCAGGGCGGCGTGGCGTCCGGCGTCGTGGGCGCGCAGCCGCTCGAGAAACAGCGCGTCGAGGCGCTCGAGTCCCGGGAGCGTGCGTAGTTCGGCGAAGCTGAAGCCGAGGCCCAGCGGGGGCTCGGAGGGGCGAATTTCAGGTTTGGACATGAATGGCTTCGGTGAGTGCGGCGAAGGCCCCGATTCCGGGGCAGGGCGCGTATTGTATTTCCTTATAAAATGGAATGCATGATTCAGATCATGCGTGTGGCCAAAAAGCCCCCGCGCTTTGCGAGGGATGCTCATGAAATGGAACGCTTACTTTAGAAATATCTTCGTTACGCTGCTGCTGGCGTTGGCGGCCTGCTCGGCGCCGCCGTCGCTGCCGCGGCTTGCATCCGATGCCGTTATCCTCGCCTTCGGCGACAGCCTGACCTACGGCACCGGCGCCGACGGCGCGCAGAGCTATCCTTCGGTACTCGCCGCGCTCACCGCCCGGCGGGTCGTGAATGCCGGCGTGCCGGGCGAAGTGAGCGGCGAAGGCCTGGCGCGCCTGCCGGGACTGCTGGACGAGCATCGCCCGCAGTTGCTGATCCTCATGCACGGCGGTAACGACCTGCTGCGCAAGGGCAGCCCGGACGAGCTTGCGCGCAACCTGCGCGCGATGGTGGACACGTCGCGTGCGCGCGGGATCGCGGTGGTGCTGGTGGGCGTGCCGGCGCCGGGGTTGCTGCTCGACGTACCCGAGCTGTATCCGCGGCTGGCGAAGGAATATCGACTGCCGTACGACGGTGAAACCCTGCGCGCGATCGAGGGCGACCGTGCGCTCAAGTCCGATCCGATCCATCCCAACGCCGAGGGCTACCGGCGGCTGGCGCAGCGGTTGTACGACAAGCTGCGCGAGGCCGGCGCGCTCTAACAGATCAGGCGCCGGTCTTGGTCTTGCAGGTGTTGATGCCGAGCACCGACCACGCCGGGCACCAGCCGACGACCGCGGTCAGGATCGGCGCGAGGCCGATGAGGCCGAACCAGCGGTTGGGGCCTTCGAGCAGGAACAAGAGACTCAGGATCGCAAGACCGACGACGATGCGGATGACCTTCTCGGTGCTGCCGACGTTCTGTTCCATGGAGAACCTCCTGCAGGGACAGGTGAGGAACTCCTTCTAATCTAACGCCGCAGGTGGCCGGGACGCCAGCCGGTCAGTCCTGCCCGCGCTGCCAGGGGCCGGAGCGCCCACCGTGCTTGGAAACCAGCCGGATATCGGTGATTTCCATGCCGCGGTCCACGGCCTTGCACATGTCGTAGACGGTAAGGAGCGCGATTTCGACCGCGGCGAGCGCTTCCATCTCGACGCCAGTCTGGGCCTGGGTGCGTACCGTGGCGCGGGCCAGCACCGACGCGGTTTCGGGTTGCGGCGTCAGTTCGATCTCGATGGCCGTGACCGGGATCGGGTGGCACAGCGGTATCAGCTCGGCGGTCTTTTTCGCCGCCAGGATGCCGGCAATGCGCGCGGTGGCGAGCACGTCGCCTTTTTTGTGGCCGCCTTCAACGATCAACGCGAGCGTTTCCGGTTTCATGCGGATGATCCCTTCCGCGACGGCTTCGCGTTCGGTTGAAGGCTTCGCGCCCACGTCCACCATGTGGGCCTCACCTTGCTTATTAAGGTGCGTGAGCTTGCTCATAAATGTAGCCCTGCTCCGCTTCGCTCCGCTCGTCTTGCCATAATATCTCGCCCTGCTCCGCTGCGCTTCGTTCGTCCCGCCATAAAATGACGCTTTACTCCGCTTCGCTCCGTTCGTCTTGTCATTAAGGAAGCTCTACTCGCTGCGCTCGTTCGTCCTGACATAATCATTTGGGCGGGGGATCGTGGCGGATGCGCGGCAGCATCTCCGTGAGATTGCACGGCGCGGTTCCGGCATTCAACTGCGGAAGAATGATTTTATCCATACCCGTGCGGCAGGCGCCGGTCGAGCCCGGCAGGCAGAACATCAGCGTATCCTCGGCCACCCCTGCAAAGGCGCGCGACTCGATCGTCGATGTTCCGATCTCTTCGTAGGAGAGCCAGCGGAAAAGTTCGCCGAATCCGGGAATAGACTTGGTGAGGAGCGGCGTCACCGCTTCCGGGGTGACGTCGCGTTTCGTGAGTCCGGTGCCGCCGGTGGAGATCACCGCGTCCACGCTCTTGTCCGCTATCCAGGCGCGCAACTGCGTGCGCAGGGCTTCCACGTCATCCTTGAGGATCGCGCGGCTCGTTACCTTGTGTCCGGCGGTTTCCAGCCGCTCCTGGATCAGGTCACCGGAGGTGTCGTTTTCGCGCGTGCGCGTGTCGGAAACCGTGAGCACGGCGACGTTCAGGGGAACAAAAGGGCCTTTGATTTTTTTACTCACAGAATTTACCCGCTGGCATGATGGGCGATATGTGCACCTAATATACCGATTCGCTCGCGAATGGAAAACGTGCGGCCGACATCGGCGCTATCTGCCGCGAAGGACGGTCAGTCCTTGTGACGCCCCGTCACCCACACCGCGGCTTCCTTCCACGTGCGAGCGCAGGCCGAGTTTCTTCAGCAGGTGCTTGACGTGCACCTTGACGGTTCCCTCGCTGATCTCGAGTCGGCGCGCGATGACCTTGTTGCTCAGGCCCTCGGCGATGAGCCGCAGGATCTCGTGTTCGCGCTCGGTGAGGCCGGCCTTGTCCGTGTCGGCCGGCCGGCTGTCCGCGCGCAGCGCGCCGGCGGCGAGACCCAGGCGACGCGGTCGAAGCGATCGAGCACCACGCTGGCGTTGTTGACCAGAATGTCAAGACGGCCGCGTTCGCGTTTGATATGGCGCACCTGCGTTTCGACGCCTTGCTCGCTCGTCACGTCGAGCGGATGAAAGTGTACATCGAGGCACTCCGCGCGAGGCGTTGTCACCGCGGTTTTACTCCTGCCCGCATCGCGCGCGGTGAGGATGACCGCGATGCAGTGCGGGGTGTTCATCCTGCCTGTTTTCGCCTGCCCGGGGTCGGAATCGCTCGCGTGCGCCCGTAACCGGACGCAATGTGGCAAGATTAGCAACATGGACATGACGCGTACACCGCTGGCGCGGGTCCTGAGTCCGGTCGCGAAGCTGATGCCACGAAAGCTCGGTGCCCGCATCAACGCCGTGCTGATGTTGTTCTTCGTTTTCGCGCTCGCGGTGATCCTGCTCACGCTCTACGTGGGGCACCAGCTCGAGGGCGGGGCGGCGGCTATCAACGACGCGGGCTCGCTGCGCATGCGTACCTACGGGCTCGCTTTTCGCCTGCATCAGATGTTCGACGGCACGCTCCCGCGCGACATGGCGACCGCCGAGGCGCGCCAGCTCATGGACGAATTCGAGACCACGCTCAACCGGCTCGAAAACGGCGATCCGGACCGTCCTTTGTTCCTGCCGCGCGAGCCGCGCGTGGCGCGGCAGATGCGTGCCCTGCGTCACGAGTGGGACGCGGGCCTCAAACCGCAGATCGAGCGATTGCTGACGGTGCGCGACGACGCGGAGCGCCGCCGCCTTATCGCCAGGCTCGATGCCACGGTGCAACGCTACGTGCCGATGGCCAACGAGCTGGTACTGCTGGTGGAGCAGAGCAACGCGCACCACACGTACCTGATGTACGTGTTTCAGAACGGCCTCGTCGCGTTCTCGCTGTTCGGCACGCTGCTGCTGATCTATCTCTTCAACACCCTCGTCATTCGCCCGGTGGAGACGCTCAAGACCGGCATCGGGCGCATGGCCGAATCGGACTTCGGCGTGCGCCTGCCGGTGGTGACGCGGGACGAATTCGGCGAGCTCGCCACCGGCTTCAACCGCATGGCCGACCATCTCCAGGACCTGTACGCGACGCTGGAGCAGCGGGTGACGGAGAAAACCCGCAGCGTGGAGGAGAAAAACCGCGAGCTCGCGCTGCTCTACGGGATCGCCGCCTACCTCGCGGAGCCCTCGACGACGGAGGCCGCGTGCAAGGGCGTGCTGCTGCGGCTGTGCAGCCTGCTCGACGCTTCCGGCGGCGTGGTGCGCCTGGTCAACGCTGCCACGCGCGAGCTCGAGATCGTCGCCGGCCACAACATGTCCGACACCTTCCTCAAGGCCGAGACACGGCTGCCGGTCGGCACCTGTCTGTGCGGCAGTGCCGCCATGCAGGGCGCCGCGCTGACCTTCGACCTCTCGCGCCAGCCGGGCGGCACCGGGCTGCTGATGAACTGTGTGCGCGACGGCCATGCCGCCATGGCCGCGATCCCGATCGGTTCCAAGAACCAGATGCTCGGCCTCTTCACGCTGTTTTTCCCCACCGGGCGAACGATCGAGGCGCACGAATTGCGGCTGCTGGAGGCCATCGGCCAGCACCTCGGTGTGGCGATCGAGAACCTGCGCCTCGCGCATCGGGAGAAGGAGATGGCGGTTTCCGAGGAACGCAACCTGCTGGCGCAGGAGCTGCACGACAGCATCGCGCAGTCGCTCGCCTTCCTGAACATCCAGGCCCAGATGCTGCAAGGCTCGCTGCGCGAGGGTCGGCCGGACGCGGCCGCCGCCGAACTTGCCAACATGCGCGAGGGCATCCAGGAAAGCTACGACAACGTCCGCGAGCTGCTGGTGCATTTCCGCATCGGGGCGGACCACGCCGAGCTCGACGATGCGGTCCGCAGCGCGCTCGAAAAGTTCGAGGGTCAGACCGGTATCCGCACCGCGTTCAGCAAATCCGGCGACGGCATGGTGCCGGCCGCCACGAGCACCATTCAGGTGCTGCACATCATCCAGGAAGCGCTATCCAACGTACGCAAGCACGCCGGCGCCACGAAGGTGGAGGTCGGGCTGCACGGCGGCGCGGACGGCCTGCGTATCTCGGTGCGCGACGACGGTCGGGGTTTCGATCCCCGCGGCGTAACCGAGGAGGCGGGCTCGCACGTCGGCATCAGCATCATGCGCGAGCGCGCGCACCGCATCGGCGCGCGCCTGGACGTGGACTCGGCGCCGGGGCGCGGCACCGCCGTGACGCTGGCGCTGCCTCCGATGAACTCCCAGGGGTGAATCCGCCGTGGAACGAACCATCCGAGTGCTGCTGGTCGACGATCACACGCTGTTTCGCAGTGGCATCAAGGCGCTGCTGCAGAAACAGCCGGGCATCGAGGTGGTCGGCGAGGCCGGCGACGGGCTCGAGGGCGTCAAGCGCGCCAAGTCGCTCAAGCCCGACGTGGTGCTGCTCGACCTGCACATGCCGGGCATCTCCGGGCGCGAGGCGGTGCAACTGATCGTGGAAGAGGCGCCCGAGGCCCACGTGATGATGCTGACGGTTTCCGAGGACGCCAAGGATCTGCTCGACACGCTGCGCGCCGGGGCGCAGGGCTACCTGCTGAAGAACATCGACGCCAACTTCCTCATCGACGCTGTGCGCCGCGCCGCCGAGGGCGAGGCGGTGATGTCGGCGCAGATGACGGCGAAGCTGATGCAGAACGTCCGCGACGCCCAGCACCCGGCGCCGGCGGCCGCGGACCACGAGCGACTGACCCCGCGCGAGCGGGAAATCCTCGTTTTCCTCACCAAGGGCGCGAGTAACAAGGAAATCGCCCGCGCCCTCGACCTGGCCGAAAGCACGGTGAAGATCCACATCCAGGGCATTCTCAAGAAGCTCGGCATGACGAGCCGCGTGCAGGCTGCGGTATACGCGGTCGAGCACGATTTGGTTCCGAAGAACTGAATTGTTGAGCGCTCCGCTAAATTACACGCGGCCAAAGACGACACAAAATCACCGTGTGTAGCGCAGCACATTCGAAGATTGTTCGATTGCTGCTGACACCCTGGCAGTTCGTTCTTTCACGAACTGCCTAGTCACTCCGAACTAGTCCCCGTGCCGCCGTCCATCCGGATGGCGGGTGAGTCCTTCCTCCTTCCGTCCGCCGGAAATGTGCTTCCGGGGAATTTTGCGCGCGCGCACCGACGCCTACGATGCCGGTCGCGCAGTGGGCCCTCGAACCGGAGGAGGAGCGATGACAACGCAGACATACAAGGCCTGGTCGGTCGTCGTCATGAGCACGCTGGCGTTCACGGTGTGTTTCATGATCTGGATGATGTTCGCAGTGATCGGCATCCCGATCAAGAACGATCTCGGTCTCAACGAGACGCAGTTCGGTATCCTCGTCGCGATGCCGGTGCTGACCGGTTCGCTGATCCGCCTGCCGCTCGGCATGTGGACCGACAAGTTCGGTGGACGCGTGGTGTTCTTCATCCTGATGCTGTCCACGGTGGTCCCGATCTGGATGATCTCCTGGGCCACCACGTTCGTGGAGTTTCTGGTGACGGGCCTATTCGTCGGCGTGGCCGGCGGCTCGTTCACGGTCGGCATTGCCTATTGCGCGCGCTGGTTCCCCCGGAATCAGCAGGGTCTGGCGATGGGTATCTTCGGCGTCGGCAACACCGGCGCGGCGGTGACCAAGCTGGTGGCGCCGACGATCGTCGTGGCCTGGGGTTGGGCGATGGTGCCGAAGGTGTACGCCGTGCTGATGCTGGTCGCCGCGATCCTGTTCTGGTTCTTCACCTATACCGACCATAACCACAAGGTGGGCAAGAGCGTCACCGTGCGCGAGCAGCTCGCCGCGCTCAAGGACCCGAAAGTCTGGCGGTATTCCCAGTACTACTCGATCGTCTTCGGCGGCTACGTGGCGCTGTCGCTGTGGATGACAAAGTACTACATCACGGAGTACGGCTTCGACATCAAGGTCGCGGCGCTGTTCGCCGCCGCCTTCAGCATCCCCGGCGGCGTGTTGCGCGCCATCGGCGGCTGGTTCTCCGACAAATTCGGCGCCCACACCGTCACCTGGTGGGTGCTGTGGATCTCGCTGGTGTGCCTGTTTTTCCTGTCCTATCCGCAGACCGATCTCACGATCCACACGGTGACGGGCCCGCTGACCTTCCACATCGGGCTCAACACGGTCGTGTTCACCGTCATCCTGTTCACCATGGGCGTCGCCTTCGCCATCGGCAAGGCCTCGGTGTTCAAGTACATCTCCGACGACTACCCGCACAACATCGGCGTCATCTCCGGAATCGTCGGTCTCGCCGGCGGCCTCGGCGGTTTCATCCTGCCGATCATTTTCGGCGTGCTGGTGGACCTGACGGGGGTCCGCTCCTCGTCCTTCATGCTGATGTTCGGCATCGTCTGGACGTCGCTGATGTGGATGTACTGGACCGAAGTGCGCCCGCTCGATGTGTCCGCCAAACACAAGCGCGTGCAGGCCGACGTCATCGAATAGCCCTGAAGAGGAAAAAACCATGAGTGCTACCGTTGAAACCGTCAAACCGACCTCCGGTGTGGACATCGCCGACTGGCGACCCGAGGACATGGCTTTCTGGAACGCCACCGGCAAACGCATCGCGTACCGCAACCTGTGGATCTCGGTGCCGAGCCTGCTGAACGGCTTCGCCGTGTGGTTGATGTGGGGCATCATCACGGTGCAGATGCTCAACCTCGGCTTTCCGTTCAAGCCCGAGGAGCTGTTCACCCTGACGGCGATTTCGGGACTCGCCGGCGCCACGCTGCGCATCCCGGCGTCATTCTTCATCCGCATCGCCGGCGGCCGCAACACGGTGTTCCTCACCACGGCGCTGTTGATGATCCCTGCGGTCGGTACCGGCTTCGCGCTCCAGGACAAGACCACGCCGCTTTGGGTGTTCCAGTTCTGGGCGCTGCTCTCCGGCATCGGCGGCGGCAACTTCGCCTGTTCGATGAGCAACATCAACACCTTCTTCCCGAAGCGCCTGCAAGGCACCGCGCTCGGGATCAACGCCGGCATCGGCAACTTCGGCGTCACCACCATGCAGATCCTGATCCCGCTGGTGATGACCACCGGCGTGTTCGGGGCGCTGGGGGGCGAGCCGATGACCCTGGTGAAGGACTCCGGCTGGCTCTTCGGCAAGATCGCAGCGGGCACGCCGACCTACATCCAGAACGCGGGCTTCGTCTGGCTGCTGCTGCTGGTGCCGCTTGCTTTCCTCGGCTACTTCGGCATGAACAACCTGCTCACGATTTCGCACGGCATCGGTTCGACCTCCGCCGCCTTCGCCAAGGTCGTCTGGCTCTACGGCCTGGCGTTCCTCACCGCCGGCGTGGGTCTCTATCTGTACCTGCCGGCGCCCGTGGGCCTCGGGCTGCTCAACATGTGGGTGGCGCTGCCGCTCATCATGGTCGCGACGCTGTTCGTGATGAAGCTCGCCGCCATCGGCGAGATGAAAACGAACATCACCAAGCAGTTCGAAATCTTCAAGAACCGGCACACCTGGTCCATGACCGTGCTCTACGTGCTGACCTTCGGTTCGTTCATCGGCTTCTCAATGGCGCTGCCGCTGTCGATCACCGTGATCTTCGGCTTCCAGCACGTGCAGGACCCGGTCACCGGCCTGTGGAACCATGCGCTCAAGAACCCGAACGCGCCCTCGGCGCTGACCTACGCCTGGATCGGGCCCTTCGTCGGCGCCCTGATTCGCCCCGTGGGCGGCTGGATCTCCGACAAGGTCGGCGGTTCCATCGTGACCCAGATCATCTCGGTGGCGATGGTCGCGGCCTCGGCCTACACCGGCTATCTCATGATGCAGGCGTACCACTCGGCCACGCCCGAGCAGTACTTCGTGCCATTCCTCGTCACCTTCGTGGTGCTGTTCGCGGCCACCGGCATCGGCAACGGTTCCACCTTCCGCACCGTCGGCGTGATCTTCGACCGCGTCCAGGCCGGCCCGGTGCTCGGCTGGACTTCGGCGGTGGCGGCCTACGGTTCGTTCATCGCGCCGGAAGTCATCAAGGGCCAGATCAAGGCGGGCACGCCGGAGTTCGCGATGTACGGTTTCGCGGTGTTCTACGCCCTGTGCCTGATCCTCAACTGGTGGTTTTACCTGCGCCGCAACGCCTACATCAGGAACCCGTGAGCGCATCGCCGGACGCATTCACCAGGAGAAACGCATGAGCCATTTTCTCGACCGACTGAAATTCTTCGGCCGCATCCAGGACACCTTCTCGGACGGCCACGGTATCGTGACCGACGAGGACCGCAAGTGGGAGGATGCCTACCGCAACCGCTGGCGCCACGACAAGGTCGTGCGCTCCACCCACGGCGTCAACTGCACCGGCGGCTGCTCGTGGAAAATTTTCGTCAAGAACGGCCTCGTGGCCTTCGAGATGCAGCAGACCGACTACCCGCGCACGCGCGAAGACATGCCCAACCACGAGCCGCGCGGTTGCCAGCGCGGCGCCTCCTTCTCCTGGTATCTCTACAGCCCGCACCGCATCAAGCATCCGCTGATCCGCGGACGTCTGCTCGCGCTCTACCGCGCCGAGCGCCGTTCCGGCAAGGATCCGGTCGAAGCCTGGGAGGCGATCCAGGCCGATCCGGCCAAGCGTCTCAAGTACACCGCCGTGCGCGGCCTGGGCGGATTCGTACGCACGAACTGGGACGAGGTCACCGAGATCATCGCGGCAGCCAACATCCACACCATCCGCAAGCATGGCCCGGACCGCATCTACGGCTTCTCGCCCATCCCGGCCATGTCGATGGTCTCCTATGCCGCCGGCAGCCGTTACCTGTCGCTGATCGGCGGCGCTTGCGGCTCGTTTTACGACTGGTACTGCGACCTGCCGGCGGCGAGCCCGCAGACCTGGGGCGAGCAGACCGACGTGCCCGAGGCGGCCGACTGGTACAACTCGACCTACCTCATCATCGCCGGCGCCAACCTGCCGATGACGCGCACGCCGGACGCTCACTTCGCCACCGAGGTGCGCTACAAGGGCGCGAAGATCGTCTCGATGGCACCCGACTATGCCGAGTACGTGAAATTCGCCGACCTGTGGATGCCGGTGAAGCAGGGCACCGACTCAGCCGCCTTCCTCGCCATGGGCCACGTGGCGCTCAAGGAATTTCACATCCAGCGCCAGGACCCCTACTTCACCGAATACGCGCGCACCTACACCGACCTGCCGATGCTGGTGATGCTGCGTCCTCACGGCGAGGGTTACGTGACCGACCGCACGCTGCGCGCCTCCGATTTCGACGGCGCGTTCGGCGAGACCAACAACCCCGAGTGGAAGACCGTCGTTTTCGACGAGATCGGCAAGCGCTTCGTCGTGCCCAACGGTAGCATCGGCTTCCGCTGGGGCGAGGAGGGTAGGTGGAACACGCAGCCGAAGAACGCCGCCAACCAGGCCGAAATCCGGGCGCAGCTCTCCTGCATCGATGACAAGGACGCGGTGGTCGCGGTCGGCTTTCCCCACTTCAATCCCGACAACCCGGCGGTGCTCCACCGCAACGTGCCGGTGCGCAAGGTAAGGCTCGCCAACGGCCAGGAGGCGTTGGTCGCCACCGTATTCGACCTCCAGGTCGCCCAGTACGGCATCGACCGCGGTCTCGGCGGGGCCAACGTCGCCAGCTCCTACGATGACGCCAACGTCGCCTACACGCCGGCTTGGGCCGAGAAGGTCACCGGCGTCAAGCGCGCCGACCTGATCCGCACCGGCCGCGAGTTCGCCGACAACGCCTCGAAGACCCGCGGCAAGTCCATGGTCATCATGGGCGCGGCGATCAACCACTGGTACCACAATGACATGAGCTACCGCTCAATCATGAACCTGCTGCACATGTGCGGTTGCGTCGGCCAGAGCGGCGGCGGCTGGGCGCACTACGTCGGTCAGGAAAAGCTGCGGCCGCTGGCCGGCTGGGCGCCGATCGCCTTCGCCCTCGACTGGCACCGGCCCCCGCGCCACATGAACTCGACCACCTTCTGGTATTTCCACACCGACCAGTGGCGCTACGAGAAAGTCTCCGCCGACGGCCTGCTCGCGCCCACGGCCAAGGCCAAATACAAGGGTTACCAGCTCGCCGACTACAACATCGTCGCCCAGCGTCTGGGCTGGTTGCCCTCGGCGCCTCACTTCAACCGCAACCCGCTCGATGTCGTCGCCGAGGCCGAAAAGGCCGGCGCCGCCGACGAGGCGGGCGTGGCCCGGCACATGGTCGAGCAGTTGAAGTCCGGCAAACTCGCTTTCGCCTACGAGGACATCGACGCGCCCGAGAGCCACGTGCGCAACCTGTTCGTCTGGCGCGCCAATCTGATCGGCTGCTCGGCCAAGGGACACGAATACTTCCTCAAGCACTTGCTCGGCGCGCAGAACGGCGTGATGCAGGAAGGCACTGACGGCAAGCAGTGCAAGGAGGTCAAGTATCGCGAGAACGGCCCCACGGCCAAGCTCGACCTGATGGTGGATATCAACTTCCGCTTGAACTCCACCGGCGCCTATTCGGACATCATCCTGCCGACCGCCACCTGGTACGAGAAGCACGACCTCAACACCACGGACATGCACCCATTCATTCACCCGCTCGCCGAGGCCGTGAGCCCAGGCTGGGAGTCCAAGTCCGACTGGCAGATCTTTCAGAACATCGCCAAGGCGTTCTCCGGGCTGGCCGAGAAACATCTTGGGACGCGGAAGGACGTGGTGGCGCTGCCCATGCACCACGACTCGCCCTTCGAGCTGGCGCAGCCGCTGGGCGTCAAGGACTGGAAGCGGGGCGAGTGCGAGCCGATCCCCGGCAAGACGCTACCGCTGCTCAAGGTCGTCGCCCGCGACTACCCGAATACCTGGCGCAAGTTCATCGCGCTGGGACCGCTGATGACCAAGATCGGCAACAACATCAAGGGCATCGACTGGAACACCGAGGTCGAGTACGAGGAACTCAAGATCGCCAACGGCACGGTGCGCGAGGAGGGCATCTCCAAGGGCATGCCGAGCATCGCCGACGACATCGCCGCCTGCGAGGCGGTGCTGCGCATGGCGCCGGAGACCAACGGCGAGGTGGCGCACAAGTCGTGGTCGGCGCTCTCGAAGAAGACCGGTATCGATCACCATCACCTTTATGCCGGTCGCCACGAGGACAAGATCACCTTCCGCGACATTCTTGCCCAGCCGCGCAAGATCATCACCGCGCCGACCTGGTCCGGCATCGAGTCGGAGAAGGTGTCCTACAACGCCGGCTACACCAACATCCACGAGCATATCCCGTTCCGGACGCTCACCGGCCGCGCGCAGTTCTACCAGGACCACGAATGGATGCTGGACTTCGGCGAGGGCTTCTGCGCCTATCGGCCGGGCCTCGATATGAAATCCCAGAACGTCGTGCCGGCGGCGGTCAAGGCCAAGCCGCACCTGGTGCTCAACTGGAGCACGCCGCACTCGAAGTGGGGCATCCATTCGAGCTACCAGGACAACCAGCGCATGCTGAGTCTGTTCCGCGGCGGTCCCTACATCTGGATTTCCGAGGACGACGCCGGGAGCATCGGCATCGAGGACAACGACTGGATAGAGGCGGTCAACGCCAACGGCGCCACCGTGGCGCGCGCCGTCGTCTCGCAGCGTGTGCCGCGCGGCATGGCGATCATGTACCACGCCCAGGAGAAGATCGTGAACGTGCCCGGCTCGCCCTCGACCGGCAAGCGCGCCGGCATCCTCAACTCGGTGACGCGTGTCGTGGTCAAGCCCACCAACATGGTCGGCGGCTACGCCCAGCTCGCCTACGGCTTCAACTACTACGGCACGGTCGGCACCCAGCGCGACGAGTTCGTCGTTGTGCACAAGATCGAGGACAAGGATGTGGACTGGCTCGAGCGTCCGCTGACGCCGGAACGCGAAGCCGAGCGCAACCCCGCCGGCATCGGCCCGCGCTGACCGCAACAGAGAGGAGATACGCATGAAAGTTCGTGCCCAATTCGCGCTCGTCTTCAACCTCGACAAGTGCATCGGCTGCCACACCTGTTCCGTCACCTGCAAGAACGTGTGGACCAACCGCAAGGGCGTCGAGTACGCCTGGTTCAACAACGTCGAGTCCAAGCCCGGCATCGGCTACCCGAAGCAGTGGGAAAACCAGGAGATCTGGCGCGGCGGCTGGGAGCTGGTGGACGGCCGGCTGCAACTGAAGTCCGGCAGCAGGCTCTCGCGCATGCTCAACATCTTCTCCAACCCGGACATGCCGGAGATCGACGACTACTACGAGCCGTTCACCTTCGACTACGCGCGGCTGCAAAACGCGCCGCTGTCCGAGGCGGCGCCCACCGCACGGCCGATCTCCCAGATCACCGGCGAGAAGATGGAGAAGATCAAGTGGGGCCCGAACTGGGAGGACGACCTCGCCGGCGAGTACGACAAGCGCGCCAGGGACATCAACATGCAGGGCCTGGAAAAGCGCATCTACGCGCAGTTCCAGAACACGTTCCATATGTACCTGCCGCGCATGTGCAATCACTGCCTGAACCCGGCCTGCGTCGCCGCCTGTCCCTCGGGCTCCATCTACAAGCGCGAGGAAGACGGTATCGTGCTGGTCGACCAGGACAAATGCCGCGGCTGGCGCATGTGCATTTCCGCCTGCCCGTACAAGAAGGTGTTCTACAACTGGGAGTCGGGCAAGGCCGAGAAGTGCATCGGCTGCTACCCGCGCGTGGAAAGCGGCATGCCGACGGTGTGCTCGGAATCCTGCGTCGGGCGCATCCGCTACAACGGCATCATGCTCTACGACGCCGACCGCATCGAGGAACTCGCGTCCGTCCGGCACGATCAGGGGCTCTACGACGCCCAGCGGCGTATTTTCCTCGACCCCAACGACCCCGCGGTGATCGAGGCGGCGCGCGGCGACGGCGTGCCCGAGGACTGGATCGAGGCCGCGCGCCGTTCGCCGATCTGGAAGATGGCGATGGAGTGGAAGATCGCCTTCCCGATGCACCCGGAATTCCGCACGCTGCCGATGGTGTGGTACGTGCCGCCACTGTCGCCGGTGCAGTCGGCCATCGACCAGGGCCAGCTGCCGACCGAACCGGACGGCGCGATTCCCAGGACCGAGGCGCTGCGCCTGCCGCTCAAGTACCTGGCGAGCCTGCTCACCGCCGGCGACGAGGAGCCGGTGCGCGAGGCCCTCGACAAGCTGATGGCGATGCGCTCCTACCAGCGCTCGGTGCACGTCGAGGGCAAGGCCGATACCCGCGCCCTGGACCGCGTCGGGCTCAGCGAACAGCAGGCGAAGGACATGTACCAGTTGCTCGCCATCGCCAACTACGAGGACCGGTTCGTCATCCCCACGGGCCACGAGGAAGTCCGGCTCGACGACTTCTACGGTTTCCAGGGCCAGAACGGCTTCACCTTCGGCAACGATTCCTCGCCGGGCATCAGCAGCCATTCGCTGTTCCCGGAGCGCCGCAAGGAAACCGTTGAGTCCCGCGAGCCGGCGCCGTCGGCGGACGACCGGTAACGGAGAGGCACCATGATGTTCTATCGCATCGTTTCCGTCCTGCTGGGATATCCCGCGGCGCCGCTGCGGGAGGCGCTGCCGGAGATCGGTGGCGCCGTCTGCGCCGGCACGGGCCTGAACGCCGACGAGCGCGCCGTGCTGGCGCGCTTCGTGGCGGCGCTGGCGGACCGCGACCCGACCGAGACCGAGGCGGACTACGTGCACACTTTCGACATGGTGCCCGAGCACAGCCTGCACCTCACGCACCACCTGATCGGTGCGGACAAGAACCGCGGACCGGCGCTGATCGATCTGACCGAGTTCTACCGGGCATACGGCTTCCGGATCACGGAGCGCGAACTGCCGGACTACCTGCCGCTGATGCTCGAGTTCGTCTCGCAGCTCGAGGCGCAGGAGGGCCGGCTGTTCCTGTCACGCTGGGGCAAGGTGTTGCGCCAGTTACGTGCGAATCTTGCCGACGCCGGCAGCCCTTACGCCGATTTGATCGGCCTGGTCGAGGCGCGCTGTCTCGTCCGCCCCGCCGGTGACGCCGAGCCGGCCGCCGCGGCCAGGACCGATCCCTGCCAAGATGCCGGCGATCTCGACCCGCCGGTGAACTGGAATGCGCCGCCGTCCGCTTGCGCCGTCCCCCTCACCCCCGACCCCTCTCCCGTCAATGGAGAGGGGTGCGTTGTAGGTCGCTGCGCGACGTAATCCGATTGGAGACGAACATGGAATACCTGCACAACTTCATCTTCGGGATTTATCCCTACATCGCCACCACCGTGTTCCTGCTCGGTAGCTGGATCCGCTTCGACCACGAGCAATACACGTGGAAGAGCGATTCGAGCCAGTTGCTGTCCAAACGCGGCATGCGGCTGGCGAGCAACCTGTTTCACTACGGCATCCTCGGGCTGTTCCTCGGCCACGTCGTGGGCCTCCTGACGCCGCACGCCCTGTTTCTGGTGCTCGGCGTGTCGGACATGGCCCACCAGTGGATAGCCATCGCCGCCGGCACGGTGTTCGGCGGTCTTTGCCTGATCGGCGCGGTGTTCCTGTGGCTGCGGCGCCTGATGAATCCGCGGGTGCGCGTCGCCTCGCGCTGGATGGACATCAACATT
>SCRL01000007.1 GCA_004298065.1 Gammaproteobacteria bacterium | reverse complement strand
GGCTGGTGGGGCGAGGGCTACAACGGCGAGAACGGCTGGGCGATCACGCCGCACGGCCCGCACCTCGACCGCGCCTGGCGCGACCGCCAGGAGGCGGACGAGCTGCTCGACCTGCTGGAGACGCAAGTCATCCCGCTCTACTACGCACGCGACGGCTACGGCCACTCGGAACAGTGGGTGAAGAAATCCAAGGCCTCGATGCGCTCGCTCATGCCGCGCTTCAACGCCCGGCGCATGGTCATGGATTACGTGCGCAACTACTACGGCGCCGCCGCGCGTCAGACGCGCCTGCTCGAGGGCGACGGGTTCGTGCGCGCCAAGGAACTGGCCGCGTGGCGCCGCAAGGTCGAGCACCACTGGCCGGGCGCGAGCCTGCGGCGCGTGGACAACGCCGCCACGGAGATCGCCGCGGGCGGCACGCTGTCGATCACGGTCGCGGCGCAGCTCAACGGCCTCGACCCCGACGACGTGCTGGTCGAGTGCCAGGTCGGGCGCGAGTCCGAAAGCGGCGAGTTCGTGAAGCTCGATGCCTACGTGTTCATGCCCGCGGGCACGAACGACATGGGCGAGGCGCTCTACCGGCTCGACTTCCGGCCGCACCTGCCGGGATTGCAGCATTACAAGATACGCATGTTCCCGTTCCACCCGAACCTGAACCACCGCTTCGAGCCGGGATTCATGCTCTGGCTGTAAAACAGCGCTTAACCACAGAGGTCACAGAGAACACAGAGGTTTTTAATTAAAAATAATTCTCTGTGCTCTCTGTGTTCTCCGTGGTGAATAATCTTTTTCAGCTTTTCACTTCCCTCCCGTACATCTCCACCAGCCGCCGCAGCGACTCTGTAAGCCCCGGCGCGAGCTGCGACCAGTCGAAGCGCCAGCGCCAGTTACCGTCGGTCGTGCCGGGCGTATTCATGCGGTGGCCCGCGCCGAGCCCGAGCAGGTCCTGCATCGGCATCACCGCCAAGCGCGCCACCGACGCCAGCGCCGCGCGCAGCAGCGGCCGTGGCATGGGCTCGGGCGGATGGCCGAGATACTCGATGACACGCGCCTGTGTCTCCGCGGTCAATGCCCGGAACCAGGCAAGCGTGGTGTCATTATCGTGCGTGCCGGTGTAGACCACGCTGTCGCGCGCGAGGTTGTGCGGCAGGTAGGGATTGTCGGCGCCGCCGTCGAAGGCGAATTGCAGCACCGCCATGCCAGGCAGATGGTAACGCGCGCGCAACGCGTGCACCGCGGGCGTGATGTGGCCGAGATCCTCGGCCACCAGCGGCAAGCGCCCAAGACGCGCGAGCAGCGCGTCGAACAGCGCCTCGCCCGGCACCGCGCGCCAGCGGCCGTCGATCGCGGTGTCGTCCTCGGCCGGGATCTCCCAACAGGCCTCGAAACCGCGAAAGTGATCCACCCGCACGAGGTCGAAGCGCGTGAGTTCGGTCGCGAGCCGCGCGACCCACCAGCGAAAACCGTCGGCGCGCATGCGTTCCCAGTCATAGAGCGGGTTGCCCCAGCGCTGGCCGGTTTCCGAAAAATAATCCGGCGGCACGCCGGCGACAACCCGCGGCTGGCCGCGCGCGTCGAGCTGGAAATACTCGCGGTGCGCCCAGACCTCGGCGCTGTCGTGGGCGACGAAGATCGGCATGTCGCCGAACAACAGGATGCCGTGCGCATTGGCCTGCGCCTTGAACACGCGCCACTGGCGGTCGAACAGGAATTGCTCGAAGCACACCTGTGCGATCGGTTCGGCGAGACGCTGGCGCGCGGCGTGGATCGTCGCCGGTTCGCGGTCGCGTAAGGCCATCGGCCACTCCCACCAGGGCGCGTGCGTGTGCTCGGCGCGCAGCGCCTCGTAGAGCGCATAGTCGTCGAGCCAGGGCGCGTTGGCGTCGGCATAGCCCTCGAGCGCTTCGCGCTCGGCGGCACCGGCCCGACGCAGGAAGCCGGCGTGCGCCGCGCGCAGGCATGTGCGACGATACACGGCCGCATCGGCCGGCGACGCCTGGCAGCGCTCGGGTTCGAACCAGCCCTCCTGCGCCAGCGCGGCGAGATCGATCAGCAACGGGTTGGTCGCGTGCACCGACAGGCTGTGGTACGGCGAACCGTCGTCGTGTGTCGGCCCGAGCGGCAGCATCTGCCAGACGCTGAAACCCGCCCCGGCGAGAAAATCGACGAAACGCCGCGCGCCACCGAGATCGCCGTTGCCGGCGCCGTCCGGCAGCGAGGTCGGGTGCAACAGCACCCCGGCGCGACGCCGGTCAAGAACTGATTTCACCACAGAGGGCACAGAGGACACGGAGTGTCATCTCAGTGAACGAAGCGGCGCATACCGTCTTTGAGACGTTTCACGTTGAAATTGATAAGCAACCCCACCTTTTTATCTGACAGCTTCAGATAAGAGAGGAGTTGCGCCTCGTGAATCCTGTCGAACCTCTCGACCGCCTTGAGTTCAACGATCACATGGCCATTTACAAGAAGATCAAGGCGATAACCACAGTCGATTTTCGTTCCGCGGTACGTGACCGGCATATTTTTCTGCCGCTCAACTGACAAACCACGGTTTACGAGTTCGTGCGCCAAACATGCTTCATATGTTGACTCCAAAAGTCCCGGACCAAGCTCCTTGTGCACGGCAATGGCTGAATCAACGACCTGACCAGTAATGAAATTTATGTTGTCATCCATTCTCTGTGTTCTCCGTGTTCTCTGTGGTGAATTACTCTTCTGACGTTCCTGGCCGCATGGTGCCGCCGTGCGCCGGTGCACCGTGGCCGTGGGCGAACACCTGCGACAGGTACTCGGGCGGCTCGGCACCGATGAGCTGGTAGAGGTTCGACAGGTGCAGGCGGTATAGCCGCTCGAAATCGCTCACCGTCTCTGCCGGATTGTAATCGCCGAACCACCAGAACCAGTCCGACCCTTCGCACACCGCGAGCTGGCGCAGTGCGCGCTCGCGATGCGCGTCGTCGAGGCGCGGCCACGCGCGGTCGAAAGCGCGCTTGGCCTCGGCGAGCATCTCCCAGCCGCGGTTTTTTTGCGCGTCGCCGATCCAGGTGGAGAACGTGCCGTAGACCCAGCTGCCCGGCACGAGCGCACGCAGGCGCTTGGTCGGGTGCGTTTCGAGGTAATCCGAAAACGTGGTGAGCGTGAGCCGCGGATGCCTCGCGAGCTTGCGGTAGAGCGTACTTAAAAAGTAATAACCGTTCTCGGGATAGTGCTCCCAGGCGTTCTCGCCGTCCAGGATGATGGACACGACGCGGTCGGCGTGCCCGTGGCACGAATCGGCGCATTGCTCCAGCCGGTGCACGAGGTTGGCGACGGCGTCGTCGGCGTGCCACGTGGCGTAAGTAAAGCCGATCTGGTCGGACAGCTCGTCGTCGCGAAAAAAACACGACATGCCCGTGTCCGTGACCGCGTACGGCCGGTAGAGCCAGGCGGCCTTGAGCGCGTGCGGCGCGTGTCCGGCCTTGACCAGGCTGTGGCGCAGCACACCCTCGCCGGTCGCGGCCCAGGTGAAGCCGCTCTCGGCCAGAAGTTTGAGCGCCGGCGCGCTCACCCCGCCCTCGGACGGCCAGCAGCCGGCGGGCTTGAAGCCGAAGTGGCGCTCGAACACCGTGATGCCCTCGCGCAGGTGCCAGCGCGCCCGTTCGGCCCCGCCGGGATAGGCGTCGAGCGCCGGCGGCGGCGCCTGCGGCATCGCCTCGCGCGCACTCTGGAGATCGATGAGCAGCGGCAGGATCGGGTGCGCGTAGGGTGTGACCGACAACTCCACGCGCCCCTGTTCGGCGAGACGCGCGTAGCGTTGGATGATGCCGCCAAGCAGCGCGCCGACGATGTCGAGCAATTCGCGGCGATCGTGCAACGTGTAGCCGCTGCCCTTGTCGAGCAACCGGCGCACGCGGTCGTCGCCCCGGCGCACGGTTTCGCCGAGCCAGGCGAGGTGGTACCACACGAGCAGGTCGGCCAAGAACTGGTTGTTGACGTAGTGCAGCATCTCCGGATGTTCGCCGACCCAGCGCGCCATCTGCGCCAGCCGCCGATACGGCGCAAAACGCTCGATCATGCGCGTCTCGTTCGCGCCCAGGCAGGCGCGCAGCAGATGCAGGCGCGCTTCGGGCTCGGCCGGCAGCGCCGGATTCGCGAGCGCGGCCAGCACCGGATCGCGGATCGCCTGGCTGTTGCGCAGGAAGCCGTCGATCTGGCGCGCGTAGTCCTCGATCTGTTCGAGCAGGATCGGCGCGAAGTTGACCACCGCGCGCGCCGCCGGCTCCGCCTCCAGGTGCGCGGCCATGTCCGTGTAATCCTTGATCGCGTGCAGATAGGTCCAGGGAAGCTGGTAGGCGCCGCTCATGAGATCGCGGTACTGCGGCTGGTGCATGTGCCAGCACAGTACGACGTTCAGTCGACTATCGGACATGATGCAGTTCCTGCCCGAGCATCTCCGGCGTGACCAGCACCACGCCGCTGTCGGTGACGTGAAACCGCTGCGCGTCCGCCGTGAGGTCCTCGCCGATGACCGTACCGTCGGGAACGATGCAGCCCTTGTCGAGCACGACCTCGCGCAGGCGGCAACGCCGGCCGATGGTGACGTCCGGCAGCACCACCGCGTCGAGCACTTCGCTGTAGGCCTCGACGTGCACGTTGGAAAACAGCATCGACCGCCGCACCGTCGCCCCCGAGATGATGTCGCCGCCCGAGACCATCGAATCGACCGCCATGCCGCGCCGGCCGTCTTCGTCGTCGAACACGAACTTGGCGGGCGGCAATTGCTCCTGGTAGGTCCAGATCGGCCACTCTTCGTCGTAGAGGTTGAGTTCCGGCGTGACGTGGATCAGCTCCATGTTCGCATGCCAGTAAGCGTCGATGGTGCCGACGTCGCGCCAGTAGGCCTGGCGGCCGGTGTGCGGGTCGCGGAACGGGTAGGCGATGACGCGATAGGGTTTGATGAGCGCTGGCAGGATGTCGCGCCCGAAATCGTGATTCGAGCCGGCGGTGTCGGCGTCCTTGATGAGTTGTTCGTACAAAAACGCGGTGTTAAACAAATAAATCCCCATGCTCGCGAGCACGGTGTCCGGCCGGCCGGGCAGGGTCTCCGGCTGCTTCGGCTTCTCGGCGAAGCGCACGATGCGCCCGGTTTCGTCCAGGCTCATCACGCCGAAGGCGTGCGCCTCCCGGACCGGCACCTCGATCGCGCCCACGGTGACGTCGGCGCCGTGCTCGACGTGGTACGCGATCATCGGGCCGTAATCCATCTTGTAGACGTGGTCGCCGGCGAGGACCAGCACGTACGCCGGGTCGTGGTTACGGATGATGTCGAGGTTCTGGTACACCGCGTCGGCGGTGCCGGCGTACCACGACGTTTCGATGCGCTGCTGCGCCGGCAACAGCTCCACGAACTCGCCGAACTCGCCGCGCAGGAAGCCCCAGCCCTTCTGGATGTGCTGGATGAGCGAATGCGCCTTGTACTGCGTGAGCACGCCGATCCGGCGGATGCCGGAATTCATACAATTGGAGAGCGGGAAATCGATGATGCGGAACTTGCCGCCGAACGGCACCGCCGGCTTGGCGCGCCACAGCGTCAGGTGCTTGAGGCGCGAGCCGCGACCGCCGGCGAGCACCAGCGCGAGGGTGTCGCGGGTGAGGCGGCTGACGTAGCGTGTGATTCCGACCGGCTTCATGCTCTCCCGTCGTCCGATGGCAACCGGTGTGGCTCCGGGCAGCTTACGACAACGTGCGCCACCGGCGAAACAGGGACCATGACACGGGACCCCCGCCACATTATCTTTGACGCATGTCAATTCCGTGAAACAGGCCGCTGCTAGCATGAACTTCGCGCCGGCGTGCGCACGTGGCGCCCCGGAATGCAGCGTTCGGATTTTCAGCGCCCACTTCCCGGAACCAGGGGCCATGAGCCAGGACAGCCGACTGCGGATAGACGTCTCCGGCCTGTTGGAGGAAACCGTCGGGAAAGGCGGCGTCCCCCGGCGCGAGGTGCTGGCGCTGGCGCCGCGCTTCGAAGAGCTCACGCACCGGCTGCGCGACGATCCGCCGCCCTTCCTCGCCCTTCCCTTCGCCGACGTTGCCGACATCGGCGCGCGCGCGCGCCGAATCGTCGAACGCTTCCGGCGCACCGTCGTCCTCGGCATGGGCGGCGCCTCGCTCGGCGGGGAGATGCTGGTGCAGGTCCTGGCAGCCCACCCGGCGCGCCATCCGGTGATTTTCTGCGACAACGTCGATCCCGACACGCTTACGCAGCAAACCGGGAACGATGTCGACGACACCCATCTGCTCGTGATCTCCAAGGCCGGCGGCACCGCCGAAACCCTGGCGCAGTTTCTGTCGCTGCTGCCGCTGCTCGAGGCCAACGGCGCGGCGCGGCTCGCGGAACAACTGACCCTCGTCACGGAAAATCCGCACGGCGCGCTGGCGTTGCTCGCGCGCCAGCTCAAGCTCGAGTTCCTGCCGCACCCGCCGGTCGGCGGGCGCTTCTCGGCGCTGTCGATCGTGGGCCTGCTGCCCGCGGCGGTCGCCGGCGTGGACATCGAGGCGCTGCTCGCCGGCGCGCGCGCCATGAGTGAACGCTGTCGCCAGCCGGACATCGAAAACAACCCGGCGCTGTTCAATGCCGGCGCGCAGTATTTGCACGGGCAGCGCGGCCGCAGCGTGAGCGTGCACTGGGCCTATTCCGACCGCCTGCTCCCCGTGACCCGGTGGCTGCGCCAGCTTTGGGGCGAATCGCTCGGCAAGCGCGACGCCGCCGGCCGGCCGCAGGGGTTCACGCCGGTGCCGGCGCGCGGCGCCACCGACCAGCATTCGCAGTTGCAGCTCTATCTCGACGGCCCGGACGACAAGCAATTCACGTTTTTCACCGATCCGACGCTGCACCAACGCGGCCGACGCGTGCCGGCGCGCTTCACCGCGCTGCCCGCGGTCGCGCCGCTTGCCGGTCACACCACCGGCGAGTTGCTGCACGCCGAGTTCGAGGCCACGCGCCAGACGCTCGCACGCCACGGCCGGCCGCATCGTGTCATCGCACTTGAACCCGACGCGGCGTCGTTAGGCGAGCTGATCGTGCTGCTCGAAACCGAAACCGCGGCCACCGCCGCGCTGCTCGGTGTCAACGCCTACGACCAGCCGGCGGTCGAGGAAGGCAAGAAGCTCGCGCGCGAGTATTTAAAAAAAGGGAAAAGCTAACCACAGAGTGCACAGAGAGCACGGAGAACTTCAAAAATGAAATTATTTTCTCTGTGTCCTCTGTGATCTCTGTGGTGAATGAAATCTTATGAAAGTCCTGTTCGTCGCCAGTGAGGCCTATCCGCTTATGAAGACCGGCGGGTTGGGCGACGTCTGCGGCAGCCTGCCGGCGGCGCTCAAGGCGCTCGGCGTCGACGTGCGGCTGCTGCTGCCGGCCTATCACGACACGGTCAGGCATGCCGGCAAACTCAAAACGGTGGCGCAACTCCGGCTCGCCAACCTGGCTGCGCCGGTGACACTGCTCGAAGGCACGCTGCCCAGCACGCGCGTCCGGTTCTGGCTGATCGATTTCCCGCCGGCCTACGACCGCCCCGGCAATCCCTATACGAATGCCTACGGCCATCCGTGGCACGACAACGCCGCGCGCTTTGCGCTGCTGGCGCACGCCGCGGTGGCCATCGCGCGGGGCGATACCGGACTTGCCTGGCGCCCCGACATCGTCCATTGCCATGACTGGCAGAGCGGCCTGGTGCCGGCGCTGCTGGCGCAATCGAACCCGCGCCCGGCGACGGTGTTCACGATTCACAACCTCGCCTACCAGGGATTGTTTCCGTACGAGACGTTCACGGCGCTGCAGCTGCCGGAGCAACTCTGGTCCATGCACGGACTCGAGTTCCACGGCCAGCTGTCCTTCATCAAGGGCGGGCTCGCCTATGCCGACCACGTCACCACCGTCAGCCCGAGCTACGCGCGCGAGATCCAGACCGGGCCGCTCGGCCTCGGCCTCGACGGGTTGCTGCGCCACCGGCGCGCGACGCTGCGCGGCATCCTGAACGGCATCGACGTGGACGAATGGAATCCGGCGCGCGACAAATATCTCGCCAGACCCTATTCGGCCACGCGCTTCGCCGGCAAGGCCGCGAACAAGCGCGCGCTGCAACGCGCGTTCGGCCTGCCGCCAACAACGGGCGTGCTGCTCGTCGGCATGGTCGGGCGGCTGGTGGCGCAAAAAGGCGTCGACCTCGTGCTCGATGCGCTGGAGCGGCTGGAGCGCCTGCCGTTGCAGCTGGCGCTCCTCGGCACCGGCGAGGCGCGGTACGAAAAGGCGCTGCGGGCCGCGGCGGCGCGTTACCCCGGCTGGTTCGCGGTGCGCATCGGCTACGACGAAGCGACCGCGCACCGCATCCAGGCCGGCGCCGACGCGTTCCTCATGCCGTCGCGCTTCGAGCCCTGCGGGCTGGCGCAGCTCCACAGCCTGCGCTACGGCACGGTGCCGATCGTGCGCCGCGTGGGCGGATTGGCGGATACCGTCATCGACGCGACCAAGGCCAATCTCGCGCGCAACGCCGCCACCGGCTTCGCCTTCGACGGCGCGCGCGCGGCCGATCTGGTGGCCGCGGTGGAGCGCGCGCTTGCGCTTTACCGCGACGCGCCGCGCTGGAAAAAGCTCGCGCTCAACGGCATGCGTCAGGATTTCAGCTGGCGCCACAGCGCCGCCGAGTACCGATGGCTGTACCAGCAGTGCCTTGCAGGCGCGCGCTATGGCCGCGGAGCGAATTGACGCCGGCGCGCCGCTGACGCCGGAAACCGTGCTCGACACGGTGCGCGCCCTGGCGACCGAGCTGCACCCGCAACGCACCCCGCCGCGCCTGACGCTCGACAGCACGCTCGATCGCGACGCCGGCCTCGACAGCCTGGCGCGTGTCGAGCTGCTCGCGCGCCTGGAGCGCGTAAGCGGCCGGCGCCTGCCCGAGCAACAGCTGCTGATGGCCGAGACGGTGCACGACCTGTGGCGCCTGCTCGCCGCCGCGGCGCCGGTGACGGAACCCATCGACATATCGGCGCACGCACCGGCGCTGGCCGCGGCGGAATCGGCGCCCGAGTCCGCGCAGACACTCTGGGACGTGCTCGCCTGGCACGTGCGCGCGCACCCGCAACGTCCGCACCTCACCCTGCTCACGGACAGCGGCGAGGAAATCCTCGACTACGCGACGCTCGCGCGCGAAGCTGAAATCCTCGGCGCCGGCTTGCAGGAACGCGGCGTGCGCCCGGGCCAGACCGTGGCCATCATGCTGCCGAC
>SCRL01000006.1 GCA_004298065.1 Gammaproteobacteria bacterium | reverse complement strand
GTGCGCGCGTTCGAAGACGCGCTGCAGTCGTACATGAAGTCGTCGCAGGCGGCGCTGCTCGACAAGATCAACGCCACGCCGGAGTACAGCGACGAGATCGCGAAGGCGCTGCGCGCCGTGCTCGAAGACTTCAAGAAGACGCATAGCTGGTAAATGGATCTCTAAAGACGAGCGAATCGAGTTACATTAAATGGCCGTCGGCAAAGAAATACGCAAGAAAATCAAGAGCATCCAGAACACGCAGAAGATCACCTCTGCGATGCAGATGGTTGCCGCGAGCAAAATGCGCCGTGCGCAGGAGCGCATGCAGGCGGCGCGTCCCTATGCCGACCGCATCCGCAACGTCATCGGCCACCTGCACTACGCGCACCCCGAGTACCGCCACCCGTTTCTGATGTCGCGCGAGGTGAAGCACATCGGGCTCATCGTCATCACCTCCGACCGCGGCCTGTGCGGCGGCCTCAACACCAACCTGTTCCGCAGCGCGCTCTCGACCATGAAGGAGTGGCGCGCGCAGAACCTGCCGTTCGAGGTGTGCACCGTCGGCTCCAAGGGCTTCGGCTTCTTCAAGCGCGTCGGCGCCAACATCGTGTCGCAGGTCACGCACCTCGGCGACACGCCGCGCATCGAGGACCTGATTGGCACCGTCAAGGTGATGCTCGACGCCTACACCGAGGGCAAGCTCGACCGGTTGTACCTGTTGTACAACAGCTTCGTGAACACCATGTCGCAAAAGCCGACGCTGGAACAATTGCTGCCGCTGCCGGCGCACCCGGTGGACGAAAAGGAAAAGCTCCAGCACCACTGGGATTATCTCTACGAGCCGGACGCGAAGGACGTGCTCGACAGCCTGCTTACACGCTACATCGAATCCATCGTCTACCGCGGCGCGGTCGAGAACCTCGCCTGCGAGCAGTCGGCGCGCATGGTGGCAATGAAGTCGGCCTCGGACAACGCCGGGGCGCTGATCGACGAACTCAAGTTGCGCTACAACAAGGCGCGTCAGGCGGCCATCACCCAGGAGATCTCCGAGATCGTGGGTGGCGCCGCGGCGGTGTAAGGGCTTTCACCACGGAGCACACAGAGAGCACAGAGGTTTTTGATAAATGAATATTCTCTGTGTTCTCTGTGACCTCTGTGGTCAAAAATTCATATTTTGAGGCATTGAAAGATGGCTAACGGAAAGATCGTGCAAATCATCGGCGCGGTGGTGGACGCGGAATTCCCGCGCGAGTCGCTGCCCAAGGTCTACGACGCGCTCACGCTCGCGGACGGCGACCTGACGCTCGAGGTGCAGCAGCAGCTCGGCGACGGCATCGTGCGCACCATCGCCATGGGCACGACCGACGGCCTGCGCCGCGGCGCCGCGGTCAAAAACACCGGTGCCCCGATCTCGGTGCCGGTCGGCACCAAGACCCTCGGGCGCATCATGGACGTGCTCGGAAGACCGGTGGACGAGAAGGGTCCGGTGGGCGAAGACAAGCGCATGCCGATCCACCGCGCCGCGCCCTCCTACGCCGAGCAGGCGGCCAGCGCCGAGCTGCTCGAAACCGGCATCAAGGTCATCGACCTCATGTGCCCGTTCGCCAAGGGCGGCAAGGTCGGCCTGTTCGGCGGCGCCGGCGTGGGCAAGACCGTGAACATGATGGAGCTGATCCGCAACATCGCCATCGAACACTCGGGCTACTCGGTGTTCGCCGGCGTCGGCGAGCGTACCCGCGAAGGCAACGACTTCTATCACGAGATGAAGGAAGGCGGCGTGCTCGACAAGGTGGCGCTGGTGTACGGCCAGATGAACGAGCCGCCGGGCAACCGCCTGCGCGTGGCGCTTACGGGCCTCACCATCGCCGAGAATTTCCGCGACGAAGGCCGCGACGTGCTGCTGTTCATCGACAACATCTACCGCTACACCCTCGCGGGCACCGAAGTGTCGGCGCTGCTCGGGCGCATGCCCTCGGCCGTGGGTTACCAGCCGACGCTGGCCTACGAAATGGGCATCCTGCAGGAGCGCATCACCTCGACCAAGACCGGCTCGATCACCTCGATCCAGGCGGTGTACGTGCCGGCGGACGACCTGACCGACCCCTCGCCCGCGACCACGTTCTCGCATCTCGATGCGACCGTGGTGCTCTCGCGTCAGGTGGCCGAGCTCGGCATTTACCCGGCGGTGGACCCGCTCGATTCGACTTCGCGCCAGGTGGACCCGAACGTCATCGGCGAGGAGCACTACCGCACCACGCGCGAGGTGCAGGCGACGCTGCAGCGCTACAAGGAGCTGCAGGACATCATCGCGATTCTCGGCATGGACGAGCTCTCCGAAGAAGACAAGCTCACCGTGTCGCGCGCGCGCAAGATCCAGCGCTTCCTGTCGCAGCCGTTCTTCGTGGCCGAGGTGTTCACCGGCACGCCGGGCAAGTTCGTGCCGCTCAAGGAGACGCTGCGCGGTTTCCGCATGATCGTCGACGGCGAGTGCGATGCGCTCCCCGAGCAGGCGTTCTACATGGTTGGCGCGATCGACGAGGCCTTCGAGAAGGCGAAGACGCTGTAATAAGCCGTTAGCTATTCGCTAACCGCCGAGGTCTATACACTATGGCCATGACGCTACATGTCGATATCGTCTCCGCGGAGAAGGAGATTTACTCCGGCACCGCCGAGATGGTGTTCGCCCCACTCGTGACCGGCGAGGTCGGCATCCTGCCGCGGCACGCGCCGCTGATCGCGCGCATGAAGGCGGGCGAGGTGCGCGTGCGCACCGGCAGCGAGGAACTTTCGTTCTACGTCTCGGGCGGCATGCTCGAGGTGCAGCCGCACGTGGTGACGGTGCTCGCCGACACCGCGTTGCGCGCCAAGGACATCGACGAGGCCGCGGCGCTGAAGGCGAAGGAGCGCGCCGAGGAAGCGCTCAAGAACCGTAAGGCCGACATCGATTACGCCAGGGAGCTGGCGGAACTCGCCGAGGCCGTGGCGCAACTGCGCACCATCCAGAAACTGCGCCAGCAGGCCCATAAATAACCGTCTTTTTTCTCAAGGTCGAGCAGGCGCTCGAAGGCAAGCACGTGGGCGAGCGCGTGAGTGTGACGCACGTCGCCGACGGCAAGATCACCGTGGATGCCAACCACCCGCTTGCCGGCCAGACCGTCACTTTCGATGTGACGGTGCGCGACATCCGCGACGTCACCTCGGAAGAACTCAAGCTCGGCCGCCCGGCCGAGGCCGTCACCCTGCAGTAGTGCCCGCGCCGCTGGCGTCTGCCGGGCGGCGTCCCTAAACTAACTGCGTCAATGAAGCTCGAAGTCGTCATTCTGGCCGCTGGCCAGGGCACGCGCATGCGCTCGGCCCTGCCCAAGGTGCTGCACACGCTCGGCGGCCGGCCGCTGCTGGCGCACGCGCTCGCTGCCGCCGAGGCGCTCACCCCGTCCGCGATCCACGTGGTCTACGGCCACGGCGCCGAAGCCGTGCGCGCGGCGTTCGCGCGCACGCGCGTTCGCTGGGTGCACCAGGCCGAGCAGCACGGCACCGGCCATGCGGTGCGCCTGGCGATGGCCGGCGTCGACCCGGCTTCGCTCGTGCTCGTGCTTTATGGCGATGTGCCGTTGATCACACCGGCGACGCTGCGCACGCTCGCCGCCGCTACGGGTCTGGATGGCGTGGCGCTGCTCACGGCGGAGCTGGACGAACCGGGCAATTACGGGCGCATCCTGCGCGATGGCGCCGGCCGCGTGACCCGCATCGTCGAGCGCAAGGACGCCAGCCCCGCCGAGGCGGCGGTGAAGGAGATCAATACCGGTTTTCTCGCGGCTCCGGCCGCAAAGCTCAACGGCTGGCTGGTGAAGCTTTCGCGCGCCAACGCCCAGGGCGAGTACTATCTGACTGATATAATTGGCATGGCCGTGGCCGAGGGTGTCGTGGTCGCCACCCACCGCCCGGCCCATCCGTGGGAGATTCTGGGCATCAACAGCCGTGAGGAGCTTGCGCACTTGGAGCGCATCCACCAAAAGCAAAATGCCAGCCAGCTCATGCAACAGGGCGTGACGCTGCGCGATCCCGCGCGCTTCGATCTGCGCGGTAAGCTCAAGTGCGGGCGCGACGTGGTGATCGACGTGAACGTCGTCATCGAGGGCGAGGTCGAGCTCGGCGACAACGTCGTCATCGGCCCGAACAATGTCCTGCGCGATGCGCGCATCGGCGCCGGCACCATTATTCACCCGAACTGCGTGATCGAGAAGGCAGCCGTCGGGTGCGACTGCCGCGTCGGCCCGTTCGCGCGCCTGCGCCCGGGCGCCGAGATCGGCGACGGCGCGCACATCGGCAACTTCGTCGAGGTCAAGAAGTCGGTCGTGGGTCCCGGCAGCAAGGTGAACCACCTGGCCTACATCGGCGACACCACCATCGGCAAGCACGTCAACGTCGGCGCCGGCACCATCACCTGCAACTACGACGGCGCCAACAAGCACCGCACCGTCATCGAGGACAATGCCTTCATCGGCTCGAACACCGCACTGGTGGCGCCGGTAACCGTGGGCGCGGGCGCCACCATCGGCGCCGGCTCGGTGATCGCCAAGGACGCGCCCGCCGGGGAGCTCACGCTCACGCGCGCCGAGCAGCGCTCGATCAAGGGCTGGAAACGGCCGGTGAAGAAGAAGTAGCGCCATGTGCGGCATCGTCGGCGCGCTGGCGCAGCGCAACATCGTTCCGATCCTGATCGACGGTCTCAAGCGCCTCGAATACCGCGGCTACGACTCGGCCGGCATCGCCATCCTGAACGGCGGTTTGCAGCGCGTGCGCCGCGTCGGGCGCGTGGCCGAGATGGAGGCCGAGGCGCGCGCCCAGAACCTGAGCGGCGTCGTCGGCATCGGCCATACGCGCTGGGCGACCCACGGCGGCGTGACCGAGTTCAACGCCCACCCGATCGTCTCGCGCGGCGAGATCGCCGTGGTGCACAACGGCATCATCGAGAACCACGAGGAGCAGCGCGCGCGCCTCAAAGGCCTCGGCTACGCCTTCGAATCGCAGACCGACACCGAGGTCATCGCCCATCTGATCCATCATTACTATTCGCGCTCGGGCGAGCTGTTCGCGGCGACGCAAAAGGCCGTGGCCGAGCTCGAGGGCGCCTATGCCATCGGCGTGGTGGCACTCAGCTCCCCCGAAACCCTGTGTTGCGCGCGCAAGGGCTGTCCATTGCTGATCGGCGTGGGCGAGCACGAGAATTTCTTTGCCTCCGACGTCTCGGCGCTGCTCCCGGTGACGCGCCGCGTGATCTATCTCGAAGAGGGTGACGTCGCCAAGGTCGAGCGCGAAGGCGTGACGGTCGTGGACCGCGAGGGCAAACCGGCGCAGCGCCCGGTGCGCGTGTCCGAGGCCAGCGCCGACGCGGTCGAGCTCGGGCCGTACCGCCACTACATGCAGAAGGAAATCCACGAGCAGCCGCGCGCGCTGTCGGACACGCTCGAAGGCGTGATCGACGAAGGCATCCATCCGGGGCTGTTCGGGCCGGAGGCCGCGGCGGTGCTGCAGCAGGTGGACCGCGTGCTGATTCTCGCCGCCGGCACCAGCCACTACGCCGGCCTGGTCGGGCGGCTGTGGCTCGAATCCATCGCCAAAATTCCCTGCGCCGTGGAGCTGGGGCACGAGTACCGCTACCGCGAGTCCATTCCCAACCCCAAACAATTGATCGTCACGATTTCACAGTCGGGTGAGACGCTCGACACCATGGAGGCGCTCAAGCGCGCCAAGGAATTGGGGCACGCGCACACGCTTTCCATCTGTAACGTCCAGGAAAGCGCCATCCCGCGCGCCTCGAAGCTCGTGTTCTACACCCGCGCCGGCGCCGAGATCGGCGTGGCTTCGACCAAGGCCTTCACCACCCAGCTCGTGGCGCTGTTTCTGCTGACGCTGGTGCTCGCCAAGCAGCGCGGACAGCTTAAGCCGGGGCAGGAACACGCGCATCTGGAAGCGCTCCGCCACCTGCCGGGCAGCGTGCAGCACGCACTTAATCTGGAGCCGCAGATCCAGGCCTGGGCCGAGCGCTTCGGGACCAAGCAGCACGCGCTGTTTTTAGGCCGCGGGCTGCACTACCCGATCGCGCTCGAAGGCGCGCTGAAGCTCAAAGAGATTTCCTACATCCACGCCGAGGCCTACCCGGCCGGCGAATTGAAGCACGGGCCGCTCGCGCTCGTGGACCGCGACATGCCGGTGGTGGTGATCGCGCCGAACGACGCGCTGCTGGAGAAAGTGAAGTCGAACATGCAGGAAGTGCGCGCCCGCGGCGGCGAGTTGTACGTGTTCGCCGACGCCGATTCCCGCTTCGAGAGTTCCGAAGGCGTGCACGTCATCCGCACGCCGCGGCACGTGGGCGTGTTGTCACCGGTGGTGCACGCGGTGCCGGTGCAACTGCTCGCCTACCACGCCGCGCTCAGGAAGGGCACGGACGTCGACAAGCCGCGCAACCTGGCGAAGTCGGTGACGGTCGAGTAGGCGGCCCCCAGTCTTTAATTTTATCTGCGGACAATTAAGTTCTTACAACGACAATAGAATTTTGTTAAGACAACAAAGTTGTAATTGTTTCTAGAAAACGCGATATATCGGTCGCTAAGAATAGTGCGAATCGATGATCAGATATTTCGTCGTTGAGCGTGCGAAGCGTATCCTGAGAGTCCGCGCCGGTAAGAAACGCGGATTTGCCACCCGCCCGATTGCCACTATTCCGCAACCAAGAAACTAGCTGCCGCCCAGTGTTTCTTCATAAACCCAGCATCAATCCAAGCGCCACACCCGTTAGAAAGGTACTCAGCGCAAACTCGTAGACAGCTTTATTTTGTTGGTTTTATTCCGTTGATTACACAGCAGATTTTGCATGAATCCAGTGGTTGTTAGTAGCCACTTAAGTGGCTACTACTATCCACATAAGTGGCTAACATTAACCGCTTTAAGAAGCTATCGATTTACGGTTGGTATACATCCCAAAACAAACGCGTCGAGCAACCGCGCGATTGGTACTGGCAGGTCGTTTACCACTTGCGCCCCCAGGACGTCGTTCCACCGAAAGAAAAAAGTGGCCGTACGTCGGAATTTTTGAACATCGATTAAAGGAAGGATCGTTGGCCGGTTATATTGTCGGTGGTGCTGACAGAAGATTGCTGGAAGATGATACATGCGCCCAAGAACGGAGTGATCAGGATGGCGCTATGTATAGAGCGGTTTACCCCATTTGCAACGGAAAAGACTGCCAAGAGATGCTGGATGCCATGTTGGCTTGAAGTTTCGAGTTCCTAAGAGTTTTGTTAAGACAACAGAATTGTTGCCGTTTGGACCTGGATTAGGAACGATTCGTCATAAGGATCAGGCTTTCATCACCTCGGATGTAAGGGGCGCAGTTGACGCCACAGCCTACCTGCGACGTCGCTTCCCTGGCCAAGGAAGGATGCCGTCCAATTCCTTGAGCCCCATTTCGTCATCCACCTCATCATTATCGCTGCCAGACTCGTGCGGTACTTCTTCGTCTTCGAACCAAAGGAGTGTCAGTGTCTGATCGTAGTTCCGCAGATAACGTGTCTCCTCAAGTAATACACCCCCTCGGCGCCAGTCGTTGAACCAGACATCCGCAGCGATTTCCTGCGGGCCCTTCACGGATTGACCGTTTCTGATCAACGCCGTCGACGAGCCTGACGGGACGGCTATTCCACGCGTAATCCAGGCACGGGCTTCCCTCAGCGCTTTCGACATCACGGTGTATCTGACCGTTCCATTTTCGGAAACCACGAAAGCACAAGGAACGTTGGTGGTCGACGCAAACCTCGAACCAGTCGCCGTTACTGACGCCTCGAACTTTTCAGACAAGTTGTCCAACGCGGCCATTCCGATATCGGCGCTGTCGACCAACGGCTTAAAGAAGCGATGCGGCAACAATATCTCAGCCGCATATGTGTCGCAGCAAATCTCATTCGCCGATCGTTTGTTGTAACTCCACGAGGGACTGCCTGCGTGCTCTGAGGGAAGCTTTAAATCGATGTGGCCCATTTCATGGAATGTGGTGAACCGTTGTCGCTCGGGGGAATCTTTGCCGTTCACGACGATCACGTGCGCGCCGTTTTTGCTCAAGCAGTATCCGGCCTCGTGGGGGTCCATATCGTTATCGACCTTCAACTCACATCCAAGGGCGGCGAGAAGTGGTTCGACCCGAACGGGGATCGAATTTACGTCTACGCGTTGGACTAGCTCGCGGGCCTTGATCGCCGCTGTGAGTTCGTCCACGGCGTTTATCCTTTTAGGAATTTACGTACCCGCTCAATAAGCGTCTTGGGATCGGGTCTAACGTTGCCTCGATGACGTATCGTCGCAGCCGGGACGAACTCATCAAAAGTAACGCTTGGTTCTTTCATGACGTACTCCGTCAACGCTGGATCCTGGCCAGGATTTTTTGCAAGAAAGCGCAGCATTTCGACGTGACGCGTGTCCGGTTTGAGGACTTTAACCAATCGGGCGAGAACTTCGTCGGATGGAGATTCTTTCTCGCCGGTTTCTAAGCGATACACGTACGCGGAATCTATCTCGGCAAACTGTGCAAGCTCCCGAAGCGAAAACCCTCTTTTCTCCCGTAAATACCGTAACAAAACGCCTAAAGCGGACGCAGCCATACGACTCCTTGACAAGGCAGATTCACGTCATTTAATCTTGTGTTGTCTGAACCAGACAATAGACAACAGGTAACACTCTAAAGGAAGGGTGTAACTACATATTTCGCGGATTGGTACCGTTGCCTGCATTGGACAGTAGTATGGCACCGGTCACTGGCCAGTGCAAGAACTAAGGCGCCGGCGGCGCCAAGATTGGAGTAATCATGTTGAGCCAAAACACCGTACAAATGACCCCTGCCCAGCCACAGGACAGCAATATTGAGCGCATGACGCTGCTGCAGCTGATGGGGCATGAACTGGATCTTACCGAAACGCAACGCGAGACGGCGCAGTCGCGATACGAAGCGGTCGGCAACTGGATCGCCGATGAGGACGCGCCGGAACTCGAGTCGGCCGTGATTTCGCCGCAGGGTTCGATCGCACTCGGGACCGCAACCAAGCCGATTGGCGCGAACGAGTTCGACGTAGACCTGATATCTCATCTTTCTCGCGTCACGCCGTCTACACCGCCGTGGGCGGTCAAACGCCTGGTCGGCGAGCGGCTCCGGCAAAACGCCCGGTACGCAGAAGTGCTCGAGGAAAAGCAACGCTGCTGGCGGCTCAACTATGCCGGCGAGTTTCACCTGGACATTACGCCGTCGATTCCGAACCCCGAATGCAGCAACGGCGGCGAGCTCGTACCGGACAAAAAGCTGCGCGAGTGGAAACCGACCAACCCGAAAGGGTACCGGGCCCGCTTTGAGCAATATGCGTCAATCGAACCGCGGTTTGAAGTTCAGTTTGCCGAGGCCCGGAAGCGCGCATCGGTTGAGCCGCTCCCCCCGGTCGGCGGGAAAAACGCATTGCGGCTGATCGTCCAAATCTGCAAGCGTCATCGCGATATCTATTTTCTGACGCGCAACCGCGATCTGGCGCCAGTTTCCATCATCCTCACGACGCTCGCGGCATGGAGCTACGCGCGTTGCGCCCGGGCGAACGTCTATCCTTCGGAGCTTGCCCTTCTTATCGACGTCGCGAAGACGATGCCCCTGTTTATCCAGCGCCAGGAGCACGATGGACGCATTTATTACCTGATACCGAACGAAACGACGTCGGGCGAAAACTTCGCCGACAAATGGAATACCGATGATCGCCTGG
Organism: Gammaproteobacteria bacterium; assembly: GCA_004298065.1. Taxonomy (GTDB): domain Bacteria; phylum Pseudomonadota; class Gammaproteobacteria; order Acidiferrobacterales; family Sulfurifustaceae; genus SCRL01. Next base: position 99,771 of record SCRL01000006.1, on the reverse strand, counting down.
CCGGAGCATTCTTCGAGTGGCATTCCGCGCTGCTTAAGACCCTTGCCGACGTTCAGGAGCTCCGGGGCATCGACCAGATTGGCAAATCGCTGTCCGAGTCGTTTGGTGAAAGCATCGTGACCCCGGCCATTGCGCGATTGACCGGCATGGTCACTTCGGCGCGCCAAGGGGGTTTGCTATCGGTGGCGCCGGGGTTGGGGCTCGCGGTTGGGCGCGCTCACGGCGTGGCGGTTCGGTCTAATACCTTCTTCGGCGGATAGGGAGAACTGCTTGATCGGTCATCGTAAACGTCATCCGACTGCCGCGCAGCAGTATTTCTACCTGAGGCACAGCTCCATCTGCCGGGGGGATGGAACGTGGCGTGACCGCCGCCTGGTTTGGGAGTTTCCGGTAATGCCCAGCCCTTTGGGTCGCACGTACCGCGTGAGGATCGAATACCAAGAACAGTCAGTGCCCGAAGTGCGTGTTATCGACCCCGATCCGCGAATCCTTGCGGGAGACCGAAAGCTGCCTCATATCTACCCTGGCGATCCACCCCTCCTTTGTCTGTATCTACCGGGCACGAGGGAATGGTCCCCGGATTTGCTGATCGCCACGACAATCGTGCCGTGGACGTATCTCTGGCTGTTCTTTTTCGAAGAATGGCTTCTGACGAACGAGTGGAAGGGCGGTGGGGAACATCCCGAGGTGAACGATGAGTGACGGTATTACACGCGTGCTTTCGATCGATGGCGGCGGTATCAAAGGGGTGCTGCCGGCAGCGTTTCTGGCCGAAGTGGAAGCTGCCACCGGCAAGCGCATCGTCGATCACTTCGACGTCATCGCCGGGACCTCGACAGGCGGGATCATCGCCCTCGGACTCGGCCTTGGACTCTCTGCTCGTGAAATTCTGGACTTCTACCTTAACAAGGGACCAGCGATTTTTTACCAATATCCGTCTCCATCATCGGTCTGGGGCCGTGCGCGGGCGGTAACAAGAAAATGGCTGCGTCGCGCTCGTCATGTAGTCATGCCCAAGTATGACCCAGATCGTCTGCGGCAAGCGCTCACCGAGGCGTTCGGTGCACGAATCCTCGGGGAGAGCCAAACGCGCCTCGTGATCCCGGCCTACCATGCTCTGCGCCGCGAGGTATACGTATTCAAGACTTCGCATGACCCGCGTTTTCAGGCGGACTGGAAACAATCAGTCGTCGACGTTGCGTTGGCTACCGCGGCTGCGCCAACTTATTTTCCCGGCCACCGCTTGCCGAATGGTGCCGCGCTGATCGACGGAGGGATATGGGCAAACAACCCCGTGGGCATCGCAGCCGTGGAGACGGTCGGTGTGCTCGATCGGGACCGGAAGCGCGTCAAAATCCTGAGCCTTGGCTGCACGGAAGCAACATGGTCCGTCCCGCCGCAAGCCGGTGGCAAGGACTTGTTCCTGGCAGCATCCGATCTGTTCCTTCAGGGCCAGAGCAAAGGCGCGATTGGCGCGGCGAAGCTTCTTATCGGGCATACCGAAAGCGACCCGAGACTATTCCGTTGTTCACCAACGGTCGCGCACGGTACGTTCGATGTCGACACGGTCGATATGATCGAGGATCTGCGCGGTCTCGGCTCCAGTTCCGGTCGAGAAGCGTCGCCGTTATTGAATAAGATTTTTCTCGATGCGTCGAAAGAACCGTTTCGTCCTTTTCATCACAAGATCAACTAGATGAGAAAAAAGATCGGCAACGAAACGTACGCTTTCGCGCTAACGCTTCCAACACATTGATAAAATTACCGGTAATTTTTCTTTGTAATTGTAGCCGGAAATGATTACCCTTTAACGGGGGAAGGCAGCTATAAGCTGTTGCCGCCGTGTTTCCCCGCACCCAATCAGGAGTGCGTTGGAGAACATCATCTCTTCGCGCGGGCTTTGAGCCTGACGATATCCCGCATCTTCAAACCATACTCGACGCTCGCCGACTGCTTGATGCATTCATCGGCCTGTTCCGTGGCTCTACCGAGGAAGTCATCGTTCGGATCCTGGTGCTCATGACGCTGGCGAGTCGCGGTGAGGCGCCACGGTGGACGCCTGACGAACTCGATACGGCGCTGGGATTCATCGAGCCGGTTTCACTGGAAACCGCGCGAACCCGACTAAGCAAGTACAACCTGATTGTGTACGACAGCGCTGACGGTACCTATGCGGTTGGCGACCACGCTTTCATTGTACTGGCGGCATGGGCATCGGCCATGCAGTTCGCGGACGCGCGTTTTGGCGAATTCGGATTCATGAACGCGCAGATCGTGGGTGGCGCCGAGACGCTGGGCGTGCCCGAAGATCTGTTGCGATTTGCGTTGGCACGGACCAACACACTTCATCAGGAGCTTGAACGCGCCATCGTCACAGGCTCGGTTACGGCGATTCAGGAAGCGCGCGCAAAGATCAAAGACGCATTTAAGTGGGGAGAGCAAGGCGTCGAGATATTGGAGAAAATCGCACCGGACCCCGATATCGGGTCCGAGCGGCGTATCGCGGCGCGTCAGCTGGCCGACGCACAGAGCCGCATGCTTGGTCTGGCGCCGCGCCTCGACCGAACCCTGCACGCATTGGATGCGCAGCGCGTACGTCTCGGCGATTCGGGACTCGACTCGACGGATTTGAAAACATGGCTTCGTCTTTGTTCCGCCGATGCGCTCGTCGGTCTTGCCGAACTGGCCGGTATTCCCGTAACCGGCCAGGCCTTCATATTGGGGGACGTCGCGGTTGATGTCGCCGAAGGACTTCTTAATTCAGAGCGGCCGCAAGATGTCCCGCTTCCCGAAGCGGTGGAGCCTATCGAGGTTTCTCCGCCCGAGGTAAGTTTCGATAAAGAACGTCTCGACAGATTGTTCGTCGTTCTCGATGGTATTGATCAACCGTTACCGCTCTCGTCGATTGTGGAGCATAAGACGTTCGACGAGGCGAGTTACCACTTGTCTCTGCTTCCGCTGCTCGGCGGCCAAGGCGAGATCAGCAGCCACGACCCTGCGGCGCGCCTTGCGACCTATTCCCTTGCATTGCATCTCGAACAGGGCTTGACCGATGTGTCTGCCGGCGAAGTAGCCGGCGTGAGCGCCGGCCAGGTGCGTCCAAGGGAGGCGTGATGCAGGAAGAAACTGCCCAATTGGCGGTTCGATTGATCTCGGCAGGTGTTCTGTCCCGCAACGACCCCGCGGTAGTGCGGGCGCTGACCGACCAACCGTTTCGAGACGAATTGGACCGGCGATTGGCAGCCTGCGGTCTCGTGTTGCTGGACAATCCCTACGCCGCCCACGTCGGAGTCGCGGTAGCCCCGGAATGTGCAAAGGAGGTTTTCGGTCGGGAAGATCACTGGATTTCAAACACGCTGGGTCTTACGAAGCCCGAGATCGCGCTGCTCGTCGTATTGTGGGCTTTATTAATTATCCCGAAACGCGAGCGGCAGCTAACACGTGCCGAACAAGGCGGTCAGGTGTCGTTGATTGCCGAAAATGCTTCTCTCGACCGAGAGCCTCGTGAATTCATTCACGAACGCACGCTGATCGAGGATTTCAAACATCTGTGGGCGCAAACGTACGTACGGCGATGTTTGGCGATTTTGGCACGTAACAAATTTATCAGCATCGAGGATGGGAAGATTTTTGAAGGACCGCGCCTCGACCTGTTCATGGACTACGCCAAGATGGCGCCGCGAATTAGGGAAGGAATCTTGGCGGACTATCGCAAGGTCGTCGAAACACGACGCCGCGAACAATCGAGCGATCCAACCGCTTCGGCTGACCCGGACCAAGCGCCGGAGGAAGATGGCGATGTTCAGTCTCAGTAAAGTCGAGGTCGTGAATTGGGATTACTGGAGCCGGTTCACGGTTCCGCTGAGTGCCAATATTGTCACATTGGTCGGTCCGAACGGTTCCGGCAAGACGACGTTCATCGATGCCTGTCGCACCCTTCTTGGCATCGATTGTTCCGGTGGGCGGGATTACAGTCGGTACGCGCGTCAATCGAAGGCGCCCGTGGTATGGATTCGTGGCGTGGTGACAAACCCGAAGAACCATCGCAACGGACGGGCCTTTTTCCCGATTACAACGGACGAGGTGACGCTGGCGTGCCGCATCAAGAAATCGGGCGGCGATTGGGAGCGAAAGTATTTCGTCGCGCCGGGCGACGTGCCGCTCGATGCGCTTGAAAGCGATGCAACCCCGATAGGCCTGCGCGATTATCGACAGCGACTCGCCGTAGCCGGATTATCTGAGGCGATGCGGAAGGTGCTGGCGTTGGAGCAAGGTGCCACTGGCAAGCTGAGCGAGTATTCGGGCCAGATGCTTCTGAAGCTCGTATGGGACACGTTCGGTGACCAATCCGTCCTCGATCAGTACCAGCGCGCCAAACAAGATTACGACGAAGCCGGCCGTGAACTCGAGGAGGCCCAGCGCATGGTGGACAACCAGGCTGCTGCCGTCTTGCGGCTCGAACAGGAGGTCGAGCACTACCGCGAGTGGGCAAGTCGGAAAGAGCGGCTCCTGGACTGGCAGACGCGGCTGCTGCCTGTAAAGGAACTCAACGAGTTAGTCGAGCAATGCCTGGAGGCGCGAGATCTTCGAAGGAAGGCGCGCGCCAAGGTCCGCGAATGCGCAGAACGGGTACGAGTTCATGCGGTGGAGCAGGCGCGCCTTTCGACGCTGCGCGTACAGAAACAAGAGGTCGCAGAGGTTACACGTCGGAACTTTACGTCTGCCCACGAACAACTCGCTGCCTACCGTGCGCAGCACGAAGGCCTCCAGAGTTTGTTGAATGAACGTGCGCGGTTGCACCGTCTCGTCGCCGCACAGCGGGCCGGTATCGATACCGCGGCGTTGGCGGATGAGCTTTCGAAACTTCGCACGGATCGGGCACGGACGTCGTTCGAACGGGATGAGGTGCTTAAACAACGTCGTCATCTCGAGTCCAAAGCCGCGGCATTACGCGCTGGGCAGCGAGACCACTGGCCGGACGTCGAGTCGATGTCCGCGGCGTTGTCGGCGGCGGGCATAAAGCACGCGGTATTGTCTGAGGTCGTCGAAGTACTCGATCCTCGATGGCAGCCCGCAGTCGAGGGCGTGTTGGGAGGCGATAGAGGCACGATCGTCCTGTATGACCCGGACCGACAAGTTGAGGCAATGCGGATCGGTCAATCACATCGCTTTAAGCACTGGATCAACTGGGAACTCGAGGAAGTTCGAGGGACGGCATCAAACCGTCTGCTTGCCAAGGTTCGATTCTCGGGAAAGGTCCCAACTTGGGCGACTCGGCTTCTGGCAAGCATCTATTGTGTGGAGACCGTAGAGGACGGCGCTGAGCTGAATCGGCAGGATGCCAAGACATCGTGGGTTACGCCAGACGGGTACTACAGAGGGCCGCGCGGCGGTCGTTACGTGGGGGTGGAAGCGAAGGATTTCCTGCTTGGCTCAAGCGGGCGGGCCAACGCGCTGGCAGCCGCGGAGGCCGGGCTTGGGGATATCGACAAACAATTAGAGAAGTTGGCCATTCAGACCAAGGCCCTCAATGAGCGGATCGGAGAAATTGAGGCGCTACTGGCAGGCCATGATGCCGCGGGACAGCTCGCTGCACGGGCCGAGGAATTTCGCAGCGCCGAAGCCGAATCCGAGCGTCTTGTGGCCGTGATTCAGCAAGCAGCTGATGGGGTTGCCCAGGCTCAAAGCGCGGATGACGAGGCTCAAAAGGCACTCAACCTGGTTTCCGAGGAAGCTGGCGCAAGAAAGGAACAACTTCGTAGCGCCGAGGGGGGTCTCGAGACCGCAAAGCTTGAACTCCGGACCAAGCAAGAGTCATTGCACGCACAACTTGAGTCGCTCAGGGAGAAGCTTCGTGGCGCGCCACCCGAATGGCGTAAGCCGGATATCCGGCGGGCAATCGCATCGCATCCGGATTGCGCCGACGTCGATGCCGCTGTTTTCGGACGCCAAATCGATGCGGAAAGTACATGGGTGAAAGAACATGCCGAAGGCAAGGACGAAAACATCCTGCTTCGATACGAGAAACAGCACGATGAGCTCGCCCGCCTGGAATCCGTTCTATCGGAACGGAAGACAATGCGGGATCGAACGTTGACATTAGTCGACGAACAACGCGGTCGTTACATCAACGTGCTTAAAGGGACCGCAGGGGCGTATATCAAGAACGTCAAGGCGTTGGCCGACATGGCCGGGATAGAGGCGATCGCCCGCCCATTCGTGGTCGAGAACACCGACGTCTCGCTGGCGCAAGCGGCGCTCGATATCGTCTTTCGCTTCGACCAGAAGGCAGAGGCCGATCTGGACGCCGCTGACAGTTCGGGCGGGCAGAAGGTGATGAAGAGCATGGTGTTGCTCGTCGCGCTCATGCTCGACGAGCGCAATCCGTCCGGTGTGGTTTTCATAGACGAGCCGTTTGCGCATTTGGACATCTTCAACATCGACCGCGTAGCGAGCTTCCTTAAGAAAACCAACGCGCAATTTATATTGACGACCCCTGTGACACACAACCTGAACATCTATTCCCCATCCAGGATTACGCTCGTCACGCAGACCTTGAAACCCGGCGAGCGCCACGCACCCCCTATCGGGATCGCGGTTCGTCGGGGGAACATCACATGACGGAATGGTCAGAGCCAGATGAACGCGGCATCAGGACGCAGGTCCTCTATTTGCGTCCTAAACGTCGCATCAGTGGCGAGCGTCTTCGGCTCGCGAGCCTTGCTGCCGAACTCAACCACGTAGTGTTGGATGAATCGCTGCGATCCTTGCTTAAGGACATTTTGGAACGGTTTCGAAACGACTGGCGGTGGGATCGCGTGCTGGCGGTAGCGGGTCATCAACGGGTTGAGATCGCACACTTACTCTTATCCACGTTGTTGGAGGCGGGATACATCAAGCTCGTGGAGCGCAGGGACGCGCGCGGTTGGCAGCCGATACGCGTCATTCCAATTGCGGCACGGGAGCTGCGTGCTCTGGCCGGGATACAGGAACGCGATGGCCTGCTGGCAGAGTTGACCAAAGCGCGTGAATACGAAGGACGTACGGCGCTGACGCATAAGTTGCAAACCCAGCTTGATACAGGCCGCCTCGATGTCAGGTTGCGGAGAGCCCGCCTGATCCCGCATCTTGATCGTTGGCTTGAAAATGGCAGGTCAGGGACGCGGCGTGACTTCGCGCTTTTCGCAACGGGACACACGAAGGGAATCGAAGATGCCGATTGGCGATGGCTGGAAACGAACGGTGTTCTCGAACCTTCGGGCATCGTCGAACATGTTCCGTTGTTGCTCGTGGGTGGCACGTTTGCCATCTCCGACGGGCAGCAGTGCATGCTTGATGTGTCGATTGCCCACGGACCGATTGGTCTTCCAGCGTCAGCCATTATTCACGCGGCCAAGGTGACCACACCCACAGCCTGGATCATCCTTGAGAACAGGACGGTTTTCGATAAAGCCTGTGCCTTGCGACCAAACGTAGGGCTACTTTGGGTACCAGGTTACGCCCCCACTTGGTGGTTGGACGCCGTTGGCACGCTGTTGGATCGTGCACCCACCCATGCCGTTATTGCGTGTGACCCGGACCCGGCCGGTATTGAAATCGTCGCAAGAGTAATCGGTCTTTGGGAAGATCGGGGTTTGGCGTGGAGCGTTGCCGGAATGGACGCATTTGCGCTCGATCAACTTCCTTCCCGTACGCCCCTTTCGCCATGGGACAAAGAGACTTTAACGCGGCTGGGCAAATTGCCTTCGCAGCTGGATGCCTTACGTCAGGCATTACTCACGGCTAACTCGAAAGGCGAACAAGAAGGTTATTTTAATGAAGCTCGTTTGTCAGCTTTGGTCGGTGGGACGCTCTAAATGGGGCGGCGGCGTATCCTCGGCAATCGTAGACTCACTGCACGTGAACTCGCATCGCGGCACCGTGCACGTCTCGATGCTTTAGGAAATATCCGCGTTGAACTGACGCTGTCCAAGCAAACGTTGCGTACGATCGAAAAAGAAACGAAGTTTTCCGGGAACTCCCGCGCGGGAGAGCTTCGCGCGCTGGTCGAAGAGGCGCTGGCACAGCGTTCAAGCCAGAGACATAAGCGAAGCAGTCATTCTTAGATGTGTAACGTTATTGTTAGTTCACCGTGACATCACGGTTGCGATGCCGCATTAAAAAATTACCGGTAATTTTATTATCACCAACCGCACGGGATATCCGTGTTGATGAGTCAGCCAAATCACGCCACAGGAAAACATCGCCCATGACACCGCTTGGGAATCTCCCGAAAAGAGGTTCCCAAACATAAGCGCATAAGCGGCAACCGGAAATAGACCGATGTCCACCCATGGATGCGAGGTCTGGTGAGGTTTTTCCCGAGATTAGACAGCAGTTCCGGTCGCCGGTAGGATACCCGCCAAACCAACAACCCAAGGGAGGTGGGGTATGGAAGATCCGTCTTTGTTCCGGATCGACTGGGAAGTCCTCGCCGAGGTCCTGGCCGCCATCGTCGTCCTGTCCTTCTTCATCGAGCGCGCGCTCTCGCTCCTCTTCGAGCACCGCCTCTTCGTCAAGCAACTCGCCCAGAGGGGCCTCAAGGAGCCCATCGCCTTCGTCGTGTCCCTGCTCGTGGTGCGCTACTGGAACTTCGACGCCCTGAGCGTCCTGTTCCACTCCGACACCACCACCTGGTGGGGCTACGCAATAACAGCCGCCATCATCGCCGGCGGCAGCAAGGCCTCGATCAAGCTCTTCCACGACGTCATGGGCACCAAGAGCGCGGCCTTGAGGCAATTGCAGGCGACCAAGGAAGTGAAGGCCAAAGGCTAAGACGAAACCAGGGACGGCGAACATGACAAGGATTCGTTTACTCACGGTCGCCTGGCTCGTCCTGTTCCCGCTTGCGGGACTTGCCGACTATCTCGAGGTCCGTCGCGAGACCGCGGTCTACAAGGAGCCCTCGAAGAAGTCCGAGAAGCTTGTCACCGTCGACCCCGCCGAGCGCAGTCCCTATCTCCTTAAGCTCGCCTCGGGAGCCAAGACCAAGGGCTACTACCAGGTAAACCTCCCCGGGGCCAACGAGAAGGGCTGGATCTACCAGTCCTACGTCCGCCGCTACAAGGGCCAGCACCCCGGCTACGTCGCCTACAAGCGCACGTTCTACAAGCACTGGATCGACGAGGACGGCGACTGCCAGGACACCCGCCAGGAGGTCCTGATCCGCGACGCCGACGCCAAGGTCGCCTACCAGGACGAGGACCACTGCAAGGTGGAAGCAAGCGCCTGGAAGGATCCCTACACCGGCAAGACCTTCACCAACCCCAAGGACCTCGACGTCGACCACGTGGTGCCGCTCAAGAACGCCCACGAGTCCGGCGCCTGGACTTGGTCGGCCGAGCGCAAGAAGCAGTACGCCAACTACCTCCAGTACGAGAAGCACCTCCTGGCCGTCTCGGCCTCCGAGAACCGCAAGAAAGCCGACAAGGGGCCGGACCGGTACATGCCGCCCAACGCCGCCTACCACTGCGAGTACGTGAGGATCTGGACCAAGATCAAGCGCGACTGGGAGCTCGAGATGACCGAGGCCGAGGGCGAGAAGGTGCAGCAGATTCTGGAGAACTGTAACTAGCGCGCCGCGGAAGCGCGCGGTACGCGGACAAGTTTCACCATCAACTAACGCAAGGGAGGCTCTATGGCGGACCGCGAAGTGAGGCAGACCAAGAAGGACAAGGACGGCGATATCCTGGCGCTTTGCAATGCAGGGAATTACTGGTCGCCACGCGCCAAGCAGGATGCGATCAACGACATCGAAAGTAAAGCGCACACGTACTATGTCATGCTACCAGGAGGTATTCGCGCGAACGTGCACGTGGTCAAAGGTCCATACGGAAAATATCTCCGCACTGACAAGGACACAACATCCAAGAACAACCTCGACGACCTACCGGACTGCTATTAAGAACGTGCCCGGCGCCTACACCCACATCACGCTGGTGAACGTCCTCAAGGAGCCGGCGCGCCTCGACGCCATCGCCGGTTTCCCGAATGCGGCCAAGGCCGCCGTGCTCAAGTACTTCAAGTACAGCGAGCTCGGCGCCGTGAGTCCCGACTACCCCTACCTCGCCGTCGGCGACAAAGGGGCGGCGGCTTGGGCGGATGCCATGCACTACACCCGCACGGGCGAGATGATCCACGCCGGCGTGCGGCGGCTGCGGGCACTGCAGGGATCGGCGCAGCAGAAGTGTCTGGCGTGGCTCCTCGGCTACGCCGCGCACGTCGCCACCGACGTCACCATCCATCCCGTGGTCGAACTCAAGGTCGGCCCCTACGAACAGAACAAGAAACATCACCGCGTCTGCGAGATGAACCAGGACGCTTATATCTTCCGGCGGCTCAACCTCGGTGGCATCGGCCTCGCCGAGCACCTGGATGCGGGCATCGGCGCCTGCGGGAGTGACGGCGCCAAGGCGCTCGATGCCGACGTCCGTACCCTGTGGGAGGGCATGCTGCGTGACGTGCATCCCCAGGACCACGCCGCCAACGCCCCCAACTTCGACAAGTGGCACCGCGGCTTCAAGCTCGTCGTCGACAACTTCGCCGAAGAGGGCGAGAAGCTCCTGCCGTTCGCGCGTCACGTCGCCGTGGACCAGGGCCTCACCTATCCCACGCGCGACGAGGTGGACATGAAAGAGTACATCGAGGACCTCGCCATCCCGAACGGACGCCTGCACTACGACCAGATCTTCGACCGGGCAATCGGGAACGTCGGGCAGGTGTGGGGCTGGGTCGCCGCCGGCGTCCTGCAAAACGACGAGGACTACGCCACGCGGATCGGAAACTGGAATCTCGATACCGGCAGGGATCCCGCCGGTCGCCACGTTTTCTGGAGCTGACCCATGCGCGCCAAGATCGTTCTTTTCGTAGTTGCGCTCACGTTTGTCGCCGGTTGCCGTGTCAGCGGGGCGGACGAAGAGGAAATGTATCGGCTCGCCTCGGCACTGACGAAGCTGAGCGCCGCAGTCGAAGCCACGGTGCGCTACGAGGACCCCCAGCCGGGAATTGGCGAGCAAGAACTGCTCAGGCTCGCCACGCAGCACGACCCGTCACTGCTCAAACCGTTCGAGAATTACACCGTCAAGGCGATGAGCCAAGACCGCCACGCCATCGTCCTCTTGTGCACGAAAGACAAAACCCGCGGCCTGATCGAGGACGCCGGCTGCAGCGCCAAGCTCGACGCGCATCTCTGGCAGGCCAATCCGCCGAAAGCCTGTGAGTTCACGGTCAAAGTCGAGCAGGCGTGCGCGTTGTAGGAGGAATCTCCATGCAGAAATACACGATTCTCGTAGCCCTCGGTGCACTTTGTTTACTGGGCACGAGCGGCGCATGGGCCCATGGTGGTGGGCTCGACAGCTACGGGTGCCACCACAACCGGAAAGCGGGCGGCTACCACTGCCACCGGGGACCATTGGCCGGCCAGCATTTCGATTCGAAGGCAGAGATGCTCAGGCAACTCAATGCGACCGACGGAAGCACGCGAAAGAACGTGGCACCGAAGAAGAAATAAAGCTGTCTGGCGCACTGTCCATTACCGTCATGAACAGGAGAAGTAATGCTGTCTGGGGTTCGATAGCGGTCGTCTTGTTGATTGCGGTCGCGCTGTGGTCCTTTGACCTGAATCCCTTTTCTTCCGAGATCACTGTGTACTCGGTCTTCTGCGGGAAGGACACGGGCGAGGAAGGCAAATGCATCAACCTGCCGTCGATCACGTACCGGGTATCCCCTGATCGACAAGAGGTCGCCTACTGGACGGATACCGGATCTCCAGCAACGCTTACAAGCTGCACGGTGCGAGATAAAAAGAACTGGGAGTGCTGGTACAAGGACAGAGGTGGCCGGCTCTCGATGGCAGACGGCACGTTCCACGAGGAAGTCCTCAAGAACATCCCGGGCAAGGACACGTTCGATTCAGTCCGCTACGTCCCGAAATGGAAGTGGTGGGCCGTCAAAATCGGCATCCACACCGACGGGTAAAGCCCCGGCGAGGCTGGGCGGCGCTCCGTTCCGTAACGAACGCCCAAACAGGGAAAGTGCCCGATTCTAGCTACCCGGTATGACAATCCCTTGAGCAGTAATAGCAACCGTTGGACTGGGGGTAGTGCTTCTTCGCCTCCCTCACCGCGTCCCGACAGTTCGAAAAATCTCCCAAGTAGATCCGGTTGCCCGCATCGGGCATGAACGAGCATCCGGTCACGTGCACTTCGTGGTCGCCGTTGAGCTGCGCGTTCTTGTTGACGTAGTAACTGGCCATGTCGTTGCTCCTTCAGGTGCGAGTCGACTGAACGCGTCTGTCCGCCCGACGCAATTGGGCAGACGAGGCTGGCTACCAGCGACGTCGATTGCTGTTGTAGCCGTTGTCCCAGGAATTATTGGGAGGGCGGTCGTTGTAGGTGGGCTGACGCGCGCCCCGTTCACCCGTGTAGGGATTGACGTTGGGCGACACGCTCCAGTTGTTGTTGTAGGAACGGTCGGGAGACGAACGATAGTGCGGTTGCACGTACGTGCCGTCGTTGCGGTAGTAACCGCGCACGGATTGATCCGCGGACACGGCACCCGCGAAGACAACCAGCGCCAGCCCGAGAACGGCGATTAGCTTCTTCATGGTACCTCCCTGTCGGTTCGTGTTGTGTCCGGATACTATGCACCCGGTGTGCGGCCTGAGGCAATCGCAGCGGAATTCACGAGGAAAGACGTGGCGCCAGCGTGCGAGATGCGCTCTAGCCGCCTCGCCACGGCAGCCTGGTGCGCAGGATGAGGGGTTCGCGAGGCGCGCGAAACGCGAGCCACACCCGGCCGCTTTCGTGGCGGACCACCGTCACCTCGATGGCCCCGTCCCGGAAGAGTTCTCCCGCCGGGGTCGCCGGATCCGGGGTTTCGTCGGGGGAAATCCTGACGGTCTGGCCGTCCTTGAGGGCCAGTGCGAGCATCGCTGCGGTGGAATCCCTTGTTTAAAGTCTAGTCCACGGGACGGCCGCGGCCAGCGCGCGGCCCGTTGCGGCGGTGAGCGCCTCCCTCAGCGTTTGCGCGGCTTGGCTTGGTTCAGCAGCGCCTCGATGTCTTCCGCCGGCTGCGGCCGGCTGAAGAAATAGCCTTGGCCCAAGCGACAGCGCAACTTGCGCAGGATGTCGCGCTGCTGGCGCGTCTCCACCCCTTCCGCCACCACTTCGAGCCCGAGGCTGCCGGCGAGCGCGACGATCGCCTTCACCACGGTCAGGGTCTCGGGGGCCTTGCCGAGGTCGCGCACGAACGATTGATCGATCTTGAGAACGTCCACCGGCAGCCGCCTGAGGTAGTTGAGCGAAGAATAGCCGGTGCCAAAGTCGTCGACGTAAACGAGCAATCCAAGCTCCTTGAGCTGTTTCAGGAGATCGATCGCCTGTTCGGGGTCGTGCATCAGCTCGGATTCCGTGATCTCGAGCGCCAAGGCGGCGCGTTTCGGGTCGTACCCGGCCCTTTGCAGTGCGGTGCGCGCTCGCTCGACGAAACCCATGTCGTGCAATTGCCTCGCCGAGACGTTGACCGCGACGCGCAGCCTGGCGAACCCCGCGTCCGCCCACCGCATGGCCTGGCGGCAGGCCGTCTCGATCACCCACTCGCCGAGCGGGACGATCAGACCGGTCTGCTCGGCCACCGGGATAAACTTGTCCGGCGGGACTGCGCCGAGCGCCGGGCTCTCCCAGCGCAGGAGTGCCTCCAGGCCCATGGCCCGGCGGGTGGCGAGTTCGACGACGGGTTGGTAGTGCAACGCCAGCTCGCCGCGCTCGATGGCGCCGTGCAGTTCCTGTTCGATGCGGTGACGCTCCTTCGTTTGTTCGCCGAGTTCGGCGGAGTAGAAGGCGAGGTGTTCGGCGGATTCCTCGCTCGCCTCGTGCAGCGCGAGTTCGGCGTTGCGCAGGAGCGCCTCGCCGTCCTCGCCGTCGGCCGGATAGACGGCCACGCCCACGCGCAGCGCCAGCACGACCTTCTCCTTCTCGACGACGAGCGCCTCGGGGATGTCGTCCAGCAGGCGGCGCACCACCAGCGTCACGTCCTGCGAACGCGCGAGATCGGCCAGGATCACACCGAAGTTCGCGCCGCTCAGGCGGGCCACGGTGTCTCCCGGGCGCAGGGCGACGGCCAGGCGCGCGCCCACTTCCCGCAGCAGCGCGTCGCCCACGTGCCGGCCGAGGGCGCCGGACACCTGGCGCACGTTCTCCAAGCGCACAGCCAGCGCCGCCACGGGGCGCCGCGTGTGCCGCGCCCGTGCCAGCGCCTGGTGCAGCCGGTCTTCGAACAGCGTCCGGTTGGGCAACCCCGTCAGGGTGTCGTAATTGGCGAGGTGGCTGAGTTGTTGCGCCTTCTCGATGCGTTCGAGCCCGAGCGAGGTGTCGGCGGCGAGCTCCTCGAGCAGACGCACCTCCTGCTGGTCGAAGAATCCGGATTGCGGCGCGTACAGGTTGAACGCCCCCACCGTCTTGCCTTCGAGGCGCAACGGCAGCGCGATTAGGGAGCGCAGCCCGAACGCGCGCGCCCGCTCGCGCCACGGCGTCATGCGCGGGTTGTGCTCGATGTCGTTGCACACCTGGGTCTGCCCCTCGCGCAGCGCCGTGGCCACGGGCCCGCGGCCCTCGGGCGTATCCACATCGAGCGCGATCCGAAGGCCGTCGAGATAAGCCGCGCCCTCGCCGGCCTGGACGACGGGGCGAACCTCGCCGGCCTTCGGGTCGGGCAGGCCGATCCATGCGAGGCGGAAGCCGCCCGCCTCCACCGCGGTCCGGCAAGCCTCGTTAAGCAGCGCATCCTTGTCGCGCAGGCGCATGATCGCACCGTTGATGCGGCTGATCACGGTGTATACGCGGTTCAAGGCCGCCACCCGGGTAACCTGCTGCGCCAGCGTCTCGGCCATGCCGTCGAACGCGCCGGCGAGCTGGCCGATCTCGTCGTCCCGCTTCGGCAGGCCGGTGCGTGCCGCGAGATCACCGGTTTCTAGGCGGCGGGCGGCGGCGGTCACGGCATCGAGGCGGCGCAGCACGAACCGGTCCGCACCGAGCCATGCCGTCGCGAGCGCAAGCGTGGTGATGAAGGCGAGCAGCGCGTGATTGCGCTGGGTGGCGACAGCGGCACGGGCGTAGGCGAGCTCTACCGGGACACCCACGGCGACAAGCAGGCCCGGGCCGGCCGGCCGGTCATCGAGGCGCACGAAGGCCAACAACCGCCGCACGCCGTCGAGGTCCTCGAACTCCTCCACGCCCGTTTTCTCGGGCGCCGCGAGGTGGCGCGCCAGCGGCCCTTCCGGCACGCGCTCGCCGACGAGATTCCCCGAATCCGGATAACGCGCGAGGATCGTAAGACGCGCGTCGAGCGCGGTGACGGTGACGCCCTCGGGCAGCCCGGTCCCGCGCGCGAGCTCGCCGAGCCAGGCGAGCTTGACGGCCGCGAAGACCATGCTCTTGACCGCGCCGGACGCGTCCAGGACCGGAAGGGCCTGGACGAGCACCGGCGCGCGCGTGATGCGTCCGATCTGGAACTCGCCGACGGCGAAGGTGCGCGTTTCGAGCGCCCGCCTGAAGTAAGGCCGATCAGCGGTACTCACCGGTCCTTTCACGGGCACGGCACTGCAGCGCACGCGCCCGTCGCGTCCGATGACGCCGAAGTTGGCGAAGCGCGCATCATCCTTATGAAGGAATCGCGCGAGCAGCGCCGGACAGGATCCGGGGTCGGCGTCCGCGACTTGGGGAACGGCCGCGAGGAGCGAAAGCCGCTGGCGTCCATCGTCGAGGAGCCGCCGGTAATCGTCCGCCACGAGGCGCGCGATCAACGCCGCGTGTTCCTGCGCGTCGTCGGCCGCCACGCGGCGCTGTTCGAGTCCGGTATAGACGAGGATGGCGAGCACCGGCAGCACGGTGAGCACCACCAGCACGAGCAGCCGCGCGCGCAGTGTGACGAGCGGAAACGGGGAACCTGACACCGACGACGCCACGACCGTTCGCCTCAGGTCGTGGAACGCGCGCCGATTACATCGCACGCGGACGCGGCGGCAAACGCTTCCTTCATCGCTACGTCTTCCCGCCGGCCTAGGCCGTGCGAAACGGCGTGGACGTCAGGCTTGCTTGCTTGCTTGCTTGCGCAAGGTTCTTTCCATGTACTTGATACCCCCTTTTCTTGTTGTCGACCGTGCGTCCGTTCACGGACTTAGCCGGTTGCACGCCGGCGGACCATCAAAGGTCGCGCAGTACGCTCGATAAACCGCGCGCTCGACCTCGCGCCAGCCCTCGGCCACCCGCAGATAGCGGAAACGGACACCTTCCTCGACGAACGGCCGTAACAGCGCGTTGCCGCTGTATCCTCGCAGGTGCTCCACGAGGCGCTTCGGCAAGTTTCGCGCGCTGCCGAGGTAGATTATAGGACACGTATCCGGCGCTGCCCGGTCGCAGCGCAGCTCGTAGACCCCCGGCCCCGGCGGTACCCTCACACGCAGGACCTCCTCGCTCAGGGGCAGGACCGGGGAGAATCCGACCGTGGCGGCTAGGTATTTGGAACGATGGCGCCGCTCGCGCGCGGCCGGGATGCCGAGGTCGTGGCGGATGTAGGAAACCGTCCGCGTGAGTAGCCGTGCGTCGAACTGACGCAGCGCTGCGCGCGCGATCTCCCGGTCGGTCATGGGCACGAGCGTTTCGTCCTCGATCAGTATTGCCTGTTCCTGCCGGAGAATCTGTCCGACGTAATACCGGTGCAAGGTCCGTGCCGCCGGACAGAGGCTTCGCAACGGTGCGATCTCTCCATCGGGCAGGCGCACCGTAAGGTAGCGCAGCAGCCGCGAGAGGCGGCTCGGGTCCGCGTCCACCGGGCAGACACCGTCCGTTCGCAGCCGCCGCGCCAGCGCCGCTTGGCTGAGGGCACGCAATCCCAACGGGTCGCCGCTCAGGAGAAATTCGGTTTGTGCTCCCATTAATGTTTGAACCACGGCGTGGGTCAGCCGATTGCGGGTGTTGACCAAGCGCAGATTGCCGATCAGCCGGGCCGTCGTGCGGCTTTTCGCCGCACGTTCGGCGACCGCCGTTTCGTCGAAGAGGTACACGCAGTCGAAGGCGGGGCTGGCATACCGGAAAGCAAGCTTGTCGCCGTCAACGTGAATGACGCCCAATAGCCGATTGCCGGTCGTGCCGCGCGCGCGAAGCGGCGCCAGACCCGTGAGGCGGCCGACGTACAAAATCCCGTCGAGGGCGCGGAAGTCCGGTGCTTGCTCCAGCGCGTGCACGCGCCGCTCGAAGGCGCGCAGGGGCAGCTCCAGAAAACGCGCGACGATGATGCGGCCGAGCTGCGCCGGCTCGAGACGCGCCGCTCCCACCTGACTGCGAGTGCGTGCTGCTACACCCGGCATTCGGCCAAGAACGTTTCATCACCATCCTTGTTTGGTTGATCGGGTTCGCCGGTGGCGGGGCGGAACATGCAGAGCGATGCGCAACCGCTAGAGAAGGTTATGATTTTTATTTTACATCAGTCGCTCCGGCTTCGATGCGATTTCGAAAAATCTGTCGCAAAGATATGGACGAACTGTGCAGGCGCTTCGGCTGACTATAAATCGGGAGATCGGCGCTCGACCGAATCCTCCGGCGCAGTTCCTTTGGCGCGCGCATGTCCTTGCGTAGCTGCAACCTTTATCGCTATAGCGGCGGCCTTCCTACCTTCAGCAATAACGCCAACTCCTCCGCCGGCAATGGTGGGCTGAAGTAAAAACCCTGGATCGCGTCGCAGCCCCGGGCGCGCAGGAACTCAAACTGCGCCTCGGTCTCCACGCCTTCGGCGATCACCTGGATGCCGAGGCTGTGCGCCATGGAGAGGATGGCCGTGACGATGGCCGCGTCGTTGGTGTCGGCGGGGATGTCGCGCACGAACGAGCGGTCGATCTTGACGTGGCCGATGGGCAGGTGCTTGAGATAGGCGAGGCTCGAGTAGCCGGTGCCGAAGTCGTCCACGGAGAACCGCACCCCGAGCTGTCCCAGCTCGCGCATGGCCGCGAGCACGCTCTCGGCGTTCTGCATCAGCAGCGTCTCGGTGATCTCGAGGTCCAGCCGCCGCGGGTCGAAGCCGGTGTCCTCGAGCGCGCGCGTCACGGTCTTGAGGAGACTGCCCTGCTGGAACTGGCGCGGCGAGACATTCACGGCCAGGCGCGGCGGCGTTCCGTCCGCCCCGTGCTCGCAGCGCCGGCACTGCTCGCAGGCTTCGCGCAACACCCACTCGCCGAGGCGCGCGATGAGGCCGGTCTCTTCCGCGACCGGGACGAACTCGGCCGGGGGAACGAGCCCGCGTTCCGGGTGGCGCCAGCGGACGAGCGCCTCGATTCCCGCGATCCGCCCGCTCTTCAGGTCCACCACCGGCTGGTAGTGCAGCAGGAACTCGCTGCGCTCCAGCGCCCGGCGCAGGGCGTTCTCGAGCGCGAGCCGCGCCTGCGCCTTGGCGGTCATGTCGGCGGCGTAGAACTCGCAGGTGTTGCCGCCGCGCTCCTTGGCGCGGTACATGGCGATGTCGGCATTGCGCAACAGCCCCTCTACGTCGCCGTCGTCGAGCGGGTAAAGCGTGACGCCCAGGCTCGCGCTGGTGTAGAGCTCGTGCCCGGCTACGCTAAACGGCTGCGCGAGGCTATCGAGAACCTTCTGCGTGACGTGCGCAGCGTGGTCAGCGTGACCCATGTCGGCCAGGATCAAGGTGAATTCGTCGCCGGCGAGCCGTGCCACGGTATCGCCCTCGCGCACGCACCGCGCCAGGCGCTCGGCCACGGCCTTGAGGAACTGATCGCCGATGCCGTGGCCGAGGCTGTCGTTGATGGTCTTGAAGCGGTCGAGATCCAGGAACGCAACCCCCACCAGGCGCTCGCGCCGGGCGGCCTCGACCAACGCCTGTTTGAGGCGGTCGGTGAACAACACGCGGTTGGGCAAGCCCGTGAGGGCGTCGTGGTGGGCAAGATAGTGCAGGCGCTCCTCGGCGCGCTTGCGCTGGAGGACGCTCCCGAGCTGCGCCGCGACGCCGGCGACGAGGTCGACCGTCTGCGCGTCCTGCGGGCGCGGTTTGTCCAGGAAGAACTCGAGCACCGCGAGCACCTCCTCGCCGGCCGTCACCGGGACGCCGAGCGCGGCCTTGAGTCCCGCCTCGCGGGCGAACGGCGCGCGCGGAAAGTTATCGTCCTGCGTCACGTCCGACACCCACGCCGGTTGACGCGTGGCCCACACGCGCCCGGGCAGCCCCTCGCCGGGCGCGAACGCGAAACCGAGGCTCGCGGTACGAAACCCCACGCGGTTGCCGCCACGGCTGTACCAGGCCGGGCTGCACTCGATCGCCACTCCGTCGGCGCGCGGGAGCCAGGCCTGCCCCAGGGCACAGCCGGCGGTCTCGCAGACCTTCTCGAGGGTCACGGTCAGCGCCGCGGGCACGTCGCCGGCCTCGGCCGCGGCTTGGGTGACGGTCTGCAGCAGACGCAGCGCTTCCTCGGCGCGTTTGCGCCCACGCCGCAGTTGCGCCTCGCGCAGCTCGCGCTCGATCGCCGGCAGCAGGCGCTTGGTGTTGTTCTTCATGACGTAGTCGTGCGCGCCCGACTTCATCGCCTGCACCGCGATCTCTTCCCCGATCGTGCCCGAGACGAAGATGAACGGCATGTCGAGACCGCGCTCGCGGATCAGGGCCAGCGCCCGGGTGCCGCTGAAGCGCGGCATGGTGTAGTCAGCGAAGACGATGTCCCATTCTTCGGCCTCGATCGCCGCGGCCAGGGCCTCGGGCGTGTCCACGCGCCGCCAGCGCGGCGCGTAGCCGCCCTCCCGCAGGTGCTGCACCAGCAGCAGCGCGTCGTCCTCCGAGTCCTCGACGATCAGCGCGCGCAGCGGCATGTCCGTCTCCATGGCGAGACCCCCAACCGCCCTAACGCGGCGGCGACTCGTTCAAGAGCAACCAATACAGCCCGAGCTGGCGCGACGCCTGCGTGAACTCGTCGAAGTCCACCGGCTTGCGCACGTAGCTGTTGCAGCCCAAACGGTAGCCGTTGGCCAGGTCCTGTTCCTCCCGCGAGGAGGTAAGGATCACCACCGGCAACACGCGCGTGCGCTCGTCGGCGCGGATGCGTTTGAGCACCTCCAGGCCGTCCACCTTCGGCAGCTTCAGGTCGAGCAGCACCACCGCCGGCAGGTCGCGCACGTCGCGCCCGGCGTGCACGCCCGTGCCGAACAGGTAGTCGAGCGCCTCGACGCCGTTGCGCGCCACGACCACCTGGTTCTTGATGTTATTGGTCGCGAGCGCGTGCAGCGTCAGTGCCTCGTCGTCCGGGTTGTCCTCCACCAGCAAGATCACTTTTTCATCCATAAACGCCCTCCTGTGCGAGCGTGAAGTAGAACGTGGCGCCCCGGTCCACGGCCGCCTCGGCCCAGACGCGCCCGCCGTGCTTGTGCACGATGCGCTGTACCGTGGCTAGGCCAATGCCCGTGCCGGGGAACTCGGCGGCGTCGTGCAACCGCTGGAACGCGCCGAACAACTTGTCGGCGTAGGCCATGTCGAAGCCGGCGCCGTCGTCGCGCACGAAATAGGCCGCCTGGCCGTCCCGTTCGGTCGCGCCGAATTCGATGTGCGCCTCGGCCCGGCGACCGGTGAACTTCCAGGCGTTGCCGAGCAGGTTCTCAAGCGCGACGCGCAGCAGGCGGGGATCGGCGCGCGCCGCGAGCCCCCGGGCGATGTCGAAACGCACGGTCCGCGCCGGGTCCTGCCCGCGCAATCCCTCCGCGACCGCTTGCGCGAGCGCGCCGAGGTCCACTTCCTCCAGGCTCAACTCGGCGCGCGTGACGCGCGAGAGCTTGAGCAGGTCGTCGATCAATGCCGCCATGTGCTGGGCGGCGCGGCGCACGCGCGCCAGGCGGTCGCGGGCCGTTGCGTCCAGCGCGCCGGCATGTTCGGCGAGCAGGATGCGGCTGAAACCGTCGATGGCGCGCAGCGGCGCGCGCAGGTCGTGCGAGACCGAATAGCTGAAGGCCTCGAGTTCTTTGTTGACGACCTCCAGCTCGGCGGCCCGCTCCCGCAGACTGTCGTTCAATTGCCGGATGTCTTGCTCGGCCTGGCGGCGTCGCGTGATGTCGCGCACCAGCCCGGTAAAGTACGTCTCCTCGCCGACCTTCCAGCTCGCGAGCGACAGCTCCAGCGGAAACTCGGCTCCCTCGCGTCTCCGGCCGGCCAGTTCCACCGTCTTGCCGACCACGTGCGCCTCGCCGGTCGAGAGAAACCGCTTCAGTCCCTCGCCATGGGACGCCCGGAAACGCTCGGGCATGAGCAGCGTGAGCGACTGGCCGACCGCTTGGTCGACGCTGTAACCGAAGATGCGTTCCGCCGCCCGGTTGAAATAGACGATGTTCCCCTCGCGGTCCGCGGTGATCACGGCGTCGTTCGCGGTCTCGGACACGGCGCGGAAACGCGCCTCGCTCGCTCGCAGCTCGCGTTCGGTCTTCTTGCGCCAGCTGACGTCGCGGATGTCGCTGAAGATGAGCGTTCCTTGCTCGGTCTGGATCGGACTCAAGCTGATGCCCACGGGGAATTCGCTGCCGTCCTTGCGCTGCGCGAACAGCTCCATGCCTGCACCCATCATGCGCGTGCGCGGTTCGGCGACATACCCGGCGCGGTGGGTCAGATGCGCGGCATGAAAACGCTCGGGGACGAGCAGCTCGATAGTTTGTCCGACCAGTTCTTCCCGGGTATAGCCGAACAACTGCTCCGCCTGCGAGTTCGCCAGCACGATCCTGCCGCCGGGTTCGCTGACGACGATGGCGTCCGGCGCGGACTCGAAGAGGCCGCGGAACCGCTGCTCGATCTTCCGGCGTTCGACGACTTCCCCTTGCAACGCCGCGGTACGCTCGGCGACACGCTGTTCCAGCGATTCGTTCGCCTGCCGGAGTTCCTCCAGCACGCCGTGCCGTTGCCGGTCGAGGCGCGCCAGCAGATGTGCGTTCCACCAGACAAGGGCGGTGAACACCACGACGTTCGAGGCAGCGAACAGCGCTAAACCGAACTCCAGGCCGTACAGCCCGGCGCGCTCGCCGATCAACCGGATGCCGCCCAGGAGCGGCGGCACGATCAGGGCCGTGGGCAGGAGCCGCCGCGCCATGTACCCGCCGGCGCTGTCGCCCGTGACGACCGCCATCAGGCCGCGTCGCGGTCGGGCAAAGAGAACGCCGAGCGCGAGCAGCAGGGCGACGAACGCGGTATGCACGGCCATCGAGGAATAAAGCGCGACGCCGTAAAGCGACCGTACCCCGTAGGCGTAGCCGAGCAGGCCGAGGAAAGCGATCAGTCCCGCGGCGAGCGTCAGTCCTTCCGCCGGCCGGCGACCGCGGCGGGTCTCGTAATCGAGGAACAACGGCGCGAGACCGAGCAACAGGATGGCGAGGGCGGTATTCGGTGCCGGCCGCCCGGGCGGTGTGCCCGCTGCCAGGCTTTCAGGATCGGCGAACAGCAACTCGTCAATGCCGAGATTCCAGCCGAAGGCATACTGCGCGAGCGTGAGCACCCCGATCAAGACCGCGATCCCCGCGCAGGCCAAGCCTGCGCGGCGACGCCACCCGCCGGCGCCTTCCCGCAGCAGCCACAACGCGGTGCCGGCGCCGGCCAGACCGAGCGCGGTGTTGGCCTTCATGGTGGCGAGGCCGGGAAGCACGCTGCGCAGGGCGGCGATGTCGAGTGCCCAGCCGCCGATCAGCACCAGCCCGCCAACGAGCATCGCGAAGGCCGCCGCAGCCTGGGCGCACGCAATCAAGGGAGTAGACGATACCCGTATCATTCCTCGACCTCCCAGGTTGCATGGGTAGGTGCAAAGGAACACGCTGCCGCGCAACCGTATTCGTCCGGCAGGAACGTATCCGGTGGTCTGGAAAGAGACTCGATACCTTTAGTCTTGGTATAGGGGCACATTCCCTTGCCTCCAGGGGTTCGGCAGACGCCTGAAACTCTCGTCGCTTAAATAATGAAGAAGACCGGAAGATATCGCCTACTTATATTCTAAGGGGAGGCGATTAAACCTAGAGTTTAGACCAGTTCCATGAATCTGGGAGGGCTTGAATCCGCTAAGTTGCATGAATTTAACGGGATACCTGCTGGGTATCCCATTCCATGACAAGAGTCAGGATTTCAAAGTTAAACGAACCCGAAAGAATTCAGCAGAGCGGCGCTCGTTGTGCATCCTGCCTGACGCGCGATGCCAGAAACTTCTACCTTTCGTCGGCGACGGACGATACGATCATTTCTCTTCTACCACGCGCAAGACCTTTCTCATGACAACGACGGGCATGCCGAAGTAGACCGGTCTCTCGATCGGCTCCCATCCAAGCCGCCGGTAGAAGCTCGCCTTGTCCGGCGTATGCAGGTAGAGCGTCTCCACGCCGAGCCGCTTCGCCTCCCTCGTTGCCCATACGACAAGTGCGGTGCCGATGCCGTGGCCGCGAAACTTTTCGTCGACGTACACGGTGCCGAGCCAGTGCTCGAGATGGGGATAGGTAGTCATCTCGCGGAGCTTGAGGCTCGCCGTGCCGACGGGCTTGCCGTCGACCAGCGCGACGAAGGCGATCGGGAAGGCGTCCTTGTTCAGCCGTTCGGAGAGCCGCCCGATCTGTTCCTCGACCGACTGCATGCGGTACATCTTCCCCCAGTGGTCGAACACCCACTTCGCGACCGTGAGCACGAACCGGGGATGGTCGGCTAGGTAATCGATGGAAACGCGGGGCTCGTCGCCGATCATGGTGCAGGTCCATCGCGAGGTAGAGTGGCGTTTTCGGGATTTGGTTGAACCCACAAGTTACAGGCGAAAGATTTAAAATATTGCAATCAGTTAGTTGTGTTTTCGCAGTTTGATATTATCAGAACCCGTTTGAGCCCAAGATCTGAAATGTCGTGAAGTGCCCGGTCTGCGGAAAAGGACAACTGAAGCGAGAGGCGCGATTGGTGCCGTTCTCGTATCGCGGCGCCACCGTCGAGGTCGACCAACCGGGGGACTGGTGCGATGCATGCGGCGAGGGCGTGCTGTCGCCCGCTGACTTGGCCGCCACGGTCGAGGCGCGTCGGCATGCGATCGTTCGGGCCAAGGGTCTCGCCGGGCGGCCGGCATGACCGCGGCTGACCACCGATCGTCCCGCCTATGCCTTCAGAAGGATTTCACGCCGGTTTAATCCCGTATTCATCTGCACCGGCTAATATCCGCACGTCTTATATATAGATGGAAGGGGTAAATACCATGGATATGCGGTCGCGCAGTGACGCCAGAGTCGGCGAGGCTATCGGCTTCTTTACTGACACGCTCTATCCCTCGTTGGTCCGCATCCTCACCGGCATGCTCATCGTGGCGCTGTGCCTGTGGATGGCGGCGGGCGTGGTGAATATCCTGTCCGGGCTCAAAGAGATCTTCGAACAAGGTTGGGCGGCGGTCGCCGAGCGCACGATCATCAACGCGCTCCTCGTCCTCGCCCTGCTCGAGGTGGTCCGCACGCTGCAGATCTATCTGAATCTCGGGCGCGTGCGCGTGACCTTCATCCTCGACACCGCGCTGGTGGTGCTCATCACGGAGCTCATGGGTTTATGGTTCCGGGAGTTCTCGCCCGGCAAGGTGCTGCTCGGTCTGGGGGTGATCGTCACGCTCGTCGTGTTGCGTATTGTCACCGCGCGGTTCTCACCGGAACCGTCGGAACCCCCGCTGCTTTTGGGGTCGTGATGCAGGGTTTTGACAGCTTGCCACCCGCGGCATAGACTCGGCGCATCTTTAGTAAAGCTTCAGGTTCCCCGTGGGTAATCCATCCACGGGGTGAAACGGGAAGCCGGTGCGTTCCAGAATGGAACCAGTCCGGCGCTGCCCCCGCAACGGTAAACGAGTCAAGGATCTGCATCACGCCACTGTGCAATGGCACGGGAAGGCGCAGGTCCGGGGAAACCCGCTCGCAAGCCCGGAGACCGGCCTGAAGCGATACCACGAGGATATCGCGGAGGGCGATACACGGCGCGCAGATCTTCTCTGACCACGCCCGTTCGTTTTTTCCCTCCACGACCTTCGGATCGGCCAGGACGCTATCGCGCGGGCGCGCGCGGAGGGGAAAACATGCAAAAACGCTGTCCGCCAACGGCGTTCCCGATCTTAAACGGCGGCTTCCACCGCATCGAAGGCTGCTTCCCCGAGACGAGAGCTCGGTGCAACACGCCGTGCGCGCGGGATACATCGCCGCGCTGGACCGGGAGGCGGTGATCGGTGAGTCACGGAAAGAACATGCGCCTCTGCCCGGCCCTGTTGATCAGCGCACCGGCCTCGGGCCAGGGCAAGACCACGGTTACCGCCGCGCTCGCTCGTTACTACCGCGATCGGGGCCTGCGCGTGCGCGTGTTCAAAACCGGGCCGGATTTTCTCGACCCGATGATCCTGGAGCGGGCCTCCGGCAACCCGGTCTATCAGCTCGATCTGTGGATGGGCGGCGAGGAGCACTGCCGATCCTTATTATATGAAGCGGCGGGTGCGGCCGACCTGATCCTGATTGAAGGCGTGATGGGCCTGTTCGACGGCGACAACTCCAGCGCCGATCTCGCCGCCCGGTTCGGCCTGCCGGTGCTCGCGGTGATCGACGGCTCGGCCATGGCCCAGACCTTCGGCGCCGTGGCGCATGGGCTCGCGACGTATCGTAAGGATCTTCCCTTTGCCGGTGTATTGGCCAACCGCCTCGCCGGCGAGCGCCATCATCGGGTGCTCGCCGAGAGCCTGCCGCCCGGGCTGCCCCTGCTCGGCTGGCTGCCGCGCGCGACCGAGATCGCACTGCCCGAACGGCATCTGGGCCTGACGCAGGCGACGGAAATCGCCGATCTCGATATGCGCATCGAACGCGCCGCCGCGTCGCTCGTCATGACGAACGACACGCTGCCCGCGCCGGCCGAATTTGCACCGGTTACGGAGCCTAGGATGCAAACGGTGACGCCGCCGAAGCGGCTGGCCGGGGTGCGCATCGCCTGCGCACGCGACGCGGCATTCTCGTTCCTCTATCGCGCCAATCTCGATCTCTTGGGCGCGCTCGGCGCGGAGCTTCTCTTCTTCTCGCCGCTCGCAGACCACACTCTGCCCGAGGTCGATGCGCTGTATCTGCCCGGCGGCTATCCCGAATTGCACCTCGCCGAGCTGGAAGACAACCGCACCATGGCCGACGCGATCCGCGCCCACCACGCCGCCGGCAAGCCGATAGTCGCCGAGTGCGGCGGGATGCTGTATCTCCTCGAATCGCTCACCGATGTGCACGGCCGGCGCGCGAAGCTGCTCAGCCTGCTACCGGGTCACGCGGTCATGCAGGAACGGCTCGCGAGTCTCGGGATGCACTGCGTCGCGCTGCCCGAGGGAACGGTGCGCGGCCATACGTTTCACTACTCGCGGATGGAGAGCCCGCTCGCGCCCGTCGCCTGGAGCGAGGGCGCGCGTGCCGGCCGGCGCGGCGAGCCGGTGTACCGCCTCGGGCGGCTGCACGCGGCCTATCTGCATCTTTATTTTCCGTCGAACCCCGAGGCAGCGGCGCGCCTGTTCATGCCCGACGCGACGCGGTCGGGAAATGCCGTCAACTGAAATCACCCAGAGGAGATCGTCATGCACATCGAACCCGGCTTCATCGCCCAGACCAAAATCATGCTGGCCAACGCCGGCGCCGTGAGCGTACTGGGCTGGTACGCGAAGGACCTGCTCCGGCGGCCGGCGGACATTCTGCGTACGCTGCTCGCGGCAGTATTCTTCTCGCTCTTCATGCAGAGTTTCCACGTGGGCGTTGGGCCGTCGGAGCTGCACTTCGTCGGCGCCATGGCGATCTACCTGACGCTCGGCTTCCTCCCGACACTATTCGGATTCGCGGCCGGCCTGCTGCTGCAGGGCCTGCTGTTCGAGCCGGCGGACCTGGTGCATCTCGCGGTGAACTCGCTGTCGCTGGTTTTGCCGCTGATCGCGGTGCATTACACGCTTGGCCGCACGCTGCGCGAGACGACCAACGGTCACCGCATCGGCTGGCGCACGATCCTGAGGCTCGACGCCATGTACTACGGCGGCGTCACCGCCATGGTCGGCTTCTGGCTGCTGGCGGGCGACGTGGCCACGCCGTTCGCCGCCTGGGCGGCGTTCGCCGCGTCGTATCTCGCGGTGGTCGCGTTCGAGCCGGTGTTCACCTATGCGACCCTGCGGCTGCTCAAGCGCTACGAGCACCGGCCGTGGGTGCGCTTCTGCTTCGCGGTGCACGGGCTCAGGCTCGCGTAAGGCCGAGCATGGGCAAGGTCTGGTTCGTGGGCGCGGGTCCGGGCGATCCGGAGCTGATCACGGTCAAGGGCCGCGACCTGATCGCGCGCGCCGGCGCCATCCTGTACGCCGGTTCGCTGGTGTCGGAAGTCGCTACGCGCTTCGCGCCGGCAGGCTGCGAGATCGCGGATTCGAAGGAGATGACCTTGGAGCAGATCAGCGCGTGGCTCATCGGCAAGGCGCAAGCGCACGACACCGTCGTGCGCTTGCAGACCGGCGACCCCACGCTCTATGGAACGCTGATCGAGCTGGTGCAGCCGCTGGATATCGCCGGCATCGAGGTCGGCGTGGTACCCGGCGTATCCTCGGCCATGGCCTCTGCGGCGGCGGCGGTCGAAAGCCTGACCTTGCCCGAGGTCACGCAAACGGTGATCTTTACCCGCCTCCAGGGCCGCACGCCCATGCCGCCGGGCGAATCGCTGGAGGAGCTGGCGCGACATCGCTGCACGCTGTGCCTGTTTCTTTCCATCACGCTGCTGCACAAGGTCAAAGAAGCGCTGCTCGCGGCCGGCTGGCGTGACGACAGCCCGGTGCTGGTGGTGCACAAGGCAAGCTGGCCGGGGGAGGAAAAAATCGTCCGCGGCACGCTCGCCGACATCCGCGACAAGTGCCGCGCTGAGAAGATCGCGAGCCAGGCCATGATTATCGTGAGCCCTGCACTGGGCGCGCGCCGGTGGCCGGAGCTGAAAAAATCCAAGCTGTACGACGTCGCATTCACGCACCGTTTCCGCAAGGGCATGAAGACGGCAACACGATAATCCTCTTTCACAAGGAGACGACCATGCAGAAAACCAAGCCCAAGCAACGCCAGCAAACCGTCCCCATCGCCCCGGCGGCGCCAGCACCGACCATCGCCGTGCGCAAGAGCTGCAACCCCGACGGGGTTGGTCTCTCGCACTACGTGCTGATGGATCGGAAAAAGGTGAAATGACGGTACCTCTTCTGACGCCGGTGGACATCGGTCACGCCCGTTACATGGCGCTGACTGATCCCGGCACCGCCTTCTGGGCGCTGGTGGACAAGACGCAGGTTGCCGACATCTTGGCCGGCGGTCCGTTGCTCGACGCCTACCGCGAGAAGGCCGGTGACTTCGCCCGCGAGCTGCATGCGCTGCGCTTCGGGTTAAAGCCGTCGGCTGTCTACGTGAACCCCACCGAGCGTTGCAATCTCGACTGCACCTATTGCTACCTGCCCGGCAAGATGCGTCGCGACGGCGGGCATATGCCGCAAGACAAGCTGCTGGCGGCACTGGACAAGCTGCGTCGCTACTTCGCGACGGTGATGCCCGAGGGGCGCCGGCCGCGGATCATCTTCCACGGTTCCGAGCCGCTGATGAACCGCAAGGCGGTGTTCGCCGCCATCGAGACCTTCGACGACGATTTCATCTTCGGCCTCCAGACCAACGGCACGCTGCTCGACCGGGCGGCGATCGATTTCCTCACCGCCCGCGAGGTCAGCATCGGCCTCTCGCTTGACGGTCCCGAAGCCGCGATCACCGATTCGACCCGCCATACCTGGTCCGGCCGCAGCGTGCACGCGCGGGTGCTGACGGCGATGGACGCCCTGCGCGGCTACGATGCGTGGAGCGTGATCACCACGTGCACGACGGAGAACCTCGCCCATCTGCCGCGGATGATCGAGCTGTTCCACGCCCGCGAGGTGCCCACCTGCATGCTCAACACCGTCCGCTGCACCCTGCCCGGGGCTCGCGGCGTGAAACCGGCCGACCCCGATATGGCGCGCGCCTTCATCGCCGCCCTCGACCGCAGCCACGAATTGTACCGGGAGACCGGGCGCAAGCTGGTGGTCGCCAACTTCGCTAACATTCTCATCGCCATCCTCGCACCGACGGCGCGGCGTCTGATGTGCGACATCTCGCCCTGCGGCGGCGGCCGCGCCTTCTTCGCCTTGGCCGCCGATGGGGGTCTTTACCCGTGCAGCGAGTTCATCGGCTTGTCGCGCTTCCGCGGCGGCAACCTGTTCGAATCGGGCGCGGAGGCGGCGCTCGATTCCGAGGGTTTCCGCCTCGTTACCGGCCGCGACGTGGATGCCTTCGCGCCCTGTCGCGACTGCGCCATCCGCCATTTCTGCGGCTCCCCCTGCCCGGCGGAGGCGCATGAGATGAACGGCGGCATGGACCGCACCGGTGCCTTCTGCGGCTTCTACAAGGAGCAGGTGCGTTATGCCTTTCGCCTCATCGCCGATGGGATCGCCGACGACTACCTGTGGGACGGCTGGGACGAGGGCACGGAGACGGTTTTCAAACATGCGCTCGGCTGACGGACACGGCCCGGATGCGTGCCTTGCGCAATGGGAAGGAGGCATCATGAACGAAACGATCTTACTGATAGGTCACGGCTCACGAGACGCCGCCGGCAACCGCGAGATCGAAGAGTTCGCGCGAACCTTACGCGCGCGGCAACCGGATTGGAACGTCCAAGCGTGCTTCATCGAGTTCGCCACGCCGCTGGTCGACGAAGGCCTGGCGCGCAGCGGCGGTCGCGTCATCGTCGTGCCCCTGATCCTGAACGCCGCCGGCCACGTGAAAATGGAAATCCCGGAACATATCGAGGCAGCGCGCGCACGACATCCATGGACGGAATTCATTTACGCACCGCATCTGGGTGCCTGCGATTCGATCCTCGCCATCCTGAAACGGCGGCTGCACGCGGCCATGCGCGCGCTCGACGTGCCCGACCCCACGACCACCGGCGTGATCCTGCTCGGCCGCGGCTCGTCGGACCGCATGGCCAACGGCGAGGTGGCGAAGATGGCGCGTTGGCTCCAGGAAGAAAGCGACCATGAGCTGGTGGACGTCGCCTTCACCGGCATCACCTATCCGCGTCTCGAACGCGTGGTGCAGCGGCAGGTTTGGTGCGGCATGACCCAGATCGTGGTGCTGCCCTATTACCTCTTCGCCGGCACACTGATCGGGCGCATCAAGCGCCAAGTGGAGCATCTCGAGATGCAATATCCGCGCATCCGCTTCGCACGCGGCGACTATTTCGGTTCCGAGGAAGAGATTTTCCAACTGGTGGAGCACCGCGTGCGCGCGGCGTGTGCCGGTATCAACCCCGCGCTCATGCCCTGCGACGGCTGCAAGGTTCGCGCATTGGCCGCAGAACATGGCCACGGTCATCGTCACGACGATCGGGACCATCGCCACCCGCTCCATCCCGCTCATGCCGAGGAGGCACACGTGTCATGAACGCGACGGTGACCGAACAACTGACCCGCGCCGGCCGGGACATCGAGCACGAGTCGTTCGCCATCATCGACCGCGAGGCCGGGCCGCACGGCTACACCCCCGAGCAGTGGCCGATCGTGCGACGCATGATCCACGCTACCGCCGACTTCGAGTTCAACGGCCTCACACGCTTCCATCCAGATGCGGTGCGTGCCGGCGTCGAGGCCATCCTGGCCGGCCGACCGATCGTGGCAGACGTGGAGATGATTCTCTCCGGTTTGTCGCAACCACGCCTGGCGCATTTCGGCGTGGCCACCCACCAGTTTATCGCCGACGCCGACGTGATCGCGCAGGCGCGCATCGATAACAGCACGCGCGCGGTGCAGGCGATGCGCAAGGCGCAACGCCTCGGCCTGCTCGACGGCGGCATCGTCGCCGTCGGCAACGCGCCTACGGCGCTCATCGAGGCCGTGCGCCTAGTTCGCGAGGAAGGCGCGCGCCCGGCGCTCGTCATCGGCATGCCGGTCGGGTTCGTGTCGGCGGCAGAATCGAAGGCGGCGCTTGCCGCGCGCGCGGACGTTCCCTGGATCGTGACCGACGGCCGCAAGGGCGGCTCGACGCTGGCGGTGGCAGCGCTGCACGCGCTGCTGGCGCTGGCCGAGGCGCGGCGGAAGGCATGAGGACGCCCCAGCCTTGATGGAGACCACGAAAAAGAAAGGCACGCGCACCGGCTTCACCACCGGCGCCTGCGCGGCGGCCGCGGCGCGGGCGGCGGCGCTCGGCTTGGCCACCGGACGAGTGCCGGACGAAATCGACTGCCATCTGCCGAACGAGCAAATCGTCCGTTTTGCCGTTGCCGACGGCCGCTGCGACGGGCACTGGGCGCACGCCGTCGTCGTCAAGGACGCCGGCGACGACCCGGACTGCACCCACGGCGCGCACCTGACCGCCGACGCGTACCTGAAGCTGGAGGTGCCCGACACCGTGATGCTCAAGGGTGGCGCGGGCGTGGGCAGGGTCACGATGCCGGGTCTGGGGCTCGAAGTCGGCGGCCCGGCGATCAACCCGGTGCCGCGGCGCAACATCGAGGAAAACGTGCGCGCCGCGGCCCGCGACTTGCTCAAGCGGATGGGGCTTGAAATCGTCATCTCGGTCCCGGAGGGCGAGAAGATGGCGAAAAAGACCTTGAACGCGCGGCTGGGGATCGTCGGCGGCATCTCGATCCTCGGCACTACCGGCATCGTGCGTCCCTATTCCACGGCGGCTTGGCGCGCCAGCGTCGTCCAGGGCATTCAGGTGGCGGCGAGGCAGGGCCAGGATACGGTGGTGCTCACCACCGGCGGGCGCACGGAGAAATTCGTCATGCAGGAGCTGCCGCAGTTGCCGCCCGCGTGCTTCGTGCAGATGGGCGATTTCCTGCGCTACGCGCTCGACACGGCGGTCGAGGAAGGTATTCGCCACGTGGTGATCGGCGGCATGGTAGGCAAGCTCACCAAGATGGCCCAGGGCGAAACCATCACCCACGCCGGCCGCAATCCCGTGGACACGGAACTGGTGGCGGACATCGCCGCCGCCGTGGGCGCGCCGGCCGAGGTGTGCGCGGACATCCGTGCCGCCGAAACCGCGCGCTACGCCGCCGAACGCCTGGAGGCGCTGGGCCTGGGCGATGCGTTTTACCACGCGCTCGCGCGGCGCGTGATCGACACGCTCGCCGGCCGTTATCCCGGCAAGTTTCAGCTGAAGGTGCTGGTCTGCGATTTCGAAGGAAAGAAAATCGCCGAGGCCACGGGGAACACGCCATGAACAATCCCTGCCGCATCGTCGGCGTGCTCGACAACGGCGCGGACGGCCTCTCGCCGCGCGCGCTGGCGCACATCGAAACCGCCGATCTCGTCATCGGCGGCGCACGCACGCTCGACCTCTTCGCCAGCCGGCTAGCGCCGCACGCCGAACGCCGCGATCTCACCGGCAAGCTCAGTCAGGTGCCGGAGTGGATACGCGCCGCGCAGGCCGAGGACCGGCGCGTGGTGGTGCTCGCCACCGGCGACCCGCTGTGCCACGGCATCGCCGGCTTTCTCCAGGCGCGGCTGTGCATCGAGGCCTGCGAAGTCATGCCCAACGTGTCCACGGTGCAGCTCGCCTGCGCGCGTCTCGGGCTCCCCTGGCAGGACATGAAAATTCTCTCCGTTCACAGTCACGACGCCGGCGAGTGGCACGAGGGCGCGGGTCCGGAGCACGGCCTCTACGAATTATTGCGCGCCGCAAGCCGGCACGATCGGCTCGCGGTCTTCACCAGCCCCGACAACTCGCCGGATCGCATCGCGCGCATGCTGGTGAGCGAGGGGCTCGATGTCCGGTTCCGTATCGCCGTCGCCGAACGCCTGTTACGGGACGACGAGCGGCTGGTGACCGATTGCACCGTGGCCGAGGTCGCCGGTCGGCGCTTCGCCGAACCGAACGTGGTGCTGCTGTGGCGCGACGATGCGACACGACGCGAAGTGCTGTTCGGACTTTCCGATGACAGCTTTCACCAGCGTAAACCCGACAAGGGGCTCATCACCAAGCGCGAAGTGCGCGCGGTATCGCTCGCGCACATGCATCTGCGTACGGACAGCATCGTCTGGGACATCGGCGCGGGTTCCGGCAGCGTCGGCCTCGAAGCCGCGCGGCTCGCCCCTGATGGCCATGTGTACGCCATCGAGAAGAACGCCGAGGACGCCGCCATCGCCCTCGACAACCGCCGCCGGCTGCGCGTGCACAACTACACACTGGTGCACGGCAAGGCGCCGCAGGGACTCGAGACCTGGCCCGACCCGGACGCCGTGTTTATCGGCGGCTCGGGCGGCGAGCTGGCAGACCTGATACGGCTCTGCATCTCGCGCCTGAAAACCGGCGACACGCTGGTGATGAATTTCGCGACCTTCGAGAACCTGGCCGCCGCCATTGAAACCCTGAAGGAAACCGGCGCGGCCTGGGACGTGACGCAACTGCAAGCCGCACGCAGCCGCCCCATTCTCGACATGCACCGGCTGGCGGCGGAAAACCCAGTGTGGATTGTCACGGCACAACGAGGACAGCCATGAGTATCCCGCAAAAAGGCAGGCTGATGGGAGTATCGCTGGGACCCGGCGATCCGGGACTCATCACGCGCCGCGCCTGGGAGGCCCTGCAGGGTCCGGCGCACTGGACCTATCCGGTGCGCCGCCAGGGCGACAGCAGTTACGCGCTCGACATCGTCCGACGCGCGGGGTTGAGCCTGCCCGCGGCGCACACGCCGCTGGTCTTTCCCATGACCCATGACACGGCAATCCTGGCGCGCTACTGGCTGCAAGCGGCGCAGACCGCGCTCGATATCCTGGCCACCGGCCGCGACGTGACGTTCCTGGTCGAGGGCGATGCCTCCACTTATTCCACCTTCACCTATCTCGTGCGCAGCATTCGCGCGCTCGACGGCGATATCGAGGTGGAGACGATCGCCGGTGTACCCTCGTACCACGCCTCCGCCGCGCACCTGGGGGAGCCGCTCGCCGAGAGCGACGAAACGCTCGCGATCCTGCCCGCCGGCTACGGCGTAGACACCGTCGAGCGGCTGTTACCGGAGTTCGACACGCTCGTGTTGCTCAAGGTCAAGCCGCTGCTCGACGACCTGATCGACCTGCTCGTACGCCGCGGTCTGCTCGCCAAGAGCTGCTTTCTCGAAAAGGTCGGCACGCCCGAGGAGCGCGTGGTGCGCGACGTGGCGCGGCTGCGCGGCGAGAAAGTAAACTACCTCTCGCTGCTGCTGGTGCGCAATCCGGATCGGCCACGTGGCGCGCTGCAACGCGGCTGCCGCAAGAAATCCGCCGGGGAAAACGCGTGAGTATCCCCGGACAAGCGCGCGTGGCGCTGGTGGCCATCACCAAACACGGCTCCTCG
Source organism: Gammaproteobacteria bacterium (assembly GCA_004298065.1). Taxonomy (GTDB): domain Bacteria; phylum Pseudomonadota; class Gammaproteobacteria; order Acidiferrobacterales; family Sulfurifustaceae; genus SCRL01. The sequence continues at coordinate 65,338 of SCRL01000006.1, read as the reverse complement.
CTGCTGGAAAAACTCGCGCCCCGGCTGCCAGCGGCGGACGTGATCGTCGCGGAGAAATTCGCCGCGCGGCTTGGAGATGTACCGAATGCAGTGAAGCCGTATGCCGGCGCCCTCAGCGCCCAAATCGCCCAACTGTTCGCGGTCTACGATCAGATCGTGTTTTTCGTTTCGCTCGGCGCCGTCGTGCGGCTTATCGCGCCACATCTCAAATCGAAGGACGAAGACCCGGGCGTGCTGGTGGTGGACGACGCCGCGCGCTTCGTCATCCCGGTGCTCTCCGGCCACGTCGGCGGCGCCAACGCCTGCGCCGAGACAATCGCCGCACTGCTCGGCGCGACGGCGGTGCTGACCACCGCCTCCGACGTCGGCAAGACCGTCCCTGTCGATATTCTCGGGCGCGAACTCGGATGGCGGGTCGAGGCGCCTAAGATCAATATCACGCGCGTCTCGGCGCACGTGGTCAACGGCGAGCCGGTCGCCTTCGTGCAGGAGGCGGGCTCGACAAAATGGTGGACGCGACCGACCGCCCTGCCGCGCAACATCCATCTCTTCGAACGCTTCGATGACGTGAAGCTCGAAGACTTTCGCGCCGTGCTGTGGGTGACGCGCCGCGAGATAACCGCGGCGCTATGGCAACAATTGCACGAGCGTCTGGTGGTCTACCGGCCGCCAGAGGGCCAGGACTGATGCGCGTGTTATTGGGCGTGGGTTGCGATCGCGGCACGCCGCTCGAAACGCTGGAGACCGCCGTGGATCAGGCGCTGAAGCTGGCCGGCCTCGACCGGGTGGCGGTGCAGGGACTGGCGACCATCGACAAGAAGAGCGACGAGGCATGCATCCTGATGCTGGCCGCGCGCTGGAACTGGCCGCTGCATTTTTTCAGCGCGGAGGAACTGGCGAAGGTGCCTGTGCCGAATCCCTCCGCGACGGTATTGAAGTACATGGGCACGCCGGCGGTGGCCGAGGCGGCCGCGCTGCTCGCGGCGCATGCCGGGCTCAAACATCTGCTGGTCGAGAAACACAAACACCGCGGCGCGGACGGCAGGAACGCCACGGTTTCCATCGTGAGGACAGGAAATGAGTAATGGAAAAATATATCTGGTGGGCTTCGGGCCCGGCGCGCAGGAGCACATGAGCTTCCGCGCACGCGCCGCCATCGCCGAGGCTGATGTCGTCATCGGCTACTCGACCTACATCAAGCTGGTACAAGACTTGCTGGACGGCAAGGAAGTGATACGCAAGGGCATGACGGAAGAGCTCGATCGCTGCACCGAGGCGTACGACCGCGCGCGCCAGGGCCGGATCGTGGCACTGATCTCGTCGGGCGACATCGGCGTCTACGGCATGGCCGGACCCACGTATGAGGTGTTGCTGCAATCCGGCTGGCATCCCGGCGACGGCATCGAGGTCGAGGCGGTCCCGGGCACCACGGCGCTTTCGGCGTGCGCGGCCTTGGTCGGTGCGCCACTCACCCACGACTTCTGCTCGATCTCGCTCTCCGACCTGCTCACGCCCTGGCCGGTGATCGCGCGCCGGCTGGACGCCGCGGCGCGCGCGGACTTCGTGATCGCGCTTTACAACCCCAAGAGCGGGCGGCGCACGCAGCAGATCGTCGAGGCGCAACGCATCCTGCTGCGGCACCGCGCGCCGGACACACCGGTCGCGGTGGTCAAATCGGCGTACCGCAAAAAACAATCCATCCAGATGACGCGCCTCGCGCAGATGGCCGACTGCGAGATCGGCATGCTCACCACCGTGCTGGTCGGCAACAGCAACACCTTCATGCAGGACGGCCTGATGATTACGCCGCGCGGTTATGCCAATAAATACGATGGCGTCACCGGCGAGACGCTGGCAGGCGAACAGGCCGGGCGTTCGCTCAGCCACGGGCTGGACGGCTGGAAGATGAGCGTGCGCGAACGCCTGTTGCGCGGCGAGTCGTCGGAGGCGATCGCCCGTCATTTCGATCTGCCGGTAATCGAGATCGAGTCGGTTCGGAACGAGGAGAGTAAGGATGTCTGACGCCGGGCCTGTCGGCGCGATCCCGGTGGAGATCGCAAAACCGAAAATGCAGCCTTACAAACGCCACCTGCTGGTCTGCGTCGGCCCGCGCTGCACGGAGAACGGCGAATCCCAGGCGTTGTTCGACGGCCTCGGCGAGAAATTCAAGGCAGCCGGTCTCGATCAAGGCGAACAACGTGTCAAACGCACCCGCACGTACTGCTTCGCCACCTGCAAATCCGGGCCGATCGTCTGCGTGCAACCGGATGGCATCTGGTATTACAACGTGACCGAGGCGAACCTGGACCGGATCATCCGCGAGCATTTCGTCGGCGGACAGCCCGTGGAGGACTTGATTTACCACCGCGGGCCGAACGGTGTATTCCCCTGAACCGAACCCCCCGGTCGAGGCCGGTGGATCCAGAGGCGCCCCGCGTCTCCTGGCCGCCGCGCATCAGACGCCGAGCGTGGGACTGATGCAACTGGCGCTTTCTGCGCATTACCGGTCCGGCATCACGTCATATGTATCCATGCAGAAGAAGTCCTCAAGGCCATCCCAGGCAGGGACATCTTTGCTTCGGGTCCGCTAGGTGCCGAAGTGGAAGTGCTGAGCTGTGAAGCTTGGCATGGGTGAGAGGGATAATGCCACGGGTGGCCGGAGTTACAACACAGAATGGACGGCCGTGTTATAACCTTCGTCCGTCACCCGCGCCCGATGATCTGAACACAGGGGGTGTTGCCGTGGAGCGCGGCGAGGAAACGGCGGCCAAGGGGTTGGCCGCCGTTTCTTTTCATGAACGCCCGCGCCCATGGAGTTTCTTCCGCATTACGGGCCGATATGCCAGCCTTGCCTTGTGCGGCTTGATACGCTCGTACTCCTTCCTGCGCTCCGCCAGAACATGCCAGAGGTTGTGGCGCGCCTGCAGGTTCATCCAGAACCGCGCGCTCACGCCGAAGTAGCGGCCCAGGCGTATCGCCGTGTCCGGTGTGATCCCGCGCTTGTCGCCGACGATCTCGTTTATCCAGCGACGCTCGACGTGGATAGCATCGGCAAGCCCTTCCTGGGTCAGGCCCGCCGGCGCCATGAATTCCTCCTTGAGGATTTCCCCGGGGCTTGAGGGCTTTCGTGCCGTGATCGTGAACATGGCGTCTCCGTCAGTGAGCGTATTGCCCCAGGTCCTCGTCGTGCGCACCGTTGGCCAGCCGCCGGAGGACCGATCCGCATTTATACGGAAGTTACCCATTTATACGCCTAGGACGATAACCTGGGTTAACTTGCGTATAGCTCGGCGGGCACGGGCAAAACCACCCGCCTTACGAAGGATGCCGGTGCTTGACCCTGCGGCGTCCCCCGGTTCGGTCCGTTCGGAAACGAGGACGACGCTGCCGCCCTGCCGCAGCCCTGCGGCCGCCAGCCTTTGGATCGCTGCGATCTGCTTCGCGATCGGCTGGCTGTCGGCCCGCTTCCTCGGCCGGCGTTGCGTCGCTTCTTTCCCGCGGCGGTTGGTTGTCTCGCGCTTTCTCATCGAAATGCCATTGCGTAGTTTTAGTCCCACAGGGCCTTGGTCTTGAGAAGCCGCGCGAGCTTCGGATTGCGGCGGGCCGGCCGGTCCAGCATCGCCTGGAAAGCTTTCCACCCCTTGCCGCCCCTCTTCGCGCACGGCGTCTTGGTGTGTCTGGTGATTTTCCTGGTCATGGTTCCATTCAACCCGATGCGTATCATTTCCCGCGCCGCTTTCCGGTGCGACCGCCTGTCCGCGCCGTCTCGTCCGGAAACAGGACGACGCAATCCTCATGCCGCGCCCCTGCGGCACGAGCTTCTTGATCGCTGCGATCTGCTCTTCAGTCAGCGGTCCGTCGTCCCGCTCGTAGGCCGGCGTTTTCCTGGCGACCCGACGTGTCGTTCGGCTGCGTTTCGGTTTGTGGCGCATCGGTCGGTTCACTCCTGCTCTTGGTCGCCCAGCAGGTCCTTCTTCACCTGCTCCCAGGGAATGAGGCGTTTCCTGCGCTCCTCCTCGGTCATGGAATCGAGTTCCTCGACGCGCCGTTTGATCTCGTCGCGCTCGGCCTGGATCTCGGACTGCTCGAAGCCGTGGAAGGTCATCTCCCACAGGCAGTGCGCCATGATCTGCGCGGGCGTGTAGTCTCGAAGCGTCTGCGGATCGATGTCCATGCCGAGCCACTGCTCCCAAGGCTCGAACGCAAGCGAGAAGTTCGTTTCCGCATCGGCGTAGTCCGGATCGGCGGACTGGCCGAGGTGCTTGAAGTCCGCTTGTCCCGGTTGCGCGTCCCGTTTCGCCCGCTCACCTGAGCGAAGGGGGCGTCGTCGAGTTCTTCCCGGAAGGTCCGGTGGACGACGAGCCGCATGGTCGAGGCGGCCGGCTTCAGTCTTCGCAGGGAATCGAACACCCGCCGGTAGCCCTCGATGGATTTCTCCACGTCCGAGTAACTCCAAAGGAGTGAGGCCCGCGCCTCGGCCCAGCCGACGGAGGCCACCAGTTCGGAGAGCTTCATATCACGACCACCGTGTACATCGCCTCACTACCCCGCCAGTTCCGCCCACAGGTAGCGCTCCACGCCCTTTATCCCGTGGCGCTTCATGTAGGCGACGGGGTTGGGGCGAAAGCGCGTGTTGGAACGCGTGGGCCACGCGTCCGCGGCCTCGGGGCGCGGCAGGAGGACGCGCAGGGCCGCGTAGATGCGAGTCAGGTCCGCGATACGTTCGAGCTGCTCGCGCCTGCGCGGGACGGACTGGCCGCGGCGGTAACGCTCCAGGGTGGACGGGCGCACCTTGAGAAGCCTCGCCTGGGTGGCGCGGTCGAGCTTCCAGAGCGTTTCGAGGATGGGAAGGAGCCGCGCCAGGGCGCGCTCAAGCGGCAGGCACACAGGCGACGCGGGGTCCACGTTCCCGGCGCCCCGCAGCGTCAGGCCGTACATCTCGAACTCGCCCTCCGTGCCGAGCACGATCTGGCGCGTGCGGTTACGCATATACGCCATGAAGAATCTGATCCGGGGCGGCCAACACGATCTCGCGCCGCGCTCGGAGTGTTGTCATCCGGAGCTTGGTCATGCGGATGAGGGTATGCGCGTGACGGTGGCCGGTCAATTGCTGCTCATGCAGGTGAGCACGCAACCCGCTTGTCCCGTCGGGGGCGCCGTTTATTTTTTGTGACCGGTTAACAAAAACTCAACCGGTACACATTCTGTACATGTTGACGGTCGCGCGCGAAAACATCGCGCGAATCGATCTCGCGACAACGACGGACGAAGACCTAATCTCTATGGAATAACGTCGCACGTCATTTCTCATGCGTGTGAAGACATGCACGAGAAAACGCGCTTCGCATTATTCGGAACGCGCGGTCTTGTAGTAAAATATGCAAATCCGATCCGGAAGGCCGCTGAATCACGCGGCGATGCGCGTGTGTGCATGGCGTTTGGAGTCTGTTTTTACCGGGTTTTTTCGAGCAGTTCCGTCGCCGGACGATTCCTAAAATATCGCGCGATCTGTCGCGAGGAGGAGATATGAAGTAACGACGATTGGAGTTGGTTGGAGGGGGAAATAAAAAACCCCTAACGACAAACCGGAGCTTGCCGCCAGGGGCGCGGTCGGTGGATACCGACTGTCTAGCAACATCAGTATCCGCCACGCCTCCCGCGCAGTCAAGCTCCTTCCTTTTTCATGTTTCGCCGACCCGTCGGCGAAGGAGTGCTCATGCGCGCGAATCAGATTCCGCGCCGCGCCGCCCGTTGCCGCATCGAGGCCTTTCGCGCCGATGCGTTCGTGGCGGCCGGGCGCGACGCCAAGTCCGTCGAACGGCCGATCGTTTACTGCGTCACCGACGCGGTCGCTTGCCACGTCATCTCGACGCATGTCGCGAGCGAGGAAAGCCGAACGCTCGTCGAGGCGAATCTAAGGAGGATTTATGGCGAGACGCCGATACGGTTTCACTGAGCAGAAGATCCTGCGCTTCATCAAGCAGGGTCGCGGGAAGGGCACGGGCGCGAGCTACAAGCCCTGGCTGACGGTGGCCGACGTACCGTCGCTCGGGCGCGTTCACCGGGTCTACTGCCCGAAGACCGGTCGGACGCATCACCTGCTTTCCGACAACGAGTACTACGCGTTCCTCCTGCAATGGTGGGACGACGAGGTAGTCGACATCCGTGAGCAATTTCCTCTCGTCGACCGGAGAGAGACGCTCGAGATCGCGGCGCTGTGCAACGTGCGCCATCCGGTCGACCCAATCAGCGGCGCGCTGTGGGTGATGACAACCGACTTGGTTCTGACCCGGCGCACGTCGCGGGGCACCGAAACCGCGGCCTATGCGGTGAAGCAGGCCGAGGCGCTCGCCGACGATCGGACTCTCGAGAAGCTCGAGATAGAGCGGCGGTATTGGGAACGCCACGAGGTGCCGTGGAGCGTGCTCACCGACCGCGAGGTCAAGACCACCTTCACGCGGAATCTCGCGTGGATCTTGGATTCAGGCCAGCCGGATGCGGGAAACACCGTTGACGACGGCGCCGACATGGCCGTTTATCGCGAGCTCGCCATGGAGCGGCAGGCACGGCCGCATGCGCCAGTCCGGATCGCGTGCGGCGCGATCGACGGAAAACTCGGGCGCAGGCCCGGCATCGCGCTGGCGGCGCTACGGCGGCTGCTGGGCACGAAGCAAGTCCGCGCGGACCTTCGCGCGCGGTTCATCCAGGAGTTGCCGGTCGGAGACCTTTCTATATCAGGAGGTGCGGCATGACGACGAACCACACGGTGTTGCCCGTCGAGCGGATGCTCGTCAGGGACCGCGAACAGGACGCGCTGCTGCGCATCGTTTTTATCGACCCCGCTACGCGGCACACTTGGCTGTGTCGCATGGACGACGACTCCTGGCCCTATCCCATGCCGTCGCACCGGCTGCAGGAGGAGCTCGACCCCGAGAACGGCCGCTTCGTCGTGGAGCCGAACGATCCATGGGCGCGCCCGGGCGTTCGCGTGGTCGAGACCGGTGCCGCCGCCACGCGGCACGAGCAGCGGTACGCGCTGATCGCGCCTCTCGTTGGAAGCGACAACGCCCGCGATCTTCTCTACAAGCGTGACCGCAAGGCGCTGATCGAGAAGCGGCTGGAGGAAATCAAGAGCACACGCCAGACGATCTGCGCCCTGCTGAAGCTGTACTGGAAGCGGGGGATGACCTTCGAGGCGCTACGCACCGACTACGCGAACTGCGGATCGCCCGGCAAGCGGCGCGATCTCGCGGGCAAGAAGAAGGTCGGCGCGCCCCGCACCGTCACCCCTGGAGTTGGAATCAACGCCGCCGCCGAGGAGATACGCCGGATGCTGCGCGTCGGCGCGGACTTCTATCTGTCGCGCAAGCAGCCGACCCTGCGGGAGGCGTTGGACTACATCGTCGGCCTTTACTTCTGCAGGCGCGTCAAGGACGAGAACCACCGGGTGGTGGCGTTCGAGGTCGAGCCGGACGCGAAGCCCACGGTTCGGCAACTGCAGTACTACATCGACACCCACTTCCCGCATCGTTACATCCGACGGCGGCGTAACGGCGACAAGGACTGGAACCTGCACGAACGCGAGCTGCTCGGCGCGGCCGATGGCGACGTGCTGGGGCCCGGGGACCGCTTCCAGATCGACGCGACCGTCGCCGACGTCTATCTCGTCTCGCAGTTCGACCGTCGGCGGATCGTCGGGCGTCCCGTCATCTACTTCGTCGTCGACGTCTTCAGCCGCCTGATCACGGGGGTGTACGTCGGCTTCGAGGGTCCCTCGTGGGCCGGGGCGATGATGGCGCTGGTCAACATGGTCACGCCGAAGGTCGAGTTCTGCCGGCGCCATGGCATCGACATCGTCGAGGCGGACTGGCCCTCGCATTACGCGCCCCGGCGCATTATGGGAGACCGGGGCGAGCTTATCAGCGTATCCCTCGCGGAGAACATCGTGAAGTCGCTCGGTATCGATATCGAAAACGCGAGTCCGGGGCGGGCCGACCTCAAGGCCATGGTCGAGCGCCGGTTCGGGATCGTGCCGGCCAAGTTCAGGCAGTTCGCGCCGGGCTACGTCGAGAAGGACTTCAACGAACGGGGATCGAGGGACTACCGGCTGGATGCCGCCCTCGACCTGCACGAGTTCACGCAGCTGGTCATCTACGCCGTCCTCGAGCACAACTTCACCCCCATCCGGGACGTGCGTCTGCCGGCCGACATGGTGACCGACGGGCTGTCGGCCGCGCCCATCGATCTCTGGGAGTGGGGTGTTGTGAACCGCAGTGGCTTTCTCAAGACGCTGACCGTCGAGGAAGTGTCGCTGAACGTGATGCCTTCGGACACCGCGCGCGTGACGGCGAAGGGCATCAAGTTCAAGAACGGCTACTACACATGCCCCACGGCGATGCGCGAGGACTGGTTCGCCAGGGCGCGGCGAGACGAGTGGACGGTCGACGTGTCGTTCGACCCACGAAACATGGAGAACGTCTACCTGCGCAGTCCCAAGCTGCCCCGCGGTTTCGAGCCGTGCAGGCTGCTCGACCCCAGCGCCGTCTACGGGGGCAAGTCACTCTTCGAGGTCGAGGAACTCGGGCTCGCCGCGAAGCGCGCCGAGGCCGCGGGCGAGAACGACCGTCAGGCGAAGCGGCTGCTCATCGACCAGCGCATGGCCGAGATCGAGTCCAATGCGAGGAAGGCCACGCGCGCCGTGGCGGATGCGCATACGCCGAAGTCCAAAAGGACGTCAGACATCCGAAACAACAGGGCCGACGAAAAGGAAATCCAGCGCGGCGCGGAAACGCTCTTCCTGGGTGGGGCGGGAAGCGGCCGGGGCGCGGACACGCCGGACCCGCCCGCGCAGACATCATCCCTCGCTATCCAACGATCCAAGAACGCGTTGGCGCTGTTGAAAAGCACGCGCGATGCGCAACCCGAAGGAGGCCAAAATGGCTAAGAAACCGCGGATCGAAGTGCCGTTCAACATGCTCGACGCGCAATACCGGCCGGCGGACTTGCCGGAGCACGTGGGCAACCCCCTCATCGAGGCGCTGCCGCCGTTCCGTCAGGCCGGAGAACTCATTCACGAGTTCGGACGGTATCCGTGCATCACCGACGACGAGCGCAAGCTTCCCAAGGCGGCGCGCATGCTCGCGATATCGCGGCTCGGCGCGTACTTGGAGCCGCTGCCCTGCCATCTCGACGTCATCGAGAAGATCGGCCTCATCGTCAGGGCCGGCTACACGCACCGCAATCCTTTGAAAGACGGGTACCGGAGGTGGCTGGTGGGTCTCTACCGCGACGCGATGTCGGGAGAAATCCGCGCGTTGGGCCACTCGACGCCGTCCACCGCGCCGTCGTTCGCGCTCTTCGGCGTGTCGGGCGTGGGCAAGTCGACGGTCGTCGAGCGCGCGCTTTCGTTCCTTCCGCAGATCGTCCGGCATGAAAGGCATCGCTTCGTGCAGGTGGTCTGGATGAAGCTCGACTGCCCCTTGGATGGCAGCCTCAAGCAGCTGCTGCGCGGAATGCTCGCGAAGTTCGACGACATGCTCGGAACCTCTTACCGCAAGTCCATCGGTCGCAGCCGCACCATCGACGAACTCATTCTCGACGTGGCCAAGATCGCCGCGCAGCACCACCTCGGGGTTCTGGTCATCGACGAGATCCAAAACCTTCTTGACGCGAGCGGCGTGGGTCAGGCGAAGATGCTCAACTTCTTCGTGACCTTCGCGAACGAGGCGAAGATCCCCGTCGTGACGGTGGGCACGCCGCGCGCGCTGGGCCTGCTCGAGAGAACCTTCCGTGAGGCGCGCCGCGTCGGCGACCAAGGCACCTACGTCTGGGATGCCTTGTCCAAAGGTGAGGAGTGGATGCATTTCCTGGGGAGGCTCTGGGAATACCAGTGGACGGCGCAAGTCGCGTCGTTGACCCCGGCGCTCGAATCCTGCATGTACAAGCATACCCAGGGAATCCACGCCCTCGTCGTCAGGCTGTTTCAGCTGACGCAGATGCAGGCCATCGGCGACGGCACTGAGTGCATCTCGGAGGCGCTGATCGAAGATGTCGCATCAAGGATGTTTAAACTGGTCGCGCCGATGCTGGCGGCGCTCAGGGCGGGCAACAAGGAGGCCATCAAGAACTATGAGGACCTGCTTATCAAGCTCGACAAGGATGTTGATCGCGAGGCGAAACTCTCCTTGTTGAAGGCGCAGGCTCAGTCGAGAAATCAGAGTTCCGCAGAGCGGCTTAATACGATCTCGGCGCTCATCGCGACGGGGCTGGAGCAGGACCGTGTACAGGAAGCCGTGAACTCGCTTTTCGACTCCACCCCGGGCCTCACCTGCGCCGCCGCCGTGCGGATGATCCTTGAGGGGTTGGATGAAGACAGGGGATCAAAAGCGGAGACAACCAGCAAGAGCCTCAAGGAAATCGTGGAGTCGGCGGCTGCTTCCGGCGTCAGCCCGGCGGATGCGCTGGCCTCGGCTTGCGTTGTCGAGCGCGATGTAAAGGTAGCGTGACATGCTGTGCCACCTGCCCGCCCCTTATCCGGACGAACTCCTGTACAGCGTCATCACGCGTTATCTGAATCGAACGGGCGCTTCGGTGGCTGGTGCTGTGGTGGCCGATGTTTTCGGGAGGAGAATAAGGATTTCCAGCATAGACTTGCCGAGTTCATTGAACGCGGTATCCGAGCGGACATGGCTGGTTTGGGGCATGACCGGGGAAGAGATCGCCGATCGGTTGACGCTGTTTCCATACTACGCCCGCTATGTGCCCGGCGTGCGCGCCGCTCGGTGTCTCAGAGCATTGAGGTCCGATAACGGCGTAGGTGTTCACACGCGGCTTGGCGTGAACGGAAGTCGTGTCCGAACCCCGAGATTTCTCCGTTTTTGTCCCACCTGTCGAGCACACGATCTGTCCCTTCATGGAGAAACATATTGGCGCCGGACCCACCAGATTCCCGGAGTGCTCGTTTGTCCGGACCACGGAACCCCACTCGTCGAGTCGACCGCGCTGATGAAGCCGACGAGCTTCAGGGCGTATTTCATAGACGCGACGGACGTCACGGCCGATACCGCATCGGCGCACGCCCCGGATCTCGGGACGACCGAGGCGGCGAACGCCCTCAAGATAGCGAAGCGTTGCCGAGAGATGCTTTCGGGGTGCATACCGCTTTGGCCGCGAGAAAACGTGCCGCAAGTTTACCGCCTGGCGGCCCTGGAACGCGGTTTCTCCAACCGCGCGACCTTGTTATCTTCCGCGGGGATCGAACGCGCCTTCGTCGGGTTTTACGGCGAATCCCTGCTTTCAAGGCAGGGTTGCGGGATCGAGCTAGGCAACGAAGCGAACTGGGTCAGAAATATTTTTCGTTGTCGATCCAATTCGCGTTCGTATCATTCGCTCCAACACGCCTTGATGCAGATCTTTCTCGAAAGCCTACCGGTTCATGCCTCGAAAAAGATGTTCCTGGGTCTTGGGCCCTGGAAGTGCCCAAATCCTTACGCAACGCACGAGGAACGGCTTCCAATCAAACGGACATCGGTATCGGTTAGAGTCTCACCTTCGGGCGAACTCGTGGCTTCCGCGAAGTGCAGCTGCGGTTACTGCTTCACGTTTTCGCACACGTCCGATGTAGACCCCAGCCTGCCGGTCGTGAGGTGCACACGCGGACTCGGGCCGACCTGGGTACACGAGGCGAAGCGGCTTCGGCGAAGCGGTCTGAGCGTCTGGGCAATCGCGAAGAAATTGGACATCGCCTTTAAAACTGCAAAACAGCTTATTACGGGGAATTCGCCCGCAAGCCAGGTTTCGAGCAACCTAATAGAACAGTGGAGGCAAGAGTGGGTGAAGCTGCTAGTACAGGTGCCCAATCGAAGGCGTGTCCTTGCTCGCAAAATGAACGGCAGCCTCTACAAGAGGCTGCGGCGCTGGGACAGGGATTGGTTATTCGCCCAGCCACAGTTCGGAAGTGCGAGGCGCAAGCCAAGCAACCGGATCGACTGGCAGGCACGCGACATGGAGTGGAGCAAGGTGTTAAGAGTGGCCGCCCAGAAAGTTAAGGCATGGAAACTACCCCGACGCGTAACTCCGGTAACCATAGTCAACGCATCGGGGCTTCCACGATCGATATGTTCTTATCTTGATCGCCTGCCACTCTGCCGGGCAGTTCTTAATGAATACTCCGAGCCGTCGCTCGATGATTCACGTGAGAGGCGTTTGCGAGCGGCAGCAAGTCAGGCGAGGGATAGGGGGTTGCCACTAAAGGATTGGGTGTTGAAGCACCTGTCTAGACTTTTAGGTAAGGAGCTCAGTCCGAGACTTAACTCAGTTATTCAAGAGCTCGTTTCAGGCCAAGGAACCGGAGATTGAGCTGACCTCATTTGTTTTAGTCGGAACAACTTTATTGTTCCGTCTCGACGATGGCAAAGACTTTAGCCCGTGGTAGGTAAATCTGGGCTAATGGCGAATCAACAAGTTAGCGCCTTATTTGGCTAAAACTTATTTGTTACCCGTTAAATTTTATATATTATCATTATTTATCAAATACTTATTTAATTGAACGAGTCCTCGTTGCAAGTGTCAAATTTGATGTAAACTTGTTTACATCCCTCTTTCAGTCTTATCCAGTCATAACGACCGGGAAACACTTGTGACCAAATCAAACAAAATCGGGCGGCTAACTAACGCCCCAGTTGTCTACGTGCTTGCTCAAGTTCGGTTCAGCGCAATTACAAAGCTGGGGGAAAAATACATTCCAAACATTCAGGAACGGCTTCGCCAAAATTACCCACGGTTTCAGCATACCCAGCCCCAAGAGGCGGCTGTTCCAATGGCAGCTGGTGGTCCATTTGTGCAGGTTGTCACGAGTCCTCGTTGGGATTTTAGCGACCGTGCCAACAGGTCTGGATTCGTTGTTTTGGAAGATGCGATTACGTATCACACAACTGACTATACGACCTTCGAGGAATTTCTTGAGAAACTGCGGCTTGGGCTAATACAAATCCACGAAGAATTGCGCATCGCGCTAACAAGTCGCGTGGGGATTCGATATATTGATCTTATATCTCCTGATGAAGGGGAACAGCTTCGTCAGTATGTAACAGAGAGCCTGTTGGGGTTCCCACTCGGGAAGATCAGTCCCAATCCTGGACAGCAGCAAACCGTTGCAAGGATCAAAACTACAGAAGGCGTACTTACGTTGCGTTTTCGTCAAGACCAGAGCAGCGCCATTCTTCCACCGGATCTCGCTGACCATACACTTACTCCATGTCGTACTCACCCCGATGGTCGTCCTAAGGCTATTCTAGATACGGACCATTACTCGCAGGTGGACACGGAGTTTAACGTGGAAGATGTAACAAGCCGTTTGAATCGGCTACATGACATAAGTTCAGAAGCATTTAAAACGATCGTGACGGATTACGCATGGAACAAATGGCACTAGATACACTATCAACTGGAAGCAGCACGTTGCTTGACCCGTTATGGTTCGACGAGTCGACAACCGCTGCGCGCTTTACTAATCCAGTGCCTCCCCGTTCCTGCATGGAAATAATGGCATGGTTCGGGTATCCACTTGAACCAATGGCTATCACGATGACAGCGAGTGGCAGTATCTACCGCGCTGCGTTGTTATCCAGTGATTACGTTTCCGCCAAAGATGATCTGTTGTTTATCATGCCTGACGTTGTGGAAAAACCAGCGGCCCTACACACCGCACAGGAAACGATCGCTTTTATTCGAGCAAGCTTGGGAGTATCAATTGCCGATTTGGGAGCCTTTTTAAAGACATCGCGGCAAACAATCTATGACTGGATGGATGGCCAAATTCCTCGCAGAGACAGTTTGCGCCGAATAGATCATTTGAGTCGATTGGCCAGTTTCTGGAATCAAGCGTGTTCATGGCCAATTGGTAAGTACATTCAGCAACCGGTGGATAAGGGCAAGTCGCTGAGCGATTTGCTTTCCGCCGAAGTTGTCGATGACCAACGCGTACGAGTTGCTATGCGCCAAATGTGTACGGTTGTGACAGCGGCTCACGAAGCCCGTCAACGTAGATCAATCGCCGAGCGAATGCGTGCCAAGGGTTTCAGGCCAGTATCAAACGAGGAGTTCCAGGCCAATCTCGACACCATTGCCCCACTCGTGAGTTTTCCCGACCACGACAAGGAGTAGTTTATGCCGATCGATACCCCGATCGGCCGCAACGGATGGCGTCAAGGTTCCGTACTTCGACAAGCCGACCACGCAAAGCTAGACGAGAATATCCGGTCTTCTCTTCGTTTAGACGCTTCCATCGTGGTTGTTAGCCACGATTGCGATGTCACGAACGGATCGTACGAAAAGGAACCCACCGTCGAGCTTTTCGTTGTCTATCCGAGAACGGAGAAGAAAGGTGGGCGCACTTTCGGGAAGAGCCCGAGAGAAATCGATTTCCAAATTCGTGTGGATGGGTGCGATACAAGCTTTATCGGCCATGCAAGTGATCGGTACCACATCGATCGCCGCATCTTAGAAACTATTACACCTGATCCACAATCGCACCTTCCATCGGAAAGTGTATCTCTGTTGCGCTCATGGTTGGCGCAGCGTTACAACCGTAGTGCGTTTCCAGATGTTTTCCTCAACCGTTTAGAGCAGGTGAAAGACAATATTGAATCGATTCTTAATAGGGAGGGTGCTGAAATCAGCGCAATCCTGATCGGAATCGAGCCGGATGATGTAGATGTGCGTGAAGATGAGTCGTACAAAGTTAATCTATATGCAGTAATGCCTGTGAATCTCTATAAGCAGGCTTCACTACGCACTAAGGCACAGCTCGTAATCGACCAGCTTGGAAAGCTATTTAGGAAATGCGGTGGAATTCAATTAGTTGATGCCGAAGTCCGATCGGAAAACGAGGTTACTCTCGATGATATGCGTTATTTAAAGCGTTTCACCACTGACTACTTGAGTAACAAGAAATCGTCTTCGGTATTCTTTCCGAGCACCTGATTGTAATTTTACATAAAGAACTAACGCGCCTTGGCCTGGCGCGAAAACACCAGGTTCATCAGCGCCGCGTAGGCCTCGGAATCCACGCCCTCGAACAGCACGCCGCTGCCGCCGCCGGCGGTGCGCACGACCTGGGCGCGGAAGCGGTGGAACTTCTCCTCGCCGTCGAACGGCAACTTCAGGGCGACCTCCACCGGCTTGCGCTTGCCGACCTTCTGCTTGCCGGTGACCACGAACGCGCCGTCGAGGCTCACGTCGCGCGTCACGGTGCGCTGGTAACCGCTCTTCGAGGTGCTGACGATCGCTTCGAGCGCGACCGGGATGCGCGGGGTGTCGCGGCGTTCGGGTTTCATGTTGTTGTGTGACTCCTTGGCCTTGAATCCGGATTCATCTTACCCCGAGCCAAGCGGCATGCAAGCCGGCAATGATATTATTGCGTCCGTGGATGTAACCCCCCTGTTGGCCGATCTCAATCCCGCCCAGCGCGAGGCCGTGACCGCCGGTCCCGGGCCGCTGCTGGTGCTCGCCGGCGCCGGCTCCGGCAAGACGCGCGTGCTCACGCACCGCGTCGCGTGGCTCGTGGGCGTCGAGGGCCTGTCGCCGCACGCGATCCTCGCGGTCACCTTCACCAACAAGGCCGCGGCCGAGATGCGCACGCGCATCGAGCGCATGCTGCAGCACCCGGTGAGCGGCATGTGGATCGGTACCTTCCACGGCCTGTCGCACCGGCTGTTGCGCGCGCACTGGAAGGAGGCCGGCCTGCCGCAGGGCTTCCAGATTCTCGATGCCGAGGACCAGCACCGCCTGATCCGGCGCGTGCTCAAGGGTCTGAACCTCGATGAAGGTTACTGGCCACCGAAACAGGCGCAGTGGTTCATCAACGGCCACAAGGAGGAGGGCCGGCGCCCGCAGCAGCTGCCGCCGACGGCCGACCCCACGCAGCAGCAGCTGGCGCGGGTCTACCAGGCCTACGAGGACACCTGCCAGCGCTCCGGCGTGGTGGACTTCGCGGAGCTGTTGCTGCGCGCCTATGAGCTGCTGCGCGACAACGAGCCGCTGCGCACGCACTACCAGGGCCGCTTCCGCCACGTGCTGGTGGATGAGTTCCAGGACACCAACCGCATCCAGTACCGCTGGCTCGAACAGTTCGCCGCAGCGCACGGGAATCTGTTCGTTGTCGGCGACGACGACCAGTCGATCTACGGCTGGCGCGGCGCGCGCGTGGAGAACATCCTGCGCTTCGACCGCGACCATCCCGGCACGCGCACGATCCGCCTGGAGCAGAACTACCGTTCCACCGGCACCATTCTGAAAGCGGCGAACCATGTCATCGCTCACAACAGCGGCCGGCTCGGCAAGGAACTGTGGACCGCGGGTGCCGAGGGCGAGCCGATCCTGCTCTACAGCGCCTACACCGACCTCGACGAGGCGCGCTTCGTGGTGAGCCGCATCGAGGCGTGGGTGGCGCAGGGGCATCCGCGCGCGAGCACCGCGGTGCTGTATCGCTCCAACGCCCAGTCGCGCGTGATCGAGGAACAGCTGATCCAGGCCGGCGTGCCGTACCGTGTGTACGGCGGCCTGCGGTTCTTCGAGCGCCAGGAAATCAAGGACGCGCTCGCGTACCTGCGCCTGATGGCGTCGCGCCACGACGATCCCTCGTTCGAGCGCGTGTGCAACCAACCGACGCGCGGGCTCGGTACCAAAACGCTCGACACGCTGCGTGAGCACGCCAAGAGCGGCAACGTGTCGCTGTGGGAATCGGCGCAGAAGCTGCTCGCCGAGAATCAATTGCCCGCGCGCGCGGCCACGGCGCTCAAGGGTTTTCTCGACCTCATCGAACGGTTAGCGAACGAGACGAAAGGTTTCGTCCTGGCGGAGCAGGTCGAGCACATGCTCTCGCTCAGCGGGCTCATCGAGCACTATAAAAAAGAGAAGGGCGAGAAGGCCGAGTCGCGCGTGGAGAACCTGGAGGAATTAATCTCGGCCGCGCGCGGCTTCGAACATGACGAGGCCGACGGCTTCGACCCGCTGGCGGCGTTCCTGGCGCACGCCGCGCTTGAGGCCGGCGAGGGCGAGGCCGATGCGTGGGAGGACTGCGTGCAGCTCATGAGCCTGCACTCGGCCAAGGGATTGGAATTTCCGCTGGTGTTCCTCACCGGCCTCGAAGAGGGGCTTTTCCCGCATCAGCATTCGCTGCAAGAGCCGGGACGGCTCGAAGAAGAGCGCCGGTTGTGCTACGTCGGCATGACGCGGGCGCGCGAGCAATTGGTTTTGAGCCATGCCGAGGTGCGACGGCTGCACGGCCAGGAGCACTACACCAGCCCGTCGCGTTTCCTGGGCGAGATGCCGGACGACTTGATCCAGGAAGTCCGCGCCGCCGGCACGGTTACACGCTCAACCGCGCCGGAATCGGGCGCACCCGCGGCGGGCATGCGTCTCGGCGGACGGGTGCGGCACGAGACCTTCGGCGAGGGCGTGGTGCTGCACTACGAGGGCCAGGGTCCGCAGGCGCGGGTGCAGGTCAATTTTGAGAGCGTGGGCACCAAATGGCTTGTGGTCGGCTACGCCCGTCTGCAAACCCTTTAGGCGCCGGGGGAATATTCGGTCCACCGGTGGCATCTCCGCCGGCAGCAACGCCGACATGGTCTATAGTCTGGCAAGGAGACCATAGACCAGGATGACGGGGGTACCGGGCAAGTGGGGGGCCGGCGCCATTCCTGAAATTCATACACCGCTGATGCCGTCGACTATCCGCAACGAAACCGCAGCCGCTGCCCGGACCATGGCGGCCATCGTCGCCATCGTGTTCGCGGCCGAGTTCGTGACCACGGGCGTGTTCGCGTTGCTTGGCTATCCCGCCGGCGATATCGACGCAATGTTGCTCGATGCCGCGCTGCTCGCTGTCATCGTGGCGCCGCCGATCTATTGGCTGGTGCTGATCCCGGTGCGGCGCGAGTACGAGAAGCGCCTCGCGGCCAGCCGGGCGGAGAACCTCGGGCGGCTGGCGATCACCGATCCACTCACGCGCATGATGAACCGCCGCGGCATCACCGTGGCGCTGCTCGACGCCATGGCGCAGTCGGAGCGCTACAACGCGCCGTTGTGCGTGGCCATGGCCGACCTCGACCACTTCAAACCGATCAACGACACCCACGGCCACAAAGTCGGCGACCAGATACTCACCGAGCTCGCCGGCATCCTGTCGGACGCGCTGCGCATGCCGGACAAGGTCGGGCGCTACGGCGGCGAGGAGTTTCTCATCATCCTGCCGCACACCACCCTGGTCGGCGGGCGCAAGATCGCCGAGCGCCTGCGCGCCGGCGTCCACCGCTGGGAGTTCGCGTCCGACAAGGGCACCAAGCTCCGGCTCACCGTCAGCGTGGGCCTGACCCAGTTCCGCAAGGGCGAGGACCTGGAGCAGCTGCTCGCGCGCGTGGACAAGGCGCTGCACGCCGCCAAGCACGGCGGGCGCAACCTCGTCGTTGCGCGCAAGACCGCTTAAGTCGCTTCAGTCCGGTTCCGGTTGGGGCTAGAATCGCTCCCGCCTATGCCGCCGGCCCTTTCGACATGAAACGACGCGACCTCCTCAAGGGCGCCGGCCTGCTGGCTGCGCCGCTGTCGCCGGCCCTCGCTGCCGATCTGCCCACAATCCGCTGGCGCCTGGCCTCAAGCTTTCCCAAGAGTCTCGACACCATCTACGGCGCGGCCGAAGCGATCGCGGCGCGCATCCAGCAACTCACGTCCGGCAAGTTCCAGATCCGCGTGTTCGCCGGCGGCGAAATCGTCCCAGGGCTGCAGGTGCTCGATGCGGTGCAGAACGCCACCGTCGAGTGCGGCCAGTCGGCGGGCTACTACTACGTCGGCAAGAACATGGCGTTCGCGTTCGACACCGCGCTGCCGTTCGGGCTCACCTCGCGCCAGCAGATCGCGTGGATGCACGCCGGCGGTGGGCGCGAGCTGATGCGCGAGTTTTTCCGGGACCACGGGTTGGTTTCCTTCCCCGGCGGTAACACCGGGGTGCAGATGGGCGGCTGGTTCCGCCACGAGATCAAATCGCTCGCCGACCTGAAGGGCCTCAAGATGCGCATTCCCGGCCTCGGCGGGCAGATCATGGCCAAGCTCGGTGTGGTGCCGCAGACGCTAGCGGGCGGCGACATCTATCCCGCGCTCGAACGCGGCGCGCTCGATGCCACGGAGTGGGTCGGGCCGTACGACGACGAGAAGCTCGGCTTCCACAAGGTTGCCAAGCACTATTACTACCCCGGCTGGTGGGAGGGCGGGCCGCAGATTTCGTTCTACGTGAACCTGAAGAAGTGGCGCGAGCTGCCGCCGCCGTACCAGGCGGCGTTCGAGGTCGCCTGCGCCGAGGCCAACCAGCGCATGCTGGCCGAGTACGACATGAAAAACCCGCCGGCGCTGCAACGGCTGCTCAAGGCCGGCGTGAAACTGCACGCCTTCCCCAAGGACATGATGCTTGCCGCGCGCAAGATTGCCTTCGAGATGTACGACGCCGAGGCGCGCAAGAATCCGGCCTTCAAGCGCCTTTACACCGACTGGAAGAAATACGCCGATGCCAGCAACCAGTGGCTCAAGGTCGCCGAGGCGGCGTACGCGAATTTTCTGTATTACGTAAAATAAACCGGGGCTTAGCATCGCTCCTGCTGCAAGAAGTACTCTTCTGACCCTTCCCTCTAGTCAGCACGCTACTCATAGTCTGTAGACTCAAAGACATCACTGTCCGAAAAATTCAAATACAGGACGGTTGTGTTCAAACGGTCACGTGCGCCCAAAACCATTACGAAAACCAAGTAAGGGGATTACACGAATCCTGGCCGATAATTTGCGGAAATTCCGCGAAGCCAAGCATCTTTCCCAAGAAGCCCTGGCCGACATTTGTAGTTTGCACCGGACATACATCGGTGCGGTTGAAAGGGGGGAAAGAAATGTCACATTGAGCACGCTGGAGATGCTCGCGACAGCATTGGGGATAACCGTCCCACAGCTCCTAACAAAGGACGGCGTCCCTCATGGTGGCCAAAAAGAATGATCCACAGCGCTATGTCAGAGCAATCAAATCAAGTGGGTTGAGTGTTTACGATCCCATCGAGATCGGTGATCCGGTTTTGTGGATTCCGACGCCTGAACTCGAAACCCTTCTCAACAAGGCCTTGCGAGGTATCTCATTGGCCGGTCTGCCATTGCGGACCCGTTCGAAAGTGGTGAAGACGCACGTTTGCCACGCACTTGGTTATCCCGTACCGGTTTCGTTCCGAAGGACACAACCTCGATTTCCGGGCCAGTTTTTCGATACTTACGTTCAGAAAGCCAACAATCTCCAAGTTTGGAACCAAGAACTTGCTCCGACACGACGTTACGTGCTGATCCGCGTCTCGGCAAAAGACGTTGTCACCAGAGTGAAAGTTGTAACCGGCGACACTCTGGCTTCACTCGATACTACGGGGACACTCACACAGAAATATCAGGCGCGTTGCGTACTTGGCGGACAGCGGACGGAACTGATTGCTGTCGAAGATACCACCCGGTTGCGGCGGTCGATATCTGGGAGGGTTAACCTAAAAAGCGCGGCTACGCCAGTCGACCATCCTCGCGAAGGTCAGTTACTCCCCATAACGATACTGTTCAAGCGTTTAAGCCGTTTGGTGGGAACGAGTTTCAGGGACACCGGCCACGACCAAGAGCGCAATCGAGGCGCGGCATTGCACCGACTGGTTTGTAAGGCTCTGGGTTACGGAAGCTACCAGGACGACGGACGATTCCCTGACGTACGTCATCAGCTGCTTGAGGTAAAGTTGCAGACTTCTCCGACCATCGACCTTGGTTTAGTCCGACCGGATAGCGTCGAGTCTCTTGACGTTCCGAAGATCGGACGGCAGCCGATTCGACACTGCGACGTGCGTTACGCGGTTTTCTGTGGGCGCATAGATGGAAACCGCGTGGTCCTAACACATTTCTTCCTGACTACCGGCGAAGCATTTTTTAGCCGGTTTCCGCAGTTTCGTGGCAAAGTGCTTAACAAGAAGCTCCAGATACCACTACCTGCCGATTTTTTCGACCGGTAAGCCAAAGGCTTCCCAGACCAAACTATCTAGTTCATCGGCAAGTTTTTCAAACCCAGCTTTGCCAACCGCATCGTAGGCAGCCCTTGCCATAGCGATGATCCGATGGCCGATGTTGCTCTCTGGATCAGGCAATGGAAATTGCTCAACGTATTGGGTTATGAAACGCCGGCGCCCTGCATACAACTTATTGTGAAAACGGTGATCGTAGAACGCTTCGATGAACGTGGAGTTACCGACGGCAACCGCCAGCCAAAGCAAATCCTCAGAGTCCGGTTCTTCAGTGATGAGCCAGTAGCAGTCCCCGTTAACTACGGTTCCTGCATAGTCGATCCAAAACACCGGCTCGTCCGAGATGTCACGGAAAACCAATTTCGGGACATCCCATGCCGCTGGATCCTGAGGAACCCATAATTCGTACCATTTCCGACCGGCTTCGATAACATACTTGCGCCCTTCAAGAGTTGGGCGATGCTGCTCTAAGTAAGCACGTGTGTGCGGGTAACGGTTCAAGTCCACGACACGCCGGTTGCCATTCTCAACTTCGTGAGGATAGAGAATACGGCGAGTCTTTTTGCTTTCCTGTGCCTTGAAGCGTCGAGCAATGTGGTGAGTAGTCAGTGAGCACAGCAGTTCTGGCTGAACATCGGTAGGCAAATCTTCCCAATCCGACCGGATAAAAACTTTATCGGCACACGTTTTCACGCCAACGCGAATTTTTCCGATATCGCGGAACGTACCCCATGTGTGGGCTTCGACGGTTGCAAGCCAAGCATCGCTGTCATCGGTGACGATCCGCCACACCGCATCGGTAGTGCTCGTGACATTGAGTTTGCCGTGTCGAACAAGATAACGGCGACCGTCAGGAACCTCGACTACCCCCTCATGTTCCAGAGCATCAATAGGATCGGCTGCCTTGGACTTAGCTGTTTCATCAGTTTCGTAGATAGAGATAAATCCAGGTGGATCGACAGCGTTACCGTTACGCCCCTCGACGAGAAGAACAGCCGGCAGAACTGCTGCATCGAAAAGCTTGGTGTCTCCCAAGTCCCATACTTGGCGAAGGTTAAAACGCTCACGAATTGTTGAGCGAACTACCGCCCCAGATTTGGTAGTCATGAACCTGTTGGAAACTATGATGCCCGCAACGCCAGACGGCTTGAGAATTTGAGACAGGCCAACAAGGAACGCGTGGTACAGATCTACGCGACCGACAAGGCCAAACTGACTAGCCAAGCGCTGTGCCTGATCTGCCCCTATTATCTGGGTCCTAACGTAAGGTGGGTTGGCAATAATTAGGTCGAAAGGCTCGACTGTCTTTGAATGGAATAGATCGCCATTGCGTACATCTCCAAAACACTCCAGTACAAACTCCAGGAAATTGCGCTGTTCAAGGTGTACAGGGACATCCGGAAAGCCCCTCTCAAGCCGTACAACCGCATTAGTCAGTGCTTGGGGGTTGGTCTCAAAGCCATAAACTTCGACTTTGAGTTTGAACCTTTGCTTTAACTCTGAAAGCAGACTTACTAGGAGTTCACCGCTTCCTACAGCCGGGTCCAAAACACGGAGTACGCCTGTGTGTGACTCAAGATGTACGGCTTGGGCGATTTGACGGGCAACAAAATTGGCGAGGAGTTCAGGCGTGTAGGTTTCGCCGCTAATCTTCTGATCAGCAGCTGAAGCATAGCGATTAGAATAAGCAAGCCCGGGCGCGGTGTTCATTCAGACGGTCTTAACCAGTTTATGATCTAAGTTTGACGCTACTCATAGTCAACATTCTCAAACTCTCAGTCAAGCCGTAAAAATGGTGTGCGTTATAGCCTTCATTTCCACTCCGGCGGCAGGAAACTTCCCCCCGCGTCACCCTCGACCGGCGCCTCGATGATGTCAGTCGCGGCGGCGATGGGCGCATGCCCCACGAGCTGCGGGAATGCCAGCACCAGCACCACCATCGCGACCTGAATCACCACGAACGGCACCGCACCCCAATAGATATCTGAGGTTTTGATTTCCTTCGGTGCGACGCTGCGCAGGTAGAAGAGCGCGAAGCCGAACGGCGGGTGCATGAATGAGGTCTGCATGTTCACGCCGAGCAGCACGCCGAACCAGATCGGGTCGATGCCGAGTTTCAGCGCCACCGGCGCCAACAGCGGCACGATGATGAACGCGATCTCGAAGAAGTCGAGAAAGAACGCGAGCAGGAACACAATCAGGTTGACGGCCACGAGGAAGCCGAGCTCGCCGCCCGGCAGCGCCGTGAGCAGCCCTTCGATCCAGCGGTCGCCGTCCACGCCGCGGAACACGAGCGAAAACACCGTCGAGCCGATGAGGATAAAGATGACGAAGCTGGTGAGCTTGGCGGTGGAGTCGAGCGCCTGCTTGAGCATGTCTGGTTTCAGCCGCCGGTGCAGGGCCGCGAGCACCAGCGCGCCCACGGCGCCGAGTGCGCCGCCTTCGGTCGGCGTGGCCACGCCGAGAAAGATCGTGCCGAGCACCAGAAAGATCAGCACCAGCGGCGGCACGAGCGTAACCACCACGCGCCGCGCCAGCCGCCCGGGTGATTCCGCGCGCGCACTGACCGGTAGCGCCGGGGCGGCCTGGGGTTTCGTCAGCGTCACGCTCAGCACGTAGGCCATGTACAGCCCGGCAAGCACCAAGCCGGGAACGACCGCGCCGGCGTACATGTCACCGACCGAGGCGCCGAGCTGGTCGGCGAGCACGATCAGCACGATCGAGGGCGGGATGATCTGGGCGAGCGTGCCCGAGGCGGCGATTACGCCCGCGGCCAGGCGCTTGTCGTAGCCGTAGCGCAGCATGATGGGAAGCGAAATAAGCCCCATGGCGATCACCGAGGCGGCCATGACGCCGGTGGTGGCGGCGAGCAGGGCGCCGACGAATACGACCGCGTAGGCCAGCCCGCCGCGCACGCGCCCGAACAGCCGGCCGATGGTGTCGAGCAGGTCCTCGGCCATGCCGCTGCGTTCCAGCACCAGGCCCATGAAGGTGAAGAACGGAATCGCGAGCAGCGTCTGGTTGGAAAGAATGCCGTACACGCGCTCGGGCAGCGCCTGCATCAGGCTCGCATCGAAAAACCCGGCCTGGATACCGAGGAAGGCGAACAGCAATCCATTCGCCGCGAGCGCGAACGCCACCGGATAGCCCGAGAGCAGCAGCACCACGAGCCCGGCGAACATGAGCGGCGCCATCAGCTCGAAGCTCATTTACTCCTCCACCACCGGCTGTTCCGGCTTGAGCCTGAGCGCACCGCGCAGCACGGCAATGCGCTTGATGGCCTCGGCGATGCCTTGCAGCCCGAGCAGGGCGAAGCCGAGCGGAATCAGCAGCCGCACCGGCCAGCGGATCAGCCCGCCGGCGTCAGGCGATATTTCGCCGCTGCGCCACGACTCGACGAACCCCGGCCACGACAGCCAGACCATGAGGCCGCACAGCGGGAGCAGCGCGACGATGGTACCGATGAGGTCGATCCATGCCTGCGCGCGCGGCGTGCGGCGGCCGTAGAGCACGTCGATGCGCACGTGGCCGTTGTGCTTGAGGGTGTAGCCGGCGGCGAGGAGAAAGATCGCGCCGAACAGGTACCACTGGATTTCGAGCCAGGCGTTCGAGGAAAGGTTGAGGCCGTAGCGCGCCAGCGCGTTGGCGGCGGAGATGAGCGTGGCCGCGAGCACGAGCCAGAGCACGGCGCGGCCGACGGTTTCGTTGATGCGATCGATCGCGCGGGCGAGGCCGAGCCAAGGCTTCATGGCCGCCTATTGTCTGTGACGCTGCGTCACGCGTCGAGCAGCCCCTCGACCACGGCGCACCAGGCGGAGGCCAAGTTGGCGCGGTTGTAACCGCCGCCGCCGGTGGCGAGCAGGCGCCCTTGGCATAGTTCATCGGCGAGTACGCGCAGCCGGCGCGCGGCGTGGGTATGGGCCGCGGGTGTGTAGCGCAGGTGGGTGATCGGGTCGCCGTCGAGCGAATCGGCCCCGGCCTGCAGCAGGATGAATTCGGGTCGGGCCTCCCGTACGAAGGCTTCAACCCGCTCCCAGGCGGCGAAAAATGCCTTGTCTCCGGATTCGGGCGACAGCGGGATATTCAGCTTGGTGCCGGCTGCCTTGCCGCGGCCGGTTTCAGAAGCGCTACCCGTGCCGGGGTAGAGATAACGCCCGTCCTCGTGGATGTCGGCGTAAATCAGATTGGGATCGTCCTCGAAGGCGTAGAACACGCCATCGCCGTGGTGCGCGTCGATATCGACATAAGCGATGCGCTGGATACCGTGCACCGCGCGCAGCGTCTCGATGGCCACGCCCTGGTCGTTGAACACGCAGAAACCCGCGGCGCTGTCGCGGCGTGCGTGGTGCAACCCGGCGATCGGCACAAACGCACGCGTACATTCGCCGCCGAGAATCGCACGCAGCGCATCGAGCACCGAACCGACGACAGTGCTGGCCGCCTGGTACACGCCCGGGAAGGCGGGCGTATCTCCATAATCGAGATAGCCCTCGCCGGTCTGCGATTGGCGTTTGACGCGCGCGAGGTAGTCGCGGGTGTGGAAACGCGCGAGGTCATCATCGGTGCAGGTTGCCGGCGCGGCGATATCGCAGCGCCGGTCGAGACCGCGGCGGGTGAATTCGCGCCAGAAGGCGTCGAGCCGGTCGGGGCCGAAGGGGTGGTTGTTCCCGAAACCGTAGGAAGCAAGAGAGGCGCCGTAGTAAACCCGCACGTCCATAAATGCGGTCCTCCTGTGCGTCGGACTCTGCTAAACGAGGTCGGCGATGTCGGCCCGCGTGTCGTGGTGGAGACTCTCGAAGCAGCAATGCACGGCCGGCAGGAACAGCGCCAATACCGCGGTACCCAGCGCGAGCAGCAACGGATAACCGAGCCAGCGTGAAACGACGAAGCCGCCGGCGACCACG
The DNA here is from genome assembly GCA_004298065.1 of Gammaproteobacteria bacterium. Taxonomy (GTDB): domain Bacteria; phylum Pseudomonadota; class Gammaproteobacteria; order Acidiferrobacterales; family Sulfurifustaceae; genus SCRL01. The sequence continues at coordinate 39,363 of SCRL01000006.1, read as the reverse complement.
GCCCAGGCGGCGAGGAACACGAGCGCGAACAGCACCAGCGGCAGCCAATTGCGCGCGCAGGCGCGCAGGCTGTCGGCGAGCGCCGCGGGCGGGGTGCGGCCGTCGAATACCGTCAGCGCCACGCTGTGGTAGAGCGCGATCGCGAGCAGACCGTACACCAGTGCCAGCAGCGGCACGAGCAGTGCCGCCGCGCGCCCGCCGGCGACCGCGACCGCGCCGACGCCGCCCACCGGCGTGCCGCCGATGAACACGTAGCCGATGATCTGGAGCGCGACATAACCGCCGAGTGCGAGCACGCTCAGCATCAGCACCGGCAACACACGCTCCTCGCTGCGGAACAGGCGCAGATAGACCCGCAGCGGCGCGAGCAGGTGCACGCGCGCGAGCTCGCGCCAGCGCGTGCGCTCGAATGGCACGGGCGGCGGGACGTTGTCGTGTTGGGCCGTGAGCAACAGGCCGGCGAGCAGGGGCGGGGTGAGCAGGATCAGCAGCAGGTCGCCGAGAAACGGCACGCGGTGCAGCGCCATCGCCAGCAGCAGATACACCAGCGCCGCACCGCCCCAGCGTTCGCGTTCGCTACGCAAGCGCTCGAGCCCGCAGGTGATCCATTCACGCGCCGCGCGCGCCGGCAGCTTGGCGGCGGTCATCGGGGTTCGACAGCTACCAGGTTTTAATGACCCACCGCGGCACGACGGTGGAGGGCTGGTGGTCGGTGCGCCGCGCCTGTCCGAACTCGTCGTACACCAGGTAATACGGCTTGCCCCGCTTCGGGATCACCTTGACCATGTACAGTCGGCCGTTGGCGCGGTGCTCCTCGTACGTGGTCTCACCGCGGGTGGTGATGGTGACCTCGGGTTCGATCGCGCCTTCCGGCGATTCGATGGCGGCGCCGTTGTCGCGCACCGTCGGCGGCGCCGGCACCGCAGGTTGATCCTTCTTGGCCGGTTCGGCGGCGACGGCCGCGAGCGGCAACAGCGTGGCGAGCAACAGCAGGGGCAGGCGCATGATTCCGTCCGGGGTCAGAGGTTGAGTTTGATTTCGCGTTCTTCTTCCGACGGCTCGAAGCCGCGGCGTTCATAATACCGGAAGATAGCCTCGAGCACCTCGTCGGCGGTATCGACCACGGTAAAGAGCTCGAAGTCGGTCTCGTCGATGACCCCTTCCTTGATGAGTGTGTTACGGAACCAGTCGATCATGCCCGACCAGAACGGCCGGTGCACCAGGATGATGGGCATGCGCGTGCTCTTGCCGGTCTGGATCAGGGTCAGCGCCTCGATGACCTCGTCGAGCGTGCCGAAGCCGCCGGGCATGACCACATAGGCCTTGGCGTACTTCACGAACATCACCTTGCGCGCGAAGAAGTGCTGGAAGGTGAGGGCGACGTTGAGATAGTGATTGGCGTGCTGTTCCTGCGGCAGGCGGATATTGAGCCCGACCGAGGGCGACTTGCCGGCGAACGCGCCCTTGTTCGCCGCCTCCATCAGGCCGGGGCCGCCGCCGCTGACGACGGTGAAACCGGCGTCCGAGAGTTTGCGCCCGATCTCCTCGGTCAGGGCATAATAGCGATGCCCGGGCTGGATGCGCGACGAGCCGAAGATGCTGACCGAGGGCTGGATGTGCTCCAGGCGCTCGAAGCCGGCGACGAACTCGGACATGATCTGGAAGATCTTCCACGACTCGCGCGACATCTGGCCCGAGGGCACGGTGGCGCTGCGGCTGTCCAGGGAGGGAATCGGGGTTTCGGGTGGAACGGCAGTCAGGTCTTTCATTTTCAAAGCATAGCGAATCGCCGGGTCCCGGCAAACATCAGCCAGCATGAACCGAAAAACATCGACCCCGTCCCGGGGCAAGCGCGCAGCGGCGCCGGCCACGGACACCCCCGCAAGCGCCCGCCCGCTGCTGGTGCTGGTGGACGGCTCGTCCTATCTCTACCGCGCGTTCCACGCCCTGCCCGGGCTCATGAACTCGCGCGGCGAGCCGACCGGCGCGGTTTACGGCGTGGTCAACATGCTGCGCAAGCTGCTGACCGAATACGACCCCCGGTACATCGCCGTGGTGTTCGACGCCAAGGGCAAGACCTTCCGCGACGACATCTTTCCCGAGTACAAGGCGCACCGCCCGCCGATGCCGGACGCGCTCGTGGGCCAGATCGAGCCGCTGCACGCCATCGTGCGCGCCATGGGCCTGCCGCTGCTGCAGATCGAGGGCGTCGAGGCCGACGACGTCATCGGCACGCTCGCCACGCAGGCGACGGCCGCCGGCCTCGACACGCTCGTCTCCACCGGCGACAAGGACATGGCCCAGCTCGTGGACGGCGGCGTGAAGCTGGTCAACACCATGACCGACACCGTGCTCGACCGCGCGGGCGTGATCGAGAAATTCGGCGTGCCGCCGGAACGCATCGTTGATTGGCTCGCGCTCGTGGGCGACACCTCGGACAACATTCCCGGCGTGCCCGGCGTCGGTCCCAAGACCGCGACCAAATGGTTGCAGGAGTACAGTTCGCTCGACGCGCTCGTGGCGCGCGCCGCCGACGTGCCGGGCAAGGCGGGCGAGAGCCTGCGCGCTTCGCTGGCGCAACTGCCGCTGGCGCGCAACCTCGCCACCATCCGCTGCGACGTCGCGCTCGACGTGAAGCCCACCGAACTCGCGCGCACGCCGCTCGATGAAAACACTCTGCGCGAGTTGTTTGCGCGCTACGAATTCAAGAGCTGGCTCGCGGCCCTGGGCGGCATGAACCGTGCGGCGCCGTCGGCTTCACCCGAAGCGGCGGCCGATGCCAAGCATCGGTACGAAACCATTCTCGACGAGAAGCTGCTCGACGACTGGATCGCGCGCCTGAAAAAAACCGACGCCTTCGCCTTCGACACCGAGACTACATCGTTGGATGCCATGCAGGCCGAGATCGTCGGCGTATCGTTCACCGACCGCGCCGGCGCCGGCGCTTACGTGCCGCTGGCGCACGATTACCCCGGCGCGCCGGCGCAGCTCGACCGCGAGGCCGTGCTCGAAAAGCTCAAGCCGCTGCTCGAAGCCGAACAGCCGCGCAAGATCGGCCAGAACCTCAAATACGACCTGAACGTGCTCGCCAACCACGGCGTGCGCATGCAGGGCCTCGGTTTCGACACCATGCTCGAATCCTACGTGCTCGACTCGCAGGCCTCGCGCCACGACATGGATTCGCTCGCGCTCAAATACCTCGGCTACAAGACCATCGCGTACGAAGACGTCGCCGGTAAGGGCAAGAACCAGATCAATTTCCGCGAAGTGCCGGTGGACCGGGCCGCGACCTACGCCGCCGAGGACGCAGATGTGACGCTGCGGCTGCACGAGCATCTGTGGCCGCGGCTGAACGAAACCCCGGCGCTGGTGAAGCTGTTCGAAGACATCGAGATGCCGCTGGTACCGGTGCTGGCGCGCATGGAGCGCCACGGCGTGAAGATCGACACCGACATGCTGCGCGCCCAGAGTCGTGAACTTGAAAAGCGCGTACTCGAACTGGAGCAGCAGGCGCACGCCGCCGGCGGCCAGGCGTTCAATCTGGGTTCGCCCAAGCAGATTCAGGAAGTGCTGTACGGCAAGCTCGGCCTGCCGGTGCTGCGGCGCACGCCCACCGGCCAGCCGTCCACGGCGGAAGAAGTGCTGGAGGAACTTGCGCTCGACTATCCGTTGCCGCGAGTCATTCTCGAACACCGCACGCTGTCGAAACTGAAGTCCACCTACACCGACAAGCTGCCGGCGATGATCAACCCGAAGACCGGGCGCGTGCATACCTCTTATCATCAGGCAGTGGCGGCGACCGGACGGCTGTCGTCGAGTGATCCCAATTTGCAGAACATCCCGATTCGCACCGAGGAAGGCCGGCGCATCCGTCAGGCGTTCGTCCCGGAGAAGGGCTTCAAAATCGTGGCGGCGGATTACTCGCAGGTGGAGCTGCGCATCATGGCGCACCTCTCGGGCGACGAGGGACTGATCCGCGCGTTCGCCGAAGGCGCCGACATTCATCGTGCGACCGCGGCCGAAGTATTCGGCGTTGCACCCGAGCTCGTGAGCGACGACATGCGCCGCGCCGCCAAGGCCATCAACTTCGGTCTCATCTACGGCATGTCGGCGTTCGGGCTCGCGCGCCAGCTCAAGATCGACCGCACCGCGGCCGCCCAATACGTCGAGCGCTACTTCGCACGCTATCCCGGCGTGCGCGCATTCATGGAGCGCACGCGCGAATCGGCGCGCAAGCTTGGCTACGTCGAGACGCTGTTCGGACGCCGGCTCTATCTGTCCGAGATCAATGCTCCCAATCAGACACGCCGTCAGGCGGCCGAACGCGCCGCTATCAACGCGCCGATGCAGGGCACAGCCGCCGATATCATCAAGCGCGCCATGCTCGCCGCCGACCGCTGGGTCGGCGAGGTGAACCCGGATGTGCGCATGATCATGCAGGTGCACGACGAGCTGGTGTTCGAGGTTCGGGCAGGTGCCGTCGAACGCGCCAAAGCGGAGATCCTGCGCTGCATGGCGCAGGCCGCGCAGCTTGCCGTGCCGCTCGTAGTGGATATCGGCGTCGGCGACAGCTGGGGCGACGCCCACTGACGCAATACCTCCACGAAACCTGCAGGAATTTCTTATAAATCCATAATGCCGGAACTTGCGGCCTGTACGCCGGGTCTATACTTGATGTTGACGGTTGGATATTCGTCTATCCCCGCTCCTCCTCCCTGAGCGGGGAGTCCTGGCACAAGCCGGGACAGTTCGGCCCCGGACGCTCTCCCCTTGTCTCCGGGGTTTTTTTTGTGACCTCCGTCCCTGGAGGTCACCCCTCGCGGCGGAGCCGCGATGGGCCAGCGTGCGTCCTTAGCTCCGTAAACGGCACGTCCCTGTGCCACTTCTCGCAACACACCGCTCCGCTGTCCAAATTTTGCGTCCCTCGGCTCCACAATCGGTACATCCATGTACCGCTCCTGCTCCAGGCAATTTTGTGTCCCCCACATTTTTTGCGCTTTGTGCAGCATAGTTAGTTAGCTTGACCAATCAAATTGACCCCCGCCCGGGGGCTTGGTATATAAGCGGCCCTAATTAATTGAGCCGATAGGCGTCGGCGCATCCTCATGGGGGCAAGATGAGAAAGTCGTGGTCAATCGCCGTGCGCGTGCTCGGCCTGAGTTTCCTCGCTGCGGCGCTGGCTTCGCCGGTGTTGGCGGCTTCCGGCAATGCCGCCCGCGGTCAGACCAAGGCCGCGGCCTGCGCCGGCTGCCACGGCGCGGACGGCAACGGCGGCGCCGACCCGACTTGGCCCAAACTTGCCGGTCAGGACGCGGATTACATCGCCAAGCAATTGGTCGACTTCAAATCCGGCGCGCGCAAGGACCCGATCATGGCCGGCATGGCCGCGCCGCTTTCGGCGCAGGACGCGAAGGACATCGGCGCCTACTACGCCGGCCTCAAGGCCAAGGCGGGCGCGGCCAAGAGCGCCGAGCTCGCCAAGCAGGGCGAGCGCATCTACCGCGGCGGCATCACCAACCGCGGCGTGTCGGCGTGCATGAGCTGCCACGGCCCGTCGGGTCACGGCATCCCGCCACGCTACCCGCGCGTCTCGGGCCAGGGCCCGGCCTACACCGAGAAACAGATGCTCGCGTTCAAGTCCGGCGCGCGCAGCAACGACGGCGACATCATGACGCGCATCGCGTTCCGCATGTCGGAGCAGGAGATCAAGGCGGTGTCGGACTACATGGCCGGTCTGCACTGAACGGGTTGTACCGGTTGCAAAACGCACAACGCCCCGCCATCGCGGGGCGTTGTGCGTTTTGGCCTTAATTCAAGACCGCTGGCCGGCCGATGTGGTAGCCCTGGGCGTGGTCCACGCCCATTCGTTCCAGCAATTTCAGCGTCGCTTCGTTCTCGACGAATTCCGCGGTGACCTCGAGCCCGAGCGCGTGGCCCATGCCGGTCACGGCCTCCACCAGCGCCTGGTCGCGCGGGCTGCGGTCCAGGCGCTGCACGAAGCAGCCGTCGATCTTGATGGCGTCCAGCGGAATATTGCGCAGGTGGCTCAAGGAGGTGAAGCCTGCGCCGAAATCGTCGAGCGCGAAGCGGCAGCCAAGTCCGCGCAGGCGGCGGATGAATTTCTCGGCGAGCGCAATGTTCTGCAGGGCGCTGGTTTCGGTAATCTCGAACGTCAGCAATGCGGGATCTGCGCCGGTTTCGCGGATGACGGCCAGGATCGCCTCGCTCACCGACAGGTTGTTGAACTGATAGCCTGACAGATTGATGGACAGCCGCAGTTCGCGCCCCGCCCGCCGACAGCGCGCCTGCATTTCGCACGCGAGGCGCACCACGCGCAGATCCACTTCCTCGATGAGTCCGGAGCGCTCCGCGGTGCCGAGAAATTCGCCGGGCGCGATCAGCTCGCTGTTATCGTCCACCAGCCGTAGCAGCACTTCGTAGGCCTCGTGCCGTGGGCCGGCCAGCGACCGGATCGGTTGGTACAGCAGTGTCAGGCGGTCCTCCCGCAGCGCGCGCTTCAAACGCTCTTCCCAGTAGATGGTGTCGCGCATCTGGCGATCGATGCGCAGGTCGTCGTCATTGAAGACGTGAAAGCGGTCGCGGCCGTTCAGCTTGGCGCGGTACATGGCAATGTCGGCGCGCGTGAGTAGCGTCTCGACGTCATGGCCATGCTCCGGGCAGGCGGCGATGCCGATGCTCACCGAGCCGCGCAGCCGGCGGTTTTCTACGACGAAATCGGTTGCATGCAAATGCTGAAGCAACCGTTGGGCCATGAGGCGGGCGCCCTCGATCGGGGTTTCCGGCAGCAACACCGCGAATTCGTCCCCGCCGATGCGTCCCATCAGGTCGGTTTCGCGCAGATCACCTACGATCAGCGCGGCGATGCCGGAGAGAAAGCGATCACCGGCGGCGTGGCCGAGGGTATCGTTGACGTACTTGAACTGGTCCACGTCGATGAACAGCAGACTGAGCGGACGCTGGTAGCGCAGCGCATGCTGGGCACGCCGGTCTAATTCGTCGTGAAACCGGCGCCGGTTCATAAGGCCGGTCAGGGCGTCCTGGTCGGCAAGCTGCACAAGCTGGCGACGCGTGCGCTCCTGTTCGCTGGCAAGTTCCGCGAGCCGACGCGACATGCTGTTGAACGCCTGGGCGACCTCGGTCAGTTCGTCGTGTCCCGGGGCCGGAACCTGGAGTCCCACCTGGCCCGCCGCCAGCGCTGCGGCGCCCTGTTTCAGGCGCTCAACCGCGCGCGCGAGGTGATTGCCGTGGAGCAGCAAGAATAACGCGGTCAATACCAACAAGCCCCCACCGACGAGCAACCCCTGGACCAGGATATCGCGCGGGGCGACGATCCCGGTCACCGGCGTTCCGAACTCGGCCGAGCCCACCCAGATGAGCAATGCGAATAGCACTGCCTCGATCAGCAGGATGCCAAGCATGGCCCTGTGGCGCAGCGTCAACGACATGAAGTATTCACGCCCGCGGGTTTGCCGACACGGCGTCGGCGACAAGGGTCGGCAGGGGAGACACGACCGCAGGTGCGCTGCGGTGCGAATGGAAAATATCGTGAAATGATGAACAGCATACGCTTCCCTGCGTAAGTCGAGGATCCGCTTTGATTTCGAGTATAGACGGCTTTTGTCAGGGCCCGCGCCCGGCGATTACGGTGTGCCGTGAAATGGCATACGAGGCCGCCCAGGACCTGAACAAAATATTATTTTTATACAGCGAGTTACGATCTATTTGGCGGTGGCATGGCTGTTGCTTCATATCTCCCAAGACTAACTGCCGGTAACGAGTCGGGGAAACCATGCTGAGCCACATCGTCAACCTGGTGAAGAGCTACGAGCACGACCACGGTGCGCGCCCGAACGTGGTGATCATGAACGAGACCCACTACGGTTACCTGCGCGAGGAATTGCCGGGCGTGCGCGATCACGACAGCGTGATCGCAATCCTCGGCGTCGACATCGCGCTGAGCGATAGCGCGGTGCAGCCGCAGGTGGCGACCGTGCGCTTCTCGGAAGAAAACATACTCGTCAGCTGATCGTGATTGCTGTGCGGGTGGGGTGACGGGCCGGGCAACCGGCCCGTTTTTTTGAGAAAGACTTAAAAAGTTTTCACAGGATTAACAGGATTTTGCAGGATTTTTTCTGAAGATTTGTCTTAATCCTGTTAATCCTGATCAATCTTGCAAATCCTGTGAAATGTTTTTCTAGAGTGCTTTGAACGCTTTTTCGGCTTTATCGAGCGTTTCGTCGAGATCGGCATCGGTGTGCGCCGATGACACGAACCCGGCCTCGTACGCCGACGGCGCGAGATACACGCCCTCGCGCAGCATGCCGTGGAAGAATTTCCTGAAGCGCTCGATGTCGCAGGCGGTGACTTGCGCGAAGCGCGTCACGTTCGGCTCGGCGGTGAAGAAGAAGCCGAACATGCCGCCGACGACGTGGGTGCTGAGCGGCACGCCCGCCGCCTGTGCGCGTTGTTTCAGCCCGTCCATGAGTTTGCGCGATTTCGTCGTAAGCGCCTCAAAGAAACCGGGCTGGGCGATTTCCTTGAGTGTTGCCAGGCCCGCGGCCATGGCCACGGGATTGCCCGAGAGCGTGCCGGCGTGGAACACCGGGCCGTCGGGCGTCAGCCGGTCCATGATCTCGGCGCGCCCGCCGAAGGCGCCGACCGGCATGCCGCCGCCGATGACCTTGCCCAGGGTCGTGAGGTCGGGCTTTACGCCGTAAAGTCCCTGCGCGCCGTTCAGGCCGACGCGAAAACCGGTCATGACCTCGTCGAGGATCAGCAGCGCGCCGTGCTGCGTGCACAGCGCGCGCAGGCCTTCGAGAAAACCCGGCACCGGCGGCACGCAGTTCATATTGCCGGCCACCGGTTCGACGATGATGCAGGCAATTTCATGTCCGAGCTTGGCGAAGCATTCGCGCGCCTGTTCGAGGTTGTTGTATTCGAGCGTGAGCGTGAGGTTCGCCAGGGCCGCCGGCACGCCGGGCGACGATGGCACGCCGAGCGTGAGCGCCGACGAGCCGGCCTTGACCAGCAGCGAATCGCCCGAGCCGTGGTAGCAGCCCTCGAACTTGACGATCTTGTCGCGCCCGGTGAAGCCGCGCGCCAGCCGGATCGCGCTCATGGTGGCCTCGGTGCCCGAGCTCACCATGCGTACCTTCTCGATGGAGGGCAGGTGCTTCTTTATAAGCTGCGCCATCTCGGTCTCGATGGCCGTGGGCGCGCCGAAGGATAGGCCGTTGCGTGCGGTTTCCTGCACCGCCTTGAGCACGGCCGGATGGGCGTGGCCCAGGATCGCCGGGCCCCAGGAGCCGACGTAGTCGATGTATTTTTTCTCGTCCGCATCCCACAGGTAGGCCCCCGCGCCGCGCGTGAAGAACACCGGGTCGCCGCCCACGCCCTTGAAGGCGCGCACGGCCGAGTTGACGCCGCCGGCGATGTGCCGGCGCGCTTCCTGGAACAGCTGCGAGGAGGTGGAGGGCATGGCGCGCGTTATTGTTTCGGGACGCTTATTCTATACGCAGCACGATTTTTCCGGTGCTGTGCCCGGCCTCAATCAGGCGATGCGCCTCGGCGGCTTGCGCCAGCGGAAACTCCTGGCTGACGCGGACCTGGAGCTTGCCCTGTTCGATCAGGCGTGCGCCTTCTTCGAGGATGCGCGTTTGCGCCCGGCGTGCGTCGGCCAGTCCCAAGTGCATCGGCGTGAGCATCAGTTCGTAGTGGATTGCCTGGTTGCGCAGGCGTGCGAGCTTGATCGTCTTGTCGTCGCACGCCGTTTGCAGCAGCGTCACCACGTTGCCGTAAACCTTGGTCGCGGCGAACGAGCGGCAGAAGGTTTCGCCGCCGACCGTATCGAAGGTCGTATCCACGCCGGCGCCGCCGGTCCAGTCGAGCGCCGCCTGCACGAAATCCTCTGACTTGTAATCGATGACCCGGTCGGCCCCGAGCGCCTTCACGAAGGCCGATTTGTCGCCGCCGCTGACGGTCGCCGCCACCCGTGCGCCTTTGAGTTTCGCCAACTGCACCGCGACATGACCGACGCCGCCGGCCGCGGCGTGGATCAAGACGCGCTCGCCAGATTGAAGGCGCGCGCGGTCGTAGAGCGCCTCCCACGCGGTAAGGAGCACGAGCGGCACCGCCGCGGCCTCGGTGAACGACAGGTTCTCCGGCATGCGCGCAAGATGATCTTCGTGCACGACGTTGTACTGGGCGTAGTTGCCGGGTTCGCCGCCGATGCCGCCGTGGAAGAAATACACCTCGTCGTCGACGCGAAAGCGTGTGACGGCGCTGCCGGCGGCCTCGACCACGCCGGCGCCGTCGCAACCGAGAATAGTCGGCAGGTGGTCGGGATAATAAGTACCAGCCTTGCGCAGCTTGGTGTCCACCGGATTAACGCCGGCGGCGTGGAGGTGCACGCGCACGTGGTTCGGCGAGGGCAGCTCGGGCAGCGGGACGTCCCGCGCCTCCAGTATCTCGGGGTCACCGGGGCGGGTCATGAGGATAGCGAGCATGGTGGTGTCAGTCCTGTCGAAACAGTTCGGCGTAGCGTCGTGCCGCGACGCGGACATCGGGCTGGCCGAAGACGCCCTCGATGACGGCGAGCATGTCCGCGCCGGCGCGAATCAGCTCGGCGCCATTTTCCGGGGTGATCCCGCCGATGGCAACGACGGCAATTTTCAATTGCGCCCGCGCGCTGCGCAGCAGGTCGAGACCGGCGCGCACCGCCTGCGGTTTGGTGCGCGACGGGAAGAAACTGCCGAAGGCGACGTAGTCCGCGCCTTGTTTCTCCGCTCTCACAGCGTGTTCGAGCTCGTTGTAGCACGACACGCCGATGAGCCTGTCAGCGCCGAGTTGTGTACGTGCCCCTTCCAACGACATATCTTCGCGCCCAAGGTGCACGCCGTCGGCGCCGCTTTCTCTGGCAAGCGTCACGTCATCGTTAACCAGAAAGATCACACCGCCGTCGCGACAAAGACGGGAGAGCGCATTGGCTTGGCGCCGGCGAGTGACGATGTCGTTCTTCTTATCCCGGTACTGAACTACGCGTGCACCGCCGGCGATGGCCTGCTCGACGGCGCCGGCAAGGTGTGCATCATCGAGATAAGCCGTGTCGGCGATGGCGTACAGCCCGCGCAGCTTACGCGTCATCGGTTTCCTGGCCGCGGCGGTAGAGGCGGTCGGGAATCACCTGGCCCATGCCGGGGCGATAGCCGTGTTTCAGCGTATGCCAGGTATAGGTCAACGCTTGTGCACAAGCGTTGACCGGTTCGAGCCCGTGGGCCAGTCCGGCGGCGCAGGCGGAGGCCAGGGTGCAGCCGCTGCCGTGGTAGTTCGCCGGCAGGCGGTCGAAGGTGAAGGAATCGATCAGGCGGTGGTTGCTGTACAGGCGATGCACCACCCGCGGCGTGGGATCGTGCGTGCCGGTGATGAGCACGTAGTCGCAGCCGAGCGTCATCAGTTCCTGGGCGCAGGCGTCCAGCGTGTCGGCGCCGGGCGCGAGCACCCGCGCCTCGAGCGTGTTGGGCGTGACCAGCCGCGCGCGCGGCAGCAGCAACGTGCGCAGCACCTCGTCGAGCGGTTCGTCGGCGAGCGCGTCGCCGCGGCCGGAGACCTGCACCGGGTCGATGATGAGCGGAATCACCGGGTAGTCATCGAGAATACTCGCGACCGCGGTCACCAAGGCCGGCGTGCCGAGCATGCCGGTCTTGATCGCGGCCACCGGCATGTCTTCGAGCACCGCGCGCGCCTGCGCGATGACGAGCTCGGTGTCCACGGCGGCGAATTGCTTGATGCCGGCGGTGTCCTGGGCCGTGACCGCGGTCGCGACCGTGGCCGGGTGGCAGCCGAGCGCCGCGAGCGCGAGCGCATCGGCGACGATGCCAGCACCGCTGGTGGGGTCGGTCCCACCGAAGACCAGCACCACGGGCGGCGTGTGCGCGGTCATGGTTGTTTCGTCGCCCCCAGCACCAGTTGGCGCAGCGCCTGGATCAGGCCGGGGTCGTCGTTCAGCGCCGGGCATACACGGTAGTGCGCGATGCCGTGTTCGCGTGCGATCTCCGCGTAGGTGATGCCGAGCTCGTACAGCGTCTCGCTGTGATCCGAGACGAAGGCGATGGGGTAGACCAGCATCTGCTTCACGCCCTGCGCGGCTTTTTCCCGGATTACGTCCTCGGTGTAGGGGCCGAGCCATTCGAGCGGCCCGACGCGGCTCTGGTAGCAGAGCGTGGTGCGCGGCCAGCCGAGGCGCGCACACACGGCCTCGTAGGTCGCGCGCACCTGCGTCTCGTAAGGGTCGCCCGCGTCCGCGAGTTTGCGCGGCAGGCCGTGGGCCGAGAGCAGCGCCTCAGTGTGTGCCGGATCGGGATCGGGAAAGCACGCAAGCTCGCGGCGCAGGCTGTCGGCGACGGCATCGAGGTACTGTGGCGCGTCATGCCATTCGCGAATGACGTCGATGCGCGGCGCGAAGCGCGCACGTTCGCATTCGCGCAGGAATTCCCTGTGTGAGCTGTCGGTGGTGGTGCGCGAGAATTGGGGATAGAGCGGCAGCAACACCACGCGTGCGTAACCTGCCTGCTTGAGCGTGGCCACGACCTCGGCCGCGCGCGGGTGCCAGTAGCGCATGCACACGTGCACGTCGAATTCGCCGTCGCCGGCGAGCGCCCCGGCGAGCGCCGCCGCCTGGCGCTGCGTGTTTTCGAGCAGCGGCGATTTGCCGCCGAGGACGGCATAGCCTTTAGCGGCCGTCGGCGTGCGCCGCTTGGCGATGAGCCAGGCGAGCGGCTTGCGCGCGAGGGCGCCGAGCGGAACGTCCAGAATGGCGGGGTCGGAAAAGAGGTTATAGAGAAATGGCCGCACCGCCTGAAGGGAATCCGGTCCGCCCAGGTTACAAAGTACGACGGCAATGCGCGTGGTCATGGCGCGATTCTACCCGCGCCCCGCCGGCGCAACCATGCGTCGTGTTATGATGCGCGCCCTCGCGGTTTCGGGATTCGGGAAAATTTCGATGAAGTCGTATATGTGCGTCATCTGCGGGTTCGTGTACGAGGAGGAGAACGGTCGCCCGGAAGAGGGCATCGCGCCCGGCACCCGCTGGGAAGACGTGCCCGAGAACTGGAAGTGTCCGGAGTGCGGCGCCACCAAAAGCGACTTCGAAATGGTGGAGATTTAGGAGACGCTCTTCAGAATTGCGCGCTGTAGCTCAGACCCAATACATGCGCACGGGTTTCGTACGTTCCCTCGAATAGATGCGTGTCGGTGCTGCCGAACAGGTCCTGGTCGGTCGCGTCGATCCGGCGTTTGTGCCCGTAAATGAACTGGTAGGCGAAATCGAGCTGCTGACCGCGGTCTAGCCGATAGCGTCCACCGAACGCGATCCGGCTCTTGCGCAGAAAGCTGGCGGTCGGCGTGGCATCGCGCTCCGGTACCGGGCTCGGGTCGTAGCCGAAGCCGGCATGCAGCGTCAGGCGCTCCGAGTGTTCCCATTTGATGCCAGTGCGCAGCGAGAGGGTATCGGTGTAGTGGCGCTGCGCCTTGGCCGGACTGATGACGCTGCCGTCAGCCTGATAGATCCGAAGCTCGTCGTAGTAAGACCAGCCGATCCAGTCGAAATCCATTTCCCACCACAAATCCGGGCGCAGGCGCAACGCCATGCCGACCTGCAACCGGTCCGGCAGCAGGTAACGCGTGTGAATGTCGCCGGGCACGAGCGTCGTGGCCGCCGGATGAATGTTGTCCTGTTTGCCCTTGATCTTGGTGTTGGTCGGCGTGGTGTAGGCGGCGCCGAAGATGAAGTCCGGCACGCGGTAACGCACGCCGAGCATCGTGCCGGCCGACATGCCGTGCGCCCGTAACGTGGCGATGTCGTTCTCGTCGATGGCTTCGACGTATTGCGCGAACAGGCGCGCGCCCACGCTCCATCCGCCGTCGAGCCGCCAGGCGGCCGTGGGCCCGAAGCGCAGCACGGTCAGCTGGGCGAGCTTGACCATGTCGGCGCTGCCCTGGGCGCCCAAATTGACGTCCCAGGTATGGTCTTTCCATTCTGTCGACAGGCCGTGCGGCGAATCCACCGCAAAGCCGAACGTCGCGTGCTCCGTATAGGGCGCGGCGATGGCGAAATAGGGCACGAGCGGATAGCCGGTGCGGGCGTTGATGTCCATGGCGCCTGCGGCACTCGCCGGCGTTGCGCGCGAGAAACGCGCGTCCGCGACGGCCAGATACGCGCCTGCCTCCCAGCGGCGCGCGCCGGGCGGAGACTCGGCCATGCCGGCGGGATTGGTAAATTGGGCGCCGGGGCCGGCGGCGAGCGCGATATTGGCATCGGCCATACCCAGCGACTCGCTGTTGGGCCGGGGCAGCACGTTGCTGCTGGCATGCGCCAGTGTGGCGCTCAGTAGGACGAAAAGAGCCGGGAAACAGCGAGTTGGCAGCATGCGTATTCTTTTTGGGATTTCGAGGGGTTACCATTGCCCGCCTCGGGAAATCCCTACCAGCCCGGCTGTCCTTAAAAGCAAGCGTGACAACGCTCGAATTGTAGCCTATATCCGAAAGAGAGAGTGGTAACGATCAACAGCCAGGAAGGTTATTAAAATGAACGCGGAATTCAGAGAAAAGCTGCTCACCCAGTTGCGTCAACCCGGCCGCAAGGCCGATATCCTCATCGAACGCTATCTCGGTAACCCGAACGGTGTCGCCGGTTGCCGTCCCTACACCCAGGATGTCGAAGCGGCCCTGACCTTATTGCCGGCCGGGGTGCACTTTTTGTGTGGGCGCTTCGAAGAGGGCAAACTCTTCTGGTGTGACGTGGGATTCCGTCCGCAGGTGCAGGCGTGGGGCTGTACCATGGCTTCAGCGATCGCCGGCGCTGTTTTCGCTTACCGTACGCACCCCGATGTCGGCTGCTATCCGGACGCCGGCGAGCTCACCGAACGCGCAAGCTGACAGCCTAGTTGGTTTCGGATTTGTCCTTTTTGCCGCCCAGGCCGTAACGTTCGAGCTTGTAGTGCAACGTGTTCGGCCGCAGGCCGAGCAATCGCGCTGCCTTCGATTTATTGCCCTGGCAGCGTTCCAGCGTCTGTGCGATGAGGCGTGCCTCGAACGTGGCCACGTGTTCGTCGAGCGTCTTGTCCGCGAGCGCCAGCTCCATCTCCGGCGCCGGCGCGCTCACGCGGTGCTTCGCGTTCAGCCGGTCGAAAACCTCCGCCCGTAACGCGTCCATGTTCGCGGGATAGCGCACCGCCATCAGCTCGTCCACGTCCGTCTGCGTCAGGTAGGTCTGCGTTCCGGCGCGCAGGTTGTACTGCAGCGTGAAGTAGTGCACCAGCAGCGGCAAATCGAGGCGGCGCTCGCGCAAGGTCGGCAGGCGCAGCGCGAACGAACGGAAGCGTGCCCGCAGGGATTCACCCGCGTTCTCGGCGCCCAGCAGCAGACGCGCCTTTCCGGTCGTTGCGATCAGTGGTTCGAGGGTTTCCGGTGCAAGCGTGTCGGCGCCGGTCAACAGCAACGTACCGCCCTCGTAAGCGGCCAGCGTGTCAGTGAGGTGCGCCGGCCGCATATGGAATTCCCCCGGGCGGCCGCTGAGTGAATGGATGTAACGGGCCACGGTCGCGAGCTCGCGTGCATCGCCCGACTCGATGAGCACGGGTTCGACGAAGCCCGCGAGGCGTGCGGCATCGCGCATCGCTTCCTGGAACGGTTGGCTCACCCCGATCAACGGGCAATCCGCATCGGGGACGGCGAGCGCGCCGCGGTGCAGGTTGGCGAGCGCCTGGATGCGTCGGGCAATGGCCTCGTCGGTGGCGTCGTCCGGCAGGATTTCGACGAGCGCGCCCGCGAGCGGTTCGAGATGGGTCGCAATGAATTCCTGCGCGCCGTTGCCGTACAGCAGCGCCGCCACGCGCCCATGCTGTTGCGTCAGGAGCGCAAGCCACGCATCGTCCGCACCACGGTCAGCGTCCAGGCGGCAGACCAGCACCTCGGGCGGGTCTTGGCGGCGGAAGCTCGCGGAATCCGGCCCGACATACTGGTCCGCCTGCGGGAAATGGCGTCGCAGGAGTTTGAGCATCGGCTTGTCCCGTCCCAGCAAAATGATGCTCGGGAGCGCGCCGTGTGCGGGCGTCTCGGCCGCGATCAGGCTGTCAGCCACCTGTTCGCGCGCCAAGCGCCGGTTCTGTTCCCGCAGCGACTCGATCTCGCCGCGCAGCGTAGTTAACCCGGCTTCCGTCTGCTGTAAGCGCAGTTCCGACATTTGCAGCCGTCGTTCGGCGGCCGCGAGCTGTGTGCGCATAAACAGCAGTTTGTCGAGGAACAGCTCGGCCATCTTGTCGAACAGTTGTTCGACCATCTTGAAGTCGAGCGGCGTGTAGACCTGCTCGCTGAATTTGTCGCCGAGCAACATCCAGCCGGAGGCGCTATGGCTGTGGGGATAGAAGGGTACGATGGCTGCCACCCCATGACTCTGCATCAGCTTGTAGGTAGCGGGATCGCTGTCGGCGATTTCGTTGGCGACTACGATGCGGTCGATGCGGTGCAGGTATTCAAGCGGGAACGCGACCATCTGTTGGGCGCCGCCGGCTACGGCCAGCACCGGTTTGCCCGTGCTCACCAGCGCGACCGGGCAACGCAGCGTATCCGCCAGTCGAAGCACCGCCTCGCGCACCGAGCCGAGGTCGGCGATCTCCGCGATCATGGCCCGGATGCGGTCGTAGAACGCGGTCTTGCGCGCACGGACCTTGGACCAGGGGATGATGTACGCAATATCGAACAGCCGGTACTGATGGGTAGCATAAACGGTAACGGCAAGAAAGAAGGTAAGTGCGATCGGCAATGTGGCCGTGGTGTTGAACAGCCGCATCCCGAAGTGCTGCAAGCCGACTATCAAAAGGACCAGCGCGATGAACGGCAACAACCCAAACAGCATGATTTTGTTTTTCAGCCTTTGATACGTCGTCGAAGTTTTTCGTTTGGTGCCATAAACGAGGAGTGCCAGCACTGCAACGAAATATCCAAGGGTATAAATCTCAAACAGAAAGTAGAGTGAGCCGGGAATCTTGGTATAGGTGTACTGGACAGGTTCGAAACCGGCCACCAGCCGGTCCGTTCCCCACAACAACAACTCAAGAATTCCGGTAGGAAGATATATAAAGGCAACGTATTTATTGCCGCGCTGCGCTAGGCTTCCGGAAAGGACAAGCGCCAAGTGCAGCAACAGGGCTATGGCAACAATGCTTGCGCCGAAATAGAGAATGCCGCCCGTGGGTTCCGGGTAATGCTTGGCGAAGGAACTAAAGACGTTGATCTCGGCGACGTTCTGGATGGAAAGCGCGAATAAAAAGAAGAGGTAAAGCCGCGTCTCCAGATTCCGGATAGGCGAATACCTAGCGTAGAGGTAAATAACGGCTTTGGCGACAAGAGCCAAGATAGCCGGAATGGCGTATACAGTGATATCCATAGTATCCGGTAGTTTTCTTCCCTGGTTTTTCGAAATTTAGCACAATATAAGGCTGTCGGCAGGCTAGCCTGCCGACAGCCTTATTTTTTAAGTATTTACGTGTCTTTATGCAGCTTTTTCCCAGATTAACCCCGCTTGGCTAAGACTTATGCCGCTACCTTGGCCGGAAAGGTAGATTTTCTGGCCTTCGCGCAATGAACGCTCGTTGGCAACCAAGTGCAGATTGAGAGGGATCGTGGCTGTAATCAAGTTTCCCATGTGCATGACAGTCTTCGGCATTATCTCAACAGGAACACCCGTGCGCTTGCTGTGTAGTTTGAACGATGTTCCCCCGACCTGATGGATGAGATACCAAGATATGTCTTCCAGTTTCCATTTGAGTCGTTGGTACAGGAATTCGTTAAACATGGCGGTAATTAAATTGAGCGCTTCACCGACAATGCGAGGCATGTCGGTAACGACAGGACCAAAATCCGACGGATTCCCACAGGTGCAGAATCCAGCATGCTGGCCTTGAGATTGGAGCATGAAGCCCATGAAACCGCTGTCAGGACCAAGTTTCGGTCCCATCAATAACGCAGCACCTGCGTCACCAAGCGTCAATCCGGCAGCAAGCAACGTCATCCGTTCTTTGTCTTGGCACTGTCGCAGTTCTTCCACTGCCCGACGCGTGTACAACTTCCCTTGCTCACCGGTAACCACCAATCCTCGGCGCACTTGACCCGTGGCGATAAGCGCGTCCATCAGATGGATACCGTTCATGAAGCCATGACAAGCGTTAGTGACGTCAAAAGCGACGGCATTCGTCGCACCGAGTTTCGCTTGCACCACGTGTGCTGTAGATGGCTCGATCAGAAAGTCGCGCGTGGTACCGGTATAGACAATGGCGTCGATTTCTTTCGGCCCGACGCCCGCCCGCTTCATGGCTTCGCGTGCTGCTGTCGCGGCCATGTCCGAGGGCAGTACGCCTTCCGGCGTCACCCGTTTTTCGTGGACTCCTGTGACTCGCTCAAGCCAGTCGTAGCTGACTCCTAGGCGATTTTTCGAGTCGATTTCTTGCATCAGTTCACGTGCGGTGATACGTGATTCCGGAATATAAGCGCCGGTGCTGACAATGCGCGAATGGCCTTGGGTATACATGTACATGTTGCTTACTCCTGGTTGCGTTGCTGGGGGTGGGTCTCGAACCAGGAGAGGAACAACGGGCAAAAGACTCCTTCCCTGACCCAAGGGCCCGTTAAACGGGTTTGAAGACTGCCGTGTACCTCCTGTTAGCAGTACCGTCCGCACCCATCATTCAAAATTTTGAATGTCTGCAACAGCACTTATATTTTTGTTGTTGTAATTCATTTAGTTAACAACATATGGCAGATTGTATTTTTGTGCTGGCAGAACCAACGGCCGCCGAATAAGGCTGAAAAGAAGAAAACGATCCGGCTGCGGATCAGTCGGGATTGCTATGCTGGGAATGAAGAGGCGCGGGCTTGCGCCTGAACCCGGGTCAACGAGTGGTCGCGCGGAGGCGCATGTCCGGCACGGCATGGGCGGCGGGGTTGCTGGGGGTGGCGGCGCTGGCGTGGGTGCTGGCAGCGCGCCGCGCATCGCTCGTGCTCTGGACGACGGCGATCGCGATCGGTCTTGCGCTCTGGATGTTGACGGCGCCTGCGCACGCGGCACTCGCGATCGTCTGGGGCGTGTTCCTGTTGCTCGCGTTCGCGCTCAACATTCCGCCACTGCGCCGCCGTTTCGTCAGCGATCCGGTCCTGAAAATTTTCCGCAAGCTGCTCCCGCCCATCTCCGACACCGAGCGTGCGGCACTCGAGGCCGGGAGCGTGTGGTGGGAGGCGGAGCTGTTTCGCGGCGATCCCGACTGGCGCAGGCTGTGCGACATTCCTGCGCCATGCTTGAGCGAGGCGGAACAGGCGTTCCTTGACGGTCCGGTCGAGCAGTTGTGCGCGATGCTCGATGACTGGGACATCACGCACATCCGCCGCGACCTGTCGCCCGAGGCGTGGCGCTTCATCAAGGAGCAGGGCTTCTTCGGGATGATCGTCCCGAAGGAACACGGCGGCCTCGGGTTCTCGGCCCAGGCGCACTCGGCGGTGGTGATGAAAATCGCCTCACGCTCGGTCACCGCCGCGGTGACGGTGATGGTGCCGAACTCGCTCGGGCCGGCGGAGCTGTTGCTGCACTACGGCACCGAGGAGCAGCAGCGCCATTACCTGCCGCGGCTCGCCCGCGGCGACGAGGTGCCGTGCTTCGCACTCACCGGCCCTGAGGCCGGCTCGGACGCCGCCGCCCTGCCCGACCGCGGCACCGTTTGCCGCGGCATGTTCGCGGGCCGGGAAACGCTTGGGATTCGGCTTAACTGGGAAAAGCGCTACATCACCCTCGCCCCGGTGGCGACGCTGCTGGGACTCGCCTTCCGTCTGTTCGACCCGGACCGGCTGCTGGGCGACAAAGAGGATCTGGGCATCACGCTCGCGCTCATTCCCACGAGCACGCCCGGCATCGAAATCGGCGCGCGCCACTTCCCGCTCAACGTTCCTTTCCAGAACGGCCCCACCCGCGGCCGGGACGTGTTCATCCCGCTCGATGGGGTCATCGGCGGGCGCGACGGCATCGGCCAGGGCTGGCGCATGCTCATGGAAACGCTCGCCGCCGGCCGCTCGATCTCGCTGCCGGCGCTGTCCTGCGGCGCCGCCAAGCTCGCGGCGCGCGCGACCGGCGCGTACGCGCGCATCCGCAAGCAATTCAAATTACCGATCGGCAAGTTCGAGGGCGTGGAGGAGGCGCTCGCGCGCCTCGGCGGCTACGGGTATCTCATGGACGCGGCGCGCACGCTCACCGCGCGCGCCGTGGACTTGGGCGAGAAGCCGGCCATCGCCTCGGCCATCGCCAAGTACCAGCTCACCGAGCACATGCGCCGCGTGGTGAACGACGCCCTGGACGTCCAGGGCGGGTCGGGCATCTGCCTCGGTCCGCGTAACCTGCTCGGGCGCGCGTACCAGGCGTTGCCGATCTCGATCACGGTCGAGGGCGCGAACATCCTCACGCGCACGCTCATCATCTACGGCCAGGGCGCGGTGCGCTGCCATCCGTATCTCTATCGCGAGTTGCAGGCGGCGGCCGAGCCCGATCCCGTGCGCGCCTCGAAGGCGTTCGACGACGCGTTCACCGGCCACATCGGCTACACGCTTTCGAACTTCGCGCGCGCGTTCTGGCTCGGTGTCACCGGCGCACGCTTCGTGCGCGTGCCGTTCAAAGGCGTCACGCGGCGCTACGCGCAGCAGCTCACGCGCCTGAGCGCCGGGTTCGCGCTGATCTCCGATTGCGCGCTGCTCACGCTCGGCGGCGCGCTCAAGCGGCGCGAGAAAATTTCCGGGCGCTTCGCCGACGTGCTGAGCTTTCTCTATCTCGCCTCGGCCGCGATCAAACGCCACGAAGACGACGGCCGTCCGCCCGAGGACGAACCGCTGCTGCGCTTTGCCTGCGAATACGCGTTGCACCAGGCGGAAAAGGCGCTGGTGGTGATCCTCAAGAACTTCCCGAACCGCTTTCTCGGTTGGCTGCTGGGCGGGCTCGCATTCCCCACCGGGCGCCATTTCCACCCGCCGGCCGACGCCCTCGGGCACGCGGTGGCGAGTCTGCTGCTCGCGCCCTCGACGGCGCGTGAGCGGCTGACCGCCGGCATCTTCGTGCCCGAGGGTGAGCAGGATGCGCTCGGGCGTATCGAGGCGGCGCTGCCGCGCGTGGTCGCGGCCGAGCCCCACGAGCGCGCGCTGCACGCGCTCATCGAGGAAAACCCGTTGCTGCACGGCGATCTGGAGGCGCAGCTCACGGTGGCGCTCAGGCGCGGCGTGCTGAACGCCGGGCAGGCCGAACTCGTGCGCGTCGCGGCAATCGCGCGCGCCGGCGTGATCGCGGTGGATGAATTCGGCAAAGGCAGCTTATAGCCGCGGGCGTTTAGCTATAAGCTTGAAACCGTCGTTACCGCGGACGCGTTTAAGACTATAGGGATGGCGGCGAAGACATGGCCATGAATAGAGTCTTTATCATCGACGGCGCGCGGACGCCGTTCCTGCGCGCGCGCGGCGCGCCCGGGCCGTTCTCGGCCGCGGACCTGGCCGTCGCCTGCGCCCGGCCGCTGCTCGCGCGCCAGCCGTTCGCGCCCGCCGACCTTGACGAGGTCATCGTCGGCTGCGTCATCCCGGCGCCGGATGAGGCCAACATCGCGCGGATCATCGCCCTGCGTCTCGGCTGCGGCAAGCACGTGCCGGCGTTCACCGTACAGCGCAACTGCGCCTCGGGCTTGCAGGCGCTCGCCAGCGCCGCCGAGCGCATCGCCCTCGGGCAGTCGCAGCTGGTGCTCGCCGGCGGCACCGAGGTCATGAGCCGCGCGCCGGTGCAATGGAACGCCGCCATGTCCCGCTGGCTCGGCAATATGATCAAGGCGCGCGGTATCGGTGCCCGCCTGCAAACCCTCGCGCGCTTCCGCCCCGCGTTTTTGAAACCGGTGTACTCGCTGCTGCTCGGCCTCACCGATCCGTTGGTGAATCTGTCCATGGGCCAGACCGCCGAGGTGCTGGCGCACCGGTTCTCGATCGGGCGCGAGGCGATGGACGCCTACGCGCTCGAAAGCCATCGGCGCCTGGCCGCGGCCTACGACGCCGGCCACATGACCGCCGAGGTCGAGCCGCTGTACGACGCGCAGGGCCAGCACTACCGGGAGGACACCGGCCTGCGGCGCGACACCGACCTGAACCAGCTTTCCAAACTGCCGCCGGTGTTCGACCGCGATTACGGGCTCGTGACCTCCGGCAACAGCTCGCAGATCACCGACGGCGCGGCGATGCTGCTGCTCGCCTCCGAAGAGGCGGTCGCGCGCTATCGTCTCAAGGTCGCGGGCGAGTGGCTCGGGCACGAGTGGGCCGGCGTCGATCCGTCGCAAATGGGCCTCGGGCCGGTGCACGCCTGCGCCCGGCTCTACCGGCGCTTCAACCTCACGCACCGCGACATGCAGCAGATGGAGCTGAACGAGGCCTTTGCCGCACAGGTGCTCGCCTGTCAGGCGGCATGGGACAGCGCCGACTACGCACGCACCGAGCTCAAACTCGACAGCGCACCGGGACGCGTGGACCCCGCGCGCCTCAATCCCGAGGGCGGCGCCGTGGCTCTGGGCCATCCGGTGGGCGCGAGCGGCGCGCGTCTGGTGCTGCATTTATTGCGCGCGTTGCAGCGCAAGGGCGGCGGCCAGGGCGTAGCGACGTTGTGTATCGGCGGCGGCCAGGGCGGAGCGATGCTGCTTAAAACCGGTAACGGTATATGAACGACACTGCCACCACGGCGCGCTATCGCCACTGGCGGCTCGAAACCGCCGACACCGTCGCCGTGCTCACGCTCGACGTCGCGGAGCAATCCGCCAATGTGCTGTCGCGCGACGTGCTGGCCGAGCTGGAGCAAATCGTTGCCGAACTCGCGCCGCAATACCTCAAGGGGCTGATCCTGCGTTCGGCCAAGCCCGCCGGCTTCGTCGCCGGTGCCGACGTGCGCGAGTTCGAGCGCATCGTCGAAGCGGCTGGCGCGGCCGAGCTCGCGCGCACCGGCCAGCGCGTGCTGGCGGGCCTCGCGGCGCTGCCGTTTCCGAGCGTGGCGCTGATCCACGGCTATTGCCTCGGCGGCGGGCTGGAGCTCGCGCTCGCCTGCACCTATCGCGTGGCGCGCGACGACGCCGGCACGCGCCTGGGACTGCCCGAGGTGCGCCTCGGCATTCATCCCGGCTTCGCCGGGACGCTCCGGTTGCCGGCGCTTATCGGCGATCTGCCGGCGCTCGACCTGATGCTCTCCGGGCGCACGGTGGACGCGCGCGCGGCGCGACGGTTCGGGCTGGTGGACGAGATTGCGCCCGAGCGCCATTTGCTGCGCGCGGCCCAGGCGCTGCTGCGCCGCCGCCCGCCGCGGCAACGCGCGCCATGGCATCGGCAGGTAGCGGGCCTGCGCTGGTTGCGCCCGCTGACGGCACGGCTGGTGCGCGCGCGGCTCGTCGCCAAGGTCGACCCGCGTCATTACCCGGCGCCGCACCGGTTGCTCGATCTGTGGAAAGAGCGCGCCTCGGCCGAGCGCGAGGCGCAATCGCTCGGCGAGTTGCTGGTTTCGCCGGTCAGTCGCCATCTTGTGCAGCTGTTTCTTGAGAGCGAGGCGCTCAAGCGCGGCGCGCGCCAGCTACCGCATGGGATCGAATGGATCCATGTCATCGGTGCCGGCACCATGGGCGCGGACATCGCCATCCTCGCGGCGCAGCGCGGCTTCCGCGTAAGTCTGCAGGACCGCCATCCGGAGGTTCTCGCGCGCGCGGTCAAGCGCGCGCACGAGCACTTCCGCAGGCACTATAAAATACCGCGCGCGGCGCAGGAGGCGTTGGATCGGCTCATGCCGGATCTCGGCGGCAACGGCATCGGGCGCGCCGACCTCGTGATCGAGGCCATCGTCGAGGATCTCGACGCCAAACGCGCGCTGTTCCGCGAGCTGGAGTCGCGGCTCAAGCCGACGGCGTTGCTCGCCACCAATACTTCCAGCATTCCGCTCGAAGACCTGGCCGCGGCGCTGGCCGAGCCCGCGCGCCTCGTCGGCCTGCACTTTTTCAACCCGGTGGCGAAGATGCAGTTGATCGAGATCGTGCGCGGCGGCGCGACCGGCGAGCTGGCGCTTTCCCGCGCCCGCGCCTTCGCCATCGCGCTCGACCGGCTGCCGCTCGACGTGGCGAGCCGCCCCGGATTCCTCGTCAACCGCGTGCTCATGCCGTACCTGCTCGAGGCCGTGCGCGCGCTTGCGGAAGGCATACCGGCGGAAGTCATCGACAACGCCGCGCGCGACTTCGGCATGCCGATCGGCCCGGTCGAACTCGCCGACACCGTCGGGCTCGACATCTGTCTCGCGGTCGGCGAGCGCCTGGCGCCGGTGCTCAAGATCGAGGTGCCGTCGATTCTACATACCTATGTGGAGCACAAACGCTTGGGCAAGAAGACCGGCCGGGGCTTCTACGATTACGACGCCCGCGGCCGGGCGCGGCGGTCGTTGGCGGCGCGCAGACCGCCCGATCCGCAACTCGCCGAGCGCCTGATATTGCGCCTGCTGAACGAGGCCATGGCCTGCCTGCGCGAGGGTGTGGTGCGCGACCCAGCCGCGGTGGACCTCGGGCTCGTTTACGGCGCGGGCTTCGCGCCGTTTCGCGGCGGGCCGATGAGCCACGCGCGCGCGCTCGGCGAAGAGGCGATGCACCATGGGTTGTACCGCATGGCATCGCAATACGGTGCGGGCTTCGCACCCGACCCGGGCTGGGCCCAGTCGGGCTTGTGGAAGGCCAAGCCCGACTGAGAGTTTCGTGCAGCCAGCCAACCTTTTCGATTTGTTCCTCGCGCGCGTGCAGGCAACGCCGCATGCACCGGCCTATCGCCAGCACGTCAACGATTCCTGGGTGGATTACACCTGGGACGAAACCGCGCGACTGGTCGCGCGCTATGCGGCGGCGCTCGTGCGCGAAGGATTAAAGCCCGGCGAGCGCGTGGCGCTGTGCCTGCGCAACCGTCTCGAATGGGTCGCGTTCGACCAGGCGGCGTTATCGCTCGGGCTTGTCACGGTGCCGCTTTATTTCGATGATCGGCCGGACAACATGGCGTTTTGCCTCAACGACGCCGGCGCGCGGTTGTTGTTCCTGGAAAACGCCGCGCTTTGGGGCGGCCTGCGCGATCAGGTGAAAACGCTGGAGCGCGTGGTGTGCGTGAATCGCGCCGCGAACGAAGCGGATACGCGCGTCACCTGTCTCGACGACTGGCTGCCCGCAAGCGCGCCGCCGCTTACGCGCTCCCCGGCGCGCGCCGAAGAGCTCGCGACGCTGGTTTACACCTCCGGCACCACCGGCCGGCCCAAGGGTGTGATGCTGTCGCACCGCAACATCCTCAGCAACGTCGCGGCGTCGCTGGCCGCGATCCCGGCCGACACCAGCGACCGGTTTCTGTCGTTCCTGCCGCTGTCACACATGTTCGAGCGCACCTGCGGCTACTATGCCGCGCTCGCGGCCGGCGCGCACACGGTGTACGCGCGCTCCATCAGCCTGCTGGCCGACGATCTGCGCGCGCAGCGCCCGACGGTGCTGATCGCGGTGCCGCGCATCTTCGAGCGCATCCACGCAAAACTGAAGGAAGCGATGCCGGCGGGCTCGTTCAAACGTCGGCTGTTCGAACGCGCCGCCGCCATCGGCTGGAAGCAATTTCAGCGCAGCGCCTCCGTTGGCGAGAAACTCCTGTGGCCGCTGCTGCGGCTGCTCGTGGCGAACAAGTTCCAGCGCCGGCTCGGCGGGCGCCTGCGCCTCGTCGTGGTCGGCGGCGCGGCATTTGCGCCCGAGCTCGCGCGCACGTTCGTGGGTCTGGGGTTGCCGATCATCCAGGGTTACGGACTCACCGAGACCGCGCCGGTGCTGGCCGCCAACCGCCCCGGCGACAACGATCCGTTGTCCGTGGGACGCGCGCTCGAAGGCATCGCACTGCGCCTCGATGAAAACGGCGAACTGCTCGCGCGCGGACCCAACATCATGCTCGGCTACTGGAACAATCCCGAGGCCACGCGCGCCGCGGTGGATGCCGACGGCTGGCTGCACACCGGCGATCTGGCGCGCATCGAAAACGGCCGCGTCTACATCACCGGCCGGCTCAAGGACATTCTCGTGCTCAGCAACGGCGAGAAAGTGCCGCCGGCGGATCTGGAGGCGGCAATCGTGCGCGACAGCGCGTTCGAGCAGGCGATGCTGGTAGGCGAGGGCCGGCCGAAGTTGGGGTTATTGTGCGTAAGCCAGCTGCGCGACGAAGCCGAGCTGTGCCTGCGCGCCAACGACCAGCTGCGCGGCTTCCCGGGCTACGCGCGCATCTGCCACATCGCGCGCGCGGATGGGCCGTGGACGCTGGAAAACGGCTTGGTCACGCCGACGCTGAAACTGAAGCGCAACGAAATCCTGCGGCGCCATGCCGCCGACATCGAGCGCATGTATTCCACTTCGGAAATTTGCTGTCCGGGACGAACGCCGGGCAATTAGGCCGCTGCCACGAAGTGCGCGCGGTGCTGTTCGAGCTGCGCGGCCGTGAGCAGGAACACACTTTCGTCACCGGATTCGCTCGTCAGCCACAGGAACGGAACGCCGGGGAACGCCTGCGCCAGTGCAACATGACTGTTGCCGACCTCGGCCACCAGCGCGCCGCCGGGATTCAGGTGGTCGTGCGCCTGCGCGAGGATTTTCACGATGATATCGAGGCCGTGCTCGCCCGCGGCCAGCGCCAGTGCGGGCTCGTGGCGGTATTCCTGGGGCAGGGATTCCATGTCGTCGCGCGAGACATACGGCGGGTTGGTGACGATGAGGTCGTAACGCACGCCCGTCAGTCGCTCGAACAGATCGGACTTCACCAGCTTCACGCGCTCACGTAAACCGCATTGCTCGACATTAATGCGCGCGACCGCGAGCGCGTCGTCGGAAATGTCGGTCGCGTCCACCCGCGACTGCGGAAAGGCGTGCGCCAGCGCGATGGCAATGCAGCCGCTGCCGGTGCAGAGATCGAGTGCCGTGCGCACCTTGTTGGCCTCGATCCACGGCTGGAAGCGTTCGAGGATATATTCGCCGGTGATGGAGCGCGGCACGAGCACGCGCTCGTCCACGTAGAACGGCAGCCCCGCGAACCAAGCCTCTTTCAACAGGTAAGCCAGCGGTTTGCGCGTGGTGAGGCGTTGCTCGACCAGCGCGCGGATTTTCTCCAGTTGCGCCGGGGAGGGCGCGTCGTTCAGGTGGGCCTCAAGCTCCGCCGGCGGGAGCCCGACCACGTGGCCCACGAGCCAGGCGGCCTCGTCGAGCGCGGTCTCCACGCCGTGGCCGTAGTAGAGCTTGGCGCGCTTCAGGTGGCGCTCGGCCCAGCGGATCCAGTCGAGGAGCGTTTGCGGCGGTGGATATTTCAAAGGCCCGGACACGTTAAGCGCTATTTATTGTTTAAGCCGTGCGATGTCGGCGCGCACGCTGGCGACGGATTTCTTGAATTGCCCCTGCTCTTCGGCAGTGAGCGGCAACTCAATCACGCGCTCCATGCCCTGCTCGCCGAGCACGATCGGCACGCCCATGCAGATGTCGCGCTCGCCGTACTCGCCGTCGAGCGCCGCCACGCCCGGCAGAATCTGGCGCCGGTCGCAGGAGATGGCGTCCACCATGCGCGCGATCGCCGCCGCCGGGGTGTCGTAGGCGCTCGCGGTCTTGCGCAGGCCCAATATCTCGGCGCCGCCGTCGCGCGTGCGCTGGATGATCGAGGCGATCTTGTCCTGCGGCAGGAAATGCTCGATCGAAATGCCATGGATGGTGGTGAAGCGCGGCATCGGCACCATGGCGTCGCCGTGGCCGCCGAGCACCATGGCGGTGATGTCCTTGGCCGAGAACCCGGTTTCGAGCGCGACGAAGCTCGCCATGCGCGCCGAGTCGAGCACCCCGGCCATGCCGAACACACGCCGGCGGTCCCAGCCGGTGCGCTTCCAGGCGGCATAGGTGAGCACGTCCACGGGGTTCGTGACCATCAGCAGCATCGCGTCAGGCGCGAGCACGAGCATTTTATCCACGACGCCATAAACCACGGCGAGGTTGGTGTCGAGCACGTCCGAGCGCGACATGCCGGGCGCGCGCGGGATACCGGCGGTGACGATGACGAGGTCGGCGTCTTTAAGCGCCGCGAGGTCGGTGTGGCCGGTGAGCTTGGTGTCGAAACCGAAGATCGGCGCGGACTCCTGGATGTCGAGCGCCACGCCCTGCGGCACGCCGTCCTTGACGTCGATGAGCACGATCTCGCGCGCGAGTTCGGCCTTGGCGAGGTTGTGCGCCGCGGCTTCGCCCACGCGCCCGGCACCGACGATAACGATCTTGTGCATGGCGTATTCCCTCCGAAGGACCGCCCGCGGGAAAGTATAGCCCCGGGCTAGTGCTGGCCCGGATAGCCGGCGGGGTAGGGCGCGCGCGCCACGCCGGTGTTCACCGCCGCGCGCGCCACCGCCGGCGGCACGTACTGCATCAGCCGCGGGTCGAGCGGCTTGGGAATGATGTAGTCCGGCCCGAAGCTGAGCTGTTTCAGGTTGTTGTAGGCCTTGAGCACCTCGGGCGGCACCGGCTCGTGCGCCAGTTTCGCGAGCGCGCGCACCGCCGCGATCTGCATCTCGCGCGTCACGCGCCGGGCGCGCACGTCGAGCGCGCCGCGGAAGATGAACGGGAAGCCGAGCACGTTGTTGATCTGGTTCGGGAAGTCCGAGCGTCCGGTGGCCATGATCAGGTCCGAGCGCGTGGCGTGCGCCAGCGTCGGATGGATCTCGGGGTCGGGATTGGCGAGTGCGAACACCACCGGCCGGTCAGCCATGGATTTGAGCATGTCCGCGCTCACCAGGTTCGCCGCCGACACGCCCACGAACACGTCGGCGTCGCGCATGGCGTCGGCGAGCGTGCGAAGACTCGTGGTATGCGCGAACTCGCGCTTGTAGATGTTGAGGTCGTTACGTCCGGCGTGGATCACGCCCTTGCTGTCCACCAGTGTGATGTTTTCCTTGGTCGCGCCGAGTGCCACCAGCAGGTGCATCGACGTGATGCCGGCGGCGCCGGCGCCGAGGCAAACGATGCGCGCGTCAGAGAGCTTCTTGCCCTGCAACTCGAGCGCGTTCAGCATGCCGGCGCCGATAATGACCGCGGTGCCGTGCTGGTCGTCGTGAAACACCGGAATGTCGAGGCGCTTTTCCAGCGCCTCCTCGATCACGAAGCACTCGGGCGCGGCGATGTCCTCGAGGTTGATGCCGCCGAAGGTGGGTGCGATCGCGACCACGGTCTCGATGAACGCCTCCATCGTCGGTGCGTTCACCTCGATGTCGAACACGTCGATGTTGGCGAAGCGCTTGAACAGCACGCCCTTGCCCTCGAGCACCGGCTTGGACGCGAGCGCGCCGCGGTTGCCGAGGCCGAGGATGGCGGTGCCGTTGCTGATGACCGCGACCAGGTTGCCTTTGTTGGTGTAGCGGTAGGCCATTTCCGGGTCGCGGGCGATCTCGCGCACCGGCTCGGCCACGCCCGGGGTGTAGGCGAGGGCGAGGTCGGCTTGCGTTTCGCACGGCTTGGTGGCGACGACCTCGGTTTTGCCGGGGCGCGGGAGCGCGTGATAGTCGAGCGCGGCCTGTTTCAGGTCTTTGGTCATTGTTTCGTTTCCAAAAAGATTATTGCCACAGAGATCACAGAGGGCACAGAGAAAACCCCGCCCGGTCTTCCCTGCATGCTCCGTGGCTCGGTTAGTTATTCGATTATTCTAATCGACTCGCCGGTCTTGGGCTCGCCGCTCGGAAAGCGGGCGTTGATCAGGCGCAGGATGGACTCGCTGTAGCTGTTGAGCGGCGACTTTTTGGCCAGCCCGGCGAAGGTGTCACCCGCCGCGGCTATTTTCACCTTGATACGCAGGCCCTCGGCGAGCTTCTTTTCCTGGGCGGTGAGCGGCCGCAGGCTCTTCGCGGTGCCGAGGAACTGGGTGTCGTATTTGTCGAGCTGCTCGGCATCCTTGGTGGCGCCGAACAGCACGAACGCCTTGGAGCCGTGGAACACCACGCTCACGCGCGTGTCGCGGCTCCCGAACGGCGTGTTGATGTGCGCCACCGCCGTGTGGCCGGGGAGCTTGCCGCCCTCGAGCTTGCCCTCGCGCGTGAGATCGCCGGTTTTGAGGCGCGCGGTCATGAACTCGCGCGGGTTGTTGGTCTTGCCGATGTCGGCGGCGCTCATGTCGAGCAGCGCCGCGCCGCCCGGCGCGGTGGCGGCCACCGATTTCGGGTTGTTGGCGATCTTCCAGCCCTCGGGGAAGTCCACGGCGAAATTGAGATCGCGGTGGTAGAAGCTCGAACCGCGGCGCACGCCCTCCTTGGGACTGTCGCCGTAGACCACGCCGTCGAGCTGTCGATTGAAGTCGTCGCGCGCGAGCTTGGTCGTCGCCCCGGTCTTGAATTTTTGCGCCTCGCCCACGGCCTGCTGCAGGCGGTCGTCGGCGCTCGGATGGCTCGCGAACACGCCGTGGTACACGCGCGGTTCGCGGTTCTCGGCGCTGGCGCGCTTCTTCTCGAATTCTTCCTGGTTCTTGAGGATGCTGACGACGCCGATCACGGCGTCCGGGTCGTAACCGGTGCGCGCGATGTACTCGGCGCCGAGGCGGTCGGCCTGGAGCTCGTCTTCGCGCCCGTAACCCGAGAGCAGGGCATTGCCAAGGACATCGAGTAGCTTTTGCCCGACCTGGTTGCCGAGTTGTGGCACGACTGCCTGCAATACGCCAGCGCCGATCTGGGCCGCCATCGTGCGCGTGTACTGGTTCACGCCGTGGCGCGCGGTCACGTGGCCGATCTCGTGGCCGAGCACCGCGGCAAGCTCGGCCTCGTTCTGGATGTAGGCCAGGATGCCGCGGGTGATGTAGATGTAGCCACCGGGGAGGGCGAAGGCATTGACCTCCTCGCTGTCGAGCACGGTGAAAGTGTATTTGAGAGTCGGCCGGTGGCTCTGCTTCGCCAGTCGCTCGCCCACGCGTTGCACGTAGGCCTGCAATTCGGGATCGTTGTACACGCCGTACTGCTTGCGAATCTGTGGATCGTTCTGCCGCCCGAGCGAAATCTCCTGCGCCTCGGTCAGGAACACGAGGTCGGGCGTGCCGCTCACCGGGTTGGTGGCGCAGGAACCGAGCAGGATGCCGGCAAGCAGAGCGGCCGGGAGCCAGGCGAGGATGCGCAGACGTTGAGTCATGGACGATACCGGGTTCGCTGTCAGCTATAAGCGTTCGGCCGGGCAAACAGGGTTTTGCGGGAAGCCGGCGACTGACAACCGGCCAATGCGTTACTCGGATAATGTTAGCATGGCCGGATGAGCCACACGCACGCGCAACGTGTTGTCGCGTGCACTGGCCCAGCCGCGCGCGGTGAGCTGGCGCCCCACGAACGCCTGCGGACGCGCATACTGATTGGCGAAATAGTGGTTCCACTCTTCGCGCGGCACCAGCAGGCTCACGCGCGGCGCCAGCTCGAAATAATAGGCATACGAACTTTGCCGTACACCACGCACGGTGCCGGTGACGAACAGAAAGCCGGCATCCTTCGTCGTCAGCCGCTCGGCCGCGACCGGACGGTACTCCTCGCGACCCCACACGCCGCGTTTTGCCCGCCGCGCCTCGTCCTCGGCCGCCTGCAGACGCGGTAGCGCTTCGACATTCGGCGGGATGGCCACCATCCACCCGAGTCCCTCGCGCAGCAGCGCCTCCTCAAGATGGGTGCCGTCGGAAAGCGCGACGTGCGCCAGCAGGCGCTTGTGGCGGTCGGTGCGCTCAGCCTCGAAGTGCAGCGACACGCGCTGGCCGTCGACACGCGCGCCGGTGAAGCGCGCCGCCTCACGCGCCAGCGGCTGCGGCGCGACGCGCTTGGTCTTGTCGGCGGACGGATGGATCTCGGGGGTGTTGACGCCGATGAGCCGCACCTGGCGGCCGTCGACGAGCAGCAGGCTGTCGCCGTCGAGCGCGTGGCGCACCTGCACGAACTCGGTGGGGGCGCCCGCCGGGGTTTTGGCGTCCCTCGGCACCGCAACCAGCACATCCTTGTGCTGCGGATTGGCGAGGGCGAGGGGAAGCCCAAAAACAAAAAGGGCGCCTGCGAGAAGCGCCCTTCTGTCGAGCCGCATCACGGCGAGCCGTGTGCGCGGCTTACTTCTTGCGCGCGTACTTCTGGCGGAACTTCTCGACGCGGCCTTCGGTGTCCATGATCTTCTGCTTGCCGGTGAAGAACGGATGGCAGTTGGAGCACACTTCCACGTGCAGCTCATGGCCCAGGGTCGAGCGCGTGGCAAACTGGTTGCCGCAGCTGCAGTTGACCTGGATTTCCTTGTATTCGGGATGGATGCCGGCTTTCATGTCCTGACCTCAGTGGCCCGGACCCGCCGGGCGATACCTATAAAAGGGGGCGAATTCTAGGCAATTAGCCGGGTTCGGGCAAGGGCCGGCCCCGGCCCCGCCTAACGCTTCGATTTCCGGACGAAATCGAGGGCGCTGAGGCAGGGATGTCTCGTTTAGCGCTTCATGGAATCGAAGAATTCCGCGTTGTTCTTGGTGGCGCGCAGCTTTTCCAGCAGGAATTCCGAGGCTTCGAGCTCGTCCATCTGGTGCAGGAGCTTGCGCAGGATCCAGATCTTCTGCAGCTCGTCGTTGGCGAGCAAGAGCTCCTCGCGCCGGGTGCCGGAGCGGTTGATGTTGATCGAGGGGTAGGAGCGCTTCTCGGCCAGGCGACGGTCGAGGTGGATTTCCATATTGCCCGTGCCCTTGAACTCCTCGTAGATCACGTCGTCCATCTTGGAGCCGGTATCAATCAGCGCCGTGGCGATGATCGTGAGCGCGCCGCCTTCCTCGATATTGCGCGCGGCGCCGAAAAATCTTTTGGGTCTTTGCAGCGCATTCGCGTCGACACCGCCGGTTAAGACTTTGCCTGAAGCAGGAACCACTGTGTTATAGGCGCGCGCCAGGCGGGTGATGGAGTCGAGCAGGATCACGACGTCCTTCTTGTGCTCGACCAGGCGCTTGGCTTTCTCGATCACCATCTCGGCCACCTGCACGTGCCGGCTGGCCGGCTCGTCGAAGGTGGAGCTGATGACCTCGCCGCGCACCGAGCGCTGCATCTCGGTCACTTCCTCCGGGCGCTCGTCGATGAGCAGCACGATGAGGTAGACGTCCGGGTGGTTGGCGGTGATGGCGTGGGCGATGTTCTGCAGCATCACGGTCTTGCCGGCCTTGGGCGGCGAGACGATCAGGCCGCGTTGGCCCTTGCCGATGGGCGCGATCAGGTCGATCACGCGCGCGGTCATGTTCTCGCTCGAGGCGTTGTCGCGTTCGAGCTTGAACCGGTCCTGCGGATGCAGCGGCGTGAGGTTCTCGAACAGGACCTTGCTCTTCGCGGCCTCGGGCGATTCGAAGTTGATCTCGTCGACCTTGAGCAGCGCGAAATAGCGCTCGGATTCCTTGGGCGGGCGGATGTAGCCCTTGACCGTGTCGCCGGTGCGGAGATTAAAGCGCCGGATCTGCGACGGGCTCACATAGATGTCGTCCGGGCCGGCGAGATAAGAAGCGTCGCCGGAGCGCAGGAAGCCGAAGCCGTCCTGCAGGATTTCGACCACGCCCTCGCCGAGGATGTCCTCGCCCTTGCGGGCCTGGGCCTTGAGGATGGCGAAGATCAGGTCCTGCTTGCGCAGGCGGGCGCCGCCCTCGAGGTCGAGACTGGCGGCCATGTCGGCGAGCTCGGTGGCCGGTTTCTTCTTGAGCTCGGAAAGATTCATCAGGGGCATGCTGTTGTCACCGCTTTCGGGTAGGGCCGCACGGGCAGAAAACGCCGCGGGTGCCGGCCGGGGATATCAGGGAGTAGGGGTTGAACGGAGCAGGGCGGACGTCGGTATTTCTTCTGCCTGCGAAAGGAACATTAGCACCGGTTTTCGGGGGCGTCCAGCGGGGGCCTCGGCAACCGCTCCCTGCGTTGCTCTGCCTCCGGCCTCCCTGCCGTCGTCACAGGTTGCCGTCGATGAACGCCGACAGTTGCGACTTGGAGACCGCGCCGACCTTGGTGGCCTCGACGTGGCCGCCCTTGAACAGCATCAGGGTCGGGATGCCGCGGATGCCGTATTTCGGCGGGGTGGCCGGGTTCTCGTCGATGTTGAGCTTGGCGACCTTGATCTTGCCGGCATAGTCCTTGGCGATCTCCTCCAGCACCGGGGCGATCATCTTGCACGGTCCGCACCACTCGGCCCAGTAGTCCACCAACACCGGACCGGCGCTTTTCAGCACCTCTTGTTCGAAACTGTCGTCGGTGACGTTAACGATACCCTGACTCATGATTGTGAGCTGTCTCCGGGAGATTTAAGGGATTCGGGAAATGGTTGGCCGCGTGTTCCGGGCCGGGACGGGTTTCTGATGCCGTCGGGGTCGTACCCCGGGGCATAGTTTGAGCGAAAAAACCGCCCGGACGCAAGCGAAACCCGCGCAACCCGCCTTTATCAGCGCCAAATCTGTTATTCTTGGCGCGATTTAGACGTGTTTTTCCATGAGCGATCACCATCTTACCGACATTTCCTTCGCCAGCCTGAACCTGCCGGAGCCGCTGCTTCAGGGCGTCCAGGAGGCCGGCTTCGGGTTTTGCACGCCGATCCAGGCCGAGTCCCTGCCGGTGGCGCTGGCCGGCCGCGACGTCGCCGGCCAGGCCCAGACCGGCACTGGCAAGACCGCCGCGTTCCTGCTGGCGGCGTTCGCGCACCTGCTCAAGCACCCGGCCGCGCCCGAGCGCCGGCCGACCTCCCCACGGGCGGTGATGCTCGCGCCCACGCGCGAGCTCGCGGTGCAGATCCACAAGGACGCCGAGGCGCTCGGCCGGCACGCGGGCTTCAAGCTCGGCCTGGTCTACGGCGGCACCGGCTACGACGAGCAGCGCAAGATGCTCGAGGCCGGCATCGACGTGCTCATCGGCACCCCCGGGCGCATCATCGATTACAACAAGCAGCATATTTTCGACCTGCACCACGTGCAGGTGATGGTGCTGGACGAGGCCGACCGCATGTTCGACCTCGGCTTCATCAAGGACATCCGCTTTTTGCTGCGGCGCATGCCGCCCGCCGCCGAGCGCCTGAACATGCTGTTCTCGGCCACGCTCTCGTACCGCGTGATGGAACTCGCGCACGAGCATATGAACGAACCGCAGTACGTGCGCATCGAGCCGGACAAGCGCACCGCCGACAAGGTCACGCAGGTGCTGTACCACACGGCGATGGAGGAGAAGATTCCGTTCCTCGTGTACCTGCTGCGGCACATGGACCCGGCGCGCTCGCTGGTGTTCATCAACACCAAGGACATGGGCGAGCGCCTGGTGGTGTGGCTCAAGGCCAACGGTTTCAACGCCGCGGTGCTTTCGGGCGACGTGCCCCAGACCCAGCGCCTGCGCATCCTGCACGACTTCACCGACGGCAAGCTGCCGCTGCTGGTCGCCACCGACGTCGCCGCGCGCGGGCTGCACATCCCGGACGTGTCGCACGTGTTCAATTTCGACCTGCCGCAGAACGCCGAGGACTACGTGCACCGCATCGGCCGCACCGCGCGTGCCGGCGCCGCCGGCGACGCGATCAGCTTCGCGTGCGAGAAGTACGTTTTCAGTCTGCCCGAGATCGAGGCCTACATCGGCCACAAGCTGCCGACGGCGGCGGTGCTGCCGGAAATGCTGCCGCCGCTGACCGAGCCGGCGCCGGGCGACCTGCCGCGGCGCGACGACCGTTTCGGTCGCGGCCGGGGTCGTACCGATGGCCGCCGCCCGGAACGCCATGGGCGTCCCGAGCGTGCCGGCCGCCCCGAGCGGCCCGAACGCGAGCCCCGTGAACGTATCGAGCGTGAACGTCGCGAGCGTCCCGAACGGGCGGAACGCGCCGAGGCGCGCCCGGCACCGCGGCCGGTGTCCGCCGAGCCCGCACCGGAATGCAAGCCGGTGAAGCCACTGCTGCGCCGCACCGGGCGCGAGACCCCGGCAATCGGTTAACCCCCAGGAGGAAAACCATGGCCCGCATGATCTTCCCGGACGGCAAGGAAACCACCGACTTCCCCGCCATCGAGAAACGCCTCGCGGGCCTGGGCGTCACGCTCAAGCGCTGGCCGGCGCCGGAGGCCCCGCGGGCGCGCGCACTCATGGAGCAGAAGGCGCTCAACGACGCCGAGAAGGAAGAGCTGCTCAAGTTCGTCGACAACCGCTTCGAGGAACTGAAGCGCGACAAGGGCTACCAGACGCGCGATCTCGTCGTGATCCACGAGGACATTCCCGGGCTCGCCGACCTGCTCGCCAAGTTCGACAAGATTCACATCCACACCGACGACGAGGTGCGCTACATCCTCGCCGGCTCCGGCTACTTCGGCTTCGTCGAGCCAAGCGGCAACCAGATCCTGCTCGAAATGTCGGCCGGCGATTACATCAACGTCCCCGCCAACGCCGAGCACTGGTTCGAGATGAAGGGCTGCACGCGCTGCAAGGCGGTGCGCTACTTCATCGACACCAAGGGCTGGACGCCGGTCTACAGCCAGCGGGCGAAGCTGTTTGGCTGACACGCTCGACGCGCTGCACCCGCGCGCGGCGCTGGCCGCAATCGCGCGCGATTTCCACGCGCGCGGCTGGATGGCCGGCACCGCCGGCAACCTGAGCGCACGCGAGGACGAAAATCATTTTTGGATCACCGCGAGCGGCAAGCCCAAGGGCCGGCTCGACGAGCGCGATTTTATTCTGGTGCGCGCGGCCGACGGCGTTGTGGTCGAACGCCTGCGCGCCGAAGACAAGCCCTCGGCCGAGACCTCGATTCACGCCGCGCTGTATCGTCTCTTTCCCGACGCCCGCGCCTGCCTGCACGGCCATGTCGTCGAGGCCGTTGTTGCCGCCGACCGCGCGAAGAAGGGCGCGAAGAGCCTGCGCCTGCCCGCCATCGAGATGATCAAGGGTTTCGATATCTGGCAGCAGAATCCCAAAGTCGATCTGCCGCTGTTCGAAAACATCCTTGATGTGGCCAAAATTGCGCGCGAGATCGAGCAGCGTTTTCGCAAAACCCCGCCGCCATTAACCGCGCTCATGATCCGTTCCCACGGCCCCACGGTCTGGGGCAAGAGCCTGCAGGAAGCCTATAACCGCTTCGAAATCCTCGAATTTCTGCTGCGTTACGCCGCCGCCCGCTGAGTCTTTTTCTCCCCGCGCCGGCCTCTGCTAAGGTGAACGTATGAGGCGCTGGCGACCGCTGATGTGGTTGCTGTTCCTGGCCTGGCCATTGTTGCTGGGGGCCAAGGAAGCGGCTGCGCCCAAGAGCCTCGTCCCGCCGCGCCAGGCGGTGGTTCTGCAGATCAACGGCGCCATCGGTCCCGCCACCGCCGATTACATCCACCGCGGCCTCGACAAGGCGAAAGAGGCCAACGCCGCGCTCGTGATCCTGCAGATGGACACGCCCGGCGGGCTCGACACCGCCATGCGCGCCATCATCCAGGACATCCTCGCCGCGCCCATGCCGGTGGTGGTGTACGTCTCGCCCCAGGGCGCGCGCGCCGCCAGCGCCGGGGCCTACATCCTGCTCGCCTCGCACGTTGCCGCCATGGCGCCCGCGACCAACGTCGGCGCCGCCACGCCGGTGCGCATCGGTGGCGTGCCCGATCCGGGCGGGGCAGACCGGCCGAAAGAAGAGAAGAAGGACAAAGACAAGCAGGACAAGGCCAAGCCGGCGAAACCGGGCATGGACGAGAAGGCGCTGAACGACGCCATCGCTTATATAAGAAGCTTGGCGCAGCTGCGCGGGCGCAACGTCGCTTGGGCCGAGAAGGCGGTACGCGAGGCGGCCTCGATGCCGGCGGAGGAGGCGGTGAAGAGCAACGTCGCCGATCTCCTCGCCGCCGACGTGCCGACGCTCCTCAAGAAGCTCGACGGCCGCAAGGTGAAGCTCCAGAGCGGCGAGGTGAAGCTCGACACCGACAAGCTCGCGCTCAAGACTTTCGAACCCGACTGGCGCAACCGGCTGCTCGCGGTCATCGCCGATCCCAACGTCGCCTACATCCTGATGCTGCTCGGCATCTATGGCCTGTTCTTCGAGCTGTGGAACCCGGGTTACGTGCTGCCCGGCGTCATCGGCGGCATTTGTCTCTTGCTCGCGCTGTACGCGTTCCAGGTGTTGCCCATCAGCTACGCCGGTCTCGCGCTGATCCTGCTCGGCATCGCGTTCATGGTCGGCGAGGTGTTCATGCCGAGCTTCGGCGCACTCGGCATCGGCGGGCTCGTCGCCTTCGTCGTCGGCTCGATCATCCTGTTCGACACCGAGGTCGGGGATTTCGGCGTCGCTTGGCCACTCATCGCCGGCGTGGCGGTCGCGAGTGCGGCGTTCTTCTTCGGCGTGGTCTATCTCGCACTCAAGGCACGCAAACGCGTCGTGGTCTCGGGCCACGAGGAGCTGGTCGGCACCGTGGGCGAGGTGCTGGAAGATTTCGCCGCGACGGGCCGGGTGCGCGTGCACAGCGAGGAGTGGCAGGCGCGCACCGCAAGCCCGCTCAAGCAGGGGCAGAAAATCCGCGTGGTCGCCCGCGAAGGGCTTACGCTAACCGTGGAACCGTTATCTATGGAGGGTCGCTGACATGAGCTTCATATTTTCCTCAGGCTTCGTTGTCCTCATTCTCATTGCGCTCGTCATTTCCTCGTTTCGCATCCTGCGTGAGTACGAGCGCGGCGTGATATTCCTGCTCGGCCGGTTCTGGAAGGTGAAGGGGCCGGGCCTGATCGTCGTCATTCCCGGCGTGATGCAGATGGTCAAGGTGGATCTGCGCGTGGTGGTACTGGACGTGCCGCCGCAGGACGTGATCTCGCGCGACAACGTCTCGGTCAAGGTCAACGCGGTGGTGTTCATGCGCGTGATCGACCCGCAGCGCGCCATCATCCAGGTCGAGGATTTCTATTCCGCCACCAACCAGCTCGCCCAGACGACGCTGCGCTCGGTGCTCGGCAAGCACGAGCTCGACGAGATGCTGGCCGAGCGCGACAAGCTCAACACCGACATCCAGAAGATCCTCGACGCCGCGACCGACGCCTGGGGCATCAAGGTGACGAGCGTCGAAATCAAGCACGTGGACATCGACCCCACCATGGTGCGCGCCATCGCGCGCCAGGCCGAGGCCGAGCGCGAGCGGCGCGCGAAGATCATCCACGCCGAGGGTGAGCTGCAGGCCGCCGAAAAGCTGGTGCAGGCGGCGGCGCTGATCGGCCAGCAACCGGCCGCGCTGCAGCTGCGCTACCTGCAGACCTTGAGCGGCATA
>SCRL01000091.1 GCA_004298065.1 Gammaproteobacteria bacterium | reverse complement strand
TTGACGTTGTATTCATACGAAGCCGGGGTCTTGCCGTCTTCTTTCAGCGAACCGTCCATCATCACCGAGCTGAAGCCGAGCTGGATCGAGCGCTGGCACACCGCCGGGCTGGTGCCGTGGTCCTGGTGCATGCACACCGGGATATGCGGGAATTCTTCGATCGCCGCCAGGATCAGATGGCGCAGGAACGGGGCGCCGGCGTACTTGCGCGCGCCGGCCGAGGCCTGGACGATCACCGGGCTGTCGGTCTCGGC
Source organism: Gammaproteobacteria bacterium (assembly GCA_004298065.1). Classification (GTDB taxonomy): domain Bacteria; phylum Pseudomonadota; class Gammaproteobacteria; order Acidiferrobacterales; family Sulfurifustaceae; genus SCRL01. The sequence continues at coordinate 15,498 of SCRL01000091.1, read as the reverse complement.
CGCGGCCTCCATGATGGCGCGCATCTGCTCGAGGTTGTTGACGTTGAACGCCGGCACGCCATAGGTGTGCTCGGCAGCGTGATCCAGCAGTTGGCGCAGGGTAACAAGGGCCATGTAGTCTCTCCTAAATTATCTCTAATGCCAGAAATCGGGACCGGACGATAAATGCCGGACCGCGCGGGGTCTGGGGCAAAAAAACGCGCACAAGCCTACCAATACGTCTGTCCTTGTTCAAGGAACGCCACCCCGCTAAACACTGATTCTGACAGGGCCCATAGGGATTCCCGCATGGCTGCTGGACCTGCCGGGCGGTCAGTCGTATAACTTTCCCGTTTCCGGTCATTCTTCCCGCCGTTCCCCACTACTGCGCTCAGGAGGACACCATGACCCCGCACGAGCTGCACACCACGGCCAAGGCGATGGTCGCCCGCGGCAAGGGCATCCTCGCCATGGACGAAAGCACGCCGACCATCCACAAGCGCTTCCAGAAACTCGGTATCGAGGACTCGGTCGACAACCGCCGCGCCTGGCGCGAGTTGTTGCTCACCACACCCGGCCTCGCGAACCATGTCAGCGGCGCGATCCTGTACGACGAAACCATCCGCCAGAAGCTGGCCGACGGCACGCCGTTCCCCGAGCACCTGAAAAAGATCGGCATCCTGCCCGGCATCAAGGTCGACGCCGGCGCCAAAGACCTTGCCGGCTTCGCCGGCGAGAAGGTAACCGAGGGACTCGACGGGTTGCGCGAGCGGCTCGCCGAATACAAAAAAATAGGCGCGCGCTTCGCCAAATGGCGCGCGGTCATCACCATCGGCAAGGGCATACCGTCGCACGCCTGCATCCAGGCCAACGCCCACGCGCTCGCGCGCTATGCCGCGCTCTGCCAGGAGGCCGGGCTGGTGCCGATCGTCGAGCCCGAGGTGCTGATCGACGGCGACCACACGCTCGAGCGCTGTTACGACGCCTCGCGCGCCACGCTGCGGCGCGTGTTCAGCGAGCTTGCCATGCAGCAAGTGGATTTCGGCGGGATGATTCTCAAGGCAAGCATGGTGCTCTCGGGCAAGAGCTGCCCGCAGCACGCGGGTATCCAAGAAGTCGCCGACGCCACCGTGCGCTGCCTGCTGAACACCGTGCCCGCGGCGGTCGCGGGCGTGGCGTTCCTGTCCGGCGGCCAGACGCCCGAGGAGGCGAGCGCGCATCTGAACGCGATGAATGCGACCTACCGCAACCTCCCCTGGCCGCTGAGCTTCTCCTACGCCCGCGCGCTGCAGGACCCGGCGATGCAGGCATGGAAAGGCAGCGCGGCAAACGTGGTGGCGGCGCAAAAACAGCTGGCGCACCGCGCCCGTCTCAACGGCGCGGCCGCGCTCGGCAACTACAACGCGGGAATGGAAAAAGAAGCGGCTTGAACGGAGCGCCGGCGGATTTACGGACCGGCGCCGACGATGGCGATCTTCATGGCGTTGGTACCGCCCTTGACGCCGGTGAGGTCGCCCTTGGTGATGATCACCATGTCGCCGTCGCGCACCGTGCCACGGCGGCGCAATTCGTCCATGGCCTCGCGGTTGAGGGTGGCGTGGTCAGAGGTCCTGATCTCGAACGCGACCGGATATACCCCGCGGTACAGCGTCACCTTGCGGCGTGTCTCGACGTGTCCGGTCAGGGCATAAATCGGCACGCCCGAACTGATGCGCGACATCCACAGCGGTGTCGCCCCGGACTCGGTCAGGGCGGCGATCGCCTTCACCGGCAGGTGGTTGGCGGTGTACATCGCCGCCATCGCCACCGCCTCGTCCACGCGTTCGAACGTCACGTCCATGCGGTGCGCCGAGCGCGTGACCTCGCGCTCGTGCTCGGCCACGCGGCACACGCGGTCCATGGCCGCCACCGCCTGTACCGGGTATTTGCCGCGCGCGGTCTCGGCCGACAGCATGATGGCGTCGGTCCCGTCGAGCACGGCGTTGGCCACGTCCGACACTTCGGCGCGCGTCGGCACCGGGCTCTCGATCATGGATTCCATCATCTGGGTGGCGGTGATCACCGCCTTGTTCATGGTGCGCGCGAGCTTGATGAGGCGCTTCTGGATCGGCGGCACCGCGGCGTCGCCGATTTCCACCGCGAGATCGCCGCGCGCGATCATGATGACGTCCGCGGCCTTGATAATGGACTCGATATTTTCGACCGCCTCGGCGCGCTCGATCTTGGCGACGATACCGCCCTTGCCGCCGGCGGCGCGGAAGAGCTCGCGCGCCTCTTCGACGTCGGCCGCCGAGCGTGGAAATGAAATGGCGAGATAGTCGGCGTTGATCTTCGCCGCGATTTTGATGTCCTCGCGGTCCTTGTCGGTCAATGCACGCGCGGACAGCCCGCCGCCCTGGCGGTTGATGCCCTTGTTGTTGCCGAGCTCGCCGCCAACGGTCACGCGGCAGATCACCGCCGAATCCTTGACCTCCTCGACCCAGAGCGCGAGGCGCCCGTCGTCGAGCAGCAGCGTCGCGCCGCGCACGACGTCCTGCGGCAGCTGCTTGTAGGTCGTGCCAACGCGCTCGACCGTGCCCGCGTCCAGCGGCATGTCGGCGTCGATGACGAAACGGGCGCCTTCGACGAGCATGACGCTGCCGTTCTTGAACTTGCCGGTGCGGATCTTCGGGCCCTGCAGGTCGACGAGCACGCCGACCTCGCGCCCGTGGGCCTCGGCGCGGTTGCGCGCGGTCTCGGCGCGCTTCATGTGCACTTCGTGCAGGTCGTGGGAGAAGTTGAGGCGCACCACGTCCACGCCGGCCTCGATCAGCCGGTCGAGGACCGTGGGGTCCTCGGTGGCCGGCCCGACCGTGGCGACAATTTTTGTTCTACGCAGCAAATCGCACCTCAGGAAATGAAAACGCCACAGAGGTCACAGAGTTGAATAGGGATTCTCTGTGCACTCTGTGGCGAGCATAGTATTTGATTTTTTACTTCTTTGCGCGCTGTTCGAGGATGTCCACCGCCGGCAGCTTCTTGCCCTCGAGGAACTCGAGAAACGCGCCGCCGGCCGTCGAGATGTACGACACCTTGTCGTAGATATCGTACTTCTGGATCGCGGCGATGGTGTCGCCGCCGCCGGCCAGGGTGAACGCCTGGGTCCTGGCGATGGCGTCGGCGATCTTCCGGGTGCCGTCGCCGAACTGGTCGAACTCGAACACGCCCACCGGGCCGTTCCACACCACGGTGCCGGCCTTCATGATGATGTCGGCCAGCTGCTGGGCGCTCTTCGGACCGATGTCGAAAATCATGTCGTCGTCGGCCACGGCACCGGCGTCCTTGAGCACCGCCGGCTCGTTGGCGTCGAACTTCTTGCCGACCACCACGTCCACGGCGATCGGAATGGTCGCGCCGCGCTTGGTCATCTTCTCCATCAGCGCCTTGGCGGTCGGGATCAGGTCATTCTCGCTCAGCGACTTGCCGATCTTCTTGCCGGATGCCGCGAGGAAGGTGTTGGCGATGCCGCCGCCGACCACGAGCTGGTCCACCTTCTCGGACAGCGATTCGAGCACAGTAAGCTTGGTCGAAACCTTGGAGCCGCCGACGATCGCGACCATCGGGCGCTTCGGGTTCATCAGTGCCTTGGTGAGCGCGTCGAGCTCCTCGGTGAGCAGGATGCCAGCACAGGCGACCGGCGCGTACTTGGCCACCCCGTGGGTCGAGGCTTGGGCGCGGTGCGCGGTGCCGAAGGCGTCCATCACGAACACGTCGCACAGCTTGGCGTACTTCTGCGCGGTGTCATCGACGTTCTTCTTTTCGCCCTTGTTGAAGCGCACGTTCTCGAGCACCGCCACCTGGCCGTTCGCCAGCGACGGTTCCTTGTCGAGATAGTCCTTGACCAGCAGCACCGGCTTGCCCATCAGGCCGGTCATGTAGTCGGCCACGGGTTTCAACGAGGCGGCCTCGTCGTACACGCCCTCTTCCGGGCGACCGAGGTGCGACATCACCATGACGCACTTGGCGCCGGCCTTCACGCAGTGCTCGATGGTCGGCATCGAGGCCTTGATGCGCGCGTCGGACGTGACCTTGCCGTCCTTCACGGGAACGTTCAGGTCGGCGCGGATCAGTACGCGTTTGCCTTTGAGGTCGAGATCGGTGAGCTTGATGACGGACATAACGTTATTTCTCTTCTAAATAAGTTAAGAAGGCGCAGACCGTCGGCAGGTCGACCCGCCGACGGTCGCATCCCCACCGCTATCGCGGTGGGGCCCCTGCTCCGCGTCTCGGGTCGACTACTTCGCGACGTGCTGCACGAAGCGCAGCATGTTGCAGGTGTAGCCGTACTCGTTGTCGTACCAGGACACGACCTTGACGAAGGTGTCGTCCAGCGCGATGCCGGCCTCGGCGTCGAAGATCGAGGAGAAGCCGCAACCGCGGAAGTCGGTCGAGACCACCTTCTCGTCGGTGTAGCCCAGGGTCTTGCTGATGTCGCCCGACTGCGAGGCCTTCTTCATCGCGGCGCAGATGTCGGCGTACTTGGCCGGCTTCACGAGCTCGACGGTCAGATCGACCACCGACACGTCCGAGGTCGGCACACGGAACGCCATGCCGGTCAGCTTGCCGTTCAGTTCCGGCAGCACCTTGCCGACGGCCTTGGCGGCGCCGGTCGAGGACGGGATGATGTTTTCGAGGATGCCGCGGCCGCCGCGCCAGTCCTTCTTCGACGGGCCGTCCACGGTCTTCTGGGTGGCGGTAGTGGCGTGCACGGTGGTCATCAGGCCGCGCTTGATGCCCCAGTTGTCGTGCAGCACCTTGGCGACCGGCGCCAGGCAGTTGGTGGTGCAGGACGCGGCCGAGACGATCGCCTGGCCGGCGTAGGTGGTGTGGTTCACGCCGTACACGAACATCGGCGTCTTGTCCTTCGACGGCGCGGACATCACGACCTTCTTGGCGCCGGCGGCGACGTGGGCCTTGCAGCTCTCCTCGTCGAGGAAGAAGCCGGTGCACTCGAGTACGACGTCGACCTTCACCTCGCCCCACTTGAGGTTGGCCGGGTCCTTCTCGGCGGTCAGGCGGATCGTCTTGCCGTTCACCACCAGGTTGTTGCCGTCGACCTTGATGTCACCCTTGAAGTTGCCGTGCACGGAGTCGTAGCGCAGCATGTAGGCGAGGTAGTCCGGCTCGAGCAGGTCGTTGATCGCGACCACTTCGATGTCCGGGAACTCCTTCGAGATCGCGCGGAACGCCATGCGGCCGATGCGGCCGAAACCGTTGATGCCGACTTTGATTGCCATTGCTTAAATCTCCAAAAAAGTTAAGGAGTAAATTGAAACCGTCGTGCCGGGCGATTTTTAAAGGACTTCCTCGACCGCCTTGGCCACGTTCTCACCGGTGAAGCCGAAATGCTTGAACAGCGTGCCGGCCGGGGCCGACTCGCCGAAGCGGTTCAGGCCCACGACCTTGCCGTCCAGGCCGACGTACTTGTACCAGCCGTCGGTCACGCCGGCCTCGACCGCCACGCGCTTGATGCCCTTCGGCAGCACGCTCTCGCGATAGGCCGCGTCCTGGGCGTCGAACGCGTCGGTCGACGGCATCGACACCACGCGCACCTTCTTGCCCTTGGCGGCGAGCAGCTTCTGCGCCTCGACGGCAAGCGCCACCTCGGAGCCGGTGGCGATGATCACCGCATCCGGCTTGCCGCCTTCGGCATCGGACAGCACGTAGCCGCCGCGCGCGATGTTGGCGAGCTGCGCGCCATCGCGCTTCTGGTGCGGCAGGTTCTGGCGCGAGAAGATCAGGCAGCTCGGACCTTTGCGGCGCTCGACGGCGTATTTCCACGCCACCGCGGATTCGACCGCGTCGCACGGGCGCCACACCGACATGTTCGGGATCAGGCGCAGGGTCGCGGTCTGCTCGATCGGCTGGTGCGTCGGGCCGTCCTCGCCGAGGCCGATGGAGTCGTGGGTGTAGACGAAGATCGACTGCACCTTCATCAGCGCGGCCATGCGCAGGGCGTTGCGCGCGTACTCGGAGAACATCAGGAACGTGGCGCCGTACGGGATGAAGCCGCCGTGCAGCGCGATGCCGTTCATGATCGCCGACATGCCGAACTCGCGCACACCATAATAGATGTAGTTGCCGTCGGACACGGTGTTGCTGATGCCCTTGCTGCCCTTCCACAGGGTCAGGTTCGAGCCGGCGAGGTCGGCCGAGCCGCCGAGCAACTCGGGCAGCACCGGCGCGTAGCCGTTGATCGCGTTCTGGCTCGCCTTGCGCGAGGCGATGGTCTCGGCCTTGGCGTCCACGGCCTTGACGAACTCGGCGCTCTTCGCGGCCCAGTCGGCCGGCAGCTCACCCTTGACCACGCGCCGCTCGAAGTCGGCGGCCAGTTCCGGATACGCCTTCTTGTAGGCGGCGAACTTATCGTTCCAGGCCTTCTCGGCCGCCGCACCTTTGGCCTTCGCGTCCCAGCCGGCGTAGATCTCCTGCGGGATCATGAACGGCTCGTGGTGCCAGCCGAGGTTCTCGCGCGTGGCCTTGATTTCATCGGCCCCGAGCGGAGCGCCGTGGCAATCGTGCGAGCCGCAGAGATTCGGCGCGCCGTAGCCGATCACGGTCTTGCAGCAGATCATGCTCGGCTTGTCGTTGACGCTCTTGGCCTCGCGGATCGCCTTGAGGATCGCCTCGGGATTGTGGCCGTCGACGTCACGTACCACGTGCCAGCCGTAGGCCTCGAAGCGCTTCGCGGTGTTGTCGGTGAACCAGCCCTCGACGTGACCGTCGATCGAGATGCCGTTGTCGTCGTAGAACGCGACCAGCTTGCCCAGGCCGAGCGTGCCCGCGAGCGAGCAGGCCTCGTGCGAGATGCCTTCCATGAGGCAGCCGTCGCCGAGGAACACATAGGTGTAGTGATCGACGATGTGGTGGCCGTCGCGGTTGAACGTGCCCGCGAGCACCTTCTCGGCGATCGCCATGCCGACGGCGTTGGTGATGCCTTGGCCGAGCGGACCGGTGGTGGTTTCGACGCCCGGGGCATAGCCGTATTCCGGGTGGCCCGGGGTCTTGGAGTGCAGCTGGCGGAACTGCTTCAGCTCGTCCATCGGTAGGTCGTAGCCGGTGAGGTGCAGCAGCGAATAGACCAACATCGAGCCGTGACCGTTCGACAGTACGAAACGGTCGCGGTCCGGCCACTTCGGGTTCGCCGGATTGTGCTTGAGGAAGTCGTTCCACAGCACCTCGGCGATGTCGGCCATGCCCATGGGCGCACCCGGATGGCCGGAATTGGCCTTCTGCACCGCGTCCATGGACAGCGCACGGATGGCGTTGGCGAGCTCGCGGCGTCCGGGAACAGCCGTCCCGGTGCCCGTTTTCTGGGCGGTGGCTTTCATGGTCATGGAGTAACCCTCAAAAAATTAAAAAGCCCCTGCGGCCCTGTGTGCCGGAGAGGATGGAATCTGTCTTGCCGTGCGGCGTCTTGCTTGTGGCTTCGCGCCGACGCCTTGGGCGCCGCGGGTCTGTCCCCGATGGTTGTGCGTCGTCCGGCGAAAAAACGGGCGACATTCTCCCTCACCCCCCGGTGTCAGGGCAATAGCCGCGGTACCTGACCTATGCGCTAACTTATTGACGTATAAACCGTAGTACAGGGATGTAGCGCCCAGTGCCCGAGGCGAACGCTCTTTCGGCAATGGGCGCATCTAGCCGCAATGAGCCATGTTGCTATGGGCGCTAATGCCGCCGTCTCCGAAAGAGCTTCGCCACGGGAGCCGGCGGCTACTGCTTACGGTGCCGAGGGATGCAAAGGATTTTTTAGGCCTGCGGCGCACCGCGCTGCGCGCGCAGCCACGTCTGCCACGATGAATACAGGCGCGAATCGCGCGCCGCCACGACCGAGCGCGGCGCCAACCCGAGTGCGAACACCTCCTCGCCATCGAGCGTGGTGGAATACCCGCCGGCTTCGCTCAGGATCAGCCAGCCGGCGGCGTAATCCCAGAGCTTCTGCCCGCCGTGCAGATACAAATGGAATCGGCCGTCGGCGAGCCAGCACCACTCGAGACTCGACGAGCCGAAATTGCGCTGCGAACCGTACGGCGGCTGCGCGCCGAGGCTCGCGGCGAGCGGTTTTTCCAGGCGCTTGAAATCCACGCAGGCGATGGCGCGCTTCATTTCCGTCGGCTGTAGACCTGACGCCCCGAGAACGGCGCCGTTGAGCTGCGCGCCTTCGCCCCGGCGGGCTGTGAAGCATTCGTCCCGCACCGGGTCGTACACCAGACCGAGCATGGGCCGGCCATCGAGCAGCAATGCCAGCGACACCGCAAAAAACGGGATGCCGGCGGCGAAATTGCTGGTACCGTCCAGCGGATCGAGGCACCACAATCCGCGCCCCGCTTCGCGTGTCAGGCGCTCCTGCTCGTCGTCGCCCATCTCCTCGCCAAGAAAGGCGTACGCCGGCCAGCGCACCGCCAGCTCCCGCTGCATGCGCTGCTGCATCGCGTGGTCGGCCTCGGTCACGAGGCTGCCGTCGGTCTTCACATGGCGTGCGACGTCGGCGAAGCGTGGAAGCAGTTCCGCGCGCGCCGCATCGTGTACGAGACGCCGCAAGTCTGCCAGTGCCGGTGGCATCAGGTTGGCGCCTGAAGCTTTAATACGCGCGCGGGGCCGGACAGCGCCTGCCGGTCTTCGAGCTGTTTGAGCGCGCGACCGAATTCTCCCTGGAGTCGCGTCATGACCGCCGCGGCGTCCGGCGAATAATAAATCGCCTCGTAGGCCACCGGTTCGTCGAGCGCGGACCGACCCGCGGCCTGGAACCCACGCCAGGCAAGCTCGATGAAACGCCCGCCCTCGCGATCGACGAAGATGAACTCCTCGGGATCGAGCACGGCGAGGTACTGCATCGCGCGAATGGGAACAAACAGGCAACCCTGCGGCGCACGGGTCAGCAGCACCCGGGCCAGGTTGTACGTCGCCGCCGGCAAGTGGCGCGCCTCGCGACCTGTTTCGGCGCGGCGGTAGAACGTCTCCTCGACGTACTTCACCGCGCCTCCGGCACCGGCCTCATTCGTGCTTCCACTTGATCGAGCAGCCCATGCTCGGAATCTGGTCCTTCGGACCCTGACCGGTCTGCGCGATCTGCTTCATCGCCTCAAACAGATCGCGCCGGGCATTCGGCACCGCCTCCTTGCGCGACTCGTCGAGCCGCCCGCGGTACTGGAGCTTGAGCTCGGCGTTATAGCCGAAGAAATCCGGCGTGCACACGGCGCCGTAGGCCTTGGCCACCGCCTGCGACTCGTCATACAGGTAGGGCATGGGAAAGTTCAGCTCGCGCGCTACCTGCTGCATGTTGTCGAACGAGTCCTCGGGATAGTCGGCGGCGTCGTTCGACGAGATCGCGACCGCGCCGATACCGTGCGCCTTCAGTTCTTTCACGTCGCGCAGGATGCGGTCACGTACGGCCTTGACGTAGGGACAGTGATTGCAAATGAACATCACCAGCAGCCCGTTCGGGCCGCGAACGTCCTGCAGACCGTAGGTCTTGCCGTCGACGCCGGGCAGGCGAAAATCCGGGGCGGGGAGGCCAAAATCACAAACGGGGGTTTCGGTACGTGCCATGTGAAATCTCCATAAACCCTGCTTATTTAAGCAATTTCTAATACATTGTCTTGGACGAATACTAACATGCAGTTTTTTCTTGGCGGACCGCAAAAATTGGGACTATAGAGATAGCGATAGCCGTCCCTTCCAGGATTTCTAAAAACAGCAAAAAACCTCCGCCAGATCAGGATGATCGGGCTACGCCGAGGCACGGGATTTGCACTATTTGATTGAAACAAAATACATATATTTGAAGGAGTGAGGGGTAATGGATACCGCGGTGCAAAGCAACTTGAAGAAACTTGGCCGGGCCGCGTTCCTGCTCGTTACAGGACTGGCTCTGCCTCCCGTCACACCGGCCACCGCGGCGGATATCCGCTTCGCCGTCCAGCCGATTCTGGATGTCGAGGCGACGCGCAATGCCTACCAACCGCTCGCCGACTACATCGCCACGGCCACGGGCAAGTCGGTCGAACTTGTCACCACCTATGACTACGCCGAATACTGGCAGCGCATGAAGCGCGGCAAGGAATTCAACCTGATCCTCGACGCACCGTTCTACACCGACTATCGCATCAAGGAACAGGGACATGTGCCGCTGGTGAAGGTCCCGGGCGTCGTGAGTTATTCGCTGGTGACGAAATCAGGCGAGGCCATTCTTGATCCCTCGGAGCTGATCGGCAAAAAAATTGCTACCATCATCCCGCCGGCGCCGGGCGGGTTGCTGATGCAGAAATGGTTCCCGCATCCGAGCCGCCAGCCCTACATCATGCCGGCGAAGAGCTCCGAGCAGGCCCTTGATATGCTGCTCAAGGGCCAGACGATGGCCGCCATGATCCCCACCCCGCTCGCAGCCCAGGCCATGAGCCAGGGCAAGGAGATCGCCACCGTGGCGACCAGCCCGCAGACCCCGCATATCACGCTCACCGCCGGCCCCGACATCGACGAGGCCACACGCGGCAAAATCGTCAAGGCGCTGCTGGACGCCAACAAGAATCCGAAGGGACAGGAGATGCTTAAAAAAATCGGCTTTGCGGAGGGTTTCGAGCCGACGTCGGCCGACATTTACCGGGGTTACAGCGACTACCTGAAACAGCAGTGGTAACGGTGAAAGGACAGGCACCATGATCCGGTTGCGCGCTTTTCATTTTGTCTCGCTGTTGTTGCTGTGGGGGCTGACCGGCATCGCCTCGTCCCCGGCGCGCGCGGCCACGGCCGACCTTCTCAAGGCCGAACCGGGCGATATCGTGTTCGTCATCCAGCCGATTCTGAGCGAGGAACAGACGAAGCGCGCGTTCCAGCCGCTCGCGGACTATCTCGGCAAGGCCAGCGGCAAACGCGTGGTCATCCGCACACTGCCGAACTTCCTCGCCTATTGGGAGGTGGTGCGCCAGGACAGCGGCTTTCATCTGGTGCTCGATGCGGCGCATTTCACCGACTACCGCGCGAAAAAACTCGGCTTCAAGGTATTGGCGAAATTGCCCGACACCGTGAGTTACAGCCTGGTCGTGGGTTCGGACGCGTTGGTCATCGACCCCACCGAGCTCGTCGGCAAGACCGTCGCCACCACCGGCGCGCCCAGCATCGGCGCCGCGCGCCTCAACGCCATGTACCCCAACCCCGTGCGCCAGCCGATCATCGTCGACTCCGGCACGGCCGAGGAAGGCCTTGAGATGGTGATCAAGAACAAAACGCAGGCGGCCATCGTGCCCACGCCGCTCGTGAGTCAGCGCATGGCCCAGGGCGGCGGCATCTCGGTGGTCACCACGACCGAGCCGCTCCCGCACATTGCCTTTTCGGCCTCGCCGAAGCTCGACGATGCAACGCGCGAGAAAATCCGCAACGCCCTCGTGAACGCCGCCAACACCGAAGACGGCCGCAAGATGCTCAAGGACGTGAACTTCGAGCGTTTCGATCCCGCGACCGAGCAGATCTACGCCGGCCAGGGCAGCATTCTTAAGGAGTACTGGGGCTACTAAAAACTTGAAGCTTCAGGCTTGAAGCTTCAAGCTAGGCTCATGAACAACAAATCATGGGCCGAGCGCGATCTGTGCGTGCTGTGGCACCCGTGCACCCAGATGCGCGACCACGAGGACCTGCCGCTCATCCCCATTCGTCGTGGCCAGGGTGTGTGGCTCGAGGACTTCGACGGCAAACGCTACCTCGACGCCGTCAGTTCCTGGTGGGTCAACCTCTTCGGCCACGCCCATCCCCGCATCGGCGCCGCCATCGCCGAACAGGCCGCGCAACTCGAGCACGTCATTCTTGCCGGCTTTACCCACGAGCCGGTGGTACGGCTGTCGGAGCGGCTGCTGACACTGGCGCCGAAGGGACTGGCACACTGTTTCTATGCCTCGGACGGCTCCTCCGCGGTCGAGATCGCGCTCAAGCTCGCCTTCCAGTACTGGCACAACCGGGGCCAGACGCGAACACGCTTCATCAACCTCGCGAACTCCTACCACGGCGAAACCCTCGGGGCGCTGGCCGTGGGCGATGTCGGGCTGTACAAACAGACCTACGAGCCGCTGCTGCTCAAGCCCGTCACCGTCAAATCGCCCGACTGTTACTTTCGCGAACCCGGCGAATCCTGTGCGGACTACTCGCGGCGCGCGTTTGCCGAGATGGAGAGCGCCCTCGCGCAACACGCGCACGAAACCTGCGCCGTCATCGTGGAGCCATTGGTGCAATGCGCCGGCTCCATGCGCATGCACGACCCGGTGTATCTAAAGCTTTTGCGCGAGGCCTGCGATCACCACGGCGTATTGCTCATTGCCGATGAGATCGCCACCGGCTTCGGGCGCACCGGCACGATGTTCGCCTGCGAGCAGGCTGGGATCGCACCCGATTTGCTGCTGCTTGGAAAGGGCCTCACCGGCGGCTATCTGCCGCTGTCGGCGTGCCTCGCGACCGATACGGTGTATCAGGCGTTCTACGACGACTACGCGAGCGGGAAGGCGTTCCTGCATTCGCATTCCTATGCCGGCAACGCGCTCGCCTGTGCCGCGGCCAATGCCACGCTCGATATCTTCGAGCGGGAACCGGTGCTGGAGCGTAACCGGCAGCTGGCTGCGCACATGCGTGAGGCCACCGCGCGCTTTCGCGAGCACCCGCACGTGTCCGACGTGCGCCAGTGCGGCATGATTTCGGCGATCGAGATGGTGAAGGACAGGAATACCCGGGAACCGTATCCGTGGCAGGAACGGCGCGGGCGCATCGTGTACAAGCATGCGCTCGAACGCGGCGCGCTGCTGCGCCCGCTCGGCGACGTGGTCTACTTCATGCCGCCGTACGTGGTTACTCCAGAAGAGATTGACTTCTTGGCCCAGATCGCGTGGGAAGGAATCGAGCGCGCAACGCGCGGTTGATCAGGGATAAAACGCCTTCTTGAGCGCGTCGAGATCGGGGATGACGAGCAGCCGCCCGCCGAGCTTGAGGCCGGCGGCGATGTAGGGTGTGTCCGGCAGCTCGGCGGCGACGGCGGCGATGCCGCGGGCGCTGTCCACGGTCTGCGGGCGCGGCTCGGAATGGGTCAGCACGCCATAGAACTCCCAGTCGCGCCGGCCGTTGAGCGGATACAGGATCACGATCTTCGAGCCCGGCGTCGGCGCAGACACCGCGCCCCCCATCAGCGCCTCGAACGACACCACCGGCACCGACAGTGTGCGCCACGGCATCACGCCGAGGAGCCACGCGGGACCGAGTGGCACCGGCACGATCTCGCCCACGTTGACGACCTCGGCCACCGTCGCCGACGGCATCAACAGTGTCGCATCGCGCAGCGGGATTTCAAGCGCGTGGATCCGTTCGAGCGCGCGTTGCTGGGCCATCACGCGCCCCCGAGCGATTGCAGATAGGCCACGAGCGCGCGCGGCTCGAACACGAGGATCACGTGCTTCGACGGCTGTTCCCGACGCCGTTCTACCTCGGCATTCGTTCCAGACGATGCCCTACCTCCCGCATCCCTGCGGTCGTCCTCCATCCCTGGAGTCGTGCCGGAAATCCAGGCGCCGCCGAAGACGTGGCCGGCGGGCGTGGGTGGGGGCCCAAGCGGCTCGAACGAGGCGACGGTCACCTCCTCCTCGGTCAGCAGGTGCACATCGTCGGCAACGAAGCCGACGCCGTCTCCCGGTGCCGACTCGATGAAAATCGCGCGCTGCCAGGTTTCGCGTCGCGCGGGCTTGAGCGCGCCATCCAGTGAATAGGCCGGCAGGCGGCGGTTGCGCACCGCGCGCCATGCCGCGACCGGTCCCGCGGCATCGGCGGTGCTCAGATTCTCGCGTTGCTCGATGGCGTAGCCGCTGGCGCCGGGCAACAGGAACAGGCCGTCGCCGATTTGCACGCGCAAGTACTGTGTGGCCTTGGCCATGGCGGGCAGCGTGGGGTCGGTTACGTCGGACGCCCGCTGGCGAGCAGGCTATCGATGTTCCGGAAGAGCTCGTCTTCCTGGTAGGGCTTGCTCATGTACATGTCCACGCCGAGGCCGAACGCCTTGTCGCGGTGCTTGGTGCCGGCGCGCGAGGTGATCATGATGATCGGGATGTGCTTGAGGCGCGCCTCGCTGCGCACGCGCGCGGTCAGCTCGTAACCGTCCATGCGCGGCATCTCGATGTCCACCAGCATCACGTCGGGCAGGCGCTCGCGCAGTTGCTCGACCGCGTCCACGCCGTCCTTCGCCACCATCACGTCCAGGCCACGTTTCTGCAGGTGCTTGCTCGTGATCTTGCGCACGGTGAGCGAATCATCCACCACCATCACCACCGGGCGGCCGCGCGCCTCCTCGCCCTTCACCTGCGCCCCGGTGGCGTGCTCGAAGTGGATGGCATCGTCGCGGTACCACAGGCCGGCGGCGTCGAGGATCAGCACCACCCGGCCGTCACCGAGGATGGTGGCGCCGGCCAGACCCTTGAGTTCGGTGAGCTGCGGACCGAGCGCCTTGATTACCACTTCGCGCGTGCCGCGCAGGCCGTCGACCTGAAGCGCGACCTCGCGCGTACCGGTGCGTACCAGCAGGACCGGCACCTTGTCGTCGTCCGGCGCCGTCACCGGCAGGCCGAGGCGGCGACCGAGGTGCATGTACGGATAGACCTGGTCGCGGTAGTTGAGCAGCGGGTTGTTGCCCACGGCGATGGTGTTCAGCTGCTCGACCGGGTATTCGATGATGTTCGCCACCGCGGCCAGCGGCACGGCGAACAGCTGGTCGCCCACGTGCACCATCAGCGCCTGGGTGAGGGACAGCGTCAGCGGCAGTCGGATGATGAACGTCGTGCCGGCGCCACGTTTGGTGTCGACCGACATCGAGCCGCCGAGTTGCTTGACTTCGCTGTGCACCACGTCCATGCCGACGCCGCGGCCGGAGAAGTGCGTCACCTCGCGCGCGGTCGAGAAACCGGGGGCGAGGATGAACTGGATCAGCTCCTCCTCCGTGAGTGTCGCGTCTTTCGACACCATGCCGCGCTCGATGGCCTTGGCGCGGATAGCATCGATGTCGAGCCCCGCGCCGTCGTCGCTGAAACGGATGATGATCTCGCTGCCCTCCTGCGCGGCGGTAACGGTGACACGCCCCGCGGCTGGCTTGCCGGCGCGGACGCGCGCGGCCTCGGACTCCATGCCGTGGTCGATGGCGTTGCGGATCATGTGCTCGAACGGCCCGATCATGCGCTCGAGCACGGTGCGGTCGAGTTCGGCCTCGGCGCCGACGAGATTCAATTCCACGCGCTTGCCGAGCTCGCGCGCGGTGGTGCGCACGATGTGGCGCAGGCGGCCAGCGAGCGTGTCGAAGCGCACCATGCGCGTGCGCATCAGACCTTCCTGCAATTCGGTGTTGATGCGCGCCTGCTGCAGCAGCGCCGTCTGCGCCTCGCCCATGAAGTTGCCGAGGTTGCCCTGGATCGTGGTCAGGTCGTGCAGGCTCTCGGCCAGCTGGCGCGAGAGCTGTTGCAGCTTGGTGAA
>SCRL01000090.1 GCA_004298065.1 Gammaproteobacteria bacterium | reverse complement strand
GCGGTCGAGGAAGTGCGCCAGCCGGAGCTCGACGCCCAGCTGGTGGCCGAGAACATCGCGCAGCAGCTCGAGAAGCGCATCATGTTCCGCCGCGCCATGAAGCGCGCGGTGCAGAACGCGCTGCGCCTGCGCGCCCAGGGCATCAAGATCATGGTCGCGGGCCGGCTGAACGGCGCCGAGATCGCGCGCACCGAGTGGTACCGCGAAGGTCGCGTGCCGCTGCACACGCTGCGCGCCGACATCGACTACGGTTTCGCCGAGGCGTTTACCACCTACGGCACCATCGGCGTCAAGGTGTGGATCTTCAAGGGCGAGGTGTTCGACAAGCACGAGCCCAAGATCGAGGACGCCGAGGCCGCCAAGAAGGCCGGCGCCTGAGGTAACGAATCATGCTGCAACCCAAGAGAACGAAGTACCGCAAGATGATGAAGGGCCGCAACCGCGGCCTGGCGACGCGCGGCAACAAGGTGAGCTTCGGCGAGTTCGGCCTCAAGGCCACCGTCCGCGGGCGCCTGACCGCGCGCCAGATCGAGGCCGCGCGCCGCGCGCTGACGCACTTCATCAAGCGCGGCGGGCGCGTGTGGATCCGGATTTTCCCGGACAAGCCGGTGACCAAGAAGCCGCTCGAAGTGCGTATGGGCAGCGGCAAGGGCAACGTCGAGTTCTGGGTCGCCGAGATCCGTCCGGGCGCGATGTTGTACGAGATGGAAGGCATCAGTGAGGCCCAGGCGCGCGAGGCGTTCAAGCTCGCCGCCGCCAAGCTGCCGCTGAAGACGACGTTCGTGACGCGTTCGCTGTAAGAGGCTATCGATGAAGGCGAAAGAATACCGCGCGATGGACGCGCAGAAGCGCAACGAGGAGCTCCTGGCCCTGCGCCGCGAGCAGATGAACCTGCGCATGCAGAAGGCCACCGGCCAGCTGGCGAACACCGCCCAGTTCGCCAAGGTGAAGCGCGACATCGCGCGTCTGCAGGGCGTGATGAACGAGAAGGCGAAGTAACCCATGAGCGAAACGAGCAAGACCGAGAAGGCCGTCCGCACCGTGAGCGGACGCGTGATCAGCAACCGCATGCACAAGACCGTGACCGTGCAGGTGGAGCGCCGCATCCGTCACCCGCTGTACGGCAAGTTCATCACGCGCCGCACCAAGCTGCACGCGCACGATGCGGACAACGCCTGCAAGCCGGGCGACCTGGTGCAGATCGAGGCCTGCCGCCCGATCTCGAAGACCAAGTCCTGGCGGGTGGTGCGCGTGCTGGAACAGGCGCGCGAGATCTGAGCCGGCGGACGACAGAGTTGATATAATTCCGCGTTTTCGCGGATGAAAAACGCAGAGAGACGACGATGATCCAGACGCAAACCCTGCTGACCGTGGCGGACAACAGCGGGGCCAAGACGGTGCAGTGCATCAAGGTGCTTGGCGGCTCCAAGCGCCGCTATGCCAACGTCGGCGACGTGATCAAGGTCAGCATCAAGGAAGCCGTGCCGCGCGGCAAGGTGAAGAAGGGCGACGTGTACGACGCCGTGATCGTGCGCACCCGCAAGGGTGTGCGCCGGCCGGACGGCTCGATCATCCGCTTCGACAGCAACGCCGCGGTGCTGCTGGACACGAAACGCGAGCTGATCGGCACCCGTATCTTCGGACCGGTGACGCGCGAGCTTCGCGGCGAGCAGTTCATGAAGATCATTTCGCTCGCGCCGGAAGTGCTGTGAGCAGGTAACGACAATGCACAAGATTCGCAAAGGTGACGAAGTAGTGGTGCTCGCGGGCAAGGACCGCGGCAAGCGCGGTTCCGTGATGCGCGTGCTGCCGGACGACCGCCTGGTGGTGCAGAACATCAACGTGGTCAAGCGCCACACCAAGCCGAACCCGAACAAGGGTGTGACCGGCGGCATCCTCGACAAGGAGATGCCGATCCACGTCTCGAACGTGGCGCTGTTCAACCCGGCGACGGGCAAGGGCGGGCGCGTGGGCTTCAAGCAGCTCGCCGACGGCACCAAGGTGCGTTATTTCAAGAAGACCGGCGAAGTCGCCGACGCTAAGGCGAAGTAAAGGTTAAGCCATGACCAGGTTGCAGGAACATTACCGGAAGACCGTGGTGCCGCAGATGCAGGCCCGGTTCAGCTACCAGAACGTGATGCAGGTTCCGCGCATCACGAAGATCGTGCTGAACATGGGCGTGGGCGAGGCCATGGCCGACAAGAAGATCATCGACAACGCCGCGCGCGACATGTCGCAGATCGGCGGCCAGAAGCCGTTGATCACGCGCTCGCGCAAGTCGATCGCGAACTTCAAGGTGCGCGAGAACTGGCCGATCGGCTGCATGGTGACGCTGCGCGGCGCGCGCATGTACGAGTTCCTCGACCGCCTCATCAGTGTCGCGATCCCGCGCATCCGCGATTTCCGCGGGCTGTCCGGGCGCTCGTTCGACGGCCGCGGCAACTACTCGCTCGGCATCAAGGAACAGATCATCTTCCCCGAGATCGACTTCGACAAGGTCGACGCCATCCGGGGTATGGACATCACCATCGTCACGACCGCCAAGAACGACGCCGAAGCCAGGGCGTTGCTCGAGGCGTTCAACTTCCCGATCCGGAGCTGATTCCGATGGCCAAACTTTCCATGCTGGAGCGCGACAGGCGCCGCAAGCAGCTCACCGTCAAGCACGCGGCCAAGCGCGCGGAGCTGCGCGCCAAGGTCAAGAACACGAAGCTCTCCGAGGAGGAGCGCTACGAGGCCATGGTGGCGCTGCAGAAGCTGCCGCGCGATTCGGCCCGCACCCGCCAGCGCAACCGTTGCGGCCTGACCGGCCGCCCGCGCGGGGTCTACAGCAAGTTCGGCCTGGCGCGCAACAAGCTGCGCGAGCTGATGATGAAGGGCGAAGTGCCCGGCGTGCTCAAGGCGAGCTGGTAAGAGGTACCTATATATGATGACCGATCCGATTGCTGACATGCTGACGCGTATCCGTAACGGCCTCCAGGCCGAGAAGGTGAGCGTGCGCATGCCGTCCTCGCGCGTGAAGCGCTCCATCGCCCAGGTGTTGAAGGACGAAGGCTATATCGAGAATTTCCAGGAAGCGCGCGAGGGTGCGAAGAACGTGCTCGAGATCGCGCTCAAGTATCACGAGGGCCGGCCGGTGATCGACCGCCTCGATCGCGTGAGCAAGCCCGGATTGCGCGTCTATCGCGGCAAGGCCGCGCTGCCGCGCGTCGGCGGCGGCCTCGGCGTCGCGATCGTGTCCACGCCCAAGGGCGTGATGACCGACCGTGCCGCGCGCCAGGCCGGACTCGGCGGCGAAGTGTTGTGTGTGGTGGCGTAACGAACGGACGGTAAAACCATGTCCCGAATTGCAAAGAATCCGGTAGCAATCCCGAGCGGCGTCGAGGTCAAACTCGCGCCCGGGAAGCTCAGCGTCAAGGGCCCGAAGGGCGCCCTGGAGCACGCGATCCATCCGCTGGTGACGGTGACGCAGGAAGGCAGCCTGCTCAAGTTCCAGCGCGGCAACGACAGCGGTCTCGCGCGCGCCGTTTCCGGCACCACGCGCGCGCTGGTCAACAACATGGTCACCGGCGTGTCGAAGGGCTTCGAGAAGAAGCTCACCATCATCGGCGTCGGTTACCGCGCCGCGGTGCAGGGCAAGAAGCTGAACCTCACGCTCGGCTACTCGCACCCGATCGCGTACGACATCCCGGCCGGCATCACCATCGAGGCGCCGGACCAGACGAATCTCGTGGTGAAGGGCGCCGACAAGCATCTCGTCGGCCAGGTGGCGGCGATCATTCGCGACTTCCGTTCCCCGGAGCCCTACAAGGGCAAGGGCGTGCGCTACGTCGACGAGACGATCGTGAAGAAAGAGGCCAAGAAGAAGTAACCGGTCAGGATTATGAAGAGCAAAGAAACGAAACGTCTGCGTCGTGCCGATCGCATCCGGCGCAAGATCCGCGGTCTGCGGACGGAACGGCTGTGCATTCACCGCACGCCGCAACACATCTACGCGCAAATCATCGACGCCAGCGGTGGCAAGGTGCTGTGCGCCGCCTCGACCGTGGAGGCCGAGGTGCGCGGGCAGGTCAAGCACGGCGGCAACGTCGAGGCGGCCAAGCTGGTCGGCAGCCGTATCGCGGCGAAGGCCAAGAGCGCCGGTATCACGCGTGTCGCTTTCGACCGCGCCGGTTTCAAATACCATGGTCGCGTGAAGGCGCTGGCGGATGCCGCGCGTGAAGGCGGCCTGCAATTCTGATCGAGAGGCACTGACGTGAGCGCATACGGCGATAGCGAGCAGCGGGCGGACAACTTCCAGGAGAAGCTGGTCAGCGTCCGGCGCGTGGCCAAGGTGGTCAAGGGCGGCCGGCAGTTCGGCTTCGCCGCGCTGACCGTCGTCGGCGACGGCGCGGGGCGCGTGGGCATCGGCAGCGGCAAGGCGCGCGAAGTGCCGGCCGCGGTGCAAAAGGCCATGGACTGCGCCCGGCGCAACATGGTCAAGGTCGAGCTCAAGGGCCCGACGCTGCACCACGAGGTCGTGGCGCGCCACGGCGCGTCCAAGGTCATCATGAAGCCGGCCTCGGTCGGCACCGGCATCATCGCCGGCGGCGCCATGCGCGCGGTGTTCGAGGTCGCGGGCGTGCACGACGTGCTCGCCAAGTGCCTCGGTTCGCGTAACCCGGTGAACGTGGTGCGCGCGACCCTGAACGGCCTGAAGGCGATCCACAGCCCCGAGGCGGTGGCGCGCAAGCGCGGCAAGAAGGTTGAAGAGATTCTCGGCTGAGGCGCGCCATGACGAAGACTTCCGGCAAGAAACTGCGCGTGACGCTGCTCAAGAGCCCGTTCGGCACGGGCAAGAATCACATGGCCTGCGTGCGCGGCCTCGGCCTGCGCCGCCGGCATCACACCGTCGAAGTCGAGGACACCCCGGCGGTGCGCGGCCTGATCACCAAGGTCGCGTACATGGTCAAGTGCGAAGAGGTTTAACATGCGTCTGAATACACTCAAGCCGGGACGTGGCGCCAAGCAGTCGCCCAAGCGACTCGGCCGCGGCATCGGTTCCGGTCTCGGCAAGACCAGCGGCAAGGGCCACAAGGGCCAGACCGCGCGCGCCGGCGGCTATCACAAGGTCGGCTTCGAAGGCGGCCAGATGCCGATTCAGCGCCGCCTGCCGAAGCGCGGCTTCCGCTCGATGATGCGCGGCGACGTGGCGCAGGTGCGCCTCGGCTCGCTCGCCAAGCTCGAAGGCACGGTCGATCTCGCCGCGCTCAAGCAGGCCAATCTCGTGCCGGTCGCGGCCGAACGCGCCAAGGTGTTCCTGTCCGGCAAACTCGACAAGGCGGTGACGCTCAAGGGCATCGCCGCGACCAAGGGCGCGCAGGCGGCCATCGTCCAGGCCGGCGGCAAGGTCGAGGCCTAATTAATGAAGCCCTGCTTCGCTCGTCCTACCTTATGAACACCCCCGGCGCCCGCCTCGCCGGTCTCGGTGGGCTGGGGAAACTCACGGATCTGCGCCAGCGGATCTTCTTCGTCCTCGGCGCGCTCGTCGTCTACCGCATCGGCACCTACATTCCGGTACCGGGCATCAACCCGATCGCGCTCGCCGAGCTGTTCAAGGGCACGCAGAGTTCCATCGTCGGCCTGTTCGACATGTTTTCCGGCGGCGCGCTGTCGCGCTTCTCGCTGTTTGCGCTCGGCATCATGCCGTACATCTCCGCCTCGATCATCATGCAGCTCATGGCCTCCGTGGTCCCGCAGTTCGAGCAGCTGCGCAAGGAAGGCGAGAGCGGCCGACGCAAGATCACCCAATACACGCGCTACGGCACCGTGGCGCTCGCCACGTTCCAGGCGCTCGGCATCGCCATTGCGCTCGAGTCCCAGACCGCCGCCGGCATGTCGGTGGTGATGGCGCCCGGCATCGGCTTCAAGCTCGTGACCGTGATCTCGCTCGTGACCGGCACCATGTTCCTCATGTGGATCGGCGAGCAGATCACCGAGCGCGGCATCGGCAACGGCATCTCGATCATCATCTTCGCCGGCATCGTCGCCGGGCTCCCGGGCGCCGTGGCCCAGACGCTCGAGCTCGTGAGCCGCGGCACGTTCCAGATTCCGTTCGCGCTGCTGCTGTTCGTGCTCTCCATCGGCGTGACCTGGTTCGTGGTGTTCGTCGAGCGTGGCCAGCGCCGCATCACCGTGAACTACGCCAAGCGCCAGGTGGGACGCCAGATCGTCGGCGGCCAGACCAGCCACCTGCCACTCAAGATAAACATATCGGGCGTGATCCCGCCGATCTTCGCGTCCTCGATCATCCTGCTGCCGGCCACGGTGGTGAGCTGGTTCGGCGAGTCCGAGGGCATGGGCTGGCTGCGCGATATCGCCACCACGCTCTCGCCCGGTCAGCCGATCTACGTGATGCTGTACGGCGCGGCGATCATTTTCTTCTGTTTCTTTTATACCGCGCTCGTATTCAACCCCAAGGAAACCGCGGAGAACCTGAAGAAGTCGGGCGCGTTCATCCCCGGCATCCGCCCCGGCGACCAGACCGCGTCCTACATCGACGGCGTGATGTCGCGCCTGACGCTCGGCGGCGCCATCTACGTGACGCTGGTGTGCCTGCTGCCGGAATTCCTGATCGTGAAATGGAACGTACCGTTTTATTTCGGCGGTACATCGCTCCTTATCGTCGTGGTCGTGGCCATGGACTTCATGGCCCAGGTCCAGGCGCACCTGATGTCGCACCAGTACGAGAGCCTGCTCAAGAAGGCCAATCTGACGGGCGGCATGGGCATCCCGCGCTAGGGGCCTGAAATTCAATTCGGAGGGTAGTCATGAAAGTCAGGGCATCGGTCAAGAAAATGTGCCGTAACTGCAAGATCGTGCGGCGCAAACGCGTGGTGCGGGTGATTTGTTCGGACCCGACCCACAAACAGCGGCAAGGTTAGGCCGAAACCCGGGCCGAAAGGCCCGGAAGTGGTTGATTTTCGCGGGAAAGCACAGTAAGCTCCCGCACTTTTCCCCGGCCGCCGGAGCGTCCGGCGGGCATTCGGAGACAGGATATGGCGCGTATTGCAGGCATCAATCTACCGAACCAGAAGCACATCGTGATTGCGCTCACCTCGATCTACGGGATCGGGAACACCAGCGCGCGCAGCATCTGCGCGACGGCGGGCGTGAAGCCGGAGGCGAAGGTGAAGGACCTGACCGACGCCGAGGTCGACAAGCTGCGTCTCGAGATCGGAAAGATTACGGTCGAAGGCGACCTGCGTCGCCAGGTGGCGATGAACATCAAGCGCCTGATGGACCTCGGCACCTATCGCGGCGGGCGTCATCGCCGCGGGCTGCCGGTGCGCGGCCAGCGCACCAAAACCAACGCCCGTACCCGCAAGGGCCCGCGCAAGAGCATCGTTCGCGGCACCGGCAAGCCGGCTGGCGCATAAGAATTTCAGGATAGAGACCCGTCATGGCAACGAATCCGCAGACCGAGAAGACCGAAAAGACCGCCGCCGCGCCGGCCGCCAAGGCCAAGAAGCGCGTGCGCAAGAACGTGTCCGAGGGCGTAGCCCACGTGCACGCCTCGTTCAACAACACCATCGTCACGATCTCCGATCGCCAGGGCAACGTGCTGTCGTGGTCGACCTGCGGCGGCGCCGGCTTCAAGGGCTCGCGCAAGTCGACTCCGTTCGCGGCGCAGGTCGCGGCCGACAAGGCCGGGCGCGCGGCGCAGGAATACGGCCTGCGCTCGCTCGAAGTGCATGTGAAGGGCCCGGGCCCGGGCCGCGAATCCGCAGTGCGTGCGCTGCACGCGCTCGGCTACGAGATCGCCAACATCATCGACGTCACGCCCATCCCGCACAACGGCTGCCGGCCGGCGAAGCGGCGTCGCGTTTAATTTCCAGAGAGGCTTAGAACGTGGCGCGTTATACCGATTCGAAGTGCCGTCTGTGCCGCCGTGAAGGCGGCAAACTGTTCCTCAAGGGCGAGAAGTGCTTCACCGACCGCTGTCCGGTGGAGAAGCGCGCCTACGCGCCCGGCCAGCACGGCCAGCGCAAGAGCCGCGTGTCCGACTACGGCAAGCAGCTGCGCGAGAAGCAGAAGCTGCGCCGCATCTACGGCATCCTCGAGCGCCAGTTCGAGACCTATTACAAGGAAGCCGCGAGCGGCAAGGGCTCGACCGGTGCGGATCTGCTGAAACTGCTCGAGTGCCGCCTGGACAACGTCGTGTTCCGCATGGGTTTCGGCGCCTCGCGCGCCGAGGCGCGCCAGCTGGTGCGCCACAATGCGGTGCACGTGAACGGCCGGCGCGTGAACGTGCCCTCGTACCAGGTGCGCGCGAATGACGTCGTCGAGATCGCCGGCGCGGCCAAGGAACAGCTGCGCGTGAAGGCGTCGGTCGAGGCCGCCGAGCAGCGCGGCATCCCCGAGTGGCTCGATGTCGACACCAAGGCCATGAAGGGCACGTTCAAGAACGCGCCGGAGCGCAGCGACCTGCCGAGCGAGATCAACGAGAGCCTGGTCGTCGCGTTGTATTCGAAGTAACCGAGAGATTATCCGAGCAGAGGAAGGACCATGCAGAGCACTGCCACCGATTTCCTGAAGCCGCGCCACGTCGACGTGCAGATGTTGGGCCCGATGCACGCCAAGATCACGCTCGAGCCGCTCGAGCGCGGTTTCGGCTACACCCTGGGCAACGCCCTGCGTCGCATTCTGCTCTCGTCCATGCCCGGCAGCGCGGTGACCGAGGTCAAGATCGAAGGCGTGCTGCACGAGTACTCCACGCTGGAGGGCGTGCAGGAGGACGTGATCGAAATCCTGCTGAACCTCAAGAACCTGGCGCTGCGCATGTACGGCCGCGAGGAAACCACGCTCAAGCTCAGCAAGAAGGGCCCGGGCAAGGTGACCGCCGGTGACATCCAGCTGGAGCACGACGTCGAGGTGGTGGACCCGAATCACCTGATCGCGACCCTGACCAAGGACGGGACGCTCAACATGGAGCTCAAGATCAACCGCGGCCGTGGCTACGTCCCGGTCACGGCGCGCGCGCCGCAGGAAGGCGGCCGCAGCATCGGCGTGATGCAGCTGGACGCCTCGTTCAGCCCGATCCGCCGCGTCGCCTACTCGGTCGAGAACGCGCGCGTCGAGCAGCGCACCGACCTCGACAAGCTGGTCCTGGACATCGAGACCAACGGCGCGATCAACCCGGAAGAGGCCGTGCGCCGCGCGGCCAACATCCTGAACAGCCAGATTTCGATCTTCGTCGACCTCAAGACCCCGGAGACCAAGCCCGAGGGCAAGCCGGCGCCGGACATGGACCCGCTGCTGCTGCGCCCGGTCGACGACCTGGAGCTGACCGTGCGTTCGGCCAACTGCCTCAAGGCCGAGAACATCTTCTACATCGGCGACCTGATCCAGCGCACCGAGTTCGAGCTGCTCAAGACCCCGAACCTGGGCAAGAAGTCGCTCACCGAGATCAAGGACGTGCTCGCGCAGCACGGCCTGTCGCTCGGCATGAAGCTGGAGAACTGGCCGCCGGCGTCGCTGAAGGACAAGGTCGGCGGCGGGTCCGCGGCCTAAAAAAGAACGAATCGAGGATTACCCCATGCGTCACGGCAATATCGGCCGCAATCTCAGCCGCACCAGCAGCCACCGCCGCGCCATGCTGCGCAACATGGCGTGCTCGCTGCTGAAGCACGAACAAATCCACACCACCCTGCCGAAGGCGAAAGAGCTGCGGCGCGTGGTCGAGCCGCTCATCACGCTCGGCAAGAACGCCACGCTCGCCAACCGCCGCCTGGCGTTCGCGCGCCTGCGCGACCGCGAGATCGTGGGCAAGCTGTTCGACGACCTCGGTGTGCGCTTCAAGGCGCGCCAGGGCGGGTACCTGCGTATCCTGAAGACCGGCTTCCGCGCCGGCGACGCCGCCCCGAGCGCGCTGGTGCAGCTCGTCGAGCGCGGCTCGGCGAAATCGGCCACGGAAGAGACTTCCGGGGCGGAGGGTGAGACCAAGAAGGCCAAGAAGAAGGCCACCGCGGGCAAGGCCAAGACCGCCAAGAAGGCCAAGGCCAAACCCGAGGCCGAAGCGAAGGCCTAAGGTTCCAGCAGTCGTATCAAAGAAAAAGCCGGGTTCATCCCGGCTTTTTCTTTTTTAAACTCCACCGCTGCTAGTATTGCGGCATGATCGTTCTGTTCACCGACTTCGGTGTCGCCGATCCCTACGTCGGCCAGGTGCACGGCGTGCTGGCGCGCGAGGCGCCGGGCATTCCCGTCATCGATTTGTTTCATACCGTTCCCAACTACGACATCCGTGCCGCGGCCTATCTGCTGCCGGCATTCGTGGAGGAGTTTCCGCCGGAGTCGGTATTCATCTGCGTCGTGGACCCGGGCGTCGGTAGCGCCCGCCGTCCGGTGATGGTGCGCGCCTTCGAGCGCTGGTTCGTCGGTCCGGACAACGGCCTGTTTCACATCCTCGCACGCCGTGCGCCGACGCATGCCTGCCGCCACATCCGCTGGGTTCCGCGGCGGCTGTCGGCAAGCTTCCACGCCCGTGACCTGTTCGCGCCCGTCGCCGCGCGCCTCGCCTTGGGTGAAATGCCGGAGTCGGAACTGACGCACCTCACGACCCCGACGGGCGAGTGGCCGGACGACCTGCCCGAGATTCTCTATATCGACCACTTCGGCAACGCCGTCACCGGTTTGCGGGCCAAGATGTTGAAAACCGACCAGGTGCTGAAGCTGCATCACCACGCCATCAGCTACGCGCGCACCTTCAGCGAAGTGCCGGTCCGGCACGCCTTCTGGTACGAGAATTCAAACGGATTAGTAGAAATCGCCGCCAACCAGGGCCACGCTGCGCAGCAGCTCGGCCTCAAGCCCGGCGACCGATTGGTGTTGATGTAACAGGATTTTTCACTGGTTCGGTGTGTGCCGTTGACCGTATTTTGCGTTTAGTTTTTACTGGACGCGCGTACTGGCCATGAAGGGTTGTGTGCGGTGTATCCCAGTGAGAACGTCTGCCCACAACCGGCGGTAACTTATTGTCATGCTAGGTGAAGTCCAAAATTTTGGAGACACCATGCCGTTTTTAATTTCTGCACTTATGCGGTCTATATCTAGTTAGGCCTTACCAAACATGGCGCCAAACACTTCTGTTGAAATCTGCTACCTATGTGGAAAACCAATCGATAGCTTGCGGTCTGGGGACCATGTTCCGCCCAAACAACTTTTTGCGAAAGAAATCCGAAAATCACACTCCCTCGACTTATTGAAAATTCCGACGCACTCCAACTGCAATCGTTCTTACCAGTTAGATGAAGAATATTTCATCCATACTTTTGTTCCTTTCGCAATGAATACGGCTTCCGGCCGTGCATTGTTGAATCAAATCGTATCCCAGTATCACAATGGCCGTAACGTGCCACTAAATCAAAAAGTGTTAAAGGAATTTGCCAGAAAACCATCTGGTCTTATCTTGCCTCGAAACAAGGTGGTTAAACGCTTTGATGGTGAGCGAGTCTGGCGTGTTGTTTGGAAAATCACGAGAGGGCTTTTCTTCCGCGACAATAATGGTCGTGTGCTTCCAGAAAATACTCCTCGTCTATTTAAGATCATTGATATCGGTGAGGCGCCGCCACCACCGGAGTTCCAACTGTTGGTTAACAAAGAAGAGCGAGGTCGCTACCCAGGTATCTTTGCATACAAAAGCATGACGCTAGAAAAGATGCCGAACTTTCACTTTTGGGCGATGCTTTTTTGGGATTCAGTAATGGTGCTAATCTATTTTCACGATCCAGCTTGCCAGTGCGAAACATGTTTAGCCACTTAACCACACGGCCTAACATGTCGTTCCACCGGACGCGGTAAAGAAGGAAATAGGGGCATTCTACTTTCTTCACTTATAGGACAGCTTGCATATGGCGCTAGATTGGGTACCAGGACTAATCGAAAAGCTCTCAATAGGAGCGGTTGGTGGTATTTCCGCCTATTGGCTTGCTCAACGGAAGTTTATCTCGGAAAAAAATGGGAAAAGCGGTATGAAATGTACTGTGAGTTATTCGACACACTTAACAGACTTGAACATTCCTTGGTCCAGTTAGGCGGGGCTCTCGATGGTGGACCGGGGTTTCGACAGAGCCAGTTCGCGAAAGACGCCGCGATACAGTTCGAGAATAACTTATTGAAGCTGAATCAAACCCAAGAACACCTTCTACTATTGGGTACGGCAGAGGCGCACACAAAGCTACTCACGCTCTATATAGCTCTCTCCACATTTCATCCCTCATCAGTGATTGGGCGGGAGTCTTTAGAGAATCAAGAATTACTTGAGATCGGGGATCGAATCAAATTCTGTAAACGCGAAGTTACAGGGAGAAATGGCGAGCTCGCCTTTATTGCTCAGAGGGATTTAGGAGTCGTACCCATCACGGATATTCTGCTGGGACCAGTTTCCTGGCTGAGAAAGCTGTGGCAGGCTAGGCGAAATCGTGGACGTGTCTAAATTAGCAGATGAAAAAGGTGTCAGGAGCCTTCCCAGAGGAAAAGGTGTCAGGAACCTTTTAGAATAGGTAATTAACTGGCCCGACGCTTTCCGCGATCAGCAACACCAAGCACCGGTTGCAGGAACCGGCCGGTGTGCGAATCCTCCCGGGGTGGGAAAAAGGTGTCAGGAACCTTTTCAGCGAGCATGTCTAAGCCGCCGTTTTCTCCATCTGCTTAGTACATTAAGTGCCCGTTTGTGCTCGACCAGCTTTCCGGCATCGGCCTGCCGGATGCCATGCCGGATGGCTTTGACCTGCCATTCCTGGAGAGCGATGAATTCCTCTAGCGCCTGCTCCACGAGATAGGACTTAGAACGCTCAGTAGCGTCGGCCAAGTTCGCCAATCGCTGTGCGATATCGTAGGAGACGCGTACGGAGATCAAAGTCGATCTGCTCATCGTGACCCTCCAATTTGCTGAATGTTAGCCAGTTTTGCGCTGTCCCGCGCGAGGCGCTTGCCCAAGCACATGCTTGAGGAACTGGCCGGTATGCGAATCTTCCCGCCGCGCCACGTCCTCCGGTGGGCCTTCGGCGATGGGTCGTCTTCTCACCGCATGGTGTCGAAACATGGTTTGCCGCAGATACTTGAACTAGGCATAATGCCCCCGTGAGCACGCCTCGTCCGACCAAAGACGGTCTTCTGATACCCGCCGGCTGGATTAAGCCGCTGGGGAAGGGCGTGCGCGTGATGCACACCGATAACGTGGTCCTCATCGAATCCAAGCGGCGCGAAGTTGCCCGCAAGCGCCTGGCACGCATGGTCCGCAAGCTGCGCCGCATCGGGAAGGAAGCCCGGCCGATCCGCCCGAGCGAAATCGAGGCGTTGGTCGACGAGGTCCGGCAGGCGCGTGCGGGTCATCGTTGATACCAACGTTCTGGTATCCGGTCTGATTTCCGAGGCCGGCCCTCCCGCCCGAATCGTCGATGCCATCCTCCGGGGCGAGCTCGTTCCCGTGATGAGTGCTGCGACCTACGCCGAGCTGAAAGACGTGCTTTTGCGTCCAAGATTGACGACATTCTTTCGGCGTAAGGGCGTTACTCCCCAGCGTTTACTCGCCGAGCTGGAACAGGTGGCGCAGTTTGTGAAGCCGAAAACCGTACAGGTGGCGATTCGGGACGAGAAGGATAGGCCGTTCCTGGAGCTGGCCGCCACCAACCCGGCACCGGATTTCATCATCACCGGCGACAAGGATTTCGAGCGCGGCCGGTATGCGGGGGTGCCGGTCATTTCGGCTTCTTTGTTCGTGACTGCTGTGCTTCGCCAGAATAGATAAGCCGGTAAATCAACCCGCTCGACGTTTACTGTGGTCAGCAATAGTTAACACCGGCCGCAGGAATTGGCCGGTATGCGAATCCTCCCGTTGCGCCACGTTCTCCGGCGGGCCTTCCGCCAATAGCCTGCCGCCGCCATCGCCGCCCTCGGGGCCCAAATCGATCAGCCAGTCAGCGACTTTAATGACATCGAGGTTGTGCTCGATGACGACCACGGTGTTGCCGTGGTCGCGCAGGCGCAGGAGCACGCCGAGTAGTTGTTCGATGTCGTGGAAGTGCAGGCCGGTGGTGGGTTCGTCCAGAATATAGAGCGTGCGCCCGGTATCGCGCTTCGAGAGTTCGCGCGCGAGTTTGATGCGCTGGGCCTCGCCGCCGGAGAGGGTGGTCGCGCTCTGGCCGAGGGTGATGTAGGAGAGCCCCACGTCCAGCAGCGTTCTCAGCTTGTGGTGCACCACCGGAATGGCGCTGAAGAATTCGGCCGCGTCTTCCACCGTCATCGCCAGCACTTCATCGATAGTCTTGCCCTTGTAGCGGATTTCGAGGGTTTCGCGGTTGTAGCGCTTGCCCTTGCACACGTCGCACGCCACGTACACGTCCGGCAGGAAGTGCATCTCGACCTTGATGAGGCCGTCACCCTGGCAGGCCTCGCAGCGCCCGCCGCGGACGTTGAACGAGAACCGTCCCGGGCTGTAGCCGCGCTCGCGCGCCTGCGGCACGCCGGCGAACAGCTCGCGGATCGGCGTAAAGAGGCCGGTATAGGTCGCGGGGTTCGAGCGCGGGGTGCGCCCGATCGGGCTTTGGTCGATGTCCACGACCTTGTCGAAATGCTCCAGCCCGTCGATTTTCTTGCACGGCGCCGGTTCGAGGTTCGAGCCGTAGAGGTGCTTGGCGACCGAGGCATAGAGCGTGTCGTTGATGAGGGTGGACTTGCCCGAGCCGGAGACGCCGGTGATGCAGGTCAGCAGCCCGACGGGAATTGAGACGTCCAGATTCTTCAGGTTGTTGCCGGTGGCGCCCCGGATGACGAGCTGTTTGTCCGGGTCGTTCGGTGTGCGGGCCGGCGGGATTTCGATGCACCGCTCGCCGCGCAGGAATGCGCCGGTGATGGAGCGGGGATTGGCCGCGACCTCGGCCGGGGTGCCCTGGGCCACCACCTGGCCGCCGTGGACGCCGGCGCCGGGGCCGATATCAAGCACGTAATCCGCCGCGCGGATCGCCTCCTCGTCGTGCTCAACCACGATCACGGTGTTGCCCAAATCTCGAAGGCGGTGAAGCGTGTCCAGCAGCCGCGCGTTGTCCCGCTGGTGCAGGCCGATGGAGGG
>SCRL01000089.1 GCA_004298065.1 Gammaproteobacteria bacterium | reverse complement strand
TGCCCGGCGAGGTCCAGACGACGCGCAGGTTTACGCGCGCGCCCAGTCGGGATCGTATTCCTCGACCACCTGCTTGAGCGGCCGGCGGCCGTCGTAGCCCTCGTGATAACCGTGGTAGTGACCGATCTTGAGCTCCGGGTAGCGCCAGCAGAGGTAGCCGTCACCGGTGTCGAAGTCCACGAGCCACAACCCCTTCACCACCAGCCCCAGGCGTTCCATCTTGCCGACCCAGCGGCGCACAATCGCCTCGTAACGGCTCTCGACCTCGCGGATCTGCGGGTTCGCCGGCACCATGGCCTCGAGCTGGCGGCGCACCGGCTCAAGCTCGCGGTGCGCGGTCTGGGTCACTTTCCACACCAGCGGGAAAAGCTCCTGCGCCTCCGCGAGCGAGAACACCCGCGGATCGTTTCGGGTTGAAAGCTGGATGATGTCCGCCGATTCAGCCATAACCAATACATCAATCCTGTCTACGGAGCAGCATCTGCGCCGGACGGATACCGAGCGCGAAAATGAGACCGGCATAAGCCGCCAGCCCCACGGCCACCCACAACGTTAATTGTACCACCCTCTCTGCGGTGGGGGCCGCGAGCCAGCGGCCGAGATCGCCCACGCCCCAGGCAAGCAGCGCGCCCATCGCGCCCGAGGCGATGGTTATGCGCAGGAGGAAAATTCCCCAACCCGGCAAGGGACGATACACATCGTGCTTGCGCAGCCAGCGGTACAGCAGCGCCGCATTGAGAAACGCGGCGAGCGAGATGGCGAGCGCGAGCCCAACGTGCTTCAGCGGATATACCAGCACCAGACTCAGGACGATGTTGGCGAGCATCGCAACGATGCCGATGCGCACCGGGGTCTTCGTGTCCTGGCGCGCATAGAACCCGGGGGCCAGCACCTTGACCAGCAGGAACCCGAGCAATCCGATGGAGAACGCCATCAACGCATAAGTCGACATGCGCACGTCGTTGGCATTGAACGCGCCGTAGTGAAACAGCGTCGCGAGCATCGGGCCGGCGAGCACCACCAGCGCCACCGACGCCGGCAGACCGATGAGCACCACCCAGCGCAACGCCCAGTCGAGCAGGTGCGAGAACTCTTCGTGCGAGTTGGTCGCGTGCTTGTGCGACAGGCTTGGCAGGATCACCGTGGCGAGCGCGATGCCGAACACGCCGAGCGGAAATTCCATCAGGCGATCGGAGTAATAAAGCCACGACACGCTGCCGGTGACAAGGAATGAGGCGAGCAGTGTGTTAACCAGAAGATTCAGCTGCGACACCGAGACACCGAAGATTGCCGGCAGCATAAGCTTGAACACCCGCCCTACGCCGTCATGGGAAGGCTTCAGGCGCGGGCGCGGCGCCATGCGGATCGCGCGCAGGAACGGCCACTGGAAAGCAAGCTGCACGACGCCAGCGAGAAACACGCCCCAGGCGAGCGCCATGACCGGCTCATCCAGGCGCGGCGCGAGCCATAGGGCAGCGCCAATGAGACAGAGATTCAACAGCACCGGCGTGAACGCCGCGGCGCCGAACTTGCCGTAGGTATTGAGAATGCCGGCGGCCATGGCCACGAACGAGATGAACAACAGGTACGGGAACATGATGCGCAGCATCTGCACCGTGAGGTCGTACTTGTGCGGCTCGTCGAGAAAGCCCGGCGCCAGCACCATCACCAGTACCGGCGCCGCCAGCACGCCGATGAGCGTGACCACGAACAGGATCACGCCGAGCACGCCGGTCATGTGGTCCACGAAGGCGCGGGCCTCTTCCGGGACGGCGCGGGTCTTGTACTCGGTGAACACCGGCACGAACGCCTGCGAGAACGCTCCTTCGCCGAAGATGCGGCGCAGGAAATTGGGGATGCGGAAGGCGACGTAGAACGCGTCGGCGGCAACCCCGGCGCCGGCGCCGATGAGGCCGGCGAACACCACGTCGCGCGCCAGGCCGGTGATGCGCGAAACGAGCGTCATGCCGCCGGTCACGGCCGTGGACTGGATCAGTTTACGCGTCATGCTGCCGGGGAGCCCTGGTAAACGGTTTGCATCATAAGACATGCCCGGAACCGGGGCGATTGGCGTTTGGGTTGACAAAAAACGGCAAAATCCGCATAGTGCGCGCCTCTCGGGGCTTCCCCGACCGTATATATAAGGAGTCGTACGTGGCAAATACAGCACAGGCAAAGAAGCGCGCCCGCCAAGCCGAGGCGCATCGTGAGCGCAATGCCGCCCAGCGTTCGCTGCTGCGCAGCGCCATGAAGACCGTGCGCGTGGCCGTGGAGGAGAAGGACAAGGACGCCGCGCAGAAGGCGTTCCGCGCGGCGACCTCGGTCATCGACCGCATGGCGCGCAAGGGCATCATCCACAAGAACGCCGCAGCGCGCTACAAGAGCGGCCTCAACAACGGCGTGCGCACCCTGGCGAAAGCCTAAGCCCCCGCTTCCTGAAATAAAAAAGGCCGGCATAGCCGGCCTTTTTTATTTGAATCCCCGTCTTGCCCTATATCACCACCATGTTGTCCCGGTGGATCAGCTCGGGCTCGTCCACGTAGCCGAGGATGGCCTCGATCCGGTCACTCGGTTTTCCCATGATGCGCCGTGCCTCGTCGGCGCTGTAGTTCACCAGCCCGCGCGCGATCTCGCGCCCGCCGGCATCACAGCAGGCGACGATCTCACCGCGCGTAAAACCGCCTTCGACGGCCTTCACGCCTACCGGCAGCAGGCTCTTGCCGGCCTCGCACACGGCGCGCGCGGCGCCATCGTCGAGCACCAGCCGTCCGGCGACACGCGTGTGCGCCGCGAGCCACTGCTTGCGTGCCGCCAGCCGCCCTTCCGCTGGCGCAAGACAGGTGCCGATGACCTCGCCCGCCAGTACACGCGCCAGGACGTCCGGTTCACGTCCGGAAACAATTACTGTTGTGGCGCCGGAATTCCCCGCGCGCTCGGCGGCGAGCAGCTTGGTGCGCATGCCCCCGCGCCCGAGCGCGCCCGAACCGCCCGCCATGTCGAGCAGGCGCACGTCGCCGGCACTGCCTTCGTGTACCAGCTTCGCCGAAGAATCGAGGCGCGGGTCACGTTCGTACAACCCGGCCTGGTCGGTGAGAATCACCAGCAGGTCGGCCTCGACCAGGTTCGCCACCATGGCCGCGAGCGTGTCGTTGTCGCCAAAGCGGATTTCCTCGGTCGCGACGGTGTCGTTTTCGTTGATGACCGGCACCACGCCGAGCGCGAGCAGCGTATTGAGCGCGCTGCGGGCGTTGAGATAACGGTTGCGGTTGGCAAGATCGTCGTGCGTGAGCAGCACCTGGGCCGTGTGCTGGCCGTGGCGCTGAAATGCGGTCTCGTATACCTGCACCAGGCCCATCTGCCCGACGGCGGCCATGGCCTGCAACTCGTGCAATGCGTGCGGGCGTGTCGTGCGCCCGAGGCGCTGCATGCCCGCCGCCACGGCGCCGGAGGTCACCAGCACCACGTCGATGCCGCGGGCGCGCAACGCGGCCATCTGCGCCGCCCAATCGGCGATGCCATCGGCGTTCAGGCCCTGGCCATCCCGTGTCAGCAGCGCGCTGCCGATCTTGACGACAACACGGCGTGCGCGCGTCAGCGCCTGGCGGGAATCAGGAGTTTTCCTCTGCGACATGGCGTTTGGTCTTGGTCTTCTTGTTCAGTTGTTCCAGCCGCTGCATCAGGTCATAGGTCAATTGCCGGCAACCCTCGCCCTTGATGGCGCTGATACGATACACCGGTTTCTTCCAGCGCAGCGACTTGATCAGCGCCGCGGCGCGCGCCTCGCGCTCATCCTCCGGCAGCAGGTCCATTTTATTTAAAACCAGCCAGCGTTCATGCGCCGCGAGCTTTTTATCGAACTTTTTCAGCTCCTGCTCGAGGGTGCGCACCGTGGCCGCGAGCTCCTTGGCCGATTCCGACTGGCTCATGTCCACCAGGTGCAGCAGCACACGTGTGCGCCGCAAATGACGCAGGAACTGGATGCCCAGGCCCGCGCCTTCGGCCGCGCCTTCGATCAGGCCGGGGATATCGGCGACGACGAAGCCGCGCTCCTCGTCCACCCGCACCACGCCGAGGTGCGGGTGCAGCGTCGTGAACGGATAGTCCGCCACCTTGGGACGCGCCTGTGACACCGCGCGCAGGAACGTCGACTTGCCGGCGTTCGGCAACCCCAGGAGCCCGACATCCGCCAGCACCTGCAGCTCCAGCAACAACTCGCGCGATTCACCGGCCTGACCGGGAATCGTCCGCGTCGGCGCGCGGTTCACACTCGACTTGAAGTGGGCATTGCCCAACCCGCCGCGCCCGCCGCGCGCGACCAGCAGCCGCTGGGCCTCGCGCGTGACCTCGCCGATAACTTCCTGGGTATCGGCGTCCATGACTTTCGTGCCGAGCGGCACCGGCAACTCGAGGTCCTCGCCGCGCCGGCCGGTGCAGTTTTTCCCGCCGCCCTTCTGGCCGTGCGGCGCGCGGAAATCGCGCGTGTGCCGGTAATCGGCGAGCGTGTTCAACCCCTCGCGGCCGACGAGCCAGACATCGCCGCCGTCGCCGCCGTCACCGCCGTCGGGACCGCCCATCGGCACGAATTTCTCGCGCCGAAACGACAGCGTGCCGTTGCCGCCACGGCCGGCATCCACGTGAATTGTGACTTCGTCAACAAACTTCATAAGAATATGATTTCTTAACTACAGAGATCACAGAGAGCGCGGAGAAAATACCAGTTTAAAAACCTGCCTCTGTGTCCTCTGTGCTCTCTGTGGTGAATGTTCAAAAAATAAAAAACCCCGCCGTGTTGCCAGGGCGGGGTTTTCGGTTTCGTGCGGTCAGGATTCAGCCCGGGATGACGCTGACCACCTTGCGGTTGCGCGGGCCCTTCTGCTCGAACGCCACCTTGCCGTCCACCAGCGCGAACAGCGTGTCGTCCTTGCCGATGCTGACGTTGCTGCCGGGGTGGAACTGGGTGCCGCGCTGGCGCACCAGGATATTGCCCGCGAGTACCGCCTGGCCGCCGAAGCGCTTGACGCCCAGTCGCTGGGCGTGGGAGTCGCGGCCGTTGCGCGAGCTGCCGCCTGCTTTTTTATGTGCCATGAGTTACGTCCTCGTCTGTTCGTCAGCCGCCGATGCGGGTGATTTCGATCTCGGTGAAATGCTGCCGGTGACCGATGGTCTTGCGGAAGTGCTTGCGACGACGCTTCTTGAATACCAGAATTTTGTCGCCGCGCCCATGCGCCTTCACGGTCGCCGTCACCGTGGCGTTGGCCACCGTGGGCGTGCCGACCTGCACGCCGCTGTCGCCGGCGACGAGCAGCACGCGGTCGAGTGTGACCGTCTGGCCGGCGTCGGCTTCGAGCTTCTCCACCCGGATGACATCGCCGGGCGCTACCCGGTACTGCTTGCCGCCGCTTTCAATGACCGCGTACATGATGCTTCGCTCCTGAACCGAAAATCGGGCGTTTTGGCCCGCGAAAGGCCGGCAATTCTAGCGGTTGGTCGTGGTCTTCGTCAAACCTTTCAGCGGCCGGAATGTCTTTGAAAACAACAGTTGACGCCCGCCGACCCCCGCCCTAGCATGCCGGGCCTGCCTTCCGACCCCTCTCGCATGGATTTCGACCGCATCAAGGCCCTCGCCCAGGACGACCTGGAACGGGTCAATCAGGTAATCCGGACACGGCTCCAGTCCGACGTGGTCCTGATCAACCAGCTCGGCAACCATATCGTCGGCAGCGGCGGCAAGCGCCTGCGGCCGATCCTGCTGCTGATCGCGAGCCGGGCGCTGGGGTATCGGGGCGAGGCGCATCTTCTGCTCGCCGCGATCGTCGAGTTCATCCACACCGCCACCCTGCTGCACGACGACGTCGTGGACGCCTCCGAGCTGCGGCGCGGCCAGTCCACCGCCAATGCCATCTGGGGCAATGAGGCGAGCGTGCTGGTGGGCGATTTCCTGTACTCGCGCGCGTTCGAGATGATGGTCGAGGTGGACAACATGCGCGTCATGGAGATCCTGGCGCACGCCACCAATACCATCGCCAAGGGCGAGGTCCAGCAGCTTTTAAACTGCCACGACCCCGACACCACCGAGGAACGCTATCTCGAGGTCATCCACAACAAGACCGCCAAGCTGTTCGAGGCCGCGGCCGAGCTGGCGGCCGTGGTGAGCAACGCCGGGTCGGCGGTCGAGAAGGCGATGGCGGAGTACGGCCGACATCTCGGAACCGCCTTCCAGCTTGTCGACGATGCGCTGGATTACGGCCGCAACAACCCGGCGCTCGGCAAGAACATCGGCGACGATTTGGCCGAGGGGAAGCCGACCCTGCCCCTGATCCATGCCCTGCGCACCGGAAACGCCGATACACGGGCGCTGTTGCGCCAGGCCATTCTCGACGGGGGTCTGTCGCGGGTGGACGCCGTCCGGGACGCCATTGAATCCACGGGGTCGCTCGCGTACACTGCGCGCCGGGCCGAGGAGCAAGCCATTCTCGCGAAACAGGCCTTGGCCACGATCCCGGATTCGTCCTATCGCCAGGCGCTGCACGATCTGGCCCATTTCTCCGTTCACCGGGATCACTAGCAGTCACGTCTTCGGGGTGTAGCTCAGCCTGGTAGAGCACTTGCTTCGGGAGCAAGGGGCCGGAGGTTCAAATCCTCTCACCCCGACCACCATCCATGCTGGGGTGATTCGGATTCCCGGCCTCGCGTGTCCCGCGCGCGAGGCGTTCGGTAACCCGAAATGTCCGCTGGACATTTCGAAACGGCCACCTCACCCTCTCACCCCGACCATAATACAATGGTTGGGAATCCGATGGGCCAGCTGATTCGCATCCTTATCCTCCTCGCCGCGCTCTGGCTGGTCCTGCATTTCGTCCGCCGTGCGCTGCGCCGCCATCAGCGACCTGATGGCGACACATCATCTCCCGCCCCGGCGCACATGGTGGCGTGCGCCTTGTGCGGCACCCATGTCCCCGAATCCGAAGCCGTGCGCGTCGGCAATCGAACTTATTGCTGCGAGGCGCACCGCCGGTCGGGCGAATCCGGCTAGCTATTTTGGCTCGCCACATCCCCTATGGCTCGCCCTTCTGGGGCGCGCTAAAGCGCGCCAAATTTCGTTCCTGACGAAATTTTGCCCCCTGCCCGGAACTGTGCTACTTCAACAAGATATGATTTCAGCATCAGCGAGGGACGAAACGACGATGAAAACCGGGATGAGTCGGGCAGAGAGTCAGGCGGTGGTAGAAACCGAGAACTGGAAACTCCTCGGCTATTTCAATTATTACCGTCTGGCGATCGCGCTGGCGGCGGTCGGCATCGGCTTTCTGGCGCCTGTCCTTCCCCCTTTCGGCGAGCGTTCGCTCGACCTGTTCCGCTACGCAAGCCTGCTCTATGCCGTGATGGCCACCACCACCTGGTTCACGATCCGTGAGCGACATTTTGACTTCGAAACCCACGCGGTCGTGTCTGCCTTCGCGGATATCGTGCTGCTGACCATACTTGTGCATGCAAGCGGGGGGCTGTCCAGCGGCCTCGGCATGCTGCTCATCATTGCCGTCGCGGGCGCAAGTCTCATGCAGGCGCGCCGCATCACCATCTTGTATGCCGCCCTTGCCGCCATCGCTGTCATCCTCGAGCACTCCTGGGACTACCTGACAAACAAAGACACCGTGGCGGCGAACCTCGTCGCCGGCTATCCCCAGGTCGGCATGCTCGGCGTTGGATTCTTCGCCACGGCGTTTCTGGGTTACACGCTGGCGAGCCGCCTGCGCGCCACCGAAGTCCTGGCCGAGCGCCGCGGCGTAGACCTCGCCAATCTCACGCAACTTAACGAGCTGATTATCCAGCGGCTGCAGCTCGGCGTGCTGGTGTGCGACAGCGACGGCAATATCCGTCTGCTCAACCAGACGGCGCAAAAATTCCTGGGCCTCACGCCGCTGCCGGCGAAATTGCCGGCATTGTCGGCCGTGGCTCCCGATCTCGCCGTACATCTGTTCCGCTGGCTTGGCGAGGGACGCCGTCTGCGAGGCCGTGTTACCGTTGCCACGGGCGCCGGCTACCAGCTGCTCCCGCGCTTCCTGCCCCTCGGTGAGGACACCGGGGCCGGGACGCTCATGTTCCTCGAGGACATGGCCATCCTCAAACAGCAGGCACAGCAGATGAAAATGGCGTCGCTTGCGCGCCTGACGGCATCGATCGCGCACGAAATCCGCAATCCGCTCGGCGCCATCAGCAACGCCGCACAACTGCTGGGCGAAGCGTCGGAACAGAACGCCGAAGAGCGCAAGCTAACCAAGATCATCCAGGACCAGAGCCGGCGCATGAACGTCATCGTCGAGAACGTGACCCAGCTCAGCCGGCGCGACCACGTGAATCCCGCCCGCTTTGCGCTCAACCCCTGGCTGCAGGAGTTCGCCCACCAGTACGCCGATACGATCCAGATCTCACGCGATGCCTTTACACTTGCAGCCGTCAACAGCATCGAAATCTGCATAGACCCGGAACAGTTGCATCAGGTGGTGAGCAACCTGTGCCAGAACGCGCTGCGCCATAGCCCGCCCTTCACCGGCACACCGCTGATCAAACTGGAAACAGGGCTCACTACCGAACAGCATCCGTATCTCGACGTCATCGATTGGGGCACGGGCGTGGCGCCGGAAATCGTGGATTTCATCTTCGACCCGTTTTTCACCACCACGCCGAAGGGCACGGGACTTGGCCTGTACATCGCGCGCGAGCTGTGCGAAGGCAACGGCGCCACGCTCGATTACCATCCCGGCGAGGGCAAGGTTGGCAGCCGTTTCCGCGTGATTTTCTCCCGACCCGAAGACTGCCTTGAGGCTGAGACAGCATGAGCGCGGTCAAGAACCAGGTTCTTGTCGTCGACGACGAGCCTGACATCCGCGAGGTGCTCGAACTCACGCTCGGGCGTATGAATCTCGAAACACGATCGGCCTCCAATCTCGAGGAGGCGCGGCACCTGCTCGATCAATTCCGCTTCGACCTGTGCCTGACCGACATGCGCCTGCCGGACGGCAATGGTATCGACCTCATCAAGCATATCCAGGAAAAGTATTCCCAGATCCCGGTGGCGGTCATCACCGCTTTCGGCAACATGGAAACCGCCGTCGCCGCGCTCAAAGCCGGCGCATTCGACTTTGTCTCCAAGCCGCTCGACCTCAACGACCTGCGCAACATCGTGCGCTCGGCCCTGAAGGTCCCGCGGCCGGCGGGCAGTGTCATTGCCCCCGCGCGGGCCGAGGCCTCGGTCGTCAGCCGCAAGATGCTCGGTCAGTCGCCTGCTGTCGAGCGGGTGCGGGTCATGGTCGAGAAGCTGGCTCGCGGCCAGGCCCCGGTCTACATCAGCGGGGAATCCGGCACGGGCAAGGAACTCGCCGCGCGGCTCATTCACGAGCTCGGCCCACGCGCCGACAAGCCGTTCGTGCCCGTCAACTGCGGCGCGATTCCGGAGAGCCTGATGGAAAGCGAGTTCTTCGGCCACAAAAAGGGCAGCTTTACCGGCGCGGTGCAGGACAAGGAAGGGCTGTTCAAGGCCGCCAACGGCGGCACGCTGTTCCTCGACGAAGTCGGCGACCTGCCGCTCGCCATGCAGGTGAAACTGCTGCGCGCGATCCAGGAAAAATCCATCCGCCCGGTCGGCACCCAGGCGGAAATCAAGGTGGATGTGCGCATCCTCTCCGCCACTCACAAGAACCTGCACGAGCTCGTCGCCAGCGGCCGGTTCCGCCAGGACCTTTATTACCGCCTCAACGTTATCGAGCTGCCGATGCCAAACCTGCGCGAGCGCGCCGAGGACATCCCGCTCCTCGCGGAGCAGTTCTGCGCCCGTCTCGCTGCCGGCCTCGGCATGAAACCGCCCCACCTGACGGAAGGCGCCATGGCCGCGCTCAAGCGCTACCCCTTCCCGGGCAACGTGCGCGAGCTGGAGAACATCCTCGAACGTGCACTAACTTTGTGCAACGGTCAGGAGATCGCCGAGCAGGACCTGCAACTGCCCGCGGCCGAAACGTCCGGGGCCACAAACGTAACGTTCTCCGCCGACGAGTCGCTCGACGACTATCTGGAACGCATCGAGCGCGGCGCAATCGAAAAGGCGCTGGCGCAGGCCAACCAGAACAAGACCGCCGCCGCCAAGCTGCTTGGCATCAGCTTTCGCGCGTTACGTTACAAGCTGGAAAAACTCGGCATTGAATAACACACCGTCCGTCGGTTCATTTAGCTCTTTTGACGTTACGGGGAACGCCGCAATTCGTCCTTGTATGACGAATTGCGTCAATCGAATGCGTCTTTCTGAAAAATTCAGGGTAAACAGAAAATTCTGATTTTTAAAAACTCTTTTCCCTTCAATGCCCTATATTGGCTTTCAAAAAATATTTTCATACAAAACAGTGGCATATTTTGTGCATATTTTTTCCCAGAGGATAGGCGCTATAAAAACCGGAATCGGTCGTGTGTTTGACAACAATGTCTGCCCTGCTAATTCTGTAGCTGGAAAGGATGTCTCGGAAAGCATCGGCCCGGGAAGGCATGCCGGGTACATGCAGGGAGCCGTCGGTGTTTAGGGACGGTCTTTTCCGAGCCAGCCTCGATTAAATTTAATTTAAAAATCAAATCCTAAAAGGAGGCTTTACGATGAAGAAAGTGCAGCAAGGCTTCACCCTGATCGAACTGATGATCGTCGTCGCGATCATCGGCATTCTGGCGGCCATTGCGATTCCGGCGTATCAGGATTACACCGTCAAAGCCAAGGTCAGCGAGGGGCCGGCGGTTGCGGCACCATTAATGACCGCCGTAGGGGTTGCGTGCAGCGAGGGCAATCTTGCTAGTGCCTCTTTGTTCTCGCTTGGCCTCGTTGCGGCGAGCACCACGACTACGTTATCGAATAGCTCTTGGCAGTATCCGAATAACGTCTCCATTTCGGGAGTCCCGACAGTCTCGGCTGCAACCGTCCGAATCGTCTACAATTCGATTGGAAACGCGGTAACCTCCGGCCAATATGTAGACTATGTCGGCACCTGTGCGGATACCGGATTCACAT
Source organism: Gammaproteobacteria bacterium (assembly GCA_004298065.1). GTDB lineage: Bacteria > Pseudomonadota > Gammaproteobacteria > Acidiferrobacterales > Sulfurifustaceae > SCRL01. The sequence continues at coordinate 55,748 of SCRL01000089.1, read as the reverse complement.
GGGCTGTAACCGGTAACGTGTCTTCGAAATATTTACCCAAACGGTAATCGGATAGAAGAACTCGAATTACATCATCTTAATGAACTTGAAGCCCGCTCCGAAGAGCGGGCTTTGTTTTTTCAGGATGGAAAACTCTTCAAGCCAGAATCATACCAAGGCGGCCCTGACCAGCCTCGTCGTAGCGGGACTCATCGCCGTCATCCCGTTCATGCTGCCCCATCACGGCTTGGCGACCGCTTTCTATAGCGAATGGGCCGCCTTTGCCCTCGGCGTTGCGGCCTGTTTTCCGTTTTTACACAAAATCTTCTGGCTTCACCTCCGAATTCCTCATTCGGCGGTCTGGTCGTTTTCGTTCGTCGTTCTGATCGCCGTTCAGGCTTTGTTTGTCGATCACGCCTACGCGACGCAACCGCTAGTGCCGGCAATTTATATCGCTTGGGCAGCGGTATTGATCGTTCTTGGCGCCTGGATACGGGAACAGCTCGGGCTTGAACGCTCTGTCTCCATATTCGCCTGGGCGCTCCTCGTCGGCGGCATCGCGCATGCATTGCTCGGCCTTGTGCAATATTTCGACATCTACGGCAAATTGGCTCCGATAATCGACCCGAGAACACCGGCCAGCATCTACGGCAACATCGGCCAACGGAATCACTATGCCACGCAAATCTCGCTCGCCTGTTTCGGTCTTGTCTATTTACGCGCAACAGATCGGATTCACTGCGCGCTTGCAACAACATTAATGACATTATTTGCGTTCGTATTGACGGCATCGGGCTCCCGCGCGGCTGCCGTGTATATTGTGGCTGGTGTTCTTTTGTCGCTGATTTTCTATTCCGCCGCCAAGACCGCCTTTCACCGTCGTTCGCTGCAGGCAACCGGATTGCTGCTTGCGCTATTCTTGCTATTTCAGTTTCTTCTGCCACTTCTTAATGATTGCCTGAAATCGCTGCTTGACGCACTAGGTTTCGATACGAGCGGCTTCGACATACAAGTTATGTGGCAGCGAAATGCTGCTGAAGGCATTGATGCCCGCATTTCCGAGTTTTGCAAAGCCTGGCTGATGTTCCTAGAGGCTCCGCTTTTGGGGGTTGGAATCGGCAATTACGGATGGCACAGCTTCAATTATCAGGCACTGCCCGAGTTTGCCGGTGTAATACAAGGAAATCTCTTTCATCATTCTCACAATCTGATAATGCAGGTGCTCGCTGAGTTCGGTGCAGCCGGCCTGCTTTTGCTGCTGATCATCGCCACATCCTGGCTGCGGCAGGCGCTACCGCACTGGAGGAGCTCATCGCATTGGTTGATCCTGGCATTGGCCATGGTATTACTGCTGCATAGCTTCGTCGAATATCCGCTCTGGTATAGTTACTTTCTTGGAATAGCCGCTGTCCTGCTCGGGATCGGGAGCGAGGACGGATTGAAAATTAAGTTCACACCCGGCCTCGGTCAATTTGCAGCCGGCGCCACACTGGTTCTATCCGGTGTGATACTCATAATCACCTTGCTAGGTGTCTACGACCTCAGCTACATACATCGGTTTTTAGCCGCCGCAACACCACAACAGGTCATGGCAAGGTTGCATGCCATATCAAAAAACCCGCTCTTGACGCCATGGGCCGAGATATCCATCGCACAGCACCAGGCGCCGGACAGGAGTAAAATTGAAAATCAACTACTGCTCACAACTCGTGTTGTGCAATACCGTCCCAATTCGTACAACGTTAACCGCCAGATCATTTATCTGGCCTTGGCTGGAAAATCGGCCGAGGCTTCGACCCTTATGAGAAAGGGCTTTGCCGCCTATCCGACAGAGACAGACTTTCCTCGCTATGCTTGCGGCTGGAAACTTTCACCTGCCGAGGAAATCCGGTCTTTATGGGCTGAAGCGGATAAGATTGCCGGGAATAGACTTGAGTGCGAAATAGAAACATCCCGGCATATATCACCCCTTCAAATAAAGAATGTAAAATCGGGCCAAACGGTGCGATAGCCATCGGATAGTCATCGCAGTGCACAACGCTAGGATGTCTCCGTTTGCGTGTGGCACACCGAGGCGCCTTCCTTTCTCGCATTCCGGGGAATATCAGTAGCCTGCTCCCGGCCCACGCATTTTGTACCGTAATGGATAAGATGGAAGCGTAGCAGGCAAATCCGGAAATGACTTGTTCAGCCAAACTCTATACCACACGTTTGGATATTTTCTTGAAATTTCCTGGTTGACCAACAACTCGCCGTCCCGGTAGTACACGAAAATGAAATCTTCCGGCTTTATCGTTTTATAACCAAAAAACGTGTGCGTCCTGATCGGTTGATTAACCATATCCTTATATTCAAGCTTGATATTCCTCTGCGCGGCATCGTAAATAGCGCGTGCAGTATAGCTACCCCACACCTCGATCTCATCGGCCGTGACCCTGCGAAATGGGGACGGCGCAATAGAAGTTGCATAGAGGAGATTTAATTGCAATTCCAAGGTATAAGCATTGTTCATGTCTGAATATAAGGCAGGCAATTGAGGAACATCAAATATAAAATGCTTTCCATCGGGAACAGTAGGAAAACGCTGAGTAAAAGCCGTCCATAAACGGGTCTGCTCTGTCCACGATTGCAGATACTGGTCGATGGTGGCACTGTTAAAAAACACACCCGCGCCAAAGAGCGCTGTCACGAAATACTTCAACCATGGATCGCGCTTGCTTCTCAGTATCGACGCCTTGTAGGCCACCGCGAGCAGCCAACCGGCAAGCACGCCATACCCCATCTGGGAAATGACCGCATGGCTGCTGTATGTTTCCATATTGGTAAGTGGTGGTCGACTGACGACCTGAAAAAAAAGAGTAGGAGGAAGAAAGGCCGTTAGACCAAACAGAAGAAACTTCTTGTCCGACCGCAAGGCAGATTGCAGGATTTGACTGGCTGGATAATTTGCCAGTTCGCCTCGCAATTTCTCGAATACAGGCAGGTTTCTTGTTTTATACAACATAAAATAGGTGCCTATGACGGTCACAGCGCCTAGAACCCACGAGGTCACGGTAACCTGGTCAAGCTGGTGCAGGATGACAATCCAGGAAAATTGAAGATAGTGCGCCACCGCCAGCAGGGTAGTTCGCCACTCCAGAAAGAAAAGCGGGTTAATACCGTACATATGGCCGTACATCCCGTACGGTTTGTAGAGGAGCTTGTACAAAATGATTGGAAAGGTCAAAAGTACAAATAAATACCAGTATCTGAATGTCCACTTCCATACTGGCCTAGCCCAAGTCAGGCGTGCCCTAACCAGATAGGCAATCGCCAATCCTCTTGCCGCTTCGAGTGTGAGGGTGGCTTCGATAAATACCGAGTGTGATAACACGGCGCAGATTGCCGCAGCCGCCAGATTACCTGCTCGCACTTTATTTCTCTGGAATCCGCGTTCGGTCAGGAAGAATGACAGAATCGTCAACAACAGACCTATCCTGTAATTCGATGCCGATGCAAACGCCAGCGTCTGGTCGAGGTGAAAAACGACAAAAGCGGCTGCTGAAAAGAAGGCTAGTTCCTGTTTCTTCGGAAATAAGTTCTTCAGAAAGAAAAAAAGCAATAGCGGTGAAGCAAGCGATGTCAGTGTATTGATGCTATGCCAGAATATGTAGAAATACTCTGTATCCCGATAAAGCCAAAATAATAAATAGGCATAGGGGGCAAGCTGTGGCCTTACCATCTCAAGGAAGCCGGTATTGAAGAAACAATCGTAGCTCCGACATTCGTATATTGCCTCTGCCCAAAAGTTGTCATCCCAGATGATGTCCTGAACGATCCAGACACGCAGAAAAGCCAGGGATGACAGAATGATTAATATCGCCGGGAGGATATAAACAGAATGGCGGTGCAAGGCACCGGAGACGGACAGTCTAAGTAGCATGCAATTTAAATTCGGCTAAACCAAATAAATGGGTAAAACGTCCTTGGTAAATCTATTTTTATTAAATTCTAGCTTATCTTTTCTGAGATGCATCTTTTGCCAGTCTACTTACCCGTCTGTTTTGCAGCTCCATGTCCGTATTCGACGGCTGACTCTTGCAGAACTCTCTCAGCACAATTGAACTAACCGGCCCGGTTTAGGTTCACTGATGTCATCCAGCAATGATGATCCCAGGCGCGCTCACCGAAAATCCTAAATTGGGAACATTTGGCAATATGTCAATTCCTTATGCTAGAATCTTATGTTCTTACGAACAAAATGGGGCGGTAGCTCAGCTGGGAGAGCGCTGCGTTCGCAATGCAGAGGTCGAGGGTTCGATCCCCTTCCGCTCCACCATTTCCTCCCCCAGTCACCTAAAATCGCCAGTAAATGAGCGCCATACGAACGCCCGCCAAAGGTGGGTTGGGCGCCGGCACACCTTATCTCCCACCCGTCCCCTGCGTGCATTTATACTTTCATTGGACAGATGGGTCGTGGCAGGACACCACGCCCCTGATGTGACACTAATAACCTAAATAAAACCGACGCATGACAGATACCGCTACGCGCCATGCGTGGATGGGCTGCGCTCGGAATAACCGGTCGTAACGCCACGGGGGCGATCGTTTGGCTTTGTCAGCGAAACACAACTGGCCGCGCCCCTCGCGGCTGGGTGTGACCATCCTTGCGACGTTCGCGGCGCTGTGGGCAGCATCCGCTAGTGCAGCGGATTCCACAACTGCACGCACACCGGAGGAAATCTTCTTTCAGGATATTCCGGTGGTGTTGAGCGCCACGCGCCTGTCGCAGCCGGTATCCGAAAGCCCTGCCGCCATCACGGTCATCGACCGCGAGATGATCGAGGCCTCCGGTGCCATCGAGATTCCCGACCTGTTCAAACTGGTGCCCGGTTTCCAAGTCGGCCATGCCAATGGTCGCACCAGCGTCGTCACCTACCATGGCCTGACCGACAGTTATGCACGTCGGATGCAGGTACTGGTGGATGGACGTTCGGTTTATACACCGCTCTTCGGCGGCGTGCAGTGGCAGGACCTGCCGCTCGCCATCGAGGACATCGAGCGCATCGAAGTCATTCGCGGCCCGAACGGCGTTACCTACGGTGCCAATGCCTTCTACGGTGTCATCAATATAATCACGCGCGAGCCCGGGCTGGATCACGGCGCCCGGATCGCCACGATACACGGAGACCTCGGAACCCATCGGAACGTTGTTCGCTATGGTAACGAATCGGGAAAACTCAGTTATCGACTGACGGCGGGACAACAACAGGACGAGGGCATCACTTCGAATACTCCCGACAACAAACGCTCTACGTTCCTGACATTCCGCGGCGACTACCAGGCCAACGCCAGGGATTCTTTCGACATTCAATTCGGATACAACACCGGACCGCGCGGCAAGGGTGATCCGACCAGCCTCACCAGCCCGGCGCGTGAAGAGAATATCAGCAGCAGCTTCCAGCAATTGCGCTGGAAACGGGTATTGAGCGCCGACGAGGAAATCAACCTGCAGTTCTATCACAACTACCATCGCGCCTCGGACACCTATAACACCGCCCAGCTCTCGCAGATCCTTAGCGCAGGTACGATGGCCGCGCTGGCCGCGCTAGGCTACCCGGATCAACGCATTAATGCCGTCGAAGACACAACCGCGGAGCGCTTCGACATCGAGTTATTTCACACCTTCCGCCCCTGGAACGATGTCCGTCTGGTCTGGGGCGGCGAACTGCGTTTCGACCGCGTCGCCGGCAAGGGCTGGTTCGGCACCACGGACTACATCAGCAACCGGTTGCGCAGATTTTTCGCCAATGCCGAGTGGAGGCTCACGCCGAATACGGTGCTGAATGCCGGCGCCATGTATGAGCACAACAGCATCACTGGCGGCGAAACCTCGCCACGCCTGGCGATCAACCATCACCTGACGCGGCACCACACCCTGCGCGCCGGCGTCACACGTGCTTATCGCACGCCGTCGCTGTACGAACATCGCGCCGATACCGCTTTCCGTTTTCCCGACGGGGTCGCGCTGGACCGCACGATCAAGAACAACCGAACGCTCGTTCCCGAGCGAATCACAACCTATGAGTTGGGCTACACCGGCGAATTTCCCGCCCACGGCGGCGCCGTGCTGGACGTGCGGCTCTATCGCGACACGATCCGTGACATCATCTCCGCTCCCACCCTCGACCCGACTGTCGCTGACCTGCTGGGTAACGGCGGCACCAGCTTCCGCAATGACGGCTACGCCGAGGTCAGCGGCGCGGATATCCAGCTCGCCTGGCGACTCACCCCTCGCACGCGCATGCTGCTTGGCTATGTCCACGCTAACCAGGAAGGCCAAACCCTGACGCGGCTCACCCCGGTTACGTACAGCGAGACCCTTCATGCCACGCCCACGGAAACCACCAACCTCATGGTGCTCCATAAATTCCCGCGCGGGTTCGAGGCCAGTGCCAGCTACCGCATCGTGACCGACATGGAATACCTCGGCGGCGGCACGGAGCGAACCGGGCAGTACACCACGGGCGATGTGCGTCTGGCCTGGAAATTCCGCAGCGGCGATATCCGGGGCCAGACGGCCATGACGGTACAGAACATCACCGGGGCACACTTCGACTTCGATGACTCGGCGGTACTGGATACGCGTTACCTGTACACGCTGTCACTGGAATTCAGGTAGTCAGGGTTCCCCTCCCCGGCCATGTACCGCCTACCTTCCCTGCTGATGACCCTCTGGTGCCCGCTGATCCTGGCATGGGCCGGTCCAGGCACGGCAGCAGAAAAGAACGTACTGGTGCTGCTTTCGAAAGACCAGCCGGAGTACCAGGAGGTCGCGAGCAGTCTGCGACAAACGCTCACGCAGCACGCCGGACAAGACATCGAAGTGAACGTCGTGACGTTGGCGGACGGCGTGCGTCGCCTGACGGAAAATACCGATACGCTGCCCAGCATGATTGTCACGGTGGGCACGCAAGCCGCCAAACTCACGGCTTTGCAGCACGCCTCCACGCCGATATTGCATACCTTACTGCCGCGCCAGGCCTATCTCGATCTGGCGCGTGAACGGACTCAGAATCGCACGCGACGTCATACCGCCATCTATGTCGATCAGCCGCTGCGCCGCCAGTTCAACCTCGTCGGCTTCGCGTTGCCGGAACACACGCGCGTGGCGGTGATTCTGGGTCCAGCGACGGCGTCGCTGGAAAACGAGCTCGTCACCGCCGCGCGCGACCGCGATCTGGCGCTGCAGGTGCGGCACTTGTCCTCACCCACCGAGCTAATCCCGCAGCTGAACGAGATCCTGGAGGAAAGCGATGCGCTGCTATCGCTTCCCGATCCGATGGTGTTCAACAGCAACACCCTTCACCACCTGCTGATCGCCACATATCACCGCAAGGTTCCGGTCGTGGGCTTCTCGCGCGCCTTTGTCGAGGCCGGGGCGCTGCTCGCGGTGTATTCCACACCCGCACAGACCGGCCGGCAGGCAGCGGAGATCGTGCGCCAGGCGCTGCAGGCGCCGGCACGTCCGTTGCCACCGCCGCAATATCCGAGGTACTTCGCTGTCGCCGTGAACCGTCGCGTGGCCGCCTCGCTCGGGCTGGATATCCCGGACGAACAAACGCTCTTGAACCGGTTGCAGGATCGCCCGGAGTAACGCCATGAAAAACTGGGGCATCAAATCCAGAGTGATACTCATCTCCCTGCTGCCGGCGTCGCTGATCGCCGTCATGCTCGGTCTCTACCTGATGAACGTCCAGATTCGCGAGCTTGAAAGCTCGGTGCACGAACGCGGCCGGGCCATCGCGCGCCAGCTCGCGCCGGCCTGCGAATACGGCGTGTTCTCGGGAAACCGTGCCATTCTCGAATCGTTGGCGCGCGCCGCGCTGTATGAAGCGGACGTGCGTTCCGTGACCATCACCGATGAGTCAGGCAAACCGCTCGCGAGTGCCGGCAAACTGGCCACGGCACCGGTCGGCGCGGCGGTGCAGCCGGTTGAAATCACCAGCGAACGCGCTGGCAACGTGCTGAGCGTCACGGCGCCGATCCGCCAGACGCGCGTGATCATCGAGGACTATATCGGCGAGGCCGCAACCGGCGATACCCGGCCATCGGTGCCACCCCCGGTGCTCGGCTGGGTGCGGATCGAGCTCTCGCTCGAAGGCAACGCGGCGCAGAAGGACCGCATCATTCTGAGCAGCCTGTCGATCACGCTGCTCGGCCTGCTGATCGCCGCTACTCTCGGCTGGTACATGGGACGGCAGGTAAGCGCACCGATCCTGCACCTCGTCGATACGGTGAAACAACTGGGCGAAGGCCGACTCGATACCCGTGCGCGCACGGAGGACAGCGGCGAACTGCGCGTACTCGAGGGCGGCATCAACATCATGGCCGCGCACCTGCAGGAATCGCAGGAGCGCATGCAGGACCGCGTGCGCCAGGCCACCGAGGAGCTCCGCGGCGCGCTCGATCGGCTCGAGTCACAGAACCTGCTGCTCAAGACCGAGATGGCCGAGCGCCAGCAGGCCGAGGACCGGATGCGGATGCTCTCGAGCATCGTCGAGCACACGAGCGACATCGTCTGCGTGACCGACCGCAACGGCATCATCCAGTACGTCAACCCGGGTTTCGAGCAGGTCACGGGCTGGCGCCGCGACGAGGCGCTCGGGAAAAAGACCAGCCTGCTCAAGTCCGGGCGGCACGACAAGGAATACTTCCGGCGGATGTGGGACACCCTGCTGGAGGGCCGCGCCTTCCGCGACGTGCTGCTCAACAAGAAAAAGGACGACTCACTCTATTTCGAGGACAAGACCATCCTGCCGCTGCGTGATGACGACGGCCGTATCACGCTGTTCATCTCCACGGGCAAGGACATCTCCGAAATGATGCGCAACCAGGCGCAACTCGATTACCTGGCGTTCCACGACCCGCTCACCAACCTGCCCAATCGCTCGCTGTTCCGCGACCGCCTGGAGCAGTCGCTCAACCGCGCCCATCGGCAGGAGTGCATGGTGGCGCTGTTGTTCCTCGACCTCGATCGCTTCAAGACCATCAACGACAGTCTCGGACACGCGCTCGGCGACCGCCTGCTCAAGGAGGTTGCGACCCGGCTCGGCGGCTGTGCGCGCGAGATCGACACCGTCGCGCGCCTCGGCGGCGACGAGTTCACCGTCATCCTCGAGGACATCGAGCACCCGGACCAGGCGGTGCTGGTGGCGCAGAAGGTACTGGACGTGCTGGTCGAACCGTTCGTGGTGGACGGGCGCGAGTTCCACATCACCGCTTCCATCGGCATCGCCCTGTACCCGCTGGACGAAAAAGAGGCCGATGCGCTCATCAAGGCCGCGGATACCGCCATGTACCACGCCAAGGAGTCGGGGCGAAACAGCTACCAGTTCTACTCCTCGGCCATGACCGCGCGCGTGACCCAGCGCCTGGCGGTGGAGACGCAGCTGCGCCGCGCGCTCGAGCGTAACGAGTTCGTGCTCCATTACCAACCGATCATCGACCTGCCGTCGGGACGCACGACTGGCGCCGAAGCGCTGCTGCGTTGGCAGCACAACGCGCGCGGGATGATGCCGCTGCACGAGTTCATCCCGATCATGGAGGAAACCGGCCTGATCCTGTCCATCGGCGAGTGGGTACTGCGTCAGGCGGCGCAACAACAACAGGTCTGGGCCCGCACCGGTGCCGGTCCCGTCTATGTCGCCGTCAATATCTCGACACGCCAGCTGATGCGGCCGGATTTCGTCGCCAACGTTACGCGCATCCTCAAGGAAACGCCGCTCGAGCCACAGCAACTGTGCCTGGAAATAACGGAGAGCGTGCTGCTCGCCGATATCCAGGCGGCGGGAGAAACGCTGAAGAGTCTGAAGGATATCGGCGTCACCATCGCCATGGACGACTTCGGCACCGGCTTCTCGTCGCTCAGCTACCTGCGCCGCTTTCCGGTAGACATCGTCAAGATCGACCGCGAGTTCGTGCGCAACATCACCACCAACGCGCCGGATGAGGCATTGGTCGAAACCATCATCTACATGGCGCACCGCCTGGGGCTCAAGGTCGTCGCCGAGGGCGTGGAGACCGAGGCCCAGCTCGCGCTGCTGAAAAAATACGGCTGCGACGCCATCCAGGGCTACCTCTACTCCCCCGCGGTCGCACCCGAACAGTTGGTCGTTGCACATGGCAACCGCCCGGGTAAAAACTGAGCCCGGTTCGCGGCGTTGTACGATTTTGCATCCCTCGGCACCCTAATCGGTAGCCGCCAGCTCCCGTGGCGAAGCTCTTTCGGAGACGGCGGCATTGCGCCCAAGGTAATGTCGCTCATTGCGGCTACATGCGCCCATTGCCGAAGGAGCATTCGCCTCGGACACTGGGCGCAACATCCCTGTATCAGGGTTTTCCGCTAGAATGAGCGCGCGCCCCGGTAGCCCAGTGGATAGAGCAGCCGCCTCCTAAGCGGCAGGTCGCCGGTTCGATTCCGGCCCGGGGCACCAGATACGAAAACAAGGCAATCGATGCTCGACGTCACCAACCTCGCGTGTGTGCGCGGCGACCGCCCGCTGTTCAACCATCTTTCGTTCGCGCTCAAGGCCGGCGAGTTGGTTCACATCACCGGCGCCAACGGCAGCGGCAAGACCACGTTGCTGCGCGCGCTCTGCGGCTTCAGCCGTCCCGCCGCCGGCGAAATCCGCTGGAACGGCACCGACATCCATGACCTCGGCGACGACTATCGCGGCGCGCTTGCCTACGTCGGTCACCTCAACGGCATCCAGGGTGAACTGACGCTGCGCGAAAACCTGCGCGTGGCCGCCGGCATCGCGGGCCAGAAAACAGCGCCGGATACCGCGCTGGAACAGGTCGGCCTGCTGGCCTACGGCGGTTTCCCGGCCAAAATCCTGTCCCAGGGCCAGAAACGCCGGCTGGCGCTGGCGCGCCTGCTGGTGGCGCACAAACTGCTCTGGATTCTGGACGAGCCCTTCAGCGCGCTCGACGCGCGCTCGACCGAGGTCATGAACGCGCTGCTGTCTGCGCACCTGACCGCCGGCGGGATGATCGTGCTCACCTCGCACCAGGACCTCGCCATCGAACTGCATACGGTCCTCTCGGTCCGGCTGGATTCATGAACCCGCACTCCCTCGCCCGCGCCGTTCTGTGCGTGTTCCGGCGCGATCTCACTGTGGCGCTGCGGCGCTCGACCGATGTGCTGACGCCGCTCATCTTCTTCGCCATCGTCGTGAGCCTGTTCCCGCTCGGCGTCGGCCCTGAGCCGGCGATGCTGCGCGCGCTCGCGCCGGGCGTGCTCTGGGTCGCGGCGCTGCTGGCGGCCATGCTGTCGCTCAATCGGTTGTTCGCCAACGACCACGCCGACGGCACGCTCGAACAACTGCTGCTCGCGCCGCATCCGTTGACGGTGCTGGTGCTTGCCAAGACCGCCGCCCACTGGGTGCTCACCGGCCTGCCGCTGGTGCTGCTGTCGCCGCTGCTCGCGCTGCAGCTTGGCCTCTCGGCCGAGGCCATGGGCACGCTGGTCGTGTCGCTTGCGCTCGGCACGCCGGTCTTAAGCCTGATCGGGAGCGTCGGCGCGGCGCTCACGCTCGGTCTGCGCGGTGGCGGCGTGCTGGTTTCGCTGCTGGTGCTGCCGTTGTATACTCCCGTGCTCATTTTCGGCGCGAGCAGCGTCACCGCCGCCGTCGAGGGCCTGAGCACCGAAGCACACCTGTCCCTGTTGGCCGCGTTCCTGGTTCTGGCATTGAGTCTCATCCCCTGGGCGACCGCCGCCGCGCTGCGTGTCTCGCACGATTGACCCCATGTACAAATACGCCTCCCCGCGAAATTTCTACCACCTCGCCGGCCGGCTGTTGCCGTGGCTCACGGCCGCGACTGTGATGCTGCTGCTCGCGGGACTGTACCTCGGCCTGTTCGTCGCGCCACCCGACTACCAGCAGGGCGAAACCGTGCGCATCATGTTCATCCATGTGCCGGCGGCGTGGATGTCCATGTTCGTGTACGTGCTCATGGCCGGCGCCGGCGCCGTGGCGCTGGTGTGGAACATCAAACTCGCCGAGGTGTTCGCCGCCGCGTGCGCACCGGTCGGCGCCTCGTTCACGGTATTGGCGCTGCTCACCGGCTCGCTCTGGGGCAAGCCCATGTGGGGGGCGTGGTGGGTGTGGGACGCGCGCCTGACCTCGGAACTTATCCTGCTTTTCCTGTACATAGGCGTCATGGCGCTGCAAGCAAGCATCGACGATCCGCGCCGCGCGGCACGCGCCGCGGCGATCCTCGCGCTCGTCGGCGTGGTGAATATCCCGATCATTCATTTCTCGGTCGAGTGGTGGAACACGCTGCACCAGCCGGCTTCCGTAAGCAAGGTCGGAACACCGTCCATCCACGCGAGCATCCTGATTCCGCTGCTCACCATGGCGGCGGCGTTCAAGGCCTATTTCTTCGCCGTGGTGCTGCTGCGCATGCGCCCGGCCATCCTCGAACGCGAAAAGCATACGACTTGGGTTGCTGAAACCGTGGAGGAAAGCGCGTGAACTGGAGCGAATTCTTCGCCATGGGTGGTTATGGCTTCTACGTCTGGACCTCCTATGCCGTCGCCGCCGTGGTGCTGGCGTTCAACGTGCTGCTGCCGCTGCGCCGGCGCAAGGCCGTCCATAAAACACTGCGCGAGTTTTACCGTCTGAAGGGTGAACGTTCATGAAGCCGCGACATAAACGCCTGGCCATCATCGTGAGCGCGGTCGTGGGGCTGACTCTCGCCGCGCTGTTCGTGATGAACGCCTTCCGCAGCAATCTCGTGTTCTTCTTCTCCCCGACCGAGGTGCTGGCCGGCAAGGCGCCGGTGGATAAGGTATTTCGCCTCGGTGGCATGGTCGAAACGGGCTCCGTGCGCAAATCGCCGGACGGGCTCATATCGGATTTCATCGTCACCGACATGAACCAGCGCGTCGAGGTGCACTACGAAGGGCTGCTGCCGGATCTGTTCCGCGAAGGCCAGGGTGTCGTCGCCCAAGGAAAGCTCGAAGGTGGACGCTTCGTCGCCCGCGAGGTGCTGGCCAAGCACGATGAGAACTACATGCCGCCCGAAGCCGCCAAGGCGCTTGAGGGTGGAAAGTTCATTCCGGGCGACAAGAAGCGTCCGTGAAAAAGTTCGTCATTCCGATTGCGCTGTTTGCCGCGCTCGGGCTGCTGCTCGGTTACGCCATCTACGAAATGCAGCGCGGCGACTACTCGCCGCGCATTATCCCTTCACCGCTCGTCGGCAAACCGCTGCCGGTGTTTACGCTCCCCACCCTCGCCGACCCCAAACGCCAGCTCGGCCCGCAACAGTTACACGGTCGTGTGTACTTGCTGAATGTCTGGGCGTCGTGGTGCGTCGCCTGTCGCGAGGAGCACCCGCTGCTGAACAAACTTGCGCGCGACAACACCGTGACCCTCATCGGCCTCAACTACAAGGACAAGCGCGAGGATGCCCTTGCATGGCTCAAGGACATGGGCAATCCGTATGAAACGAGCCTCTCTGACCTCGAAGGGCGGCTTGGCATCGAGCTTGGCGTCTACGGCGTGCCGGAAACGTTCGTGATCGACAAGGAAGGCGTCATCCGCTACAAGCACATCGGCCCGATCACCCCGGCGGCACTGGAACAAAAAATCCTGCCGCTGATCAATCAGCTTCCCTGATCGAACTGCCGAAGGCGGCACAAACTAAAAAGGCGCGGAATCCGCGCCTTTTTAGTTTTTACTTTTTGTTTTTGCCCTTGCCTGCGCCACCGCGTCGCGCACTTGTGGCAACACCTCGGCATCCGGCGGCAGTTCTTTTTGCAATCCCTCCCAGTACCTCACCGCATCGCGGTATTTTCCGGTGTTATAGGCATTGAGCCCCAGCACCCAAAGCGCGCCCGGATGTTTCGGATTGAGCTCATAAAGCTTTGTGAACGCCTCCAAGGCCTCGCGCGAGGGTTGGCGCGGATTCCCGGCGATCAGCAGCGTGGCGTACTCGGTAAGGATGGTTTCATCCTGCGGTACAAGCTGCACGGCGCGCGCCAGCGCGTGCTTGGCGTCATCATGGCGTTCGAGAACCATGTACGAGCGCGCGAGGCGAGTCCAGCCGACAGGATCATTGGGGTTATCTGCCAGACGCTTCTCCAGCCGCGCGACCATTTTGAGCGGATCGGGCTGACCGCCCGGCCCCATCAGCGAAAGCTGCTCCAGTGTCCGCCCCTGCTTGCCGGCATAGAGCCCGATGGCCACGAGCGGCACCAGTACCGCGAGCGCTATGACAAGCCGGCGCCGCTGGCCCGCCATGACGGGCACGGCCACCGCCGGCGTATCCGGCTTGAGCGCGTCGAGCCGGTGCAGCACCTGCGCCAGCTCCGTTTCCAGCCGCGTGCGCTCGTCGCGCACCACGGCCGCGTCCATGCCCGCGGCCTCGGCATCGAGCTCGTTCAGCTGCGCCAACAGCCGCGCGCGCACCTGATGCAGCTGGTGGTATTCCTCGCTGTCCGCCGCCTTTGCCGGGCCCGCCAGCGGGCGCGAAAGCAGCCACACGCTCGCACCCAGCAATAGCACTCCAATCACAACGAGGGCGGTCATACCTGTTCGTCCTCGGCGCGCGCTTTCTCAACAAGCGCATGGTCCTCGGGCGACAGCGCCGGCGCCGACGGCAGTGCCTCGCGCCGGCGATGGCGCAGATACATGAAACCGGACCCGGCCAGCACACCAAACACCGCGAGCGGCAGCAGCCAGAGCAGGAACCCGGAGCCGTGCTTCGGCGGATTCATCAGCACGTAGTCACCATAGCGGTCCACGAAATACTGGACGATCTCCTCGCGCGATTTCCCCTGTTTGAGCTGCTCGCGGATGATGACGCGCATATCGCGCGCCAGATCGGCGTTGGATTCCGACACCGGCTGGTTCTGGCACACGGCGCAACGCAGGTCCTTGGCGATGTCGAGCGTCTGGCGTTCGAGCGGATCCTCGGTCGCCACGTCGGCCTGCGCCGGTGCAGCCACGAGCAGAAACGCGAGAAGGAAAAGCCGATGCATGGCGCCTCTATTTCGCCGGTTCCGGCACAACCGCTGCCACGACGGGTGCGCGTGCCCGGCGCCGGCCGCTCAGCGTCAGCGTCAATCCCAGCAGCACGATGCCGCCGCCAATCCAGATGAACTGCACCAGCGGGTTGAGGTATACGTGCACGCCCCAGCGCTCGTCCGGCGCGGGGTCAGCCAGTACCGCGTACACATCGCGCAGCGGCGTCGAATCGATGCCGGTCTCGGTCATGGGCGCTTCCTGGCGCGGGTAGCGTCGCCGCTCCGGAAATACCGCGCGCCCGCTGTTGAGCAGCGTGAAACGCGCCTGGATGGCGACGTAATTCGCCTCGCGGAACTGGCGCACGCCGTCGAAGCGCAGCTTCTCGGCGCCGATCTCGAGCACGTCGCCCGGCGCCATGGTCACGGCGCGCTCCAGCCGGAACAGTCCCGAACCCATGAGCCCCAGCGCTATCACCAGAATGCCCATGTGCACCACCATGCCGCCGTAGTGCCGGCGGTTGCCGGTCACGGTCCGGACCATGGCGCGCGCCACGGGCTCGTTATGCTGCGCCCGACGCACGCCGACAGCGCGGGCGTAGTCTGTAAGGTGCGAAGTCAGTGCAAGCAGCACCAGACCCAAAGCCACCGGCCCGGTCCAGTGCACTGGGCCGAAGATGGTCGCGAGCAGCGCCGCGCCGGCGATGCCGACGACGACAGGCGCGAGCAGGCGCCGGCCAAGCTTCTCGCGATTGGCCTTGCGCCACGGCACGAGGTAGCCCACGCCCATCAGCAGCAGCACGATCAGGAATACCGGCACCATCACGGTGTTGAAGTACGGCGCGCCGACGGTGATCTTGTCCCCGGTGAGCGCGTCGAGCGCCAGCGGATAGAGCGTGCCGAGCATCACCACCGCGCAGGCGACGGTGAACAGCACGTTGTTCCACACGAACAGCGACTCGCGCGACAGCCACGAGGTGATCGCCTCCTCCGCCTGCTGGTAACGCCCGCGCGCCATGAAAATGCCGAACGACACCGTCAGCACGATCACCATGAACGTGAGGATGTAGGCGCCGCGCCCGGGGTCCACGGCGAAGGCGTGCACCGAGGACAGCACGCCCGAGCGCACGAGGAAGGTGCCGAGCAGCGAGAGCGAGAACGTCGAGATGACGAGGAAGATGTTCCAGGCGTGCAGCATGCGCCGGCGGTCCTGCACCGCGATCGAGTGCACCAGCGCGGTACCGAGCAGCCACGGCATGAACGAGGCGTTCTCCACCGGGTCCCAGGCCCAGTACCCGCCCCAGCCAAGTTCGTAATACGCCCACCAGCTCCCGAGCAAGATGCCCGTGGTAAGAAAGCCCCAGGCAATCAGCGCCCAGCGGCGAATGAGGCCAATCCACAGTTCGCTGCGCCACTTGGTAATGAGCGCCGTAATCGCGAACGCGAACGGCACCGAGAAGCCGACGTAGCCGAGATAGAGCATCGGCGGATGGAACGCCATGCCCGGGTCCTGCAGCAGCGGATTGAGATCGTTACCGTCGGCGGCGGCGGGAATCAGGCGCTCGAACGGATTCGACAGGAACAGGATCAGCCCGAGGAAACCGACCATGAGCCAGCCCTGCACCGCGGCGATCAGCGGCAGATGCTCGGCATAGCGGCGCCGGCCGTACCAGACGACCGCCAGCGTATAGAGCGTCAGGATCCAGAGCCACAGATAGAGCGAACCCTCGTGGCCACCCCACAGCGCCGTGATCTTGTACATCAGCGGCAGCAGCGAGTTGGAATGCTGCGCGACGTACAGCACCGAGAAGTTGCCGACGACGAAGGCGTGCATCAGGATCAGGCCGCCGATGCTCGTGAGCACGAACACCAGTGTCGCCGCGCGCACCGACAACCAGGCAAGCGCCGGCGCTCCGGTGAAACGCGCCGCCGCCGGGGCCAGCGCCTGCACCAGCGCTACGGCAAATGCGAGATAGGCGGCGAAATGGCCGAGCTCGACCAGGTTCAGGGAGATATCAGTCATGTAACAGATTGGATACGCGAACCGCTCAGGGAGAAATACACACCGATTGGGCCGAAATCATCAGGCGAACCGGGCGGAAAGGGTATCGCATCGGGCTTCGGACGTATAGAGTGGGCGCGCTGCCCACAGGTTTTGTGGATAAGCTTGTGCGCAAACGCTGGAAACCCAGCCTGAAGGGCTGATATCACCGCTCCTCGGTCGGATTGAATATATTTTAGCCATCGCATGCATCCCGCCGAACCAGATGCATCGTCCTTGACGCTACCCACCGCAAGCCTGGCGCGCCGTCTGGGCGCTGTGTTGTATGACAGCCTGCTGCTTGCGGCGCTGCTGATGCTCGTCTCGTTCGTGTATCTCCCGCTCGTGGGCCGGATGTTGCCCCCGGGGATAAACCGTCCGCTCTACCAATTGCTGCTGCTGGCCGTCAGCTACGCCTATTTTGCCGGCTTCTGGGTCCGCGGCGGGCAGACGCTGGGGCTGCGCACGTGGAAATTGCGGCTGGTCGGCCGCGACGGCGGGCCCGTGACGTGGACGCGCGCGACATGGCGCTTTCTCGCAGCACTGTTCTCCTGGCTTTGCCTCGGACTCGGATTTTTATGGGTGCTCGTGGACCCGGAGAAGCTGGCGTGGCACGACCGCCTGTCGAATACGCGGCTAGTGCGGTTGCCGGATACACCACGATAAAAATATTACATCGCTTCGAGCGACCACTGGCGGAGGCAAAGCGTCACGCCAGTGGTTGTTTAGAGGCATGCGGCGTACGACAGAAACGCCTAGTGCTCTTTGTTTGCCCTGACGCGCAGGCGAATATCACCCTTGCGCTCGGCGGCGAGCTGGCGCCATACCTTGCGCGCGTCGTTACGGAATCCCATGCCATCGAGGATCGTGGCATAGGTCACGCGCTCGGAGAACGACGCCCCCGCGGCAGGGCGCGCCTGATTGATTTGGTCACGCTCGGCGGCGGTCGCAATCTCGAAGCTCGCCTCGTTCCCCTCCGTCGCTTTCCCGACATGTCCTTCGACGCGCCAGGTGTAACGCACACCCTCGTGCAACGATACGTTCGAAGGCAACGAGTAGTTCGTGCCCTTCACTTCGCCCTCGGCCACGCGCGCGCCGGAAGCGTCATTGAGCGTGACGCGGTATGGCGGCTTCACGCGTTTCGACTCCCAGTGGAACGCCGGCCGCGTTTCCAGAATCTTCCCGTCCGAGGGGCTCAGACCCCAGATCGGTTGCGGCGCGGTCTTCATCACCAGCGCGCCTTGTGCCGTCTCCTTGCGCGCGTTGGCGACCAGCGCGCCCTGGCGCATGGCATTCGACGACACCGTCACGCTGCCCTGCGGCGCCGGCTTGTCGGCCTGAATGCGCGCACCGCCCTCGCCACTCAGCATGTATTGTGTGCCGGAGGAAAAATAAACCAGCGTCACCGACGCGCCGCGTGCAAGCTTCAGTTCAGTGTCTGGACGCAGGTAATCGAGCAGCGCGAGCGGACGAGCGCGCGCGCCTTCCACGATCTGCACCTTGCCTTGGCGGTCGGTAACCATGGCCACCGCTTCCGCTGCAACGGAAACAGTCGGCGCAACCAGGAATGATGCGGCGAGCAGCGCCGCGGACATGAAAAATCTGCGAAGCAACATGTAACCCCCTCCTGTAGTTCCCGAATTCTATCTCGTCACCGGCGCCGGCCGGTAGCCGAACACTGCGACCGGCGTGTGGCCCTTGATGGCGTGCTCGCCGAGCTCCACCAGCCCGTCGCGCGACGCAAGCATCGAAGCCACCTCGTGCGAGACGACGATCGGATAGCCCACCTCCTTCGTCAGGCTCTCCAACCGCGAAGCGACGTTGACCGGATCGCCGATGGCCGAGTATTCGTGGCGCGTTTCCGAGCCGATATGGCCCACCAGCACCTCGCCGCGGTGCAGACCGATGCCGACGTGGATCGGCTCGATGCCCTCGGCCGCGAGCTCAACGTTCAACGCATCGAGACGCGCGAGCATCTCGCGCGCGCACTCGAAGGCGTCCTGCGCCGCGTTCGTGTGCGCCGCCGGCGCGCCGAAGAACGCCATGATGCCGTCGCCGATGAACTTGTCGAGCGTGCCGCCGTGGGCGTGGATCGCCTCGACCATCGCGGTGAAGTAGCGATTGAGAAACGCGATCACCGCTTCCGGCGCCTGACCTTCGGAGCGGCGCGTGAAACCGCGGATGTCGGAAAACAGCACGCACACGTCGCGCCGCGCGCCGCCGAGCCCCGCCTTGATGTGGCCGGCGAGAATCTCGTCGAGCACCGGTGGGCTCACGTAGCGCCCAAACGACTCGCGCAGCCGGCGCTTCTCGCGCAGGTTGAAGAACGACTCCACGCCGTTGCGCGTAAGCATCGCCGCGTAACCGGTGAACAGCGCGCCCGCGACCGGCAGGTGCGTGCCGTGGCGCAGCAACCAGGTCGTGACGATCGCCGCGACAATGAGGCCGGCAATGGCGGCGCCGATGGCCCACGGCGGGCGCTGGCCGATCCACCACAGCAATGCCGCCAGCACCGGCAGCAGCGCCGTGAGCCACCACGGCGCCTCATGGATCAGGCCGCCGTGCATGAACGAACGCAGCGCCTGCGCGTGCACCAGCATCCCGGGCACGCGATATTCGCCCGGCTCCCACGCGGCGAGTGCCACCGGCGTGGTGTAACGATCGATGAACGGCATCACGCTCCCGAGCAGCACCGGTTTTCCGCCGAAGGTCTTTTGGAGACTCGCGACGTCGCCGGCATGGCCCCAGGCGAGTACCTGTTGCAGCGGGACATACGAAAACGCCGTGCCGATACCGTAATTAACCAGGCCGTTGTCAGGCGCGGCGTTCAGCGCCGCGCCCATGCGCGTAGCGAGTGTCGGGCGCGGATTCCCGCCAGCATCGAAGCTCGTCTGGTAGCGGCGCGCGACGTCATCGGATTCAAGCGGAAACAGCACGAGCCCGAGGCTGTCCATGCCCGCGACCGCGAGGACCGGCGGGAAGATGGTGCGCAGCTTGCCCTGCTCGTCCACCGTCTGGCCGAGCGCGAGTGGCACGCCGGCCATGCGCATCTGCAGCAACCCCGCGATCAGCGGCCGGTCGTATTCGGGAAGCAGGCGGTCGTAGGAGCGGTCGGGAAACACGACGTCGAGCCCGACGACGGCCGGGCGCGCCTGGGCCATCGCGCCGAAGAATTTGCCGAGGTGCGGGTGCCACAGCGCGATCGGCTCGAACAGCTCGCGCGTCGTCTGTTCGTCGATGCCGACGATGACGACGTCGTTCGCCACCGGCACGGGATCGTTGGCGTGCAGCCAGCGGAACTGGGCGTCGAGGATTTTGGCGTCGAGAAAACGCGACAGCGCCGTGTGCGGCGCGAGAAAGCCGTACAGCAGCAG
Organism: Gammaproteobacteria bacterium; assembly: GCA_004298065.1. Classification (GTDB taxonomy): domain Bacteria; phylum Pseudomonadota; class Gammaproteobacteria; order Acidiferrobacterales; family Sulfurifustaceae; genus SCRL01. Next base: position 35,344 of record SCRL01000089.1, on the reverse strand, counting down.
GATGGCGAAACCGATCCAGACAGCCTTGGTTCTCGTTGTTTTGGGCATTCGGACCGCCGGCATAGGCATAGACTTTATCCAATTAGTCCCGGTTGTTAAACGCACCCATGTCAGGAGCGGGGTTTGATGCAGGACAAACATTCCCGGTAGCGCCGTGCTAGGGTTATCACAATAAAAACGGGGGTGACCATGCCTGGCAAGATGCGCGCGCGTTATTCCATCCCGCTGCTGGGACTGGTGCTGCTGCTCGGCGGCTGCGCCACTGGCGGTATCCTCGGCGAGCGCGACACCGCGCTCGTCACCAGCCGCTACGAGGAACTGGAACGCATCGGCGAGCGCGAGACCGCGGGTCTCAAGGAAGTGTCGTCTCCCAAGCTCATGCCGCTGTGCATGGCTTACGCCAAACTCAAGCGTTACAACAAACTGTTCCCCTGTCTCGACCGCCTCGAGGACAACGTCCGTCGCGGCGACAAGCGCCAGATGGATTTCGACGAGTTCGCCAAACGCAACCCGTTGATGGCCGGCATGGCGATGATGGGCTCGGCCGTCGCCGGCGGCCGCGAAGGGCTTGAGGGCAACATCACAATCTTCCCCTACCTGCTGCGCGCCGAGGCGTATATCGACCTCGCCCGTTACCCCGAAGCCGTGGAGCAGGCGAAGAAGGCGGTCGCCAATATCCCGACGCAGTGGAACCAGGAGCGCTGGGCGCGCATCATGACCACCTCCATGCTCGGGCTCGCCTACGCCCTCGGCGGCGATCGCGAGAACGCGCTCAAGACAGCCACGGAACTGGAAAATACCAGCACCGCCTATCCCTATACCCTGCTGCGCGGCGACAAGGGCGTGGGGCTGGCCAAGATTTATCTCGCGCTCAAGGACTACCCCAAGGCGCTCGACGCGATGGAGCAGAGCAAGGACACGCTGTTCGGCTCGTTCGCCAAGGGCGTGGCCGACGCCATGGCGGCGGCCGACACCAAGGGTGAAGGATTGTGGGTGTGGCAGGACCTGCCGCGCGAGTTCATTCACAACAAGGTGCTGTTCGAAACCGGACGTGTCAGCGAGGCCAAGGCCGGCTACGACAAGCTGCTCGGCATCCCGCAGACCAGGGAAAACGGCGACATCTACTGGGTGATCCTGTTCGACCGCGGGCGCATCGCCGAGAAAGAAGGCAACCGCGTCCAGGCCATCGATCTGTATCGCAAGTCGGTAGACGTCATCGAAGGCCAGCGTGCGACGCTCAATACCGAAGCATCCAAGATCGGCTTCGTCGGCGACAAGCAGGCGGTGTACCAGGCTCTCGTCGGTGCATTGCTGGCCGACGGTCAGAACGCCACGGCCTTCGAGTTCGTCGAGCGCGCCAAGTCACGCGCGCTGGTCGATATGCTCGCGGCCAAGCAGGACTTCGCCGTTCACACGGTCAATGCCCAGCAGGTGCGCACGTTGCTCGCGCAGGCCAATTCGGCCGAGACCGAGTCGCGCGTCCAGGGCGGCGACCCGGCCATCGCCGGCAAGCGCAGTCTCGCGGTAAAACTCAAACAGGACCTGCGGACACAGGCGCCGGAGCTGGCCGCGCTCGTGAACGTGACCTATTCGAGCGCGAAAGACATCCAAGCCAAGCTCCCCGCCGACGAGGCGCTGATCGAGTATTACTACGATGACAAAAAGGTCTACGCCTTCGTGGTCACGCGCGAGCGCCTGCAGGTCGTGTGGCTCGAGGGCGGCAATCTCGCGCAAGACGTGAAAGCGTTCCGCGAGGCGATCGAATCGCCGAAAGACGACCGTTACCTGGCGCTGTCGCAGAAACTTTACCGCCAGTTGTTCCAGCCGGTGGAGAACGTCATCGACAAGCGCCAGGTGCTGATCGTCGCCCACGGCGCGCTGCATTACCTGCCGTTCAACGCGTTGCACGACGGGCGCGAATTTCTTATCGATCGCTACCGGCTGCGGCTGCTGCCGAGCGCGAGTGTGATGCCCTATCTGCGCCCGGTACGCCCGACGACGCGTGCCCTGCTCGCCTTCGGCAACCCTGATCTCGGCGACCCGCGGCTCGATCTGAAATACGCCCAGGCCGAGGCGCAGGCGGTCACCAAGGTCCTGCCCGGCTCGCGGGTACTGACCCGGCGCGAAGCGAGCGAAACCGCGTTCAAGCGTCAGGGCACCGGCTATGCCTACCTGCACTTCGCCTCGCACGGGGACTTCAACGCCGACAGCCCGCTCAACTCCTCGCTACTGCTCGCCAAGGACCGCGACAACGACGGCACGCTCACCGTGGGCGAGCTTTACTCCATGCGCCTGAATGCCGACTTGGTCACGCTCAGCGCCTGTGAAACCGGCCTGGGCAAGATCGCCAACGGCGACGACGTGGTGGGTCTGACCAGAGGTTTTCTCTATGCCGGCTCCCGTTCCATCGTCGCAAGTCTCTGGAAGGTGGACGACGAGGCCACGGCGTATCTCATGACCCGCTTCTACTCCGCCCTGAAAGGTACAAGCAAGCGCGAGGCGCTGCGCTTGGCGCAGATCGAGACACGCAAGAAATATCCGCATCCCTATTACTGGGCGGCGTTCCAACTCACCGGCGAGGCGAGCTGATTCCGCCGGCGCGCGGCTGGCCGGCCGCGCGCGCGAGCGGGTATACTGGCGCGGTTTTTCCACACGCCAGATAACAATACATGCGCACCTCGAAATTCCTGCTCTCCACCGTCCGCGAAACCCCCGCCGAGGCCGAAACCATCAGCCACAAGCTGATGCTCCGCGCCGGCATGATCCGCAAGCTCGCGGCCGGCGTGTACAACTGGCTGCCGCTCGGCCTGCGCACGCTGCGCAAGGTCGAGTCCATCGTGCGCCAGGAGATGAACCGCGCCGGCGCCCAGGAGGTGCTGATGCCGGCGGTGCAGCCGGCGGAGCTGTGGCAGGAGTCCGGCCGCTGGGACCAGTACGGTCCAGAGCTGCTGCGCATCAAGGACCGCCACCAGCGCGATTTCTGCTTCGGCCCGACGCACGAGGAGATCATCACCGACCTCATCCGGCGCGAGATCAAGAGCTATCGCCAGCTGCCGGCGAACTTCTACCAGATCCAGATGAAGTTCCGCGATGAAATCCGTCCACGTTTCGGCGTGATGCGCGCGCGCGAATTCCTGATGAAGGACGCCTACTCGTTCCATGCGAACGAAGCGTCGCTCATGGAAACCTACCAGACGATGTACGACACCTACTCGCGCATCTTTGCGCGCGTGGGGCTGGAGTTCCGCGCGGTCGATGCCGACACCGGCGCCATCGGCGGGCGCGCCTCGCACGAATTCCACGTGCTCGCCGAATCCGGCGAAGACGCGATCGCCCTGTGCAACACCTGCCGCTACGCCGCCAATGTCGAACTCGCCCCGGCGCTGCCGCCGATGGGCAAGCGCGACCCCGCGACCAAGTCAATGCAGACCGTGGACACGCCGAATGCGAAGACTATCGAGGAAGTGAGCAAGTTCCTCAAGGTCGACCCGGCGCAGACGGTGAAGACGCTGCTGGTGAAGGGCACCGGCGGCGCGGTGGCGCTGGTGGTGCGCGGCGACCACGAACTGAACGAAGTGAAGGCGGCCAAGCTGCCGCAGGTGATGAAGCCGCTCGAATTCCTCACGCCCGGCGAGGTAACGCTCGCTGCCGGCTGCGAACCCGGCTCCATCGGCCCGGTGGGCTTGAAGATTACGGTCATCGCCGACGAATCCGCGGCGCGGCTTTCGGACTTTGTCTGCGGCGCCAATGTCAACGGCAAACACCTTATTAATGTGAACTGGGGCCGCGACCTGCCCGAGCCCATGGCCGCCGACCTGCGCAAGGTCGTCGAGGGCGACCCCTGCCCCGACGGCGGCGAGCGCAACTGTGCCGGCAAGCTCACGATCCGCCGCGGCATCGAGGTGGGCCACATCTTCCAGCTCGGCACCAAGTACAGCGAGGCGATGAACGCTACCTGCCTCGACGAGACCGGCAAGAGCGTCATCATGCCCATGGGCTGCTACGGCATCGGCGTCTCGCGCATCGTGGCCGCCGCCATCGAGCAGAACCACGACGACAACGGCATCGTCTGGCCGGACGCGATTGCGCCGTTCCACGTCGCGCTCGTGCCCATCGGCTACCACAAATCCGCCGCCGTGCGCGAAACCATGGACAAGCTCTATGCCGATCTCACCGCCGCCGGCCTCGACGTGCTGCTCGACGACCGCGACGAACGCCCGGGCGTGATGTTCGCCGACATGGACCTCGTCGGCATCCCGCACCGCCTGGTGCTGGGCGACAAGGGTCTGGCGAAAGGCATGGCCGAATACAAAGGCCGGCGCGACAAGGCGCCGCGCGACATCCCGCTCGCCGAGGTCGTCACACAGCTACAGGGCATGGTCAAACTCTGATGCGCCTCGCCCTTGCGGCGTTGCTGATTATGTCCACCGTGACTCCGGTGAAGGCCGACGAAACACTTTGGGCCGCGCTCAAACAGGGCGGCAAGGTGGTGCTGATGCGCCACGCACAAGTGGACCGTAGCAAGGGCAATGGCACGCGCCACACACCCGACGATTGCAGCAAGGAATTCAATCTCTCGCCGGCCGGCCGTGCGCAAGCGAAGAAAGTCGGCGAGTTGTTCCGCAAGCACGGCATCGCCATCGGTGACGTGCTCGCCAGCCCCTACTGCCGCACAATGGACACGGCCAAGCTCGCTTTTGGAAAGGCCAAGGCATCGGAAGCCCTGCGTCTGATCGAAGCGCTGCCACCGGCACAGGCCGAGCAGATAACCGCACAGGCGATGAAGCTGATCGGGGAATATAGGGGGAAGGGAAATCTGGTGCTGGTCACGCACGAACCCAACATCATCGCCCTTGCCTTCGAGACCGTCGAAACCGGCGGGATGTTCGTGCTCATACCCAAGGGCGCAGACCAATTCGACGTCCTTGGTCGGCTAACCGTGCATCGCGATTAACTTACTCGCAGAGATGATATGGACATCGCTTACCTAGCCGACCGTAGAGACGTCATTCCAACCCTTGCGCAGTGGTTCTATCAAGAATGGGCATATCTGCATCCAGACCGGACGCTGGAAGATGTAGAACGACTTATTGGTGAAAGAACAAATATAACGAAGATTCCCGTCGCATTAGTAGCTTTTGAAGGTGACGAACTGCTCGGAACCGTGTGTCTCAAAGTTCACGATATGGACACACGTCTCGATTTAACGCCTTGGCTTGCGGGCCTCTACGTGGCGGTAGCATGGCGGCGAAAGGGTATTGGTACTGCGCTTGTTTCGGCTATCGAGAAAAAGGCTCGCGAACTTCAAGTAGAAAAGCTGTACTTGTATACACCGGAGTCCGAGGGTTTCTATTCGAGATTAGAATGGCATCTTAACGAAAGAACCGCATACCATGGATACCCGGTCACAATCATGGATAAGAAAATTGTTCTTTAACTACGCGTTCAGTCCAGGCGCACAAGAAATGTCGTTTCGCTCTTTTTTTGCACATCGGTTAATGCGGGGAATAAAGAGGCCGGGAGTCTTTCTTAGGTTCAATTGAACCGCCTCCATGCCGGGTCTACAATTACCGCATGATTGACTGGTCTTCCTGCCCTGCCGTAGAACGCGATCCCGAGCGTGTGAGTGGCGCTTGGGTCTTTCGCGGCACGCGTGTTCCCGTTACCGCCCTGTTCCAGAATCTCGAAGACGGGGCCCAGGTCGCGGACTTCATCGCTTGGTTTCCGGGCGTCACGCTCGATCAAGTCCGTGCAGTACTCGAACACGCGGCCCGCTCGCTCGAAGCGGCCTGAGTGCGCGTTCTTCTCGACCAGGGCGTTCCGGTTCCTCTTCGTAAATACCTCTCCGGCCATCAGGTCGCCACAACTTTTGAGCTTGGCTGGAGCAAACTGAAAAACGGCGATCTGCTGCAAAAGGCCGAAGAGGATGGCTTTTCCGTTCTGGTCACGACGGACCAGAATCTCCGATATCAGCAGAACCTCGCGGGTCGCAAAATCGCGATCATCGTGTTAGCCACGACCAGTTGGCCGCGCATCGAGCGCGTGGTTGAAAGTGTGGCGAAGGCCGTTGATGCTGTCGCACTGGGCAGTTATGTTGAGATTCCTGTCCCGTGAGAGTCACCATGCCGGGAAACATCCATGATTCGGTTCATCAAATCCTTGAACGCTTGGGGTACCTCTGGATTCAGAGAGGTTCTCAAGCAAGAAATTGAACTGCTGAACCCAGATCAGCTGCCGTTACAACAGTGGTTATCGGCAGGCAACTACGCTCTCGGTGACAAATTCAGCGTCATGGTCCTCGATACAACCGAAGATGAAAACTTCATACACGCCAGAGCCGGCATTTTTTACAACAGCATCATTGGCGGGTGCGCCTGCGCCGATGACCCTACACCGGTTAGTGAATTGAACGAATACTGCGTGGTGCGGCTGGATATCGACAAGAAAACCACCGAGACGACGATTGCCCTGCTGACGGACGAGGCAAAAACGGAGTTTTGATTCAGGTCATTTGCACCGCCCCGCCCCGCTGCGTATGATGCGCGCCGCTGAAACAGCTCCCGGGCGCATCATAAATGAGTATCGAAGAGTTCGAATCCTGGTCGCTCACCATCGGCATCAGTGGGCTGATCGGCTGGATGCTGCTCATCATCTGGAAGATGGGCAAGGAATCGAAGGCTGGCAAGTTCGGCTACTTCGTGCTGTTCCTCTCCCTCGGCCTCGGTTTCGTCGGCTTCCTCGCCAAGAACATCCTGGTCTCGATTCTCGAACACTAACGCCGCGGCAGCTGGTCCCTGCGCGCCTGCGCTTGGGTGCACATGCGCCAGCCTGCACGCCCAGCCTGCTTGGCCTCGTACATCGCCGCGTCGGCGCAACGGATCAGCTCGTCCGCGCGCGTGGAATGTTCCGGCGCCAGCGCCAAGCCGATGCTCACGCTCACTGCGTGGCGCACGCCGTGGATTTCGATCGTCGCTTCCTTCAGCGTGCGCAACAGCTTCTCCGCCGCCGCAATCGCCTGCTCGCGGTCGCTGTCCGGCATGAGCACGACGAATTCGTCGCCGCCGAGCCGGCCGATCTGATCGGTGGTCCGGAATGTGCTGCGCAGCATCGCCGCGAACTCGATCAAATAATGGTCGCCGGCCTCGTGGCCTTGGGTGTCGTTCACGCGCTTGAAGTAGTCGAGATCGACGAACATCAACGCCGCCGGGCGTCGGTAACGTTGTACGTGGTCGAGCCAGCGCGTCAATTCGCGCTCGAAGCGCGGCCGATTGAGCAGGCCGGTGAGGGCGTCGTGCTCGGCGAGATAGACGATGGTCTCGTTGGCCTGCTGCGCTTCGGCCAACGCCTGGCGCAGGGAGTGGGTCTTGGCCAGCACCTCGCGCTCAAGCCCGCTGGCGAGGCGGCGGTTCTGGTCCTGGCGCTTACCTGCAAGATACGCGAACAACCCAAGCCAGATCGGCGCGGAATCGACGACGTACAGCAGGATGTTTTCCGCATGCGCCTGCGCGATGCAGGCGACCCAGCCGGATAATCCCGACGGATGCGGCAGGTGTTCGGTGAAATGCAACAACAGCATCGAGCCGATGGGGAAGCCGAGCCCAAAGGCCACTCCCCAGAGCGTGTACTTTATTGTTTCCGACATCACGCGCCCCCGACACGGCGTGACGGCGCGTCGTCGGGCGAACAGGGAAGTGTACCGGTGCCGACCGACGCTTCCCTGCACGCTGCGTGTGATTTTTCCAAAGTATAGGCGCGAAACGGTACCGCCGGCGGGCCGCGATGTTGCAACCAGCGAAATAGGCGTTAATGGGGTCGGAGGAAGATCCCAGCAGTCTTGGGCAAATTGCCGAAGCAACGCCGGTATTCCCCGCTGTGGACGATGCTGCGCGGGTTGTCCTCAGCATGCGCGATGCGGTCTTCGCCCGACAGATCGAACAGCGGCTTTTCGTCCGGCGTCCGGGAGCATTTCTCGTAGATGCGGTTTCCCGAGGCGTCGAACTGGCGCCAACCATGCAGGTCACCCGCGTAGTGATGCAGATTGACCGCGGTCTGGCGCGGCGCGTTGCGCGCGTCGGGCAGATACCAGGCGAGATAATCCCGCGCCAGCCGGCCGTCGTTGCCGTAGACGTACACCTCGATCGAGTGGATGCGTTCGGCCTGCGCCCTCTCCCACTGGATGCGGCTCAACAACCGGCCGGTGTCGACGTCGAAATAGCTCACCTCGCGGTAAAACTCGGGCAGACCGGCATAGCCGCCCATCTGCTCGGTCTCGCGCACTTTTCGTCCGCTGAGCTGCTGTCGGTGCAGGCGGTAGAGATCGTCAGCAAAGGTATTCCACCGGCGCACATCGTCCTCGTTCACCTGCACGCTGGTGTTGTCTTCCTTCGCCACGGCTGCCACGCTGACGAGCAATACGACGACAAAGGCGATCATTTTTTCATGCATTGTGGTCTCCCCCGGACAGGGTTGGTTCACTGTATCGGCATGCGCGCCGAGCGCTCACCCGCGGGCAGGAACTCCGCTTCCTCGCGCAACACCTTTGCCTCGGCGGAACGCCCGAGCGCATCGAGCACCGAGCATTTGAGCAGCAGCGAGTCGCGCGCCTCGGGAATCAGTTTGAGCGCCCGGTCGACCGCTACCAGTGCCTGGTCGTTGCGCCCGGTGATGTAGTAGACCATCGCCAGATTGTGGTAGCCCTTCTGGTAGGACGGATCGACGCGCACCGTCGTTTGGAAGTGATGCAACGCCTTTTCGTAGTCGCCGCGCTGGGCATGAATCACGCCGAGGTCGTCGTGCGCCTCGGCGTTGCGCGGATCGAGGGCAATGGCGCGGGTAAAATCCTTCTCGGCGCGGTCGAGATTGCCGCCCCACAGAGAGCGGATACCGCGCTTGGTGTAGGCGAGCGAGCTATCCGGGTGGCGATGGATATAGACGCCGAGGTCCGTGACGGCCTCGTCGACCTGGCCGTTGCGCCCGAGGGCCATGCCGCGGCCGAAATACGCCTCGTCCAGCTTGTCGTCGAGCTTCAATGCCGCCGTGAAATCATCGACGGCCTTTTCGAAATCACGCAACTTGAACCAGGCCGCGCCGCGTTGCGCGTACAACGCAGCCGATTTGGGCTTTTTGCGAAGCTCGCCGTCCAGGCGCGCCACTTCGCGCGTCATCGCCTCCGAATCGGCTGGCTCGTCCAGTCGCGCAAGGTCGAAGGCCGGGCCGCCTGCCTCGACTGCAAACGCCAGCAACAACGCCGGCAACGCGGCGATGAAACGGCGGGAGGACGGGCGAATGTCGGGGTGCAAGGCGGATGCTCGGTAGTTTCCATAAGAGACGCCGCCCGCAGGCGCATTAATCCGCGCCCCTCAAAAAAAGAGGGGGCGGCATTCGCCGCCCCCTCTTTTTTCGCCCCTGCAATACTCAGCTTGTCTTGCAGGTCTTGATGCCGAACGGCAGGTAGGCCGGGCACCAGCCGATGAAACCGGTGAACAACGGCACCAGACCGATCCAGCCCCACGGTGTCTGGGGGCCGACAAACACGAGGCTCAGCAGCACTAGGCCCGCCGCGATGCGCAGCCCACGATCTATACCACCGACATTCTTGGTCATACGTGTCTCCAGGATCTCGATTGAGGGTGATAAACCGGGGTCTCCCCCGACTTATTGCATACCTTAACCCCGGGCTGACACGGTGTCTGTGACAAACTCACACCGCCGCGAGCCGCGTGAGCGCAGGGCGGTCCTTCAACTCGACCTGCCCACGCGCCAGCACGAGCCAACCGTGGCGTTCGAACTCCTTGAGGAGACGGCTCACTACCTCGCGCGCGGAGCCGAGCTCGGCCGCAAGCTGCTGGTGCGTGGTGGCAATGTGCCCATTGCCATCGGCGAGCGCGAGCAGTCGTTCGGCCAGGCGCACATCCAGGCGCCCGAAGGCGATGGCCTCGACGAGCAGCATCAGCTCGGCCATGCGGCTTCCAAACGAGGCGAAGACGAAGCGACGGAACCCCTCGCTCGACGAGACGGTTTCGTGGAACTCCCTGAGCGGCAGCACCGCCGCCGTCACCTCGCTCTCGGTGACGCCCTCGGCCGGGTAACGCGTGCCGGAGAACAGACACGAGGTCGTGAGCACGCAGGTATCGCCCGGCTCGACGCGGTAGAGCACGATCTCGCGCCCGGTGTCGGTGTTTTTCTGCACCCGGATCGAACCGCTCACGACCATGACGTAGTTTTGGCAGGCGTCGCCCTGGCGGAAGGTCACGGTACCGGGCGGCAGGCGCACGACCTGCGCAGCGCGTGCGCTGCGCCGCCACGCGGGATCGTCCACGGCCGCCAGCGCCGGAAACGCGCGCAGCCACACGGGGATGTCATTCCCGGCAGTCATTGTGCGCGCCGGCGCACCTCGGCGACGTTCGGCACCCGGTCGATAAGCGCCAGCACCCGGCTCAGGGCGTGGACATCGGGAATTTCCAGCGTCAGGCGCAGGTGCGCCATGTGCCGATCCTTGTCGGTCAGGGTGTTCACCTCGATCACGTTGATCTTCTCGTTCGCGAGCAGGCCGGTAATGTCGTGCAGCAGCCCGGTGCGCTCGTAGGCCACGATCTCGATCTCCACCGGGTAGGTGCGCCCGGCGGCTTGACCCCAGCTCACCTCGATCAGACGCTCGCCGTGCTCCTCGCGGTGGCGCAGCGTGTTCGGGCAGTCCTGGCGGTGCACGGTCACGCCCTGCCCGCGCGTGATGAAGCCGACGATGGCGTCACCTGGCAGCGGATTGCAGCAACGCGCCAGGCGCGTGAGCAGATTGCCCACGCCCTGAACGCTCACGCCGCCCGCAGGCGCCGGAGTTGGAGCCGGCGCGCGCGTCTCGCGCAGCACCGGCGCCACGCGCGCCTGCACCGCGCCGGCGATCTGCACGCCGCGGATATCACCGCGCCCGACAGCGGCGAGAAAATCGTCCACCGTCGCGTGGCCGAAGTGTTGCGCCAGCGTCTCGTACTTCACCTCGCGCACGCCGAGGCGGTCAAGCTCGCGTTCGAGCGTGTCGCGACCGGCGGCGACCGCCTCCTCGACGTTTTGCTGCCGGAACCAGTGTGCGACCTTGGCGCGCGCACGCGAGGTCGCGAGATAACCGAGATGCGGCGAGAGCCAGTCACGCGACGGCCCGCCCTGCTTCACCGTGACGACCTCCACCTGCTCGCCGGTCTTGAGCGGATAAGTCAGCGGCACCATGTGACCGTTGACCTTGGCGCCGCGGCAACGATGGCCGATGTCGGTATGGACGTGGTACGCAAAATCGAGCGGCGTGCTGCCGGCCGGCAGGTCCACGATGCTGCCCTTCGGCGTGAGCACGTACACGCGCTCGCTGAACACCTCGGACTTGAACTGGTCGACGAAGTCGGTCGCCTCCGCGACCTCGTCTTTCCATTCGAGCAGGCTCCGAAGCCACGCCACCTTGCTATCAAAACCCTTGTCGGCGCGCATGCCCTCCTTGTAGCGCCAGTGCGCGGCGATGCCGAGCTCGCTGGTCTCGTGCATTTCGTGGGTGCGGATTTGCACCTCCACCACCTTGCCCTCGGGACCGACCACAGCGGTGTGGATCGACCGATAGTTGTTCTCCTTGGGCGTGGCGATGTAGTCGTCGAACTCACCCGGAATGTGCGGCCAGAGCGTGTGCACGATGCCGAGCGCGGCGTAACAGTCCGCTACCTGCGGCACGAGCACGCGCGTGCCGCGCAGGTCGGCGATCTGCTCGAAGGTCTTGCCCTTGCGGCTCATTTTTCGCCAGATGCCGTAGATGTGCTTCGGGCGCCCGCTCACCTCGGCGTCGATGCCGGCGGCCTTGAGCTCGGCCGACAGGCGCGCGACAAACTCCGCCACATAACGCTCGCGGTCCACCCGCTTCTCGGCGAGCAACGCCGCGATGCGCTTGTACGCCTCGGGTTCGAGGTAGCGAAACGAAAGGTCTTCGAGTTCCCACTTCAGCTGCCAGATGCCGAGGCGGTTGGCGAGCGGCGCGAACACGTCGAGCGTCTCGCGTGCGATGCGCTGCTGCCGCTCCGCGGGTAATGCGCCGAGGGTACGCATGTTGTGCAACCGGTCGGCAAGCTTGATCAGCACCACGCGCACATCCTCGGCCATGGCGAGCAGCATCTTGCGCAGCGACTCGGCCTGCACCTGCTCGCGACGCGTGCGCGCGCCGCGCGCCGGCAGCGCGTGAATCACGTCCATCTTGGTGACGCCGTCCACGAGCGCGGCGATGCGCTCGCCGAAGTGCTTGCGGATGTCGTCGAGCGTTACGGACGTGTCTTCGACCGTGTCGTGCAGCATCGCAGCCGCGAGCGTTTCGGCGTCGAGATTGAGGTCGGCGAGGGTCTGCGTGGTCGCGAGCAGATGCGAAAGGTGCGGCTCGCCGCTGACGCGCGCCTGTCCCTCGTGTGCCGCGCGCGCGAACTCGAACGCGCGGCGCAGCAACGCCGCCTCCGCTTCGGGGCGGCGGGCGACGAGCGTCTCGAACCAGGTGCCGAGGTTCTGGACGTCGGCGCCAAGGACGGGGCTGCGGCCGGTAACGGTAACCATATATAGGTGCTGAATGGGGCCGGGGCGGCGAGAGTCAACGGATTATACGCCGTGGCCCGGCCCCGCCCTTTCGGGGTCTGGCCGGGTCCACCCGTCGGCCGGCACAGTGGCAGATCCGCCCTGACCGGCTATTCTTCGGGGTCCGGGGATACCAACAGTATGAAATCGACCACCACCTTCGCCACCCTGTTCGCTGTGTCGTGGCTCGCGCTCGCATCGCCTGCCGCGGCGGCGCCCGTTTCGCTGCCGCCCGTGGACCCGGAGCTGCGCACGCTGCTCAAGCAGGCGGCGACCGAAACCGAAAGTTTTTCCGATCGCTTCGACGCCGAGGTGTGGCTGACGGACATGTCACAGCGCCTGGCGAAGAAGGTGCCGGATGCGAAATACCGCGTGGAGCTGCTGCGCGCGGCGCATCATGAGGCCACGCGTGCCGGCCTGAAACCCGAGCTGGTGCTGGCGGTGATCGACGTCGAGAGCGGCTTCAACCGCTTCGCGATCTCGTCCGCCGGCGCGCGCGGGCTGATGCAGGTGATGCCGTTCTGGCTCAAGGAGATCGGCCGTCCCGGCGACAGTCTGATGAGCATTCAGACCAACCTGCGTTACGGCTGCACCATCCTCAAGTACTACCTCGACAAGGAGCGCGGCAACCTGCGCGCGGCGCTGGCGCGCTACAACGGCAGCCAGGGCCAGGGCTGGTATCCCGCCCGCGTTAACCTCGCCTACCAGAAACGCTGGTTCCCGCAGTAAGCGACACGACTGCCGTCAGTGAGTGACGGCGAAGTCGGTATACAACTGGTTCCCGGCATCGGCAGCCGCCACGCCTTCGACGCGCGCGTGCGGCGGTCCCTGCCACAGCCACTCTTCGAGTTGTTTTAATTTCGTTTCATCACCGCAGGCGACGAGCTCGACCTTGCCGTCGGGCAGGTTGCGCACCCAGCCGGTGAGGCCCAAACGGCGCGCGCAGTCCTGCGTCGCGGCGCGGTAGAATACGCCCTGCACGCGGCCGGAAACCAGGAAACGGCGGCATAGGGTCATGCCGATACCTTAACAAAAGCCGGCGGCTGGCACCGACCCGTGGCTCCGATTGTCGGTTCGCGGTTATTCCTTCGCTTCCTGGCAGTATTTCTGCGAACCTTTTTCGCACCCTCCCAGGCACTTTACTTTTCCGTACGAATCCGTCGCCGCCCCACCGCCCTGCTCTTTGGAACACCAGACATGTTGCAGATAGTCTCTGGCACAATAACCGACACCGCACTGCACAACCCCGTATTCATCCTTGACGGCGCCGCCGCCGGCATCGGCACAAAACACTTTTCCGTACTGATCGGATTCGCACTGGCCCTTTCCGCACACGACGTTGCCGTACTGATTTTTTATGCAGTCGCCACCCGCGTGAACCGGGGCAATCAATGCGCAAAGAAAGAAGACAGTGACCGCATGTTTCAAGGGATGTCTCGCCGGAACGGAAAATAAAATAGTACAGCCATGACCGGAAATGAATCGACCGTCGGTCGGCGAATCAGGGCAGTTCCACCGTCGCCGATCTGCCCGGACGCAACATCTCCGGCGTCTGGAATAGCACGGTCACGTCGTACGGCCCGTCGGCCTTGCCGCCGGCGGGTTCCAGCGCCAGTGCGTGAACGCGCCCGGCGTACGACTTTCCGCCGACGGTGACGTTCGCTGCCTGGCCGATCTTGAGACGGTCCAGCGTTGCGGCAGGCACGCGCAGCTGCACCTGATACTCTCCCGCCGCGGCGAGCACGACCAGCGGGCGCGCCTCGAGTGCGTTCACCACGTTCTGTCCGACCTGCGCGCGCATTTCGAGCACCCATGCGTCGAACGGCGCCACGATGTGGCTCCGGTCGAGTTGGTATTTCGCTTGCGCGTACTTGGCCTGCGCACGCACCGACTTGAGCTTGGCGTTTTCAAGCTCGACCGTCGACAACACGGTGCGCTCGAAAAGCTGCTGCGCCTGCTTGTAATCGCGCGCTGCCTCGTCGCGGTCGGCGCGCGCCTGATCGAATTCGGCCTTGAACGGCGTATCGTCGAGCGCGACCAGCACCTGGCCCTTGGCCACGCGCGCGCCGGCCTCAACGGCGACGGTCTTGATCGTGCCCGAGACGCCGAGGCCGAGCTCCACCCGCCGCGCCCACTGCACGGTGCCGTCGGCGCCAAAAGCGACGGTAGCGACGAACATCAGAACGAGAAAGGCGGTGCGCTTCATGGTTTCTTCTCCTGCGTAGACGGCTCGACGAGCTTGCCGGTAAGGGCCTCGATGCGCGCCCAGGCGAGCGCGAGTTGGTAGTCGGCCTGGGCCGCGAGCCATTGCGCCTCCGTCAGGCGCACCATGGCATCGCCGAGGCTGGTTTGCACTTCCATCTCGTAAATGGCGCGCGCCCGGTCGAGATAGAGATCGCGAAACGCCACGCGCTGTTTCGCCGCCTCGCGCCGAACCTTGAGAGTTTCAAGCTCCTGCACCGCGTCGAGCACCGTTTGCTGCAGGTCGTGTTCGACCTTGCGCAACCGCGCCTCGCGCACGGACAGGTCGGCGGCGGCGCGCGCCACGGCGGCGTCCACCTCGCCGCCCTGGTAAAGCGGCACGCGCAGGCTCAGTCCGGCGCGGAAATCGTTACGGCCGGACAGTGTACGCTCGTACTCGGCGGCCTCCAGTTCTGCATTGAGCGTGGGACGCGAGCGGGCGCGCTCGGCGTTCAGCGTGGCGCGTGCCGCGTCCGTGTCCTTGCGCTGCGCCGCGACGACGGGATTAACCTTGCGCGCGTCCTCGGATAATGCCTTGTAGTCGGGAATCTCGCGGTCAAGCACGGTGAGTTTCGGCGCGATCAACTCGCCCGGCAACTGATCCGGGCGGTTGAGCGCGTGCGCCAGCCGCAGCCGGGCCGAGGACTGGCGCTTCTGGCTCTCGGTGCGCGTGATCAGCGATTCGCGGTAACGGTTCTCATAATCGAGCAGCTCGACCTCGGAAACCTGCCCGAGTGCATGGCGCTCACGCACCTTGTCGTAATTGACGTAGCGATGCGCCATCTCCTCGTTGTCCACGGCGTAGCGCAGATCGGCGAGCAGCGTGTCGAAAAAACGCGCCATGATCTCCAGGCGCCGACGCTGGCGCGCATCGAGGAAGGCCAGTTCGCGTCCGGCGACCTCGTCCTCGGCCGCGGATTCGAGCGACCGCGTGCGCCCGAAATCGGTGAGCTGCTTCGAGAGCAGGATGCGCGCGCGGCTGTCGTTGGTGCCGCCGCCTCCGGTCGAGGGATTGACCCACTCCGGGATGAGATCGAGATACGCGCGCGTGCCCTGACGCGACTCCTGTTCCTGCACGCGCGCGCGGGCGCGGTCGATATCGGCGCGGGCGACGTCCAGCTCGGGGTGCGGTTCGTCGGCGAGCGCCAGCGCCTGGCCCAGCGTCAGCGGGCTTGGCAGTGGCGCGGAAGGCTGCTCTGCCGCGACACCCATGGCGCAGAGCAACAAGGCGGAGGCAAGAGACCTCCGGGCGATGCGACGATGCGGTCGTTCAATGCTGATGTGCGTGGCCGGCATGCGAAGCATATCCCCGAAGTGCGCTGTATCTTACCACCTGCTCCGGAGTCAGAATTTTCTTCTGCTCAAGATGCGCCTGGAGATGAATCCGGCGGATCTCCGCCTGCACGCCGGCGATCTGTGCGAGCGACGACCGCAGCTCCTCGGCCGTGATCGCGCCGGCGGCAAATTGCCGGTCCAGCGCCCGTTCCTTTTCCACCAGCATAGCGCCCTGGCGCCTGGCCTCGACCTGCATGGCGTTGAAGACCGCCTCCGTGCGACGTTTTTGATCCGCACTCAACCGAAGCGGCCCGGCCAGTTCCAGCACATGCGCCGGGCCCGGATAACGGTTCAACTCCGCGGCCTTGGCCAGGCCCATGCCCTTGCCCGCCAGGTAGTCCTTAACCTCTTCGGGTGAAAGCGCTTTTATTTCACGCTGCTCCTGCCCGGCGTAGGAAGCCGGTGGCGCCGCCGAGACGGCATTATTGACGGCAACTACCAGTAGTACTCCGATGACGTGGGTAATTTTCAACATTACGGTTCTCCTGTTGGGAAATGTTATCGTTGTGCGCCAGCCCTGTGCGGTTTCGTGAATACGTCAATTCGCCCGGAACATGGCATGACACGTCAGGCACTGCTGCATCAGCCTGCCTGTCAAGGCGGCCAGCATGTCCATGTCGTCCGCCTCCGCGCGAACGGCGATCTCCTCGAACATCATATGGGTATCTCCGCCGATGTCCCGGAACGACGGGGGCAGTTTCCGCCTGACGGAGACCGGAGTGGCGCGCGCCATCCGGTTGCCGGAGTAGCGGGCCGATTTTGCAATCTTCTGCCGGTCCTCTGTGCTGATCCCAGCGACGATGCCCTGCACGCTGGCAAGCATTTGGCGCATCTCGGAAAGAAACTCGTTCCGCTCGGCAGCCGTGAGGCCGAGATCGAGCCGTTTGTCCTGGTGCGTTGCGTCATCGGCCCAAGCGACAGACATGTCGATGGTTAGTGCGGAGACAGCAAGAAATGCGCTCCACGCTTTGCATTTAGAGTTTAGGTCGGCCATATCATTCTCACATGCACAAAAACACCCGAACCGGATATCGTGCGATGCGTTATTTCACGCCATCCAGAAAATCCTTCACCGCCTTGACCATCGCGTCTTCGCGGTTGGCGAAAAAGTGGTCAGTGTCGGGGACCACCACCTGCTTCGATCCCGCCTTGCCCTGAAGCGAGGCCTTGCGTCTGGCCGCGCCCTGGAGGACGCGCGGCAGTTCGTTGGCGCCGTAGAGATCGAGCACCGGCGCCTGGATGCCGTCGTAGGTGAGCATGGGGCCGGGACCGGTGCCGGCGCCGAGCGCGGCCCAAGCGCTGACCTCGACCGGATTGCCGATCATGTAGCCATGGCTCATGCGCGTGCCCATGCTGTGAGATACGAGGGCGATTCGCTTGTAGCCCTTGCTCTTCAGGTAGGCGACCGCGAGCCGCAGGCGCTCCACCGCCTCGGGGAAATGCACCGCGTAGTCCTCGCTCCTGGCATCCAGGGCGAGGATCGGCATCTGGATGGACAGCGTCGTGTAGCCGTGGTCGGGCAGGCGCTGGCGCAGCGTGCCGATCATCCCCCAGTCGGGATGAATGCCGATGCCGTGCACCACCACCAGACCCATCCTGGCGTTGTCCGCCTCGGTGTAGATACCGAGAAATTTGTGCTGGTTCTTTTGCTCCAGATACACCGGGTCGCCGACAACGGTACCCGGTGTGATTTCGTCGGCCCATCTCTTCTCACGGTCGTAGTCGGGCGCCGCGAAAACCGAAGCCGGTACGACCAGCGCTAGAAAGATAAACCAAGCACGCATGTGTCCTCCTTTCCTGCTGTGAGTATGGGTTGGCAACGCAGAGCTAACCTGCGAGCTACGAGGCGCGAAGCGCCGATGTAGCGAGTCAGGTTGAGCGACGTGTTATACGCGTTTACCGTTTTTGATAGCTGCATGACACTATGACCTCATAGCGAGTTGAGGGGACATATTTTGGGTCACTGTCATCCCCTCCATCCCAGTTACCTTCGACTAGGCAGAATACATTTTGCTTTGAGATTCGGAATGATGTGCCATCTGGACCATCTGCCTCTCTGTCGGCACGCCACCCCTGTTGGTGCAGGGTGGAACCTTCGGAAGGGTAAAAGAGAGGGCCTGGATGCTGGACGTCTTTGATTTTTGTTCGGTTGCCCGCAAGACGAACAACGCAGCCACTGTATGAATGGCCGTTATCCGTAAAATTGCCTGTCGATTTGTTAAGGCTGAGGTTCGGTACCGAGCTGAGTTGCTTATAGGCCAGACCACAGACCTCCTCGAGCAGCCCCGCCTGAGCGGAGCATGCGAGGCTTACGAGCGCCAGCTCTCCTAACCAAGCCGAGAGTGTTACCTTCATAATTCCTTGAGCGTATAACGTTCGCCATAACCGGCGTGCAAAAGCAGGGCGAAACGGCGCTTTGGCGAGTCCGAGTTGACGCGCTTGTTATGGCTCATGGTTTATGGGACTGGCCGCGAGGCTGCGACGAGCTTAAAACCGAGAAGGCCCATGACTCCGCCAGCAACACGATCAACGTGTAGTTTGGATTGGAGATAAGCAGCCCGCGAAGATTCGGATGACAGAGCAAGCGCAACTATGGAATACCAGCCAGTCTCCACAAGAAAGACAAGGAACGGAAGCGCCAGGGTAGCGGAAGGCGGCAGATTGTGCGGAAGGAGAGCGGCGAAGATGCTGCCGTAAACAACCGCAGTCTTTGGATTACTCAACTGTGTAAAAAGGCCGAGCAAGAAGGACTTTTTCACAGACCTCCGTATCCTTTTCTCGGTGCCGGGGATAACAATTGGCTCTTTGGCTCCACGCCAAATGCAAATTGCTACGTAAATAAGGTACAGGCCGCCCACAAGTTTGAGCGTGAGATAGAGCCACAGCACGCTGGCGAGGGCAACCTGAATCCCGAGCAGAACCACCGCAGAAAAGACTACACCACCAATTCCCATGCCGATGGCCGCGAAAAGTCCATCGACTCGGGAAGCTGCCATTGAGGTGCGTGCAACGAACACAAAGCTTGGTCCTGGGCTGATGGCGCCGATCAGAAGTGCGCCAAGAATGCTAGCAAGTGAAAGGATGATTTCCATATGCACTCCTAGAGCCATAACTTAAATTAGACAGCGTCATTGGGATCATTCGTCAATCGCTCCTCGTACCCCAGATCTCTTGATCGCTGCTTTGACCAATCCTTCGGACTATGCGGACCCAATGAACTTACGCACATACGCCATTCCGATTTCCCGCCCCTTCGGGACGGCGAGCGCGAACCGGTCGACGGAAAACCGGCCGTCGAGGACCCGGGAACCGGGCAACTTGTCCGCGATCTCGAAGAGATTCGCCTTGTTGGCGGCGAAAATGCCCACCTTGCCGGATCTCACCAGATCGGCGGCGCCGGGCATGCCGACCTCGACCAGTTCGGCGTTTTTCAGCGTGCGTTTCAGCGGAGGAATGACCGCCCCGCCCGCCGGCACACCGACGCGAATACCGGGCCTGTCTACCTCGCCGATCGCCGTAATGGGCGAACCGGCGGGCACCAGGTACCCGTGTTCGATGTTGAGGTAGACCTCGGTGTAATTCACGATGGATTCGCGCTCCGGACGCAGCGCGATGAAGGCCGCGTCCCAGCCGCCGGATTTGGCGTCTTCGACAAGCGCCTTGGGGGTCGGATACACAATCGACTCGTACGGAACCCCGATGCGCCGGGCCAGCTCCTCCCCAAGATAGAATTCCACCCCTTTCATTTCTCCGGGAACGGGGTCCACGATCACGTTTGTCGGACCACCCCGATAGAGCCCGACCCGAAACTTGCCTGTCGGGACCAGAACCTGCCTTTCCTCCTGCGCCGGCGCGGAAAGAATGCCCGCGCAGCCCGAAAGCAACAGCCCGGTTATCGCGATCGACAACCCCTTGGCGATGTGCATCGTGTCCTCCATGCTGAATCAGGAATGTGCGGGATGACGGGTTACTTCCTTCCAGCCAAGCGCTCGCGCTTGTAGACGGTGAAGTTCCGGGTCTTGTATTCGCCGTTCGCCACGAACTCGCCGAGCCACAGGAACTCCTCGGCATCACGCGTGGCGCCGGTGAAGCGCTGCGCCGGCTTTCCGTCGAGACCGAAAAAGATGAACACCGGCGTGGCGCGCACGCGGTGTTCCTTGAAAGCGAAGTCCTTCTCCGCCATCTCGCGCCCGCTGAAATCGGTGATCAGCGTGTCACCGCGGGTGTCCACGTGCAGGTTGCGGAAGTGTTTGCGGTAGTAGTCCTGGATATCCGGCCGGCTCAGCACCGTGGCCTTCATCTTCTGGCACCACGGGCAATCGGGATCGTTGAACATGATGAGCACGCCCTGCTTGCCTTCCTGCTTCGCCAGTGCCAGCTCCTCCTTGAGATTACCGAAACTCTGCTCGAAGAAGTGCGTCATGGCGTCGCGCGGCGCCACAGGCGCGTCCGCCGCCCTCGTCGGGACTGTCAGGCCCAACAGGGCGACCGAACACAACGTTCCTATCCAACCGCAGAGACGCATCTGAAACTCCTTCGTCATTGTATATCAGTCACGGCCGGCTAGCCCGTTCAGAATCCCCCGGCTGCTCCCTTCAGGAACGCGGCGATCGTCTCGACCGCGTCGTCGGCGTAGAGATCGCGGAAGAAATGGTCGGCGCCATCCACGACCTTCATCTGCACGCGCTTGCCGTCGGCGAGCGGCGCTACCTTCTGCTCGAGGCCGATGACGATCTCGTCGTTGCCGGCGATGACGACGAGTACCGGCTTTTTGATTTTCGGAATCAGGGACGGGCTGTCGACGCGCGCCTGCGGGCCGTAGTACGACACGAAGCTTTCGGCCGTGACCGGGGCGTCGGCGCAAGTCAGGAGATTGGCGCGTTCCAGCACCGTGCCGCCCTTGCCCTCCCGGACCAGGTTCTGCGCCTGCTCCAGCACCGGCGCCAGCGGCTGCTGGTAGCGCCGCTGGTAACCGGCGGCGTCGGTGTTCTCGTGGATCGCCGGCGCCAGCAACACCACGGCGTTCACCGCCGCCTCGTCCCGCTCTGCGGCATAAAGCGCCGTCTGCGCCCCGCCGCGCGAGTGACCCATGACCGTCATGCGTTTCGCGCCCTGCTTTTTCAACCAGTTTACCCAGACGCCGATCTCCTCGGCCGCGTCGTCGTTGCGGTGGCGATGCGTGACTTTGCAGTCGTACATATCGTGACGATTGTCGAGGCCGAGGCTCAAGTTGATGGCGAGCGTGTTATAGCCGCGCTCCTTGAACAGGTTTTGAAGATAAGCGATGACCTCCATACCGCGGTGCGCGAGCCCGGCGTGGGTGATGAGAATGGCGCCGTCGGCGAGTTTCTTGCCCGCGGCCAGTTCCAGGTTGGCGTTGAGCACCAGCCCCTTGTGGGACAGCGTGACCTCCTTCGCCTCGGCGACGGTGGCGAAAATAAGCGCGGCGGCGACCGCGAGACGGGAACACAAGCCTGCGACTGCGGTGGTTTTGAGCACGACGATCCTCCTCCGGGTTATGATGCGGTGGTCTTGGAAACCGTTCTTCGATAATCTCCTTCCGCCTGCCGGCCGGTCTGGCCGGGGCCTGGATCAGGAGTTAACCATTCGGTTAGCCGAAAGTTATGGCGGAAAGACGATTTTTTTCTGACGCTTTTTCAGCGCAGTAAAGACAGAACTCATGCACCAGCCTGCACCGGCGGAAGCGTTCCATGTGGCGGATTGGGAGGTGCAGCCGTCGTCCAACCGCATCCGCCGCGGCGATACCGAAGTAAAACTGGAACCGAAGGTCATGGCGCTGCTGGCTTATTTGGCAGGCCGCCGCAACGAGCTCGTAACACGCGAGCAGCTCGAACGCGAGATCTGGGGCGGAACGGTGGTCGGCTACGACGCCCTGACGAGCTCCATCATCAAGCTGCGCAAGGCCTTGGGCGATGACTCGCGCAACCCGCACTTCATCGAGACCGTCTCGAAGAAAGGCTACCGTCTGATCGCACCGGTGCGCGCCGTGCACGAACCGGCGCCCATGACCGATGTTCCCGCGCCTGCGCGGAGCGGGAGCCTGCCGCGCCGAAACCTGCTTGTGGCGGGATTGGTCATCGTTCTGATCGCAGTCGGGGCGTTCGCCATTTTCCTGCGCGGGGACGGCTCCCGGTCCCTTCCCGCGGCGCCGGACCGGCCCTCCATCGCGGTGCTGCCCTTCGTCAACCTCGGTAACGATCCGGCGCAGGCGTATCTCGCGGACGGCGTTACCGCCGACATCACCACCTCGCTCTCGAAGCTCTCGGGGCTCTACGTGATCGCCTCGTCTTCCATCCTGAGCTACCGCAACGCGTCGGCCAACCCCAAACAGGTAGCCGAGGCGCTCCGCGTGCGCTACGTCCTGGAGGGTAACGTGCGCCGCATCGGCAACCGCCTGCGCGTCAACGCGCAACTCGTGGACGCCACCACCGGCTTCCATCTATGGGCCGAGCGCTACGACCGCGATATGAAGGATGTGCTGGATGTCCAGGACGACATTACGGCCAAGATCGTGAGCGCCTTGTCGGTGAAACTGACCGAAGCGGAAAGACGACGTACTGCGCGACGTTACACGGTCGATATCGAGGCGTACGACGAGTTTCTCCGCGGTCAGGCGCTGTACGTGCGCGGCACGCCCGAAGAGAACCTCCAGGCGCGTGCCCTTTTCCAGCAGGCGATTGACCGCGACCCGGGCTTCGCCCGGGCATACGGCGCCATGGCGCTGTCCTACGTGGACGAGTTCCGGTTCGGCTTGGGAAAGAACCCGGCGGCGCTGGAGCGTGCGCTCGAACTGGCAAACAAGGCCGTGGCGCTGGACGACCAGCTCCCGCAAGCCTACCGCGCGCTAAGCTACGCGCAACTGCACAGGCGCGAGTACCGACGCTCCATCGACTCCATTCAGCGCGCCATCGCCCTCGACCCGAACGACACGGATGGCAGCGCCTCGCTGGCATTGAGCCATATGTACGACGGCGATTACGAAACGGCGGTCCGCATGCTGCGCGACGTGATGCGGCTGAATCCGCACTACCCGGCGCGCTACGCCTCCGCGCTCGGGCATGCGTATTATTTCCTCGGCCGGCATGAGGATGCCGTCACGACGCTGCGAGACGCGATCGAGCGCAACGCCAGCCTGCTGTCTTCGCACGTTTTCCATACTGCGGCATTGAGCCATCTCGGAAGAAAAGACGAGGCCGCCTGGGCCGCGAGCCAGATACGCGCGCTGTCGCAGAATTTTGCCGCGGAAAACGTCTCCGAAATGTTCCCCATCAAGGATCCGGCGAAACAGCGCGCCTTGATCGACGACTTGAAACGCGCCGGACTTTGACGATTTCCGGCAGCGGCCCCGTCAACCCTTTTTCCTGACGCGTCCGGCCTTGAGGCTCTCGATCGCGCGCTCCGCCTCTTCCTGGGTGAGCGGTCCGATGCGCTGGCCGACGAACCTGCCCTCGGGCGAGAAGAAATAATACGTCGGCGTACCGATAAACATGGTGCCCGACAGCAGGCTGGCGTCGTCCGGCTCGCCGATGAGGTTGGGGAAGTTCAGTTTCTGGTCGTCGATGAAGCCCTGGGCCTTCTTGCGGTTGGCGTGGCCGTCGATGGACAACCCGAGCACGACGATGTCCTTGTTCTTGTGCTCGTCGTGCAGGAAGGTCATATGGAAGATCTCGGCCTTGCAGATCGGGCAGTCGGCCGACCACACCGTGACGACGGTCCACTTGCCGTGGCCGATGAACTCACTCGCCTGACGGGTCTTGCCGTCGAAGTCCTTGAGGGTGACATCGGGCGGTGACGCCAGGACGAAAAACGGCGCCAGCAACAGCGCGGCGAACAGTGCAAACTTGCGAATCACGTTGTCTCCTTATCGGTCAAAACCCGCTCTGCGGGTGCATTCAGGACGCCCCAACTCTATAATTCCTTCCATTCCTTTGGAGCCCCGCATGGACAAAAAATTCCGCACCGAAAAAGACACGCTGGGTGAATTTCCGGTCCCCCTCGACGCCTGGTACGGCATCCAGACCGCGCGCGCGGCCGATAACTTCCCGATCTCCGGCCGCGGCCCCGACCGCGATTTTATTGTCGCCCATGCCCGGATCAAGCGCGCCGCGACGATCGCCAACCGCGAGGCCGGCTGGCTCGATGCCAAACTGGCAGACGCCATCGTCCGCGCGGCCGACGCCGTCGCCGGCGGCGAATACCACGCCGAATTCGTCGTCGACCGGTTCCAGGCCGGCGCCGGCACCAGTCACAACATGAACACCAACGAGGTGCTGGCGAACCTCGCCAACGTCGCCCTGGGCGGCCAGAAAGGCGCCTACAAGCCGGTGCACCCCAACGACCACGTGAACATGGGGCAGAGCACCAACGACACCATCCCCACCGCCATCCGGCTCGCCTGCCTTGCGAAGCTCCCGCGCCTGCTCGCCGCGGTCGAAACCATGGCGGCAGAATATGAGGCGATCGCGAAGCGCGAGGCGCAGACCATCAAAAGCGCGCGCACGCATCTACAAGACGCCGTGCCGACTACGATCGGGCGCGAATTCGGCGCCTATGCCGTGGCCCTGCGCCGCGCCGCCGCCGCGCTCGCGGCCACGCGTCCGCTGCTGTGCGAGATCGGCCTCGGCGGCTCGGCCGCCGGCACCGGCCTTAACACCGCGCCGGGCTATATCGAACGCACCGCCAAGGAACTCGCAAAGCTGACTGGCGAATCCATCAAGCCGGCGGTGGATCTCGCCGCGGCGATGCAGTCCATGGGCGACCTGCAACAGCTCTCGAATGCCATCCGCGGGCTCGCACTGGAACTGACGCGCATCAGCAATGACATGCGTCTGCTCGCCTCCGGCCCGCGCACCGGGCTGGGCGAAATCGTGTTGCCGCCGGTGCAGCCCGGCTCGTCGATCATGCCCGGCAAGGTCAATCCGGTGATGTTCGAGATGCTGAACCAGGTGTGTTATCAGGTACTCGGCCAGGACCATGCAGTCTCGATGATGGTACAGGCCGGCCAGCTGGAGCTGAACGTCATGATGCCGGCGCTCGGCTCGGCACTGTTCGATGCCATGGACTGGCTCACCCACGCCATGAATGCGAGCACCCAAAAGAATCTCAAGGGGTTAAAAGTCGATCGCGAGCGCTGCCTGTACTTCATCCACACCAGCGTGGGACTCGCTACCCTGCTCAATACCTCCATCGGCTACGCCGCGGCGGCTGAGGTCGCCAAGGAGTCGGAGAAAACCGGCAAACCGGTGCGCGACATCGTCGCCGCGAAAGGCCTGATGAAGGCCGAAGACTTCGACCGCCTGGTGGCGCAGGCGGCCATTGAAGGCAACATCAAGAAGTAATCAGGATTTCTTTCCCCCGACCACGCACGCCGGCGCGGTGCGCCAGTCCGGCAGCACCGCCGTGATAATCGCCCCGAGCAGGGTGATGGTCCACGACAGGAAAATCCACACCAGAAACACCGGCAGCGCCGCGAGCGCGCCGTAGATCTTGCGGTAGGTCGAGAAGGACACGATGAAATGTCCGAAACCGCGCTTGGTGATCTCGAACAGGAGCACCGCCGCGAGCGCGCCGATCAACGCGTGTTTCAGCTTCACGGGATAATTCGGCACGACGCGGTAAAGCATCAGGAACGCGAGATACTCGAACGCCACCGCCAGCGTGCCGAGCAGGAACGCGCGAAAACCGTTCAAGATGGATTGCCGACCGAATAACGACACGACATAGGACGTCAGCGACAAACTCAGCCCGACGAGGATCGGTCCCAGCACCATCAACGCCCCGTAGGCGAGAAACCGGTGCCACCGCCGCCGGCGCCGCGTGACGTGCCAGATGTCGTTGAAGGTCTGCTCGATGGTAGCGAGCATCATCATCGCCATGACCGCCAGCGCCAGCATGCCCCAGAACGTGAGCTTGCCGGCATTGGCCGCGAAGCGCTGGAGGTAGCCGCTCACCACCCCGCCCGAGGCCGGCACGAAATTGCCGTAGATGAATTCCTGCACCGCCAGCATCCACGGTTTGAACACCGGCAACGTGGAGAACACCGCGAACGTCACCGCCGTGAGCGGGACCAGCGCGAGCAGCGTGGTGAACGACAGCGCCGCGGCCACGCGCGTGCAGCGGTCCTCGCGGAAGCGCCGTGCCACGAAACAGGCGAAGCGCGCGGCGTCAGAGATGGGAACTGGAGGCTGCCAACGCATCACGTAGTCCAAACCCGTGGTACAGGGATGTACCGGTTACGGTGCCGAGGGACGCAAAAATACAAAGGGCCCCAATCGGGGCCCTTCGTTCTTGCATGGGTGTCGCAGTTACTGGGCAAGATACCGCGTGTCCGAGGCCTCGACCTTGCCGAGCGACCACGCGCCGCGGGTCTTGGCGTGGTTCACGGCGGCGTCGATGTCGCCCTGCGAAGCGCTGCGGTTGATGGTGAATACCTGGCCCGGATGGATCAGGTCGGCGTCCTTGATCTTGTCGCGATTGGCCTTGAAGATCAGCGGCCACTGATAGGGGTTGCCATAGATCGTCGACTTCGACGAGATGCCCCAGAGATGGTCGCCACGCACCACATTATAGGAATCGTCCGCCTTCCTCATCGGCGCCTCGGCCTTCGGAGTGGGAGCGGCTTCCTTGGCTTCAGGCTCTTTAGTGCTGGCGCAAGCGGTCACGAGCGCGACGGCGGCCAAGGACAGGAAAAGTTTGGTCAGGTTATTCTTCATTGCTGCACCATCTCCGTTCTGTTGCTGTTTTGTGGACGGCGAGCGGCGGAGCCGCTTTTCTGTTTCTTCGTTGAAAACTAGCACCCGCTTCCTTGGGCTGTCAAGGAAACCAAGGGTAAAATCCGCTCAATACAGCCATTTAGGGCGCCTGACGGCGCTCCTCCCCGGGAAAATGACATGTCCGTGACCATCTACCACAACCCCAAGTGCGCCAAGTCGCGCGCCACCCTCAAACTCCTGACGGATCGGGGGATCAAGCCCGTGGTGATCGAATACCTCAAGACGCCACCGTCGGAGACCGAACTCAAGAGGCTGATCGGGATGCTCGGCATTGCGCCGCGCGCGCTGTTGCGCACCAAGGAAACGGAGTACAAACAGGCGAAGCTCGACAACGCCGGCGTGAGCGACGCGCAGATCGTCAAGGCGATGGTGAAATACCCGAAACTCATCGAGCGCCCCATCGTCGTGGCGGGAAAGAAGGCCGCACTCGGACGCCCGCCGGAAGACGTGCTCAAAATAATCTGAATCATGCCGGATATTCTGGTTCTCTATTACAGCCGCTACGGCGCCGTGGCCGAGATGGCCAACCACGTCGCGCGCGGCATCGAGAAGGTGGATGGCATGCACGCGCGCCTGCGCACCGTGCCGGCGGTCGCGCCGCAGATTGAGGTCGCCGCACCCGCAGTGCCGCCGAGCGGCGCGCCCTATGCCACACTCGACGATTTGACGGAGTGCGCCGGACTCGCGCTCGGCAGCCCGACGCGTTTCGGCAACATGGCGGCACCGCTCAAGCACTTTCTCGATTCCACCGGCTCGCTGTGGATGTCCGCCGCGCTGGTCGGCAAACCGGCGGTGGTGTTCACCTCCACCGGCAGCCTGCACGGTGGCCAGGAAACCACGCTGCTCTCGATGATGCTGCCGCTGTTGCACCACGGCATGCTGATCGTCGGCATCCCCTACTCCGAACCCGGTCTCTCGCGCACCACGAGCGGCGGCACACCCTACGGCGCGAGCCACGTCGCAGGCCAAAACAGCGACCGGCCGCTCACCGCCGACGAGAAGGAACTGTGCCAGGCGCTCGGCGAGCGCCTGGCGCGCGTGACGCGCCAACTGCAGGCCAAAGGCTGACATCCGCGTGACCTCTTCGTTGCGACCGCTCGCGCTTTCGCTCTACTTCGCGTTGCTGGCGCTGACCCTGCTATGGGAGTCCTGGCTCGCCCCGTCGCGCTATCCGGCTTTCTGGCTCGTGCTCAAGCTCGCGCCGCTGTTGCTCCTGCTGCCGGGATTGCTGCGCGACCGGCCGAAGAGCTTCGTGCTGGCTGGCCTGCTAATGCTGTTCTACTTCACCGAGGGCGTGGTGCTGGCATGGACACTGCGTGCGCAGTCGCTCGCGTGGGACAGCGCGCTGGGCCTGGCGTGGATGGAGACCGTGCTGACGCTCGGCATCTTCGCGACCGGCGCACTGCACGCGCGAAGACGCTTTCGGGAAACAGCCTTATAACTTGTTCACCACAGAGGACACGGAGAACACAGAGAAAATCGAGATAAATAAAAAACCTCTGCGATCTCTGTGCTCTCTGTGGTTAAAGCTTTTGTTTAGAGTCTTCGAAACGACGCAGGAACGGAATCGTAAGGCGTCGCTGCTCGGCGAGCGTGGCGGTATCGAGCCGCTCGAGCAACGCGAACAGAGAGTCCAGATCGCGCGGGTAGCGCGCAAGGATGTAGCGCGCAACGTCGTCCGGCATCTCGAGCCCGCGATTGCGCGCGCGCAACTGCACCGCTTGGAGGCGCCCGGCGTCATCCAGCGGGCGCAGCGCATACACCGCGCCCCATCCGAGGCGCGTCGCGAGATCGGGAAGTTTCAATCCGAGTTCACGCGGCGGGCGTGCGCCGGCGGCGATTAACATGCCACCCGCGACGCGCAGTCGCTCGACCAGCGCGAATAGCGCGCGCTCCCATTCCTCGTTGCCGGCGATGCGTTCGACCTCGTCGAGACACACGAGCGCGACACCTTCGAGGTTTTCCAGCAACGCCGGCACGATGCCGGCCTCACCGAGAGGAACGTACATCGCGCCCAAACCCGCGTGATGCGCCTCGCGACACGCCGCCTGCAGCAGGTGCGTGCGCCCGGTGCCGGCCGGGCCGTGCAGAAACAGCACCGACTCGCTTTTTTCACCGTGCGCCAAGAGCGCGATTGCCGTGCGCACGTGCTCAACCGCGGCGGCATTTCCGCCGTTCAGATAATTCTCGAATGAGGAACTGTCCTTGAGGCGGAGATTAAGCGGCAGCTGGCGGCTCATGGCGCGGGACGGCGCGCGCGCCGCCGCGTGGGTGCCGGCGGCACGTAATACTCGTGCAGGTGGCGCAGCCACACCTTGAGCACCGCCGCCACCGGCAGCGCGAGCAGCACGCCGGTGAAACCGAACAACTGACCGCCGGCCATGACGGCGAAAATCACCGCCACCGGGTGCAGGCCGGTGCGCTCGCCCACCAGCCGCGGCGTCAGCACCAGGCCTTCGAGCGCCTGGCCGAAACCGAACAACGCCGCGACCCACAACAGCATGTGCGCGTCCTGGAACTGGACCCAGGCGCCGATGCCGGCGGCAACGAGACCGGTGAGGAAACCGAGATAAGGCACGAAACTCAGCAGGCCCGCGGCGATGCCGATCGGCAACGCCAGATCGAGCCCGATGAGCCAAAGACCGGCGGAATAGAATGCCGCCAGCGCCAACATCACCGAAAACTGGCCGCGCAGAAAACCGCCGAGCACGGCGTCGGTTTCAAGCGCCAATTGCCGCAGGCGCGGCCGGTACGCGGCCGGGAACAGCGCCGCGATCCGCGCCAGCAACCGGTCCCAGTCGAGCAGCAGGTAGAACGTGACCACCGGTATGAGCACCAGACTCACCAGCCAGCCGACAATCCGCAGGCCGGACTGCATCACGTATGCAACCGAGGCCTTGAGCCAGCCGCCCATCTCCTGCCAGTGCGCCACCAGCGCCTGGCGCAGCGTTTCCATGTCGAGCGCGAGCCCGGCGCCGGTGACGCTCTCGACCCAGGGCAACGCCTCGTGCTGCAACCAATCCAAATAGCGCGGCAAGCGCTGCGTGAAGCTTGCGATCTGGTGCTGAATCGTGGGAATGAGAAACAGCAGCAGCGCCGTGACCGCGGCGATGAACAACGCGAACACGGCAAGCACCGCAACGACGCGCGGCAGGCGCCGGCGCGTGAGCCGCGTCACCAGCGGCTGACCGAGATAGGCGAGCAGCGCCCCGACCAGAAACGGCATAAGTACCGGCGCCAGCAGATAGATGAGCACACCGGTCCCGACGACAAACCCAAGACCGACGATCAGACGCGGGTTATTCATGAGCCGCCTCCATCAGGTGCGTGATAACGCCATACCGCCCGTAGTCGGCGGCATGCGCCGATTCGCCGGTCGCATCCCCGCGCTTCGCGCGGGGCCCCTGCTCTGCGGCTCACGTCGCGGCCTCCCCGTGTTTTTTCACTCCCCACAGCCAGACATAGTGCACACCGCTCGCCACCGTGGTTACCGCCACGAGCCAGACGAGGCCTTCGATCAGCATCGGCCAGCCCCAGCGCATCGCTTCGTGCGCCAGGATCAAGATCACGAGTGCGATCTGCGCGAGCGTGTTGAACTTGCTCAGCCGGCTTGGTTGCATGTGGATCGCGCCGTGGAGCGAGGTGTACACCAGATAGCCACCAATAATAAGAATGTCGCGGAACGCCACCGTCAGCATGAGCCAGAACGGCACGTTCCCGAGGATGGTCAGCATCACGTAGGCGCCGATGAGCAGCGCCTTGTCGGCCACCGGATCGAGCACCGCGCCGAGGTGGCTTATGTAGCCGAAGCGTTTGGCGACGTAGCCGTCGAGCGCGTCGGAAATCCCGGCCACCAGGAACACCGCCAGCGCCACGCCGTAGTCGCGGTCCTTGAGCACCAGGATCAGCACCGGCACCAGCGCGATCCGCGACAGCGTAATCAGGTTCGGCAGGTGGGACAGGGTCATGGTTGTTTTTGCCTGAATTTCCGGGATGAAACACCCGGCCGGCGGTGCGTGATCTGCGGGCACGCTATGGGAGGGGGCCACCCAAGTCAAGGTTTGCATCCTCGGCACCACATGCGGTAGCCGCCGGCTCCCGTGGCGAAGCTCTTTCGGAGACGGCGGCATTGCGCCCATGGAAACAGGGCTCATTGCGGCTAGATGCGCCCATTGCCGAAGGAGCGTTCGCCTCGGGCACTGGGCGCTACATCCCTGTACCGTGGGTTTACACCCCGCCGGTCCGGCCCTACCATAGCGCCTCCGCGAACCCCGGAAAAACCGTGAGCAAACCCCGCGTTTCCCTGACCTACCGCGATGCCGGCGTGGATATCGATGCCGGCGATGCGCTGGTCGAGGCCATCAAGCCGCTGGCGCGCGCCACCGCCCGCCCCGGCATCCTCGCCGGCATCGGCGGCTTCGGCGCCATGTTCGAGATTCCGACCGGGCGCTACCACGAACCGGTACTGGTGTCGTCCACCGACGGCGTCGGCACCAAGCTCAAGCTCGCGATCGAGCTCGACCGCCACGACACCATCGGCATCGACCTCGTGGCGATGTGCGTCAACGACATCATCGTGCAGGGCGCCGAGCCGCTGTTCTTCCTCGACTACTTCGCTACCGGCAAGCTCGACAATGCCCGGGCCGAAAAAATCATTGCCGGCATCGCCGAGGGCTGCAAACAGGCCGGCTGCGCGCTCATCGGCGGCGAGACCGCGGAGATGCCCGGCATGTACGCCGAGGGCGACTACGACCTTGCCGGCTTCACCGTCGGCGCGGTGGAGAAATCGAAGATCATCGACGGCGCGGCGGTGAAGGCGAACGACACGCTCATCGGCATCGCCTCCAGCGGCCCGCACTCCAACGGTTACTCGCTCGTGCGCCGCATCATCAAGCACCGCAAGGCAAGGCTCGACGAGGCGTTTGGGAAAACCACGCTCGGCGAGGCGCTGATGGCGCCGACGCGCATCTACGTGAAACCGCTGCTGGCGCTGCTGGAGAAGATCCCGCTGCACGCCGCGGCGCACATCACCGGTGGCGGCCTGCCCGGCAACGTGCCGCGCGTGCTGCCGGAGAACATGCGCGCCGTGATCGATGCCCGCACCTGGAAACGCCCGGCGGTGTTCGACTGGCTGCAGGAAGGCGGCAACGTCGAGGAATTCGAGATGTACCGCACGTTCAACTGCGGCATCGGCATGGTGCTCGCGGTCAACGCGGCCGACGCCGAGCCGACGCTCAAGCTCCTGCAACAGGCGGGCGAAACGGCCTTCCTCATCGGCCACGTCGAAACCGCCACCGACGCCAATCAGGTCGTCATTCTCAAATAATGACAGGACGAGCGGAGCGCAGCAGGGCTACTGCTCTTATGACAAGACGAACGGAGCGAAGCGAAGTAGGGCTACCTTTATGAATGCAGACCGGCTGCCGGTCGTCATCCTCATCTCGGGACGCGGCACCAACCTGCAGTCGGTCATCGACGAAGTACACGCCGGGCGCCTGCCGCTCGACATCCGTGCCGTCATCAGCAATAACCCCGATGCCGAAGGGCTTGCGCGGGCACGCGCCGCGAATCTGCATACAGAAGTTGTAAGCCACCGCGCCTATCTCGACCGCGTTGCGTTCGACGATGCGTTGCGGCAAGCCATCGACCGGCACGTGCCAAAATTGGTCGTGCTCGCCGGCTTCATGCGCATCCTCGGGCGCGCGTTCATCGAGCACTACGCGGGCCGGCTCATCAACATTCATCCCTCGCTGCTGCCGAAGTACCCCGGCCTCGATACCCACGCCCGCGCCCTGGCCGCGGGCGAGCGCGAGCACGGTGCGAGCGTGCACTTCGTCACGCCGGTGGTGGATGCCGGGCCGATCGTGGCCCAGGCCGTGGTCCCGGTACTGCCGGGCGACACACCGGAGACGCTGGCCGAACGCGTATTAAAGGAAGAGCACCGCATTTTTCCCCTCGCCCTGCGCTGGTTCGCCGAAGGCCGGCTTTCCATCCGGGACGGGCGCGTACTGCTCGACGGCGCGCAGCGTCCAGAACAGGGGCTGGTCGGGGCCGCGACCTGAATCCACGCTAATTCAGGGGTTTCACTCCGGCACGTACAGGGTTCGTCAGCTAGTATTAATTGGAATATTTCTTCCATCCACCCCGTCTTATCCATTGTAAAACGCCGGAAGCACCGTTTCGTGGCCACCTTGGACGTCTTCAGCTTTTTCAGCGGCACACGCCAGGCGCGCAAGAACCTGGAGGCGCACCGTACGCGCCTCTATCGCATCGCCTACGCCTGGACGCACAACGCGTCGCTGGCCGACGACCTGGTGCAGGAGACGCTGGCCAAGGCGCTGACGAAGTCGACGCAGCTGCGCGATCCCAACGCCTCGTCGGCCTGGCTCTACAGTATCCTGGCGAACTGCTACGCCGATCACTTCCGGCGCCTGAAGACGACGGAAGAGATCGACGAGGAAACGCTGATACACGAGGCCACGCCCGAGACCGAGAGTGGCCGGCAGCAGGTGGTCGGGCGGGTACGCGCGGCGATCGCCAAGCTCTCCGAGGGCCAGCGCCAGGTCATCACGCTGGTAGACCTCGAGGGGCTCAGTTATGTGGAAGTGGCGCAGGCACTGGACATCCCCATCGGCACGGTCATGAGCCGGTTGTGCCGGGCGCGCACCGCGCTGCGGGACCACCTACAGGAATTAATGACGCAGCCGACAACGGATGCCGTGAAACCCGGCGTGCTGATCCGGAGGATCAAATGACGCATCGCGACGACGATAACCGGAAACAGGAATTTTCCGACGAATTCCTGAACGCCTTCGTGGACAACCAGCTGACGCTGGAGGAAAAGGACCGCGCGTACCTGCGCGTGAGCCAGGACGAGGCCCTGAGCCGTCGCGTCTGCGAGCTGCGCAAGCTTCAGGACATGGTCCGTCTTTCCTACCAGGACCTGCCGGGCGCGCCCACGCAGGCACAGGCCGCGCACCGCCACAGCCGTTTCGGGCTTGGCGTCGCTGCCAGCGTCGCGCTGGCGGTCGGCATGGCGCTAGGCTGGGTGCTGCACCAACCGGCTCCGCGCCAAACAGCCGCCGAGACGCAGGCGTTCCAACCCGAAACCAACCGCGCGGTCCCGCTGCCGGCGCCGCGCTCCACCCTCGTCAAAACCGCTGTCGTGGCACCAGCGCCGGACGTGAGGGCCGCCGCGCCGGCGGTGGCCGCTGCCGACGACGACGTTCCGCTGCTGCCTTACAAGCCGCAGTTCATTGCCGACAGCACCGCGAAGGTGCTCATCCACGTGAGCCAGGCCAACGCCGCGCACAGCCCCGAGACGCTCGATGAAATCGAAAATCTGGTGCGCTTCTACCGCGAACAGCACCAAAGCGCGCGCGTTGAAGTGGTAATCAACGCCGGCGGGCTCGATCTGGTGCGCGCGGATACCACGCGCTTCGCCGAGCGTATCCGCCGGATGCAGCGGGATTACGACAACCTCACGTTCGCCGCCTGTCAGAACACCATCGACCGGCTCAAGCGTGAGCACGGCATCACCGCCCGGCTGCTCCCGGGGGTGACGGTCATCGACTCTGGCGTGGCGCAGATCATGCGTCGCCAGCAACAGGGCTGGGCCTATATCCGCACCTAGCCATGGTGACAACAAGCTGTCGTTTTTAACCACTACGTGACACAGGAGACTCCCATGCGCAAAGCTGTACCACTCGTTCTGCTCGGCCTGCTGGCGCTCGGCGCCACGGGCTGCGCCACTACCGCCGCCAAGGACGACAAAATGAAGGCGGTGTACCACATCAACTCCGACGATCCGAAAACGCTGAAGGCGGCGCTCGGCAACGTCCAGAACCACCTCAACGCCGTCGGCAAGGACAAGGCCGACATCAAGGTCGTGATGCACGGCAACGGTCTGGCTATGCTCCAGCTCGCCAAGTCCGACGAAGACGTCAAGGCCAAGGTGGACAAGCTGAAACTCGATGGCGTGGCGTTCAACGTGTGCGCCAACACCCTGAAAGGGAAGAAGCTCAACTACAAGACCGACCTGCACGATGTCTCGGATAAGGACATCGTCCCGAGTGGTGTGGCCGAGATCGCGATCCTCCAGGGCAAGGGCTACGCCTACATCAAGCCCTGATCGACTCCGAAAAAACTGACGATTACTCTCCTCAGCCCGCGCAAGCGGGCTTTTTTTTTATTTTTAGTAATACTTCGCGGGGCGCCCAACGCATAAAAGTCTTGTGCGCCCTTCGGGCGCGATCGAAAAGCTAATTGCGGGGGTGCTCCGCCCCCTGCACCCCCGGGTGACTTTTGTCTTGGCAAAAGTCACCAAAACCGTTCTGCCCCGGAAGGCTCGCCCACAAACAACGTGGGTCCCTCACGTCTCAGGTCGGCCT